>NZ_JBXAGX010000018.1:0-72070 GCF_058794515.1 Roseateles sp. GW823-FHT07B05
CGCGCCCATGATCGCCGCCGCCACCGGCTTCAGCGCTACCGCGTTTGTCACATAGGTCAGCCCAGCCCCTGACACCGAGTCTGGGTTTCCGTCAACGGAGTACTCGCCGGTGACGCGGTTCTTCATCACCGGAGCCAGGCCAGCGCGCGGCGCGGCGTAGGGGTCGGTCCACGCGAAGCCGCCGGTCAGATCCGCCGTGGCCTGCTTGGCGGCAATGAGCGCCGCCTCGGTGGCGGCGTCCAGTGTGGTGAGGATGGCGCCCACCGGGGCGCGGCCGTAGGAGGCCAGCAGCTTGATGCTCATGTCGTTCTCCGTTCAGACGTCTGCACCGATCAGGCCTGCGCGTCCTGCACGCAGATCGTGGTCTTCTCGGTGGCGATGCCGGTGCCGCCGGCGTTGTTGAGCAGCGCGGTGAAGGGGAAGGTCTGCACGATGCCGCCCTCGCCGTCTGCCTTGGACGCGCCGCCCACCTTGATGCGCGGGATGCTGAAGGCGATGAAGTCGGCCGCCGCGGTGTTGTCGGCCGTGAAGACCGCCACCAGGTCGATCTCGGTTTCGTTGACGAAGGCGTCGCGCATGGCGACGCTGTCGAAGTACGCCGTGAACTGGCCCGACACCATGACCTTGCCGGCGAACAACTGCGGGATGACGTTGCTGCCGACGACCGGGTCGCCGGTGAAGCTGGGGTCGATGTCCAGCGTCAGGCCCGTGAGGCTTGCTGCCACGACGCCGCCGGCGCGCAGCACGCCGTTGACGGCGGCCAGGCTGCCGGTCGTCGTCACGGCCGTGGGGGCGGTGAAGTACTGCACCGTGGTGGCGATGCCGCCGCGCTTGGCCGAGGTGTCGGCCATGTCCTGCCCCATCACGTCGATGGAGATCGTCGCCATGCCGGTAGGCGGCAGGCTGAGGCTGATCTTGTCGACCTTGTTGCCGAGGAACAGCTCGCTCTGGCCCAGGTCGGGGTAGTAGTGCTCGACGCCGAAGTCCTTGTCGGTGTGACCGGTCTGCGGAATCCAGGTGGACTTGCCGGTCTCCGCGATGGTGCAGCCTGCGATGGGGCCCTCGGCGAACAGGGCGCTGCCGTTCACCACGATGACCGTGGCCACCGTGGACGTGAGGCCGACGATGAGCAGGTTCTTGTTGAGGTTCAGCGCGTTCATCGCGCCGGCGGTGTTGCGGACGACGCGGCCGACCTTAAAGCCGTCGGTCAGGAAGTTGCCCGCGCTGCGCGTGATGGTCCAGGTGCTGCCCGCGCCGGCCGCGACCGTGAGGCCCACGGCGGCAGCGCTGACGCCGGCGGTGAAGTCGCGCTTCAGCGCCATGGCGAAGAAGTCGGCGTGCGTCTTGCAGCTCAGCTCACCGGCGATCTGGCCAGCGACGCGGCGCACGCCGTGGCGGAAGTCGGCCACCTGGAAGTCGGGCCGGATCTCGGCGGACTGGTAGGTGTCCTTCTGGAGGTCGACCGTGGACTGGGTGCGGCGCAGCAACTGGCCGCCCGCCTGGCCGGGCGCGGCGCCGAAGCTGCCGGCGTTGATCTTGTAGGCGACTTGCTTGAAGGTACCGGAAGCTGCGGGCATGGTGAACTCCTTACGGTTCTTGGAAGGTGACGATGAAGTCGATGGACTGGTGGAAGACGGTGCGGTCGTCGTCGCTGAAGTCAGGGCCGACGACGTCGCGCACGACGCTGTTGACGCGCACGCCGGCAATGAGGCCGCGCTGGTAGTTGCAGGCGATGCGCACCTGCTCCAGCAGATCCTTGAGCGCGGGGTAGGCGCCGGCCAGGCCGGTGACCTGGATGCGGCTTTGCATGAGGCCGAACTCGGCCGCCGCGTCCAGCGTGGAGAGCTGCACGGTGCTGACGTGCTCGACGACCAGGGCGGGCAGCGGCTCGCCCTGCAGGAGGGCGTGCGGATAGATGCGGTCGCCGACGATGGCGGTGACCGCCGCGGCCTGGGCCAGCAGCGCGTGGATGGCCTTCTCGGCGCGCATGGCGGTCAGGCCTCGTCGAGCACGTCGACGTCAGGCGTCTCGATGCCTTGCTTGGTGAGCCTGGCCCTGACGGCCTGGCCGAACGCGAGCACGGCGCGCTGCGCGGTGGCGTCCAGCGCGGGCCGCATGAAGGGATGCTTGCGCGCGCCGGGGTGTTCCACGCCGTCGCGCATGACGCCGGCAATGAAGAGGCTCTTGGCGCGCTTGGGCTTGATGAAGTGGGCCTTGGCGCCGAACTCCACCAGGTGCGCGTAGAACGGCGCGTTCTTGCGGTTGCCGCCCACGGTGATGGTGGCCAGCGGCTTGCCCTTGACCAGCCGCGTGCTGACGCGCAGCGAGTCGCGCAGCTTGCCGCTGCGCACCGGCACCTGGCGCTTGGCTTCCTCCAGCGTGACCTTGGCGGCCGCGCGGAGCGCGCTGCGGACAATGTTGCGCTCGATCTTGTCGGGCAGCTCGCTGAGCGCCTTCTGCAGCTCGGCGAAGCCCTTCAGCTTGACGTCAAACATCGCTGGTCTCCTCGCAGGTGATGAGCAGGCCGGAGCGGCGGCCCTGTTCGGCGGGCAAGCCCACCAGGCGGAAGCGGCGATTGCCTTCGACGATGCGCCAGTCGCCCTGCACGTCGGCGCGGTAGCGGATGAGGTACTGCACCTGACGCGAGGCCACGCGCTGGTCAGCGCTGGTGCTGGTGCCGCCTGCAGCCTCCATGCGCCGGGCGCACACGGTGGCCACGGTCTGATAGCTCGGCGCGGCCGACCCGTAGGCCGGATCTCGCGTGACGACGGGCTGCTGCAGCTGGATGTGACGATCAAGCTGGGAGCCGGAGAAGCGTTGCGCCATGGTGGGCCTCAGAAGGATGGGACGCGCCAGCGGTCCAGCAGGCGGTCGATGAACGAATTGCGCTGGATGGCCTGGCCGAGGGTCCAGGCCTCGCGGTTGTCGTAGTACGCCGCCACGCGCATCAGCACCCAGTGCTTGATGGCGGGAGGCACCGCGTCTGCCGTGGCCCAGCCGCAGGTGAAGTCCACCTGCACGGCGTCCAGCTGGGCGCGCGCGCTGGGCCAGGTCTTGCCATAGGCCGGCGCGAGGCGGGCGTAGAGCGGGTGCCCGAGGCTGACTTGGTAGTCAGTGCCGGCCACCAGGGTCTGCTGCACGCCATTGCTGTCGACGTACTTGACCGAGTCCACCGCGGTGACCGGCGGGCGGTGCAGCTCGATGGTCTGGATGACGAAGCAATCCAGCGACAGCCGCCACTGCTGCGGCAGGAGGGCCCGCCGCAGCAGGCCTTCCGCTTCGTCAGTGGCGGCGTAGACCATGGCTGTGATGAGCGCGTCGTCGTCCGCCACGTCGACGCGGCACTGGGCCTTGGCTTCGGCCAGGCTGACCACGAGCGCCGTGGGGGCGGCGATGCGCTGCAGTGCCATGGCTCAGGCCGAGATCTCGCCGGCGGCCAGGCGCTTGGCGTAGCGCACGGCTTCGGGGTGCGTGTCGATGACGAAGGACTTCTCCAGCTCTTCGACGCGCTCGACCGGTACGCTGGCCAGGTCGTTGGGCTTGCCGAACTCGCAGTCGGCCAGCACGCGCGCGTCGACGTGGGTCGGGGCGGGCTCGATGGGCCGCACGGCAGCGCCCAGCTCGCCGTCGACCTGGCCGGGCTGCGGGTCGCCCAAGGGCTCCAGCTCCGCGTTGGCGGCGGCGACCTCCTCTTCCTTGCGGGCAGGCGCCATGCTGGTGGCGCTCAGGTCAGCCGGCGCGGGGGCCGACGGGGCGGGTTGCGCAGCGGCTGCAGCGACGGGCGCGGGGGCCGGTGCCGGCGTGCGGGCGGTTGCCGCTTCCGCAGCGAAGGCGGCGCAGCTCAGGGCGAGGGCCGCGAGCGATGCGAACAGGCGACGAGACTTGAACATGTGGATCTCCTGAAGGGTGGAAAGAACCGCGCCCGGGTGCAGGCGTCTGCACTCGGGCGCGAAAAGGCCGGATGGCCTGGAGACAACCCTGGCGGGTCTGCGATCAGCTGGCGCTGTGCTGGTAGGTGCGCACGCGGCCGGTGTCCATCAGGTTGCCGCCGGCGCGCGCCCAGGCGAGGAAGCCGACCTGGCCCTTGCTCATGTAGGCGCTGTCGTCGAAGCGGAAGAGGTTCACCTCCATCGCATCGCGGATCGTGTAGCCCTCGAAGTCGCCGAACGCGATGCTCTTCGCGTTGGCCGCTGGCGCCGGCATGTCGTTGTTGATGGTGACCGGGTAGCCCAGCAGCAGGTCGGGAGCCTTGGCCGTGATGCCTTCGTCATAGCCCGGCGTCCAGATCGGGCGGCCCGCGGTGTCCTTGATCTTGCGCACCACGCGGCGCATCGTCTGGCCCATCATCCAGCCCGGCTCCGGGCCTTCCTCCAGGTAGGCGATGTCCAGCGAGTCGACCATGTCCGCCAGGTCGTCATAGATGACCGTCAAGGTCTGGCCGGTGGTGCCGGTCTTGCCGACGGTGGCGGAAGGCACCAGGCCGTCCGGCTCGGTGGTGCCTGCGCCCACCGTGAACTTCAGATTCTGGATGCGGCCGATGCGGGTGCGCAGGCGGTTGTTGATGAGCGCGACGATGTCGATCTCGGTGTCTTGCAGCAGCTCGATGGGGATCGTGATGATCTTGGAACCGAACTTGAAGACGTTCAGCGGCTTGGTTCCGAACACGAGGTCCGCATTGGAAGCCGGGCTGTTCTGCGTGACGATCTCGCCGATTTCGCCGGTGCCGTCCGTCGTCGGGAAGCTCATGGTGTTGCCCATGCCGGTCGGCAGGACGTTGGCCTTGCGGCGCATCGCGCCAAACGCCTTCATGGCTTCGATGAACTGCCGGGCCACCTCGGTCTGCACGGTGTAGCCGCCTTCGCTGCCAGTCGTCGTGCTCATGGTGTTGAGGACGATCTGGCGCTCTTCGGCGGTGAGGTCGACCATGCGCTTGCGCATGAAGATCTCGACGCCCTTGGCCAGCGGCGTCTTGTTGCCGGCCTTGTCCTTCTTCTCGGCGTCCTTGAAGTTGGCCTCGGCCTCCTGGTCCAGCACCTTCTGCAGCGCGGTGATCTGGCGCTGCAGGCGCTCGGCCTCGTCGCTGTCGGCGTCGAAGACCGACTGGTCTTCCTTCGACCAGGTGCGGTCGCCCATGCCTTCCAGCTGGGCCTTCATCTTGCGGTTCAGCGCGGCAAGGCGCTCCCGCAGGGCTTGGATGCTCGTGCTCATGGTGATCCTTTCAGTGGTTTGTTGAGCAGAAAAAGAAAAGGCCGCTCGGGTGAGCGGCCTTGTGGCTGGCGCGGGAGCGCGTCAGGCAGCGAGGCTCAGCAGGCGCAGACGGTTCTGGTTGCGCTGCAGTTGCTGGGCGATCTGGGCGTCATCGAGCTTGGGCTCGGGCGGCGTGAGCTTGGGGGCCTTGGCGTAGGCGCTGAGATCCCAGCGCGCAGCGTTGGCGGCCTGGTCGTTGGCCGCGCTGTCGCGCTTGGTGTTGGCGTCGATGGCATCGATGAAGCCCTCGGCCTTGGCCTCTTCGGCGGTGAACCAGGTCTCGTCGTCCATCCAGGCCTGCACGTCGGCCAGCGCCTTGCCGGTCTTGCGGGCGTAGTCGGCGGCGATGGTGCCGTCGATCTTCTGCAGCAGATCGGCCGTGTCGCGCAGCTCGGTCTTGTTGCCGTAGGCCATCGTCCAGCTGTTGTGCACCATGAAGAGACCGCCCTCGGTCATGCGCACCTCGTTCGCAGCCAGGGCCAGGTACGTGGCCGCGCTGGCAGCCAGGCCGTCGATGTGCGTGATGACCTTGCCGGGGTGGGCCACGATGGCGCTGGCCATCGCGCGGGCTTCGAACACGTCGCCGCCCGGGCTGTTGATGTGCAGATGCACGGTGCGGCCGCCGGCATCGGCCAGCGCCTTGACGAGGTCGGCCGCGTTCGCACCCCACCAGCTGCTGATGACGTCATAGACGTACACGTGCAGCTCGGTTTCGGTGGACTCGGCGCGGATGGCGGACTTGCCTTCGGCCTGGCCGCCGGCGTTGTCCTTGATGAGCTGCAAGAGCTTGTTGAGCTGGGGCATGGTCAGGCCTCGGTGGGGTTGGGAGCAGGAGCGAGTGCAGACGTCTGCGCGCCGCGCTGCGCCCTGAAGAGTTCGTCGCCGCCGGTCTCGGGCGGCATGTTCTTGACGCGGCGCACCTGGTTGGGCGTCATCCAGCCGTCGCCGGTGCCGGGGCCGCCGAGGGCAGCGCGGAAGTACTCGGCCTGGGTCTTGCTGTCGCCGGCGAGGATGGCGTCCAGGTCGAAGGACACGAACTGGCCAGCGCGGCGGAAGAGCTTGCGGTTCAGCTCCTCTTCCCAGCGCTGCAGCATGGGCTTGATGGTGAAGCGCACGAAGCCCAGCACGATCTGCTCGATGCCGGTACCCCAGCTGGTGGCCTTCTCGGTGTCGCCGATGATGACCAGCGGCACGCCGAACGCGTCGCAGATGTCCGACTTTTCGAACTTGCGCAGCGCCATCAGCTCCAGGTCGACAGGCGCGATGCTGAGTTGTTTTACCTCGGCGCCCTCGCTCAGCACCAGCGGCAGGTTGCGGCCGCGGCCCTGGCCGTAGGTCTTGGTGAAGCTGTTGTGCAGGAAGGTGACCTGCTCGTCGTCGACCTCGCCGGGGTAGCCGATGGCGATCTTGGGCATGCCGCCCTCGCCCATCGCGCGGCCGCTGAAGTCGCTGGCGGCCAGGCTGTTGCCGATGGCCTGGCGGGCGGCGTTGCTGATGATGCTCAGCGACCGCGTGCCGTCGAAGCCCATGCCAGCAAAGTGCAGCATGTCGTCCTGGTCGACGCCGTAGGCGCGGCCGGTGTCGGGGTCCACGCAGTCATACACCAGGCGGTTGCCCTTGCGGCGGGCCTTGCAGTTGTCGGGGTGGTGAACACGGAAGCCGGCCACGCCAGCGCCCTTGCGCAGGATCTCGGTGTGCTGGTCGCCACGGAAGGCCACGCAGCGCACGATCCATTCCTTCCAGCTGGCCGACGTCCAGGCGTCGTCCGGGCTTTCGTTGAGCAGCCACCACAGCGGCGTGGGCTCCATGCGCTCGCGGTCGCCCTGGGTGTTCAGCCGGTACTGGTGCAGCGGCAGCTGGGTGATGGCGCCGCTGACCTTGCTGAGGCAGGCGAACACGGTGGACACCTGCATGGCTGTGCGGTCCGTCACCGGCATGCCCGCGCTGCTGGTGATGGGGGCGAACAGATCCAGCATGCCGGTGCGGTCGCTGCTGACGACCGTGGTGGCGCTGCGCGGTGCAGGCGTCTGCACACCGGCGCGCTGGCGGGCGCCGGGGTTGGCGTCAAGCCAGGCGCCCAGCACGCGCGACTGGTGCGCCGTGGTGTCAAGGGTGTGGTGCTTGGTCATGCTGGTACTCGGTCGTTGAGATCCACGCAGAGCTGGCGGTGCCGCTTCGGCGCATCGGGCACCTCCAGCGCGCGGCCCAGGGCCAGCAGCAACGCCAGCGGGCCGTCGATCTTGTTTTGGTCGCGGCTCTTGCCGGGGTGCTTCAGGCCGTTGAATTTGCTGGTGCTGACTTCGACGTTGCTGACCATCCACGTGAAGACCGGGTTGCCGTCGGTGTGGATCTTTCGCTCCAGCACCAGGTTCTCCAGCTGGATGAGCGGCTGCGTGAAGAACAGCGCGGCCTGGCGGACCTCTACCATCGGCAGGCCTTCGGCCATGAGCTGGGTGGCGAAGTAGCGGGACAGCGCGGGGTCGAATGGAATTTCTTTGACGTCGAAGCGCTTGCAGAAGCGGCGCAGGTCGTCGGCAATGATGTTGAAGTCGGTGACGTTGCCGGTGTTCTCGACGACGTACCCGGCGCGGACCCAGCCCTGCAGGTGAGCATTGCCGCTCTGCTGGATGGCGGCCTCGTTGTGATACAGCCGCGGGAAGAAGTGCCAGTGCTCGCCGCGGCGGAAGACGAGCACCACGGCCGCGAAGTCGTTCTTCTCGGCCAGGTCCATGCCGATCCAGCAGGGCTCGCCTTCGAAGTCCGCCAGCGTGAGCGTGGGGTCGGCGGTGTGCTGCCAAGCCTGCATGTCCATCCAGGCGGTGGAGCTGCTGACCCAGACATTCAGGCGTTTGGTCAGGAAATTGTTTATCGCACTGGGCTGGGCAACGGCCTTGCGGCAGGCGGCCTCCATGTCGTCGACCTTGACGCTGATGCCCAGCGCCGGGTTGGCCTTGCGCCAGACGGCGGGGTCGTGCCACACGTCGCCGTCGTCGATGGTGTAGATGACGCCGAACCAGGTCTCGTCGATGGCCGTGCGCTCCAGCACCTTGATGGTGTAGTCGCGCAGTTCGTAGCAGATGCCCGAGCGGTCGAAGCCGGCCGTGGTGATGGCGCTGATGAGCGGCTGGCTGCGGGCGCCGGTGGCACTGTCCAGCACGTCCCACACGGCGCGGGTCTTGTGGGCGTGCAGCTCGTCGACGCTGGCGCCGTGGACGTTGAGGCCGTCCAGCGTGCTGCCTTCGGCGTTCAGCGGCTTGAAGCTGCTGGCCGTGCTGGCCATCGTGATGTCGTGCTTGCCGACCTCGACGCCGAAGTGCAGCATGAAGTCCGGCGAGCGCAGCGCCATGTTGCGCGCGGTATCGAACACTTCGCGGGCCTGCTCGCCCGTGGTGGCCACGCTGTAGCAGTGCGCGCCCGGCTCGCCGTCAGCGGTGGCCAGGTACAGCTCGCGCGCCGCGACGCGGGTGCTCTTGGCGTTCTTCCGGGCCACCTCCTCATAGCTGCGGCGGAAGCGACGCAGGCCGGTGTCGCGATGCTTCCAGCCGAACAGCTGGAACTCGCAGAAGATCTGCCACGGGTCCAGCTGGATCTTGGCGTAGGTGTAGCCGCCGTCCACGTAGACGGGCTTGGCCCATTCGCCCTTGATGTGCGGCAGCAGCTCGATGAAGCGGCAGGCCCGGCCGCCGGCGACCTGGTCAAGCACATAGGGAAACTCGTCGGTGCCGGCATGCGCCAGGTCGCGCAGGAAGCGCTGGCACGCCAGGCGCTCATACAGGCCGGCCACCTCGCCGCCGCTGACGACGGCCTGGGCGTAGGCCAGGGCGCGGTCGAAGTAGGTGGCGGACATGGCGAAGCTCTGCAGGATGGGTGGGCGGGCGGGCGGTTCAGCCCCTTAGCCGCGCAGGCCGCTGACGCGACCTGGCGGGCCGTCCCGTGAACGGGTCAGCAGGGGATCGACTTGAGAAGGCTGCCGGTGACCATGAAGACGAAGCGCTGGCCGGACTCGTCTTCCAGCACGAAGTCCACGGTGGCGTTGCCCGCCTGCGTGCCATTGCGCACGACGACGACTTGCTTGACCTCGATGGGCTTGACGGACGGCTGTGCCGCGGCCCAGTCGAAGCCCTTCGCGACGGCGTCGGCAGCATCAGTGCAGACGTTCACACAGAGGTGGTTGTGGATGGGGTTGACCATGGTGTGCTTTCAAAAGTCGCCGAAGGATTGCGGCAGCGCGCCAGCGGGCGGGGCCGGCGCAACAGTCGGTGTGGCCGCAGGCGCAGCCGGGGCTTGGGGTTCCTCGGCCAGCGGCAGCGCGCCCTGGCTGGCGTTGCCCTTCGCGTCGAAGAGCGATGCCTGGGCGCGCATGGCCGTCGTCACCACGGCGCGCGCGTCGGGCCGCAGGCCGAACGAGTTCAGGAACGTGTGCTGCTTCGCCTGTTCCTTGTTCAGCAGCTGATACAGCGCCGACTGGATGCGCAGCCCGTTGGGCGTCACGTCCACCAGCGCGTCGGTGGGGTCCTTGCCTTGCGAGATCAGCAGCGCCTGCTTCGCCTGGATGGCCGTCTCGATCTGCTCGACGCGGCCGATGGTCTGGCACAGCGCCGCGAACGCATCGCGGTCGACCGTGGACAGCAGGTTGTATCGGACCAGCTCGACGCTCAGCCGCTTCCAGGCTTTCTTGCCTTCCTTGCTCAGCCAGGCCGGCGCCGTCGGCGCGCCAGCCTGGGGGCGGAACACCGTCGACAGATCCAGCGGCCGATTGCCGCGGTTGCCTTCGAGCACCTTCAGCTCGACGGGCTTGGCAGCGGGTCCTGGTTTTGCCATGGTCTTCCCCATCGGGCGGATACCCCCCCACCCCTCTAACCTGCGCGCGCAAAAATTTGGGGACCGGGCCGGTCCTCTGTGGGGGCAGGCTCAGACTTTTCCTGCCCCCCCCTCCCCTGCGCTGCCTCGCGCGCGGTCTTGCGCTTGTGGCAATCGACGTTGATGGCGCGCAGGTTGTTGTCGTCGTCGACGCCAGCGAGTGAGCCGTGCCGTCGCTTCCACTCGGCCTTGTTCACCTTGTGGTCCACCTGCGTGGCCGACAGCAGCCGACCAGCTGCCTTGCACTCTTCGCACTGGCACAGCCCACAGTCGCGGCGCAGGATGCGGACGCGCAGTCGATCCCAGTGCGCGCCGTAGCCGCGCTCATGTCGCGACCCGCGCGACGCATCGGCGAACTGCCCGCGCCTGACCTTGTGGGCATCGCAACGCGCGCTGCCGTCATGCACCAGCACGCCGCACGCGGTGCACGGCTTGGGTGGGGCGATGGGCATGGCGATTCCAGAAGCGACGACGCCCGCCAGCGCATTGAGCTGTCGGGCGTCGGGGTGTGCTGCGTGCCTCAGAGACACCAACACCAGCGTTCCAGGAATGTAGGAGAAATGTCTAATCCTTAGAACTCTGGCGCGCACGCTTGGCAAGCTTCGCGCGGGCTGCGATCGACAGCGGCTTACTCGCGTCGCCACGCGGCCGCGCAGACGCCTGCACCAGCTCGCTGGCCTCGCGCTGGTGCCTGAGGCGCGCATCAGCATCACGCAGCCAGGCCGCCAGCGTCTCGTGCGCCTTGTCGATGCGGACATAGAGCGTGGGCCGGCTGATCTGCAGCTCGTTGCAGCGTGTCTCCATCGAGCCATCGCCGAGGTAATACACCTCGACCGTGCGCCGAAGGTGAGACGGCAGCGCCTGCACGCCCCGGTCCGTCTGCTCCGCCTCGATGTCCAGCGTTGGCACCTTGGCTTCGTACCCGCTGGGCCGGCCAGCCGTCACGGCGGGCAAGTACAGCGACGCGTACCCGAGCCCGCCAGACCGGCCGGCAGCAGTGCCGCCCGATTCCTTCCACCGCGCCCAGTTCAGGCAGCGGCGCTCCAGCTCCTCATTGCGCGCCATCGTCCTGCCCCACCAGCTTGCCCGCCAGCATTAGCACCGCCGCGCCCGGGAACTTCTGCAGCAACGTCCCCAGCTCAGCCGGCACCAGCTCACCAGCCGGCGCCGTGCCCACGCTCACCCGGCCTTCGCTGGCCCAGAACTGGCCCGGCTCACCACGCACCACACCAGCACGCCAGCATTCATTCAACTGAGAGCCCCTGCCCGCCTCCCGTTCGCCACGCATCAGGGCGACAACCCGGGGCATGTGCTGCGTCATCCAGTCCCAGCTCAACTTTGCACCGCCGTCCATCCGTCCACCTCTTTTATTGAGTGAGTGACACACACAGGTCTTCGCGCTCGCACGCGCCCGCGAGCGCACCTGTGCCTACATGCATGCGCTCGCAGTAAGCCAACCCAGGCGCGATCGGCAATGCAGCAGCTCCAACTCGGTCTTCCATAGGAAACCACCGCGCTGTGCGCTCACTGCCGCCCCTGGACGGCTGGACGGATCGGCTACATGAACGGCCCGTGGACCGACGTCCCCGCGCACGCCCCACAACGCCGGCCGCGAATCGCGCCTCCAGCAGTCGTCATGAAGCGCCGCGTATCCGGCACCGCGACCTTTTCCGCGCTCACGAAGCGCGCTCCCTGGTCAGAACGGTGCACCATCGGCCCCCTCCAAAGATGGCTCGTCGTCGCGCGACTCCCCATCCACGTGCTGCGCCTGGCTGCCGTCATCGGCACCAGGCGCTTTCTCGTCACCCGGCAACACAGGCGGCCACACCTCGGGCCTGAAGAAGCCGCGACGCCGCTGCCCCTTCGTCTCCCGGCCGGCCTGCCAGCCCATCGCATCGAGCCAGCTGCGGATCTGGTTCTCCAGCTGCGCGCTGCTCTTGCCCGGGTCCGTGCCCAGCGCCTCCACCATCTCGTCGATGGAGACAAACGGCGTCGTCATATGCAGGTGCTGCGTGGCCTTGGCCTCGTTCACGTGGCCGCCCACGCGGGTCAGCAGGCGCCACAGCCTGGCCTGCACGCCCGTCTCCATCAGCCGCTTCTCCTGCTCGGGCACGAAGTAGGCGTCCTCCTCCTCGGGCGTCGGGAAGATGCGCTCCCCTGCCTGGAACAACGCCACCGCCTCGGCGAACAGCTGCTCGCGCCGCTCCCGCAGCCAGTCCAGGTCCGGCCGGTGCAGCACCACGAAAGGCCAATACCGGCGATTGCCGGACAGGTCGCGCAGGTACTGGTACTTGTTCGTAGAACAGAAAATGATGCACTGCCGAGGGTGGGCCACCACATAGCGGCCATAGGCGCCCCGATAGCGGTCTTCCGTCGACGACAAGAACTGCTTCGACTGCTCAGCATCGGCCCGCTGCAGCGCCGTCATCTCGCTCAGTTCATAGCCCCAGATGCCGGCCAGCTGCTCATAGGCATCCTTGCCAGAGCCGATTTCGAAGTGCGTGTCGGAGAAGAACTTCTCCCCCACCAGCACCTTGATGAGCGTGCTCTTGCCCAGCCCGCCCTTGCCTTCCAGCACCGGCGTGTAATCGAACTTGCACCCCGGCTTGATGACCCGCGCCACCAGCCCCAGCAGCATGTAGCGGCCCACCAATTGCAGGTAGCGCCGCAACCCGGGCGCCAGCTCGTCGGACTTCAGCCGCAGCACATAGATCAGCCAGTCATCCAGGCGCTTGCGGCCATCGTGCTGCAGGCCCTCCAGCCAGTCACGCACCGGGTGAAAGCGGTTCTCGTCGGCCACCGTATCGATGGCCTCCTCCAGCGCCGACTTGCTGATGGTGGGCAGCCGGTAGTGCGTGCTGAGGTAGTCCCCCAACCGCAGCGGGTCCGAGTCGATCATCGGCGCGGCCGCCTTGCGCCATGGCCACGCTTCGCGCGTCTCAGGCCCTTCCGTCAGCTCGTTGAAGCCCACGCACCCGCGCAGGCTCTTGGCCTTGCGCAACGCCGCGATGACCAGCTTGCGGTTGGGCTTCAGCCCCCACACCTTGCACTTCGTCTGCGTGCAGACGAAACGAAGGTAATCGCTGAACTCGTCATCGTCATCCCCGCCCACGCCCGTGTCTTCATCGTCATCGGGCGGGGGCTTCTTACCGCCGCCGCCCGACTTCCCCGCATCGCCAGCGGGCGGCGGCACCTCAGCCGCTGCAGACGTCTGCACAGGCGCGTCAACGGGCAACGGGCCTGCTCGCCCGAAGAACTGCAGCACCCGCTCCGCATCCCACCCATCCGTCTCGATGGCATCCGCCGCATCCCAGCCGTCGTCAACTTCGCCCGGCTTCGGAATCGGCAACAGCTGCACCTGGCAGCCCTGCGTGTCGCGCAACAGCGCGCCAATGCCCAGCATCGCCGACATGCCCGGCTGCTTCGCCTCAGGCAACAGCGGCTTCGTGGCCTCGGCCAGCGCCCGTGCAGCCTCGTCCGTGTACTGCTCCCGCTCCGCCTTGGTCAGCGGCTCGCGCTTCGCATCGCAGTCTGGCCACAACAGCACGTTGCAGGCCGCCAGCCAGGCCCACATCGCCTTGCGCCAGGCCTTGCTGCCGCCCGGCCAGCTGGCCACCACGTACACACCGGGGCAGGCGGCATCCAGCACCGCATGCAACACCTCGGCTTTGCGCTCCCCCTCCACCAGCACCACGGTGGGCAGATAGGGCTTGTCGCCCTGCACTGCCACCGGGTGTTGCCGGCCCGGGTAGAACAGCGGCCGGGGCTCATCCCACTGCCGCCACCGCCAGGCCATCGTGCCGTTGCCCTCGCTGACGCACCAGGTGTACGGCAGTGTCTCCTTGCCGCCGTCGCTGGTGCGAAACCGCACCACGTAGCCCAGCAGGCATCCATCGGCCCAGTACGCCGCCGTGTGCGTGATGTCGCTGGCGGCGCGGTGGTAGTGCTTGAAGTTCGCCAGCGAGTGCGCGAACTCGGGCACCGGCAGCGCCGTCTTCCAGGCCTCCTGCGGCCCCTTGTCCACCGCCTTCGGCGGCGGCGGTGGAGGCGTGCGCACCACCACAGGCGCGCCGGCCGGCTGCTTAACCAGGCCGGCCACATCCTCCAGGCCATGCGCGCGTGCCAGCTCGATGGCAGCCTCGCCGCCGCTCAGCCCATGAATGGCCGCGTAAAGCGAAATCAGGTCAGTGCCAACCTCGCCGGTCGCGAAGTCGCCCCACTTCCCCTTGTCCAGGTTGACGGCAAAGCTGCTGCCAGCGCCGCCGCTCAGGCTCGCACAGAAGTACTCGCGCCCGCGCTGGGCGCCGCCCGGCAGCCAGTCCTCCACCAGATCGGCGGCGCGGCGCAGCAGCGCGTCCGCCAGCTCTTTGAACTTGATCGGGGGCAGATCCCCCTTGCGGCCGGCGGTCAACGGAAGTCAGCCCAGCAACGCGCCAGGTCATCGAACGCCGATGCCTGCGAGGCCATCGACGCCGCGCCTGGCCGCGCGAAAACCTTCATCGGCCGGTTGGCCCCCGGCACGCGCCGGTGGCCGATGACGATCAGCTCCCCGGCCGCCGCGATGTTGTCGGCCGTGCGGCGCGCAGCATCGAAGCCCACGCAGGCCAGCTGCGCCAGGTCACGCCAGGTGACGCCCTGAACGCCCGGCTCCGCCACCGGGACGGTGCTGACGGCGGCGTCCATCGCCGCGCGGATCTCGCCACGGGGCCGCATCAGCGCACTCCCCCGCGGCGCTTGCCCGCCGCATTCAGCGCCGCCAACTGCGACATGAGCCGCTGACCAACAATCAGCAGCTCGTCGTATTCCATCCGCGCGGCCGCCACGTCGGCGTCCGTCACCACGTCCTTGCTCAGCGGCGTGGACACCGCCGCGACGACATCAGCAAACTCCTTCGCCGTCTGCGCCAAGAGCAGCGCGCACGGCTGGGCATCGGCGTCATAACCCTCGGGCTTCGGGATGGGCGGAAAGTGCCCGCACTCCTCCGCATGCGCACGCAGCGCGCGGTAGTCGCCCAGCGACAGCTCGATCTGCACCGCGTCGTCAAAGCCCAGCTTGGCGCGATGCGTCGGGCTCAGCTGGTCAGCCAGGTCGCTGATGCCGACCTGGCGGCCAACAGCGGCGGCCCCGCCGTGGTGCCGCACCATCGCGAGCATGGCCTGCATCACCGGCGTCATGGCAGCACCTCGCCCGCTGTCTGAGATTGGCCCTCGGGCGGCAGACTGGAGGAACGGATTGCGGCCGCCGCGGCGACAGTGGCGACATGCCTCGTCGCCACCTCATCCCTCAGCGCTTTGAGCTTGAGTGCATCGTTGGCCCCCACCGGTGCCCGACCTCGCGCCCAGCGCGACATCCGAAACTGCGGAATGCCCGTGCGCGCACCTATCTCCGTCTGAGATAGGCCGTGCTGCATGAGCTCCTGAATGAGTTGCGCAGTTGCATCCATCCGCGCAGTCTATGTGATGTTGCATTAGTAGACAATGCACAATCGCATGATGCATTTGCGCATAGTTCGCCAATGCGACCGCAAGACTTGATTGAGGCACTTCGCCTGCAGCGCGGGCTGTCGGTGGGCCGCCTGGCGGAGCTGATGCACAACCGCAACTTCCAGGGCACGCTTCACCGCTATCTGAAGAGCGACACCACAGCGCCAGAACACTCCACCGCCGAGCGGATCGCCAAGTTCTTCGACCTACCGCTGGAGGCCATCTACGACGCCCGCGTGGCGGCGCGCATTGCGCGCGAGCGCGGCATGGCTATCTCCCCTGTCGTCGCGCCGTCCGCGCACGTGGCTGAAGACGTCAAGGTCTACGAAGTCAAGCGGCCTGCGCGGCAGTTCCCCGCGCCGCTGATGGCCCGCGTCGCCGGCCTGTCCGATCCGCAGTTCAAGAGCCTCATCGAGATGATGACCGTGTTCCTGAACGGCATCGCGCCGGAAGTCTCGCCCACCAAACAGGGCGCCAACTGAACGCGAGCGCGACAATTTACCCGTGGCCGAAAACGCCACGGGCCTAGCCGCCACTGCGGCGCGTGTGGGGCTAGCGCTTCCCTGCCTTGAGCTGGGCGATGCGGCTGTCTGCCTCTTCGAGCGAGATGCGCCTGGACGTCTTGAGGTCGATAAGCCCCATCAGCTTCCAGCGCGCGTAAGGCGGCGGAGAGTTCATCGGCGCGTCGGCCAACAGCACCCAGCCGAACCCCGCCTTGCGGTACTCAAGCCGTCGCGTGACCAGCGGCGGCCGTGGTTTCTCATAGGCTGTCGACACGTCAGCGTCTGGCTTGCCGTGACGCTGGATGATTGCCGCCACATCTGCAGCCGGCAGCGACTGTTCACCCGCCCAGGCGGGTGCGGACAGGCCGACCGCCACGGGCGCGACAAGGAAATCCCTGCGGCGCTGCTTCATCGCGGCTACCGAGCACTGATGGCTTGCGCAACCGCGCTGCGCACGGACTCCACAAATGCCGGATTCGTGGACTTCAGCGCCAGCGTCTCGCCGCCACCGCTCACCAGAATCAAGCTGCGCGACCTCACCTGCTGCCAAATCCAGGCGGCCGCCGCAAGCGCCACGATCAGCCCCCCACGAGTTTCAGGCTTGCTGCCCATCAGCAGCGCAACCACCAGCACCAAGCCTGCAATCCACGGCGTGCCTGGCCTCATGACCTTGACCGAGCCAACGTTGCGCACCGCGAACGTCTGACCGTCAATCTCAATGCGCGTGCTTGTCACAAGCACGTTTCCCACCCGCAGGTACTCCACCTCTTCCATCTGCCCTCCCGTGGGCGCGGCATCAGTGCGCCGCATGTCGTTGCATTGCGGCCAATTCTGTCCAACAAGTTAATGCAATGATGCATTGACAACATCAATGCGACCTTGCATAGTCGCCACCGCCAACACAACGCGGAGGCACCATGCAGCCCACGACGACCGCCAGCCGAGCCTGGCGCAAAGCCCCAGACGATCAGCCCACCGAGCTGGCCAACGGCCAGACCGTCCAGCGCGCCAACCGCATCCCGCGGGTGGCCCGGCGGCCGGCCAAGCCCGGCCTGTTCAGGCGTCTGCACATCCACCTGCTGCAGTACCTGCTGCTGACGCGCATCGACAAGCTGGGCAAGCGGGCTGACGACATCGAGCGCCGGCTGGGCATGAGCGCGCAAAACGCGCACGAGCTGGCTCGGCTCTTCCGCTACAGCCCCCTCGTGGAAGCGCAGCGCCGCACCCTGCGCCGCGAGCTGGCCCAGGTGGCCACCGACTTCCGGCAGGTGCGCCAGCGCCTGGACGACCTCAGCGCGGAGCTGGCGTCGTGAACGGCGTGCTGGTCACCGACAACCTCGCCTGCGGCCTGCATGTCAGCGTCAGCGCTGAGCTGAGCTACTGGCGGCATTGCCACTACTTCAACGATTTCCGCGGCACCAAGGGCCGCTGGGTCATCGCGCTGCACCCCAGCCCCGCCGGCCGCGAAGTGGCGGGCCGCGCCATCCTCGTCCGCCCCGCGGTGGTGGACGACTTCGGCACGCTGGTGCCGGTAGGGACGCTGCAATGAGCCCGCGCCACACCCCCGCCACGCTGCGCATCCAGTCGCGGCTGGAGCGCCTGGAGCTGGAACACCTGCGCGCGCTCGCCGCGGAGCAGGCTGCGCAGATAGAGGCGCAGGCCGAGCAGATCGCCGAACTGCGGCGCGACAACGAATGGCTGGAGGACGTGGCCGAGTGCCACCAGCGCGAGACCATGGCGCTGGGCCAGCGCATGGAAGAGGCCGGCACGGGCCACCTCGGCCTGACCATGAGCGGCAACCTGATCGTCATTGCGCGCGGCGTTCCCGAACTGGGGCTGTCGTCATGAACTACGCCCACAACTTCACCGTGGGCGGCGACGCCAAGGATCCAGACCAGTACATCGAGTGCAACGTCTACGCCCATCAGGGCCAGCAGGCGGCGCACTGGAGCGAGTCGGTGCACATCATCATCGGCTCGGTCGACCACCAGGTGTGGGGCTGGCTGGACCCGGCCAAGGCCCGCACCTTTGCGCACAACCTGCTCGCCTGCGCCACGCATGCGGAGCAGGCCGCCGCCGCTCGCGAACAACGCGAGCGCGACGCTGCGGGAGTTCGGCCATGACGACCGCCACCGAAGCCGTCCCCGGCCTCAAGGCGTTCATCTACGCCGACCCCGGCCAGGCCCGCCGCGACACCCAGTCGCGCCAGCTGTGCGCGCGCGACGGCCACCTGCCCACGCTGCGCTGGCGCGGCATGGTGCTGCGCTGCTACCGCTGCACGCGCTGCGGCCAGGAGCGGCGGCCGTGAAGCCCACCTCCACCCAGCTGGCGCGCGCCTACCACCAGGTGCGCCGCCCCGACTGGCCCTGGGCCAGCGCCGACGAGCTGGCCGAGGCCAAGCGGCGCGTGGACCAGGCCTACACGCTCACCAACGCGTGCGCCGCCAGCATGGCCAACGGCCACGCCCTTGCGCCGGTGCCGGCCCCCATCCCGCCAGCGGCCGCACCCAAGCCCGTGCAGACGCCTGCACCGCACTTCCACCGCCGCCGCGATGACGGCGCCGTCGATCTCAAGCGCGCCGCTTCCGGCGACACCGACTAACCCGCCGCGCACGCCGGCCGGGAACGCCTGGCCGCGCTCGAGGCGCCACCACCACGAGGCACACATGCAACCCGACCTCACCGTGATCCGCCGGCATGGCCGCTACCGCGTCCTTGCCCACAGTCAGCCCGCCCGCCTGAAGGACGGCACCGTCATCGACATCCACCTGGTGCAGCAAGACCCGCCGCACCTCGACGACCGCTTCCTGCGCGCGGTGCTGGACCACGAGCTGGTGCAGAGCCACGTTTTCGACGTGCGCGACCTGGCCGCCAGCCGCGAGCTGCGCCAAGGCCTGGACGACGACATGCGGCGCGCCCACGAGCGCGACGCCGGCGACCTGGTGGTGCTCACGCTGCGCCAGTTCTACCCCGACGCCGCCAGCCTGCTCACCAAGATCGTCGAAGAGAGCTTGGCCAAGCTGCTGCCGCCTGGCCACTTCGCGCACGGCGACGACACGCAGGCGGACATGTTCGTCACGCCGGCCGAGACGGCCGCCCTGACCCGCTTCCTCACCCAAGCCCCGGCCACGCGCCGGCCCTTCTACGCGCGCGGCAAGGAGGCCGACCGTGTCTGACGTTCAATACCTCGATATCCCGCTGGGCCAGCTGCACGACAGCCCCACCCAGCCCCGGCTGGTCTATGACGACGCCTACCTGCAGGAACTGGGCGCCGACATCAGGAGCCACGGCCGCACCCTGTCCCCGCTGCTGGTGCGCCCGCGCGTGCCGGCGCTGTTCGCCGCCGTGGGCGACGAGCAACTGGCACGCGACGCCACGGCCGGCTATGAGATCGTGTTCGGCCACTGCCGCAAGCGCGGCTGCGAGATCGCCGGCTTGGCGACGGCGCGCTGCGAGGTGCGCTCGATGACCGACGAGGAGGTGGAGCGCGCGCAGATCTCCGAGAACCTGCAGCGCAAGAACGTCCACCCCTTTGAAGAGGCCCAGGGCTTCCAGGCGCTGATCGAGCGCCACAACGACACCCCCGACGCCATCGCCGAGCGCACGGGCAAGAGCCGCACCTACGTCTACGCCCGGCTCAAGCTGCTGCAGGCTTGCGCCGAGGTGCGCAAGGCCTGCCTGGCCGGCGAGATCGACGCCGAGGTGGCGCTGCTGGTGGCACGCCTGCGCAGCGACACGCTGCAGATCAAGGCGCTGAAGCGCATCAGCGCCAAGGCGTGGGACTTGAAGGACGGCGGCAAGCGCAGCTTTCGCAACATCCGCGACCTGCTGAACGAAGAGTTCACGCTGGACCTCAAGGCCGCGCCCTTCCCCATCGACGTCGTGCTGGCGGGCAGCGGCCCTTGCCCCACCTGCCCCAAGCGCAGCGCCAACGCGCCCGAGTACCAGGACGTGGCCGAAGGCCAGAAGCGCAGCCAGTGGAGCCACCAGAACCTCGGTCCGAACGTCTGTACAGACCCCGAGTGCTTCGCCGCGCGCAAGACTGCCCACTTCGCCAACCAGGCCGCCGAGCTGCGCCGCAAGGGCCGCACCGTCATCGACGGCAACCGGGCCCGCGCACTGGTGGGCGCCGATGGCAAGGTCAAGGGCGGTTACCTGCCCCTGGCCAGCGTCAAGGACGAACTCAAGCGCGCGCACAAGGCGCCCTTCCTGCCCGCCGCCGTCGTCATCCAGTGCCCGCGCACCGGCAGGACGCACGAGGCCGTGAAGGAAGCCGACCTGGTGGCCGCCGGCCTGCGCACCGCCAGCACGGCCAGGCCCGACGCCACCGGCCACCGCAGCAGCGCGCAGGCCATACAAGACCGCGCCGCCCGCGAGGACCAAGCCAACGCCAAGACCGCCCGCAACCGCGCCTGGCTGCTGGCCGTGCGCGAGGCCGCAAGCCTGCAGGCGCGCAGCGAATTCGACCTGCGCCTGATCTGCCACCACCTGCTGGAGCGCGCCGACGACAACGGCGAAAGCGGCCTGGACATGCTGCTGGACGTGCGCGGCGTGCGGCTGAACGAGCTGCGCGGCCAGATCGAGCTGCTGCCAGCCAACGAGCTGGCGCTGCTGATGCTGGACCTGGTGCTGGCCGAAGGCTGCGAGGTGGACAGCTGGAACCTCGACGACGACCCCGCTGCGCTGATGGCGGCCGGCGCCCACTACGGCGTGGACCTGGCGGCCATCGCTGCCGAAGCCGCCTCTACCCCTGTCCCCGCTGCGCGCGCCAGCAATGGCACGTCGGACGAAGAAGGCGGCGATGCTGACGACGAGGCCGGGGATCTCGCCCAAGGATCTGGCCAGGCCGGCTCCGCCGGCAGTGATGACGAGGACGTCGGCTCCGCCGACGCAGCCAGTCCGTTGAAGCCGGCTGAAGCCGGCGAGTCGGCGGCAGCATGAGCGGCGGGCTCAATCGCGCCCTTGCCACCGGCCAGGCCGCACGGGACTACAACCCCCTGCGCGTGCTGCAGGAGCTGGAGGCCGCCATCGGCTACCGCGACGGCTACGTCATTCCCCTGGGCAAGTCTCAGGACGCCTGGCTGTACCGCCTGCTGGTGGACACCGTGCTGTTCCACGCCGGCGGCGACAACGCGCCGCGGCGCCAGGCCGGCCCGTTGTCCACCAGCCTGCTGACGCGGGCCCGCGTCGACGCCGGCCGCGAGCTGGCCAGCTCGATGCTGCTGCCCGTCATCGGCAAGATCCGCGCGACCGGCGGCGACGCCGCGGCGGTCGACATGGTCATAGGCGCCATCACGCAGCTCGCCGGCGCGCTGGTCCACCACCAGGGCCCGCAGCAGGCCGCGCTGGACCTCGGCGCCATCGTCAGCGCGGTCGCTCAATACAAGGGGCCTGCGTGATGACGGCAACCCATCAAAGCCGCTTCAGCAAGGCCTGGGCAACCACTGCGGCTGACGTCCCGCCCAAGTGCAAGCAATTCCGCACGAGCGCGCTGGGCCTGCAGCGCCGGTGCTGCAGCTGCCAGGAATGGTGGCCCGCCGACACCGACTTCTTCACCCGCGCCGCGCACGCGCCAGGCGGCCTCGCGTCGCTGTGCAAGGCCTGCGCCTTCGACCGCTCGACCACCGCCGCCAACGCCGGCCGCCTGCGGCCCGCCATCACCGCGCCCATGCAGATGCTCGCCAGCGTGGCGTGGCTGCGGACCTATCCACCCAGGAGCCCATCATGATCGGCACCCAGCCCACCGGCACCATCGCCGGCGTTGTCATCACAGCCGTGGCGCACGAAGGCCTGCGGGTCTTGGTCGACGGCAAGCCCGGCCGCCTGGCCATCCTGGACGACGCCGGCAACGTCGTCTCCGCCGGCGACGTCGTCGCCGCCGAGGCCGAAGCCGTCGCCGTCAACAGCCACCGCAACTTCCTCATGGGCCAGGGACACCTGCGCGTGCTGAGCAACCCGCTGGAGGCCAAGCGTGGCTGACCCGACACAAGACGCCATCAACGCTTCCCGCTACGAATGGATGCGGCGCGCGTTCGTGACCTTCGACGAGGAAGGCTTCTGCAACACCGGCCTGGAACCGCTGGCGCTGTGCCAGACGGAAGCAGAGGTCGACGCGGCCATTGACACCGAGCTGGCCCGCGCCGCGGGCCGCCCCATCCCTTGAGCGACATCGATATGGGCATGACCGCAAGAGTGGCGCTGCCACCGATACCCCCACGGCCTCCAGAAATCGGAGCGCACGAGCGCATCGTGCTGGCCGCCTTGAAACAGGCTGCTGCCGAACTGGAGAGGGGCCGCCGGCTCGACACCAGCGGGACAACGGCCAGCGTCTCCGCTACCGGCAACCGCTGGACTTTCAACCTGCAGTTCAAGCCTTGAGCGACATCCATAGGAGGCCAAGAAATGGCACTGACATCAACCGAGCAAGTCGCGTTGCGCGCGCTGAAAGAGGCGCTGGCGAAAGTCATGGACGCGCAGACCCTGTGCGTGGAGGCCCATTGCACAGGGGATCAAGTGGTCGACAACCTGCTGCGCGCTGAGGGCGCGCTGGTGCAGGCGATCCGGGCTTTCGACTGACCTCCCATCCCCTGGAACTAGCCATCATGACCAACCCCACTGAGAAACGCGCGCCCGTCCAGGGCTACCCTGGCGGCATCCCCTGGGCCATCCACCTGGAAGCCTACGAGGTCTACTGCAAGCGCTGGGGCGCCCAGCCCGCGCTGATCGACCTGGAGGGCCGCAACTGCCGCGGCGGCTTCAGCACCGGCGAACTGGATGACTTCATTCCAGGCTGGCGCGACCGAGTAGCCGAGTTTGGCCTGCTCAAGACCAAGGTGGCCGAGCAAGCAGCCCGGCTCGACGACTACGCGACGGAGATCAACCGGCTGCGCAACGTCATCCAGGCGGCATGCAGCGGCGGCCTGGAACACATGATTGATCGCTGGGAGCAACTGTTCCCCGACGCTCCCACCCCGACTGTTGCCACCCGCGCCAAGACGGCTGACCTGCAGGGGCTGCGCGACGTGCTGCTGAACTCCGGCCCAGTCGTCCGCGACGAGGACGGCTACTGGTGCAGCCTGGCTTTGCCGCACTGCGACGAGAACGTCGACTACGCCAAGCTGCTGGCCGTGTTCGGCCTTGAGACCGCCATCGTCGACGCCGAGAGCCAGATGGACTTCGACGCGCACGAGGCGATGTGCGAGGCCGGCGGCTGCAACGCCTGGACGCCCACGCCACCGGAGGGCGACGGCTGGGTGATGGTCAGCCTGCACGACACCGAGGACGGCGCCGTGGCGTTCTACGTGCGCCCCGCCGCGCCGGCCAAAAAGCCCCGGCCCATCGGCGTCGAAGCCGTTGCCGTTGTCCGCCCGGGCGGAGAGGACGGTCCCACGCTTCACTGGCTGCTGGAAGGCGGCATCCACGCCGCGGCCGAGGGTGGCGAGGCCGTGCTGGTGATCGCGGGCGCGCCAATCACCGACGACGACGGGCACGGCTACGTCTATCGCGCCTGAACTTCCCATCCCCGGAACTGGCACCAATGACTGACGCCCTCGTCCTCGACCCCTGCTGCGGCAGCCGCATGATGTGGTTCGACCGCAAGCACCCTGACGTGATCTACGGCGACCGCCGCGCCGAAACCATCACCGTCACCGACCGCAGCCACGGCAACCCCAGCGGCACGCGCACCATCGAGATCGCGCCCGACACGCTGCTGGACTTCCGCGAGCTGCCCTACCCGGACGGCGCCTTCAAGCTGGTGGCGTTCGACCCGCCGCACCTGGTGCGCGCCGGCCCGAAGTCCTGGCTGGCCGCCAAGTACGGCAAGCTGTCCGAGGACTGGCGCGACGACCTGCGCCGAGGCCTCGCGGAATGCATGCGCGTGCTGGAGCCGCATGGCGTCCTCGTCTTCAAGTGGAACGAGACCCAGGTGAAGCTCAGCGAGGTGCTGGCGCTGACGACGCACCGGCCGCTGTTCGGCAACACCAGCGGCAAGAAGGCCGGCACGCATTGGCTGGTCTTCATGAAGCCGGCCGCGGCCACCTGATCCTATCCCCAAGCCTCGCCCATCAACCCCACCAAGGACAACCATGCCCACCGGATACACCGCCGACATCAAAGACGGCATCACCTTCAACACCTTCGCCCTGAACTGCGCCCGCGCGTTCGGCGCCTGCATCATGCTGCGCGATGAGCCGGCCGGCGGCGACAAGATCCCGGAGCAGTTCGAGGTCAGCAACTACCACGCCGAGCACGCCGAAAAGATGCGCGGCGAGCTGGTCAGCTTCCACGCCCTGACGCCGTCTCAGCGCGAACAGCAGGCCGCGAAAGCCTGGGATGACGCCGAGACGCGTCGCCTGATGCGCCTGGAAGAGATGCGCGCCCAGCGCAAGGCTTACGAGGGCATGCTGGCCCAGGTCGACGCCTGGACTCCGCCCACCGCCGAACACGTCGGCCTGCGGGACTTCATGCGCAAGCAGATCGTCGAGAGCATCGATTTCGACTGTGACGAGACCTACTACTTGACGCCGACGGCCCGGCTGACCGGCGAGCAGTGGGCCGCAAAGCGCCTGGCGGATTTGCAGCGCGACATCACGTACCACGAGCAGAACCACGCCGAGGAAGTGCAGCGCACCGACGGCCGGTCGGCCTGGGTGAAAGCCCTGCGCGCCAGCCTGCCGGCCTGACGTTCCCGCCCTTCGACTGTAGGTACCCACGATGAAAACGACACCTTGGTTCAGCGGCAAGACCCAGCCCGCGCGCGATGGCGTTTACGAACGCAAGCACCGCAGCTGGGGGCTTTGCTACTCACGCTTCCACCTGGGCCGCTGGAAGTTTCCCGGGAGCACACCCGATGTGGCGGCCACCCAAGAAGTTGACTCGGACCTGCAGCGCGAGCCTTGGCGCGGCCTAGCCGAAAAACCCAACCGCTGACCCTCCCACCCTCCGAACTCGCACATGAACATCAGCAATTTCCTCGGCGTGCGCTTCGTCACCAGTCCGCTCGCGCTGCAACAGCACACCGAATACCGCATCGAACGATGCGCCATCAGGAAGCGCCGCCGTGGCTACAGAGTGCGCAAACACCAGTGGACAACGCCAGGGTGCTACCAGCTCGCCGATGGCTCCCTGGTGCTGCACCCGGACCTAGTGGGCAAGCTGCAGACCGCAGCTGAACGGCGTGCAGACGCCTGCACAATCACCCCATGATGAAGTCCGGCAACATGGTGAGGCTGCTCGATGGCCGCGAGGTCGATTCCGCCAGCGAGGAGTGGCGCCACGAATGCGAGGCCAGGCATGTGGCCAAGATGGACGGCGCGGCACGCTCCGACTACCTATCCCAGGTGGGCCAGAAGCGGGGCGCTGAGGCGATGAGAACGCTAGAGGCGCTGACCCACCGAGTGGGCAAAGCCTGAACGCAACCCGCACCACACCGAGCCCGCACCAGCGGGCTTTTTTATTGCAGCGCTACACTGCGCGCCGTCGTCGGCCTGACCGGCGGCATTCGCTAGGGGTGTTGGCTTCGGCCGACTGAGACAGTCCCTTTGAACCTGATCCGACGCAAGCCCGCAAGGGCGCGCGCCGAGGCTTGCCGAGTTTAGTTGGCGAGCCCGAGGTAATCCTCGCGCAGGGAAGCAGCCGAATCGCAGTCCCCATCCTGTTTCGTCTCCCGGGGGCCTGGCGTCTTCAGTGTTTGCCGACCTGCCATCGCTTCGCATTCCGATGGCAAGACCTACTCTTTCCCACATCGCCACCGCCGCCGCCCTGCTGGCCGCCGGCGCCGCCTCCGCGCAGTCGCTGCCGCAAGTCAGCGTGACCGGCAAGTCCGTCGAGGCCGTGCCCAGCCTGTCCGGCTTCAACGAGGCGCCGGCCCGGCTGCCCATGCAGGCGCTGAGCCTCTCCGCCGAACGGCTGGAAGACCTGGGCATCACCCAGCTGTCGGGCATCACCAAGCTGGACGCCTCGGTCTCCGACGCCTACAACGCCGTCGGCTACTGGTCGCAGCTCAAGGTCCGCGGCTTCGACCTCGACAACCGCTTCAACCTGCGCCGCGACGGCCTGCCCATCAGCGGCGAGACGGCCCTGTCGCTGGTAAACAAGTCGGCCATCGAAGTGCTCAAGGGCAGCTCCGGCATGCAGGCCGGCACCAGCTCGCCGGCCGGCCTCGTCAACTTCGTCGTCAAGCGCCCGCTGGCCGAGGACGGCACGGCGCTGATGCTCAACGTCGTCCAGGGCGGCACGGTGGCCGCGAGCGTCGACAACTCGCAACGCTTCGGCAGCCAGCGTGAGTTCGGCCTGCGCCTGAACCTCGCTGCCGCCCACCTGGACCCGCAGGTCAACAACGCCCGCGGTCGCTCGCACACCGCGGCGGTGGCGGCCGACTGGCGCGTCAGCGCCGGCACACTCGTCGAAGCCGAGATCGAGTTCAACCGCCAGAGCCAGCCCAGCCAGGATGGCTTCAGCCTGCTGGGCGACAAGCTGCCCGACGCGAAGGCCATCGACCCGCGACTGAACCTCAACAACCAGCCCTGGACGCTGCCCGTCGTCTTCGACAACACCCATGCCTCGCTGCGCGTGCAGCAAAAGCTGGGCGGCGACTGGCGCGCCCAGGCCCACCTGGGCGTGCAGCGCCTGCGCACGGATGACCGCAACGCCTTCGCGTTCGGCCTGGACTGCAACGAGAACAGCGACTTCTCCGGCGCCTACTACTGCGACCGCTTCGGCCCTGACGGCCGCTTCGACCTCTACGACTTCCGCAGCGAGAACGAGCACCGCGACACGACGTCGCTCGACATCTCCGCCAGCGGCCCCGTGCAGCTGGCCGGCCTGCGTCATGATTTGACCGTGGGCGGCCTGAGCAGCCAGTTCAAGAGCCGCTTCCAGCGCCAGGCCTACAACTTCACCGGCATCGGCAACCTCAGCGGCAACGTCGTCACCGCGCCCAGCCCCGCGCTGACCGGAGAGAACACCAACCGCGACGAGCGCAGCAACGAGCTCTACCTGCGCGACCGCGTGGTGCTGGGCGCCGACACCAGCGCCTGGCTTGGGCTGCGCCACTCCCGCCTGCACCGTGAGAGCGTGCGCACCGACGGCTCGCGCGCGACGGACTACTCGCAGGGCGTCACGACGCCATGGGTCGCCGTCAGCCACGCCATCGCCAGCGACTGGCTGGTCTACGCCAGCTGGGGCCAGGGCATCGAGAGCGAAGTCGCGCCCAACCGCGCACGCTTCAAGAACCGCGGCCAGGCCCTGCCCGCGCTGAAGAGCCGCCAGACCGAGATCGGCCTGAAGACCGGCACGCAGCGCGTCGAAGGCTCGCTGACACTGTTCGACATTCACCGCCCCGCCTGGCGCGACGTCGTGCTGCCCGGCTTCACCGAGTGCAGCGCCAACGACAGCTGCGAGCGCCGCGCCGACGGCCAGGCCCGCCACCGCGGCGTCGAGGCCAGCGCCGACCTCAAGTGGAGCGGCGGCGGCGTGTTCGCCAGCGCCATGCGCCTGCAGGCCCGCCGCCACGGCAGTGCCGACACCGCGCTCAACGGCCTGCGCCCCGCCAACGTGCCGGAGACGACGATCAAGCTGCACGTGCGCCAGGACCTGCTGCCCGGCCTGCAGCTGCAAGCCGGCCTGCGCCACGAGGGCCACCGCTTCGCGACGCCCGACAACAGCGTCACCGTGCCCGCCTGGACCGTGGCCGACGCGAGCCTGCGCTACACGCAGCTGCTGGGCGGCCAGACCTGGATCTGGCGTGCCGCGGTGGACAACCTGGCCAACAAGCGCGCCTGGCGCGAGTCGCCGTGGCAGTTCGATCACAGCTACCTCTACCCGCTCGAAACGAGAACTTTCCGCGCAAGCCTCGAAGTTCGACTCTGACCGCCAAAAAACTGCTATAGTCGTGGGCTCTGTTCCTCGATAGCTCAGTCGGTAGAGCGCCGGACTGTTAATCCGTAGGTCCCTGGTTCGAGCCCAGGTCGGGGAGCCACAGAATTGCATCGCAAGATGCCAAGACGCATGACGCAACCGCTTGTCATGCCGACATACAAATCCATTCCTCGATAGCTCAGTCGGTAGAGCGCCGGACTGTTAATCCGTAGGTCCCTGGTTCGAGCCCAGGTCGGGGAGCCAACAATGCTCACTGCGAACCGGTTGCCCGTCATTGCTGACGAGGCAATCCGGCTTGTAGTGAACATCGACAGAGCCGTCATTGATGACGATCCGTTCAGTGATCGTTGCCAAGACGGCTCTTCTTTTTTTCGGGTCGTCGCTGGCCGTGATGATGTTGCGGAAGATCTCCGCGGCCTCTTCTGCCGTGATGGTCAGCGGCCCCACGTTGGGCTCGGGTTCTGCCTCCAGGGCCGTCATCGCCCGCTCCAGCTTGTCGATCTGCAAGTTGAGCTCGCGCAGCCGGGGCCCCAGTTCCTTGATGCCTGGTGCGTCCTTGCCGCCTTCCTCGAGCACTTCGAACAACTTGCGCCGCCGGCCCTCGGCGCCACGTAGTTCCAGCAGCAGCGCGGTGCGCCTGCGGGCGCGGTCCTTCACCCAGTCACTAGTCGCGTCGTCGAGGCGATCAAGCACGCCCTGGATCACCTCCACCGTCAGCACGTTGTCGAGCAGCTGCTGGGTCATCCACGCGTCGAACGTGTCGGCACGGAAAGCCGGCAGACCGCAGCGCACGCCCTGCAGGTCGTTGTGACAGCCGTAGTAGCTGTACATGATGCCGCCGCGGCCTTTGCCCGTGCGGATCTTCAGCGAGCCATCGCAGCGCCCGCAGCGGAGCAACCCCGTGAACACATGCTGGCTGACGCTGGAGCCCTTCTCTGCCCTGGGCGCACGATTCCCCATGGCGGACTGCACCTTCTCGAACACCTCCGCGGTGACGATGCCCTCGTGAGCCTGCACGCGCACCCACTCACCGGCCGGCTTTTCCTTGCGGGTCTTCCGGTCAAAACGGTTGAAGATCACCATCCCCATGTAGGCCTCGCTTTTCAGTAGGTAAAGCACGGCCGCTTTGCGCCAGGGCCTGCCGTTGAGTGTGACGCCCAGCTCGTTGAGCCGCGTCGCGATCAGAAGGGATCCAGCGCCGTCAGCCGCCCATCCGAAGATCTGCCGCACCACCGCCGCCTCGTACTCATCGGGCGCCAGCCGGCGGCGCCGGCCATCCGAGGCCGGCACTGCGCGGAATCCGTAGGGGACACGGCCGCCCATCCAGAAGCCATCGGCCGCAGCGCTCATCATCGAGCGCTTGGTGTCGCGGCTGACCTGGCGGCTGTAGTTCTCGTCGATGACCTGCTGCATGCTGTCCAGCAGCCAGCCCTCATGCGTGTTGATGTCGACGTCCGACTGGGCGTACACCAGGCGCGTGCCGCAGGCCTGCAGCTCGCGCTTGTAGGTGATGGCGTCGTGCTGGTCCCGAGCGAAGCGGCTGCTGCTCCAGCAGATCAGGTAGTCAACGTCGCGCAGCGCGCAGCGGTTGATCGCCGCCCGGAATCCCGGGCGGGCGTCGGTAGTACCGCTGATGCCCTCGTCCCGGTAGACGGCCACCACGGCCGCATTCAGGGCCTGCGCGCGCCGTTCACAGGCATCGATCTGGCTTTCGATGGACAGGCCCTCGTCGGCCTGGCGCTCGGTGCTGACACGGGCGTAGACGACGGCGCGCTTCATCGCCCCACCCTACCGGCATTGAAGAGGCGCATCAAATTGCGGAAGGACATTTTTTCACCCAGTTCGCTCTGCAGCATGGTGTAGATCTGGCGTGGCTTCAGGCCTGAGGCCACGAGGGTTTCGATGTAGCGGTTGCGCTGGTACTTCTCGAACGACCTAATGGTCCGCAGCCGCAGGTGGATGGCGTTGCGCGGGCCGCGCAGCGATGGCTCAGCTGACCAGGCGGCCCACAGCGCCACGAAGTCGTCGTAGCCGACGAGATGAGCCACGTCGAGCCACAACTGCGGCATGCCGATGTCGATCAGCTCGCCGATGCGAGGGTCTCTCGGGGTTTCCGCTTCAGACCTGGCCGGCTTGGCCGGCTTCAGGCAGGCGTCAGCGAGCAACGCGTGCTCCAACTCGCGAGGGAAGAGGTCGCTGCCCGAGCTGGCCACCTCGTGAATCTTCGAGGCCACCAGCGAGCTGACCCGCGGCGCACTACGAGCCGCCATGTGCGACTCGGCCCAGCTCTCCGACATGATGCTTCGAACGTTGTCCTGCGATCGAGCGTCCCCGAGATGGGCTCGCATCGTCGACCAGATCACCGAAGCAGGCAGCCCGGCCTCCTTCAGTGCGCGGATGTACAGGTCTCGCTGGTAGCGCTCGTAGCTGGCGAAATCGCGCAGGGTGACGAATATCTGCCCGTCGTAGGTCAGCGCCTTGGGCTCCGCCGACAACTGCCGCCAGAGGGCCAGGAAGCGGTCGTAGCCGAGGAACTGGGCGACACCGAGCCACATCGCGGACAGGCCGATCTCCGAGAGCTCGAGCATGAGCGGATCTGCGAGCGACAGCGAGCCATCGAACCGCGGCCCCGGAACTTTTGGCGGGGTGCGGCCATCCAGGTACCCACCTCCCCCCTCCAGGCGCCGCCGGGGGGCCTGCCGAGCCCCCACCCCCCCCTGTTCTGGGGGGGCGGCCGCCCGGCCCGGCCGGTCGTCGTCAGCCGGCCACAGGGTCAGGTTGCCGCCTGCATCGTCACCACTGCGCGTTTGCTCGCTCATCGCTCCACCTCGCTCATGGATGCGGCCATGCCACGCCACTGCGTCTTCCAACAGAGTGCGCAGTGGGCATGCCCGCAAATTTGTGTCGTCATAAATGAGTTAGCCCGTTCCTGTTACAGATTTGCACCACGCGCGCAATCGTTCGGCGTCATCGATGTTTCCTGGCTATATGCCCTTCGACGATGGTGACGGGATAGGCGTTGTGTCCTCATGAGGGATCGGGGCACGGGTCGATTGATGGCTGGCGCCTACAGGCGGCGCAGCACTTCGGTGACGGGGGTCTTGATCTTTGCCAGCGGCCCAGACTTGTCGATGGTGGCCGTCTGTCGGCGCGAGGCCAGTGAGTCGTAGATGGCCGTGGTCTTCGGGTCGACGTGCCCCAGCAGCTGCTGCCGCAGGATCAGGTCCACGCCATCCTCGGACAGCTCCGTGCCGAACAGGTGGCGCAAAGCGTGCGGGTGCAGCTCGTGCTTCGGGACGCCGGCCGCCTCACCGTAGCGCTGGATCATTCGCCACACACTCTTGCGCGAGATCCTCACTGCCTCGCCGTGCCAGTCCTCCGGCTTGCAGCGGGTGTTCCTGGCGTTGACGAACAACACCGTGCGCACGTCGCTCCCGACCTTGACCTGGCGGTCGTAGCTGCGGAGCTCTTCGTGGTCGAGGTACACCCGAAGCAGCATCTCGGCCTCGCGCGGCACGGGCAGGATGCGCGTCTTCTCGCCCTTCTCGGTGACGCGAACGATCAGCCTCGGCTTGCCGTCGACGTCGCCATTGCGCAAGTCCTCCACGTTGAGGCCAGTGAGGCCTGAGACCCGCAGGCCACAGCCGATCAACAACGACAGCATGGCCGCGTCCCTCATACCCAGGAACGTGCCCAGATCAGGCGCCCACATCAGCTTCTCTGCGCTGGCCAGGCTGGTGACCTCTGGCAGCGGCTTCGCCGTTTTCGGGTGAAGCAGGTCAGCGGCGGGCGACTTCCTGACCAGGCCACGACGGTTGGCCCAGTGGAAAAAGCCACGCGCCGCCGAGATGTACTGCCGGCGGCTACGGGCGATCACGCCCCGCTTGTGCAGCCAGATGCCGGCCCACGCCTCCAGCTCGACGGGCTCCACTTCCAACAGCGGCCGCCCCTCCAGGAACTCCTGCAGCCGCGCGAGGCACGCCCTGTAGGCCTGAATCGTCCGCGCGCTCCTTCCGCGACCAGCCAGCAGGTGCGTCAGGAAACCATCGATCACCTCGGCATCAGATTCATGAGCCATCGAGAACCCCTTTTCGAGTCCACGGCGGGGGGCATCAGACATTCAACCCATGGAACCGTGGGCAGTGCATTTTATGACCATGAGAACCCAGTATTCATGCGGGTTTGCGGCCGATTCCAAATCCACGGATCAACCCATGGAACGGCTCACGACCCGTGGTTACAAAACTGACACCAATTCCATACCCGTGGATGCCAAACCCTCTTCCGTGGTCCTTCTTTCTCTCTCTTTTCTATATAAATCAAAGAGATAGATAAAAAGAACGACCCAAATGCAGAAAATGCATATCGTGGAATAAATAAATCAATCCGTGGAAATTCACGCTCGATCCATGGATTAAAAAATAGGCAACAGCGGAGCGCTCCATAGGAGAGGAATAGAGAGAGCCTATTCCCGTCCATCAAACCACGGCGATTTGCGCCTCTCCGTGTCTTGTTCAGCCGTTTTGCATGGTCGGCCGCCCCCCTCGTCCTCAATGCCGGCCGGCGCCGGGTCAACGTCATTGGGGGGTGCGGGGGGGATGCCTGTCAGGAAGGCGTGCCGGCGCCCTATAGGCCAGCAAAGGCGCAGTGATGGGGTGGCGACCTTGCTGCCGCCCTAGGGCATGTCCGGGCTCAGCGCCCGAGACGGCGCTGTACGGCGCCCACCGTCGACCGCACCATCCCGGTGGTCAACAGCCCGCGGTCGAAGTAGCTTGCCTTCGTGGGCCCCAACACGCCGGCGCGGATCTCCGGCGTCAGCCGGTCCAGCGCCTGCAGCGTCGTCTCCTGGCCGGCCCGGTCCGCATCGCTCACCTGGTCATCCAGCACGGCCACGACGAAGCTGAGCGTGTTCGGGTGCGCCGGCCATGGGCAGCTCTTGCGGTCCGGGTACACGCCCGAGCCCAGGCCGTGCAGGTTCTGCCTGGCCAGCAGATCGCAGATATCCGGTCGGGGGTGCCGGGGGGACAGCAGGAACCGGAATCCCACCAAGCCAGGCACCGCCGCCATGCTCGCCATGTAGCCCTCGCCGTGGGCCCTGTTCAGCTCCGTGCGCGCCACGCGCTGCGCGCTGGCCAGCGGGGTGCCAGCGGGTGCCTGCAGCAGGTCTGCCGCCTTCATCACCTCGTCGACCGCCGCCGCCCTCTGCGCAGCAGCTGTCGACGGCGGTACGGGGCGGCCCTGCGTGATGAGCTGCAGCGCCGCCTGGTCCGCGCTCCATCCGCGCACCACGGCCTGCTCGATGACCGAGGTCACCGCATCCCGCGTGGTACGCCCCACGCGCCACAGGCGGTCCGAAAGCGTCAGCCCGTCGACGTCGGCGAACTGCCGCACGAACTCCGCGGTGCGCGTGGCGAACAGCTGAGGCGCCTCGCCACCAGCCGGCACGCCGCCCAGCACCTCGTACACCGCCGCCAGCGGCTCCACACCCAGCACAGCGGCCTCGTCCACGGCTGCCAGGATGACGTCACGCCGGCGCGTACCCAGCGCATCCAGTACCGCCGTCACCTGAGCCAGCAGGCCCTGCAGGGCGCCAACGTGCACGGTTCCCTGCCCCTGCGCAGCCTGCGCGATCGCGGCGCGGATCTGCTCAGCCGCGGCCTCGTAAGCCGAGGCCAGCTCCGCGGCCGTCTGCTCGTCCAGCTCACGCATGGCGGCTTGGGCCGCATTGCTGGCCCGCTTGATCGCTGAGGCGATCGCCTGGCGCTCTGCCATCAGCCGCGCCCCTTGCCGCCGTTGCTGCCAGGCACTCCCACGTTGGTGGCGCTCTCGCCCTTGGGCGCGTTGCCGGGCGTCACCTTCACGGCCGGCGCACCGGGGGCGCCGGCGGCGGCCGGGTACGGGTCGCCTTCAGCCGCCCAGGCCTCGCGTGCCTCGATCACCTTCGCCGGGTCATAGCCCATCTCCTCCCACACCATGGGATGAGGCAGGCCAACCGCCAGCAGTTTCATCCCCAGGTCGGCCACTTGGTTGGGCGTCTCTGTGCGGCGGGTCGCCATACGCAGCAGGAACTCATCCGGCCCCGCCACGATGCCCTTGAACAGCAGGTGCAGCCGGAACGCCATCTCGTACTCACCCGCCAACGAGTCCTGGATGAAGTCGACCTCCTCGAAGTAGTCGCGCTTCAGGTCCTCGAGCACATCGCGCGCCAGCCCATCCGTGAAGCCCGCCAGCCCCTTCGGCACACCGGTGCCGGCGAAGAAGCTGTCCAGCAGGTGCACCACGTCCGCGATCTGCTCCAGGTTCGCGTCCCCCTGGATCGCAGTCACGCCGCCCTTCTTGTTGGCGTAGAAGTCGGTGGTGATCTCGCCCTTCTCGCCCTCGATCTGCTTCCGGTAGTCCTGCAGCGCGTGCTCGTCAGCACCCTCCAGAACGTGAGAGAGCCGCAGCGGCGCCCGCTGGCGGCGGCGGATCACCAGGTCCTCCTCGGTCATCACCAGCATGCGCCACTTCTCCACGGCGCTGCTCAGGAACGGCCGCCCCATCGCGCCCAGGTCATCGAAGTTGATCGGGTCGTAGCGCGCCAACTGCAGCTGCCAGGCCGCGAAGGTGGCCTGCACCTCGCCGGTCACCGTGCTGCGCTGCTCGTAGGCCTTCGTCACGTCGGCGAAGCGGCCCGAGTCGTCCACCATCGGGATGATCGTCTCTGCCGGCATACGCACCGCCGCGTCAATCTGCGTCTGGTCGGGGCTCAGCACCATCTGTAGCGCCAGGTTCCCCTCGGCCACCAGCCCGCGGGCATCGCTGTGCAGCTTGGGCGCGCGGTCCAGCATCAGCCGGCGCGTGAAGCCCTCCCATTCCTTGCGCAGCGTGCTTGAGCCCGTGTCCGGGAACTGCATCACCAGCCCTCCCCGCACCGTGTCGCGGCACACGCGGCCGTGGATCTTGCGCACTCGGCCGTCACGCTCCTCCATCTCCCGGATCACCACGATCTTGTCGCGCACCTCGGTGCTGAACGCGAACTGCCGGTACATCCTCATCAGCGCCTGGTCGGCTGGCAGCCGAACCCCGCGCTCCATGGGCGGACGGCCCACCAGCGGCGCCAGCGCGGCCCGCATGAAATCGCCGCCGGCGGCGGCCAGGTTGCGCAGGTAGTTCATCGCGCGCTCCTCAGTTGATCGTCAAGTACTCGACGCGCAGCGTCTTGCGGTCCGGTGCGGCCTTGCCCGCACCGCGCAGCGCCAGGCAGATCTGCGCCCATCCGGCGTCCGTGATCCACTCGTCGGGGTCGGGGGTGGCATGCAAGTCGCACACGCCAACCTGCGGTTCGGCTTTCGCACGCGGTGCCCAAGGGAAGCCGGTGGCCTTGAAGCTCAAGACCGGCCTCTTTGTTGCCACGCATGTGCAGCCCAGCTTGAAGCAGTTCATCGCAATCTCCTTCATTGGCACACCAGCACCTGGCCGCCCGGCTGCGGCGCCCAGCCACCGGCCAAGCTGCGCACCCAATCCATGAATCCAACGCCCTGGCGATTCAGCGCCAGCGGCACCCCCGCCAGCAGCCCCTCGCGGCCCATGCGCCGCGTCTGCACCAAAGTCGGCGCATCGGCCTGCCCGCGCGTGATCAGCGCGTACACGCCGGCACAAGCTGCATCGAAGAAGTCGTCACCGAACTTGGTATCGACCATCTTGAAGCTGCTGTACCCGGCCTTCGTCGGCTCGCCGCGGATGTTCCCGAGCTGCCGCAGAAACGCCTTCCAGGTCGCGTCCTCGCCATCGGCCAGCGAGTCCACGTAGGGCATCGCCGCGCGGCCGTGGTGGAACACCTCGCGCAGCGCGCTCGCCATCACGTGCTTCGTCATGCCGTCGAAGCGCAGCGGCGCGAACGCCCAGCCGGCCCAGGCCGTGGCCGTGCTCTGCCCGTCCGCCACCGCCTCGCGGTTGATGTGCGTCAGCCCCTTGCTGAACAGGTCGTCATTCAGCCCTGTCAGCATGCCAACGCCGAACGCGTCACCGATGGCGTAGTCCGGCCGGAAGTAGTCCCAGAAGCTCACCAGGTCGCGGCGGATCGCCGAGTCGTCCACGCCCGCGCCCCACTGGTAGACGAAGGGGAACGTCACCCAGTTGCCAATCTGCTCGCACACCACCAGCGCGCTCTTCGACGCCTCCGGCCGCTCACCGTGCCCCGTGTGGTCGTAGCCGAAGCTCAGCAGCCCGCGCCGCTTGTAGCGAGCGCCAGGAAGCGGCATCGCACGCTGCAGGCCCGCCTCCAGCCCCAGCGCCGGCGCGCGGCGGATGTGCTGCTCCCAGATCCAGTTGCGCGCCTGAATGTTGCGGCACAGGAACTGCCGGATGTACTCGTCCTCGGGCAGCTGAACCTGCATGCTCTTGGCCCAGTCCGCGTCCACCGCGCCAAGCGCCATGCCCAAGTGCACGTCCACAATGGGCAGCGTGTGGTACTCGCCAGAGTCGATCAGGCCCTGCACCACGCCCGCGCCCTTGTAGACGCCCGTCACGCGCACTTCCGGCTTGAAGCGCGCGGTGCCCGCATCCACCCCGAGCCGCCGGGCCGCGCCCAGCATCGGCAGCAGCCGGCTCATCAGCCGCTCCTGCGGCATGTCGTCCGTCTCCTCGAGGCTCGCGATGGTCAGCGAGTCCCCGTCGATCTGGCTCATGATCCCGTAGCAGTTCGCGCCGCTCAGGTTCGCGAACTGGAAGCCCGTGTCCGCCAGCTGCGGGCGGCCCTGCTTGTAGTTGATGAAGGCGCTCAGCATCGGGCTGCGCCTGATGGCCTCCAACATGTAGTCCAGGTTGTTCTGGGCCTGCTGCTGCCGCGGAGCCACGATCCCGCAGTCCTGGTGCGCCTCGGTGGCCACACGCTCCAGGTTGTACATCTCCTTCACCGCCGTCTTCCCCGTGCGCCGGCAGCTGAAGTCGATGGTGTTCGGGTGCAGGTCCATCTCGTGCATCTTCAGGATCTGCACCGGGTCCAGCTCCACGTTGTGCACGTGCTTGTGCCACAGCGCGTGCGGCCGCACCCCAGTGGCGGGGTCCGGCCGCGCGAACTTCATGATTTCCTCTTCGGCCACCGAGGCATGCTTGACCCGTTCGGCCGCGCTGACCCGCATCAGCTGCCCCCGTCGCCGCCATGTGCGCGCTGGTGGGCCACAAGCACCGGGTCGTTGTCAGCTGCCGCCTTCGCCGCAGCCATCACCCCGGGCAGCTTCTCCAGCACCGCCGCCGTGCGCCGGCTGAAGTCCTCCAGCGCCTCCGGCGCACGCGCCGCGCCGCCCAGGCGGCCGCGCAGCTGCTCCTGCTCATCCTCGTTCGCCTTGATGGTCATGCCCAGGTCGGCCAGGCTCAGGCCCAGCCGCGTCACCAGGTCCGCGATCGGCTTGAACGCCGGGTTCGCCGCCACGTCGTAGATCGTGCGCAGTACCCCTTGGTGGTCGTAGTACGTCACCACCTCGTTGACCATGTTGCCATCGGCATCGGCCCGCAGTTCCAGCTTCGGCGTCCTGATCACGGCGCCCGTGCCCAGCACCTCCTGCACGCACATCTGCAGGCAAGCCACCAGGGCAGCGTGCAAGTCGCCATGCAGCCGGCCCAACACCTTCGGGTTGCGCTGCTCGAAGGCGGCGGAGTGCAGCATGAACAGCTCCGTCTGCTTCACGCACGCCGGCTGCTCACCGCACCAGTCTCGGTCGACGTCGCACTGCTTGCAGAACGCGTAGCGGTCTGGGCGCGCCGGGAAGTAGGTCGCCACCCGCGCATTCAGCCCGTGCTTCATGGCGTTGAATCGCGTGCGCAACGCCTCCTCGGGCGTTGGGTGACCTTCCAGGTTCGCCGCGGCCGCCGCCAGTCCGTCCGGGGTGCGGGGCCCCGTCGACATCTGGTGCGCCTTCAGCAGGCTGCGCTCCCACGCTGCCTGAGGCTGATTCGCGATGCCGCATGTCAGGCACGTCGCGAAGTAGCGCCAGGGGTGGTGTTCCTCCTCCGGCGCAGGCTCCACCACCTCAGGCTTCGCCGAGAACGCACTGCGGCACAAGCCGCAGCGGAAGCTCACGCGGTCCAGTTCGTCGCGCCAATCACGGGTTTTGCGGGCCATCCCGCCACACTACGCAAGCCCCCCGGACATTGGCAGTCCGGAATGCCGGGAAGGCCTACCGCTGCATCGCCCTCGCCAGCTCGCCAGCCTGCGCCACCATGTCCACCGCCAAGCCGAGCAGCGCCCGCGCACTGCGGCGGGCCGCCGCTGTGTCATCGGCCATCAGGAGCGTGTCCACGCCGGTCAGCATGTCCTGTGCAGCACAGAGCGCCTGCGCCAGGTCATCCAGCCCATCCACCGGCAGCGCCGGCACCAAACAAGGTCTCGAACTCATGCGCTGGCCGCTCTATGCACGGCTACCTCCAGGTCTGTACCACCCCCCGCAAACCGATGGCATACCGGATGAAGAACCCACCTGTTCTCACCCGGTTGCCCTCCTAACATCGGCGCGGCGCTCAGCCGTAGTGTCTTCAGGCACCTGGCCGTTAGCAACGGCGCCGATTGCCCAAGTATTCCTACCAGCCCCATGGCCACCTACGCCCCCAAACTGGCCTCCGCGGCCAACACAGATGAGTTCTGCGCCGAGCTGACGCACTCCTGCCAATCAGCTGGGCTGCGCCACTTTTTGGCCATCCAGTACAGCGACGACGATCTGACCCGCGTGCTGCAGCTGCACCACAACGCCCCTCCCGAGGCTGTTGATGACGTCAAGACCGCGAGCCACTGGAGCATCGGCCGCCTGCTTGAGCGGCTGCGCCGCAGCCCACTTCCCGTGCATTTCGGCCGGCACCAGCACATCGGCCTTGAGCTGCCAGGCTACATGAGCGGCGTTGCGGCCCTGGCGCGCAATCGCCGAGGGGGCATCGTCCTGTGCTACGGCCAGCCCTCGGCAGATCTGGACACCTCCCGGCTCATCCACACCATGGGTCAGCTGCTCGTCGACGCCAACCTGTGCATCGAATCGCTGGCCACGCTGCAGACGCAGGCGAGTCCGTTCAGCCAACAAGAACTCGCCTGCCTGGAGCAGGCCCTGCTGGGCCTCTCCAGCAAACAGACGGCGCTCCAGCTGGGCATCAGCCATCGCACCGTCGAGCACCACCTGCAAAGCGCCCGCAAGCGCACGGCAGCCCGCACCAGCATGGCGGCAGCCTACGAAGCCGTCCGCCAGGGTTGGCTACGGCCTCCGGCAGGCGGCGTCGAAGAGGCCACCGGCTGACTACTTGCCGCCGGTACGGGGAACGCCGAGCAGCTCGTAAATGACGTCGATAAACACGCTCATGAGGGACTCCAAAGGTCAGTGGACACGGCCGGAATTGGCCGCCGGTCACTGTGGCATACCTAGGTAATCCTTCCAGGTAGCGGCACCCTGGAAACTCTTCCAGCTTCCGCTGGACGTCCTCAACGATCGATCAACCCGCCCTCGATGGCGCGAAGGACCGCCTGGGAACGCGACGAGGCTCCCAGCTTTCGAACCGCGCGCCGTTCGCTGTCCTCACGTCCTGGATGGGAAATGACAGCCACGCCCCGCGTGTGCCACACCGACACAGCGTCCGCGGCCCAACGCAGCGCCTCCACCTCGTCCGCGCCCACAGCGTTCAGATCGACGGACGGCGCCGGCGTCCAGAGCCGCTTGGCGGCCTCGTGAGCATGCAGGGACAGGAGCCGGAGCTGCCCCTCCAGCGACGCCCGGGCGGCCGGCTGGACAGGCAAAGCATCTGGGCCATCGACCCCGAAGAAGAACACCTCGGCATGAGAGCGCTCGTGCAGTGAAACCGCCATGCCGCGCCGGTAACCGAACGGCGCCTGGTGCTCCCACAGCAACCCCGCACCGGCGCGGACATAGAACGCCTGGTCGTAGGTGTAGCAGTCGGGGCCTGCGAGCATCGCAGTCAGCAGCGGATCCTGCAGCCCATCGTCCAGCGATCGGGAGGCTTCCACGAACGCCGCTGGCGGGTTGCCAAAGGAATGCACCGCCGCCTTGCGCGACGCCAGCCGCCCCCGCACCAATGCGCCGGCAGAAAGCCCAAAACCGAGCTTGGCCGCGGCATCGACAAGCTGCGCCTGCAAGGCATCAGCGTCGGGAGACAGGCCGATGTTCAGCACATCTTCGTACGAAAGCATGGGGCCGAACTGTACCGGCCACCCCGGGTCGCTACTACCCGCGCGTTCACGTGGAACCCGCATACTCCGCACGACAAAAGACGCAGTGAAACAACCGTACCAAGGGGCACGATGAGGATGATCGCCACACTGATAGTCGCGCTGTCGATGTCGGCAACAGCGCCGGCGCAAGACGAGGCCTCTGCGCGCTCCTCAGCTGGCTCAAGGCTCGACGCTTTGTCTGCCCGCTCGGGGCTGCTGCTCGTCACCAACTACACCGACGTGGGCGGCATGGGTGGCGAGACCGTGGGCCGGATCAAGGTACAGGCACAGGAAGTGCGAGACACCGCAAATCCCAAGGTGGCGCAGCTCGGCCTGGCGATCACGATCGAAGAGCCCGGGCGCGCCGTCAGGCTCAGCATCGCCTATGTGGACGACGACGAAATCGACGCTTTGATCAAGGGCATCGACTACCTCGCCAAGTTGACACCTGGCGGCACGGCATTGAGGAACGTCAATGGCCTGTACCGCACGCGTGGCGGCTTCACGGTCTCTGTGCTCGATCAGAACGAGCTGGTGGTATCGACTGGCGTCCCGCGCGCCATGGTGCTGATGCCCGTTGCCGGCATCTCTCGGCTGCGCCAGCTGCTTTGGGATGGGAAGGCCGCGCTGGACCTGCAAAAGCAGAAGCGATGAGAAGGCGGCATCGCATAGCGAACGACAGCTGACGCGGACCGTATCCTTGCCCCCGGATGCAGACGACATAGTGTGGGGCACTCAACTCAGGAGCCCCTATGGCAACCCAAGCCCCTTACAAGCGCCAAGCCGACGTGGTGCAGCACCTCCAGGCGCTGCTCGACGAGATCCGCAGCCAGAAGCGCGAGCCCGACAAATGGGAAGCGACTCACATTGCGCAGGCGCTTGGCCTGCTCAGCGCCCATTGGTACGACGCGGCGTTGGCCATGGCAGCGAAGGCCGCGGAACCCGCTACTCACACAGAAGGGGAGCGTGCACGCGACAGCGACACGCCAACGCTGCGAACGCTGGATGAAGCGATGCTGTTCATCGCCGCCCAACCGGCACTGAATCGCTTCTGAATTTCCACGGCCGGACCCAATGGAGCGCCTAGCTCCACAACGGGTCATCCTCAAGCGAGCTCGGCGGCCGCTCCTCTTCGGGAACCCATCGGGGCACCGGCAGACCACGGACCGCATATGCCTCGCGCACCAGTCGGGTCGCATGCAGTCGCTTCGCTCGATCGCCAGGCACACCGAGCAGGCTCTCATAGTCGGCGGGGCGTAGCCTCTTGACCGACGGGAACGGCCAAGCCGGAGGCGTGCACGTGGCGACGATGAGCAGTTCGTACGTCTCCATGCAGACTTCGAACCGGATGAACGCGAAGCGCCATCCATCGCACCGGCCGCCCTCGATCCTGCCGAAGGCCGGCATCCACAGTTGGCCGCGCTCCGCCGCCACGATCAGTTTGCAGCCGCGCCAGAGGGAATCGAAGCGCTTTCGCCCGCCAGCTCGGCGCGCGTCCTGAACCTGCCCTGCAGGAACACCAGGCGTCGGCAGCTGCAGCACCAATCCACGTCCAGCTTCACACGCTCGCAGAAGGGGCAAGGCTCAAGACCTTTGCACCGGTCGCACGGGCAGCGGTCCGGGTGATCGCCAATACCGTCAGGGGGCGCGGGGGCGGTCATGGCGCTGGATCTGTAGCGGTCTGAACGCCGGACATCACCACATCCCGCGGCACGCCGAACCACTTCAGCTGGCCCTTGTAGGGAACGAATGGCAGCGGCCGTGCGTCCTTCAACACAAAGCCATAGGGGCCCATGAAGAACGGGTTATCCATCTCGGTCACCACGTCCACCAGCGTCGCTGCACCAACGATGCCGCCAAAGTCCAGCGACGTGAAGTGCGGCACCTCGATGCCAAGCTCGGCCTTCAGGTGATCCACCGTTGCCCAGTAGTCCCTCCTCACCATCTGGCCGCCAGCATGGATCAGGAAGCGACCACGGAACTCCGTGCTCCAGTCGCGGTTCTCGACGAGCTTGTGCCCGTTGACGATGAGCCAGGCCCAAGGCTGGCGAATGCTGAGGGTGCGCATGCAATTGCCTCGTTAGAACTATGGTGATGGGATCAGGAGAGCAGCTCCATCTGGCCGCCGGCAGTGCGCCGTGTGACCTGGCGCGTCTTGGCGTGGTGCTCGGCGTCGTAGCGCAGGTGGCACCGCTGGCACAGCGCCTTGAGGTTGGCGCGTTTGCAGTTCTCAGGCCGGTGGTCGAGGTGTGCTGTGGTCAGCACGATGGTGGTCCACTTCGAGCCCTCGTAGTCGCTCATGCGCACCCGGCCCAGCTTCATTCCAGTGTCGGCGTCGTAGACCCAAGCGTCGGCGTCCTGGAAGGTGTCCGCGTTCTCGCCGGTGCCGCGGCAGATGCGCTCACCGTGCTTGACCTTGCAGAAGGCGCAGCGCCACCCCTGGGCCTCTTTCACAGCGGTGCTGATGGCCTTCCAGTTGGCCGGATAGCGGTGGCGGTTCTCGGGCTTGATCGGCATGGCGTGCAGGCTTCGGTGATGGGATCAGGCCGCGAACAGCTCGCGCTGCGAGCCAGTTCCCGGGTTCTGGGTTGGGGTGGAGTCGGCGTAGTAGCTGTCCATCAGCGTTGTCAGCGCGCGGCATGGGCGGATCAGGCCTGACTCGATGTCCGTCAACAGATGCGGGTTGACGGCTGCGGTGTCGCGGGCGAACTGCTTCAGGCGCTGCACGTCATCAAACGCGACAAGCTCGACGGTCAGGTGTTCAAGCGCCACGATCTGCGCAGCCGTCAGCGGCGCCTCGCTGTGCTCGATATCGCGGAAGACGCGGAGCGCTTCCAGCTGCTGTGGTGTCAGTTCCATGGCCGAGGCTTGGGGCTGGGGTCAGGCGTCCGGGTCCGTCTCGGATTCCGGCTCGGGCGGGTCCACGCGCGCGGCCAGGCGGCGCAGGCGGTCGATCTCGCGCGAGTGCGCCAGCTCGACGCTGCCGTAGTGCTCGGGCTTGCGGCGGTAGTCGTCGGAAAAGCCGGCAATCTCATTGGCGCGGCGGCGCAGGATTTCGCCGATCTGGTTGCGCTCGGACTTGGTCAGCATCGTGTAGGTCATGGATCAGTTCCGGGGCTTGGACAGTTACTCGGTGGCAAGCGGCACGTCGTGCCACTCAATCGGTCCGCCGTGGACGGGAGCCCAGGCCTGCTGCAGCACCCGCAAAGTGCGCGCCGTTCCGTCGCCTACGGGTTGCTGGCGCTCCAGGAAGCGGAGGCCGCCTGTCGGCTGCATGACACGGCCTGGCCGCGGCAGATTGACCGGCGGCGTGGGGCACAGGCCACCAGCGTGGTCGATGTTGGGGCGACCGCATTTGAGGCACGGGCCGCCGATGCTGTTTGTGTTCATGATGGGCAGTTCCAGGGGCTTGGTCAGAACTCGGTCGTGAGGTGCGCAGCGCCGCCGAGCCCGGCATGCACGACGCGCATCACGTCCACGTTGTCGAAGTCGTCGCGCAGGTCGCGCGCCTCGGCCTGGGCGGTCAGCAGCGACTGGTGATAGCTGTCCACGCGCTCAAACAGCGTCCCTGGATCTGTGACGACGGCGAAGCGGGCGGCCGGTGGGGGGCTGATGGTCATCGTGGCCCCCGTGGCAGCGCCCAGTGCGTGATGCCCAGCACGCTGCCGCCGCTCTCGCAGCCGATCCAACCGGCGCCGTCCCAGTAGCCGGTCCAGAACTCCTCGTCGTCGGCATGCCAACACAGCACGGTTAGCTCGGCATCAGGTTTGCGCAGGCTGGCGTCGTGCCACTCCAGCGCCTCGCCAGTCCATTGCGGCAGCGCTTTCGCCAGCCGCTCCCGAACGGCCTCGACGGGCATGCCCTGCGCCGCGGCATAGTCGGCCGTCAACCGGTCGAAGGCCTCACTGCCCGGGCCGATCAGGAAGGCCAGCCGCGGATCGCGCCGCATGAGGCCCAGCAGGTGGCTCGCGGCGCCGATCATGATTGCCCCCTTGCGACCATCAGGGCAGCGACAGCCGGCTGCACCCAAACTGGTGCCGAGCTCAGCGCGAACGTCTCGCCGCTCCAGGCCAGCAACAGGCACTGCCCGAACACATCGGCCATGGCCTTGGCGGCGGACGGCGGCACCGCATTGCCGATGCGCTCGCGCCAAGCTTGGTCGCTCAGGCCGTCCAGCTCGAGTTGCTCCTCGGGGTCGATGAGGCTCTGCAGAGCGGCGAGCTCCAACGTCGTGAACGGCCTGTGCCACGTGCCGTCCTCGGCACGGATAAGGGCCACCAGGTTGTCGCTGGCCGCCGGCATGCGGTGGTCGGCCACGCTCCAGCGGCCGTTGTCGTGGCACGCCGCAGCGGCGACTGCACCGCAAGGCTCGTCCCAACGCACCACGCCGTAGTGGCCTCCGGTCTGGTAGAACTCTCGGCTCGCGTCCATGCCGCTGCGCGGATCCGCGACAGCGAATGCACCCTGTCCGGTATCACTGCGGGCAATGACGGTGCCGGCCGGTTCGTCGAAAGCCGTCACGCGGTACTTGCCTTTGCCGCCGAAACCGGTGTGGGCGCGAGGGTCAGCCACGCAGCCGCCCACCGATCCCAGTCCGCCCGTCACCGTCTTGGCATGGTCCGCCCAGCGCACCACCCTGAAGGCGTTGCTGTGCAGCGTGCGCGGCACGCGCGGGTCGGCCACGCTGTACGCGCCCTGCCCCGGGTTCTGCTGACCAGCGATGGCGCCGCTGTGCTCGGCCCATTCCAGCACGCCGTACGCCTGCCCATCGTTCCAGCGGGAGGACTGTTCGAACCGCGGATCAGCCACGCTGTGCGCGCCGTTCAACGGCAGCGTCTCGCCCGCAATGGCACCCGTGGGCTGGTCCCAGCGGCGGACACCCAGGCCACCTCGGAACATGGTGGGCACCATCAAGTAGTCCCGCAGCACACCGTCCTTCACCACCAGCCGGTTCAGGCTGCGCCAGTCCTTGCCGGCCTCCACGAAGGCCAGCCGCACCCAGGTCTTCCATTGCAACGCCGGCACGCGGTGCATGGGCCCGGCGCGCAGGTCGCCCGGCAACGGCATGCGGCCCAGCACCTCACCCACGCCGCGCAGCGAGCGCGTAGTGGGCTGGTACAGCAGGCCGGGCACCTTTTCGATGTGCCGGGCCACCAGCAGGAATCGCTTGCGGCTCTCGGCCAGCGGCGGGTTTGCGATCTGGCCGCAGTCATGCGTCGTCTCTGCAGTGGCGTAGCCGTAGCGGCGCAGCAGCGCCGTGATGCGGTCCAGCAGCGAGCGACCCCGGTTGGCCAGGCGCGGCACGTTCTCGAACAGCACCAGCTCCGGCGGGTCATCGGCCCAGGCCTCGAGCATCAGCCACACACCGCGCAGCGTCAGGCGATTGAGCGCCTGGTACTTGTCAGTGCGGCTCTTCGTTTCGCTCAGCAGCCCGCTGAAGCCCTTGCACGGGGCGGAGAGGAACACGATGTGCGGACGCTCGCCGCCGGCGGCACGCTGGATGTCCTGTGGCGTGGCTTCGCGCCAGTCAGCCGGCGGCTCGTGGCCGTTGAAGGCCATGTACTGCTCGCGGTCGAACAGGTCCATCACCGTGCCCGGCACGCCCGTGAGAGTGCGGAAGTCGCGCATCGCCGCAGGGTCGATGTCGATGCCGCCGATGCAGCGGAACTTGGCCTGCAGCTGGCCCACGCGGGCCTCACCCATGTTGAAGCCCTTGGCGCCCCCGCCCAGGCCACAGAACAGGTGGAAGTGGCGAATCTCGGCGCGGCTCATCGCGGCACCTCGCCGTAGCTCTTGGCGTCACCGTAGATCGCGTCGCGCAGTCGTGCCAGCGTCTTCAAGGCCTGGCTCTTCGCGATGTCCGTCTTGCTGGCGCTTTCGTGCAACGAGGCATCGGTCATGGCCGAGGCGTACGCATTGAGCAAAGGAAGCAACTCAGGCCAGGCTTTGGGCGTGCTGGCTGCCGGCGCACTGCCCGCATAGAGCGGGACCCACGCGCCGCATCGCTTCCGCACGTCCTCGATCACGCGGTCGGGCAAGGGCCCTTCGAACGTGCCGTCACTGCAAGGGCGGTACCAGAACAGCACCTCACCGGTGGCGGCAGCAACGTGATGCCCGGCGATCAGGTGGTGGAGCAGCTCGCGCAGCGCGAACGCTTGAGCCTCTCGACCGGCCGCCGTGGAGTCATTGCCGCGGGCCTTCTCCTCCTGAGCATGTCCATTAAGGAAGCTGGCAATGTCGTCCAGCAGAATGCCGAACCGGTCAAACAGCGGACGGCGCTGCAGAACGCCCAGCTGTTTTTCCAACCAGTCGGTGCAGGTTTCGTCCAGCAACTGCGAAACCGCCGCCTGGTCGACCCACTGGCCCGCTCTGTCGGGAGCGCGTCGAACACCGCCTGAGCCATCCAACAAGAACGAGAAGCGCTGGAAGCCGTTGAACCTCATGCGCAGCGCAGTGAGAACAGCAATCAGGTCAGGCGACTTCAGCATGACGCTCCTCCTGCTGCTGAAGATCCTGGACGAACTGCGGCCGTGAGCCATCGCCCGGGTCGCAGGTGTCCATGACGTGGGGGCTGGCGTGCCCTTCCACGGCGGCGTACCGCTGGCACTGGCCGTGCCGCGGGCAGCACATGCCGAAGCACGGCGTGCTGCTGGTGATCCTGGTGATGTTCATGTTCTCGGTCTCCTGCTGGTGGCAATCAAGCCGCTCGCCGTGCGCCCAGCGCAGCACGGCCGGCGAAAGGGTTAGGCCTGGCCAGTGACGGCCGACACCCAACGGCTGGCTGGCAGCGCGTACTCGCCGGGGCGGCGGCTGGCGAACACGGCATCGGCCGGCGCCTCGCAGGCGTAGCGGTCCGGCATGGGCGGTGCCACCACGTGACGCGTGGTTGCAGTCACGTTCAGGGGCACCGGCTCGGCAGCTGCTGGCGCCGCCACCAGCACGGCGGGGCATGGGCTCAGCGGCTCGCGGAAAGGTGCGGCAGCCGCATCCCGCGCCTGCATCGCCAGCGCCTCCGACGAGAACCAGCGCGACTCGCCACGGCGGCCGCGCACGATCCACAGCAGCCCGTTCTGGGTCATGTTGCTCAGCGTCGTGTGTGCGGCGTCGGTGCTGGTACCCAGTGCCGTCGCCACGTCGACAGCACGCAGCCCGCGCAGGCCCGCGGCCTTCACCAGATCGCGCACCTGCCCCTGGCGGCTGCCCGGGTGGGCTCGGCACTCCGTCAGACCGGTGCGTGACTTCTTCAGCCCCATCGCCCAGGCCTTGCTCAACAACGTCTTGACCGGCACGCCCAGCTCATCCGCGAGGCGTTTGTTGTTGGCCTCCGCATAGCGGTCCTTCAGCGTCTGAACCTGCTGTTTAGTCCAACCCCATGGCTTCATGGTCATACCTCCACTGAATAGCGCTCACCGCGCATATCTCGCCCGCGATCGGGCCCAAGAGCACTGCCAAGCCCGGCAGCGCCGTCCTTGCTGTCATCCGCAGTCGGCGTGGCGTGCAGTCCGTAGCGCGTCAGCCCGTCCAGGCTGAGCGCCGTCATGTTCGAGATGCGCCGGCCATGCACCGTTCTCTCGATGCAGTCGCTCAGCACCACTTCCGCCTGGATCAGCTGGTGCTTCAAGATGCGGTCGCTCTTGATCGGCAGCCCGTTGTAGAACTCCCGCAAGCTCGGCTCGCGGCTGATGTGGTCCATCACATGGCTGGTGCGCACGGCCAGCACATCCGAGCCCTCGTGCGTCGTCCACGCGTACGGGAAGCGGAACGAGCCACGAGCGATCTCGCTCAGCAGCGTGTCCACGATCCACACCCACGGCTGTCGGTCGCCCGCGCTCTCCATGATGTGGGCGTTCATCTCCGCCGTCAGGTCGGGCAGGAAGCTGCCATGCTCCACCGGCATGCCGGCAAAGTCGCACAGCAGCACCCACGCGGCGCGCAGCGCGCCGTAGTTCGTCAGCATCCGCGCCGCGCCGGCGTCGGTGGCGGTGGCCGCGCACGCGCGGCTCAGCTCCTCACGGGCCTCGGCGTGCAGCTCGCGCACGCGCTCCTTCGTCAGGCCGGCCAGGTAGTTCAGCCACTCCCGCACGGGGAACACCGGCAGGTCCTCAGGCATCAGCGGGCCCTGGTGCTGCTTGCTCAGCTTGTTGCGCACCAGCTTGCCGTGCAGGCTGCGCAGCTCCTCCAGGTCCTCGCCGGCCAGCAGCACCGGCGCGCACAGCAGGAAGTCCTTCAGCTCCGCGCCGCGGCGGGTGTGGCTGTACTGGTAGCACTCCTGCAGGTTGTGCACCGCCTTGTCGATCAGGTCCTTCTTGTTGGCGCTCAGCTCACCCCAGCCAACCGGGTGGCTCGTGTAGCTGATGCTGGTCAGGATGCGGAACTCCGTCTGCATGCTCTGCCGGCTCATCACGCTCATGCCGATGGCGCGCTGCAGGCGGGCCAGCAGCGTGTCCTTGCCCACGCCCTTGTCCGCGCCGAACGCGAAGTGCGGCCAGAAGCCCAGGAACGCCTTCAGGTGCGCTCCCAGCGCCCACACCATGATCTTGGCCGCCCCGTTGCCCTTGAACGTGCTCTGGAAGGCCTGCAGCACACGCTTGGCGCTGTCCCGCGGGCCGGTAGGGAACGTGAGGTTGTAGTACGGGCACTGCTGCACCGGGTCGGCGAAGTAGCAATCCGGCCCCTCGTTCACCACCGTGCGCCCGTCGCGCCAGGCCAGGCCCACGAAGTTGATCGCGTCGCGGCTGCCGATGTCGGCGGACCGCTCCAGGATGTTCACCATCCGCAGGAAGTTCGGCGCCGAGTAGATCGGCCCCAGCTTCTTCCACTTCTCCACGTTGTGCAGGTCCTCGTCGGCCACCACGCGGCGCAGCAGCCTGTCGCCATAGCGCGGCACCTGCACGCTGATGCTGAACACCGTGTTGGGCGCCAGGTCGGCGTCGCCGGTCATCGTCGAGACCGGGCTGGCAATTCGCACGCGGCTGATGCCAGCGACCCGGAAGCCGGCCACGCTCTCGTAGGTGATGCTCAGCTCTTCGCCGCCCTCCACCTTCTCGGTCTTGCCGGCCTCTTCGTCCTCGTCCTTCGGCTTCTCGCTGTACTTCGACACGTACTGGGTGAAGTCGTCCCGCACGCGATACCGCCAGTAGCTCAGGAAGTCGTGCCGCGGCAGCCACAGCCGGGGCTTGCCGCTGGGCACGTCGCCGGGCTTGTGGCCGCCAGGCATGCCCGTCACCAGCCACGGCTCCATCTTCTTCAGCGCGCCGGCCAGCTTGGCGGCGCCCCAGGCCTTCAGCGCGGCCGCCGGGCCGGCCAGCGCCTCGCCGTCGTCGTGCCAGTCCTGCGTGTCCACGGCCAGCACCGGCACGTCCAGCGCCAGCAGCGCCGAGTGCACATCCCACACCGCGCGCATGCCGGGTGCATAGCCCTTGGCCGGACCGTCCTCCGGCACGTCGCCGGGCGCGATGGCGATCACCACCGCCTTGCCGCGCAGCAGCCGCCAGTCGGCCATGCGGGCCGTCCAGGCGGAGCGCAGCGCCACCACGGCGGTGTGGGGCATGCGCAGGCTCTCCACGGCCAGCGCGTCCAGCACGCTCAGCACCACCACCACGCGCCGCGCGCCGGCCAGCCGCTTCCAGTCCAGGCACCAAAGCGCACCGTCGCGCGGGCCCACGGTCTTGTGCCCATGGCCGCCGTTGCGTTCGGGGTTGAAGTAGTCCAGGTGCACCGCCACCACGTCGCGCGTGGCCGGGTGGCGAACGATCGACGCCATCGCATCGCCGCCGTGCCAAGGTTCTCCGGGCGCCACGCGTGGGTCGCGCCAGTCGTCCATGCCCAGCGTGCCCTCGCCGATGGCCTGCAACACGATGTTCTCGGGCAGGCCCTGCTCCGTCGTCCAGTCCAGAAGCAGCTGCCGGCGCGGCAGCTCGTGCGCCCGCTCCAGCGCGCGGCGCGCCACCAGGTCGGCACGGCTGGCCTCGGGGTCCTCCTGCTCATCCAGCCAGCCCATCACCAGGTGGATGTGCGCAATGGCCTCGGGGCGGTCCATCTGCCACAGGTACTGCAGCAACTCGATGGGGCCGCCGTGCACATAGTGGCCGTCGTCGTCAGTGCGGTCCCAGTCTTCCCAGCTGCTCAGCGTCTCGGTGGTTGCGGGGCGCACCACGACGCCCATCGTGTCGCCCGGGCGGCGTTGTCCCAGCGGGCGGTGCCAGCGGCCGCCCTCCTTCTGGAAACCCAGCTTCTCCAGCAGCGCGGCGCAGTCCACCCGGTCGGCGCGGCTGATGATGTCGTTCTCGTTGGTGGCCATCGGGTGGGCATGGCCGGCGGGGCCGGCGCGTTGTCGTTGGGGTGGGGGTCAGAACAGCGGCTTCGTCGCCGCGTCCCGCCCGTCTTTCTTCTTGAGCTGCTTGGCGTACACCGTGTCGATGGCCGCCTGCACCGCCTTGCGGTGCAGCTCCCGTGCTTCCGGGTGCCTGTCCAGGCGCCGGTACTGCAGCCAGATCTCGCGGCGCAGCTTCTCCGGCACTTGGCGCCAGTGGTCGTTGCACATCAGCAGCGTGTGCGGCACCTGGTGCTGGCAGTTGCCAGCCACGCAGCGGTGGCTGGCGGCCGGCTGACGCGGGCGCTGCGGCCGGTCAACTCGCACTGGCAGCCTCACGCGGAACGGGCGTCACGCTGATACGCGAGGCGTCCGGGTAGGTCTCCAGCGCCTGGCCGTAGGCGTCGAGGCTGGCGCGATAGGCGCGGCGGTACGCCACGCGCTCGCCGCTCGCCAGCTCCACCACCACGTCCATGTCGCGCCGGGGCGGCTTGGGCGCGTCCACGCGGGCCCAGCAGGCGGGCGCGGGGATCACGATGCCCTCCGCGCGCGCAGTTCCTTCTCCCACTCGCGGCTGCACTTGCCCTTCAGGCGCCAGTCGCAGGCCAGCAGCTCGAAGCGGTCGCCCATGTCGGTTCGGCCGTAAAGCATGTTCAGCCAGTTGTGCACCTCCTGCTTCGGCGTCGAGTCCAGCTTCAGCACGTTGATGCAGTGCGTCCACATCTCGTCATCCAGCCGGCGCAGCTCGGTCAGGTCGAACTTGAAGCGGTCGCCGTTGTAGAGCCCCAGCAGGAATTTCGCGCACACGTTGGCGCCGCCATGGCTGCCTTGTGCCATCTCCCAAACGCGCTTGAGCGATGCAGCTTGCAGATCGTTCATTTCAGGGCCTCCTGCCGCACATCGGCCAGGTAGTCGTTGAGGGCGTCCCGCAGCGCGATCGCGCGCTGGGGCGTCAGATAGCTCTCGCTGTGGACCGTGCCCTGCGCGAGGTAGAGCGTGGTCTGCAGCGAAACGCGGTTGGATCCGTCGCGGCGGCGGAGCGTGATGCCCAGCTCGCCGGGCGAAGCCATCAGCTCCACCTTCCGGTACAGGCAACCCACGCCACCAGCGCAGCGGAACGGCGCCTGGTAGCGCCAGTCCGGCGCCTGCATGGCAGCGGCCTGGGCTTCGCGGTCGGCGGCGTTCACGGGCGCCTCCACACGGGCAGAGCTCGCAGCCACACGGCGTACCAGGCCACAGCGCCAACGAGGCTCACCACCGCCATCGCGCGGTGCCCGCTGCGCACCAGCTGCGGCGCCACCACGGCCAGGTGCAAGCCCAGCGGGGCCAGCGCCACGGCCAGCAGCCCCAGCACAAAGAGGATGCGCAGCGCCATCACTTGCATGCCTCCGGCTTGGCCTTGCAATCCACGGCCGGCGTGGGCTGGGTCGGCTCCGTCTGGTTGTCGCCACCGCCACCACAGGCCAGCAGCACGGCGCCGATGGCAGCCACCAGCAACATCGTCAGCACGTACTTCATGCCCGCTGCTCCTGCTGGGCCTGCCGGCGCGCTGCGCGCTTGCTCAGGCGGCCGGTGTCCACGTTCGCCATCGCATCGGCGAACTCCTCGCGGCTCAGCGTCAGGTACACGCCGGTGCTGCTGATGTTCTGGTGGCCCAGCGCCAGCTGCGCCAGCTTCAGCGCCTGCTTGTCACCCGAGGCCCGGCTGCGGCGCAGCACGTTCATGCCCCGCGTGTGGCGCAGCCAGTGGATGCTGATGCGCTCGTCCAAGCCGGCATCGGCCAGCCACAGCTTCAGCCGGGCCTGATAGCTACGCACGCTCAGCGGCGTGCCCTCACGGCCCCACACCAGAGGCACGCGCGTCACGGCGGGCCAGTCGTGCGCCTCGGCGCGCGCCATGAAGCACAGCGCCTCCAGGCTCTCGCGCACCGTCTGCGTCACCGCGTACTCGTGGCCCTCACGGCCGCCCTTGCGGGCCTCCTTCGGCACCACCACCCAGCCCGTGCGCAGCGCGCTCTCGGCCTGGGCCAGCGTCAGGCTGGCGAACTCCGCCACCCGCATGCCCGTCTGGATCATCAATCGCAGCCAGTGAAAGTCTCGCTGCGCCAGCGGGTCAGCCACCCGCTTCGGAGCCTGGAGCAGCCGGCGCTGCTGCTCCTCGTCCAGGTATCGCTTCATCAGTTGCATGGCCATCTCCTGCCTGTTGCTCGCTCGTTGAAAAGTGGTTGGTCAGCGCGCCGTATCTCACGGCCACCAGCGCCGCCACCAGCCAGTCCAGTGCCCGCCGCTTCACGGTGGCGGCGGTGCGGACCCGGGATTCACCGCGAGGCGTCGCGCCTCGCGTGCAGCGCGCGCCGCGCGCAGATCAACAACGTGTGCGCTGCCAGCGGGTCGGCCAGCACCGCCTCCAGGCTGCGGTACCGGCGTCGCCAGTACGCGCGGCTCAGCCGCATCCGCTCGGCTTCGGCCAGCACGTCGGCCTCCGTGACTGGTGGCGGCGGCTCCAGCGGCAGCTGGCACGGTGGCGTCGCAGGCATCACGTTCCCTCCGGTAGCTGGCCACGGCCGCCGACAGCGCGGGGCCAAAGGCCAACAGCAACGAACCCACCAGGGCCGCAGGGTTCAGGCGAGCGGCTGCCGGCATGTGGTGGTTCACGGGCCGCTCAATCAGTGGGGTCAGGCGCTTAGTCATCGCCACCCTCCTCGTCCACGAGGCCTTCCAGGCGCGCCACCAGCGTCATCAGCGCCGCCACGACGTCGAACGCCTCAGCCCGCACCGTGGACATCTCGCTGGGCTTGAAGCGCTTGTCCGCCAGCGCGCGGCCCACGGCTGCATGGAACTCACCGTGTTCCGAGCCCAGCGTGCACAGCAGCTCCAGCAGCGCCTCGTCGCTGTGCTGCTCGAACCGCGACGCGTCGAAGCACGCGCGGCCGAACATCTCGTTCAGGGCGTCCACCGCCCTCGTGTCGCCGCGGTAGTGCGTCAGCTGCACCAGGTCCTTAATGGTCGGCTGCGAGTGGCTCTCGTCGCTGGCGTCGGCCTTGTTGTAGAGCGTGCCGGTGCGGATGCCAAGGAACGCCGCAGCGTCCTCCACGCCACGTGCGCCGCCCATGTAGACCAGCTCGCGGAACGCCTCGTAGACCGAGCGTGTGGCGGGGCGACGGGATGCGGGTTTGCGCGTCATGCCTGACCTCCCGCCGCAAATTCATTGGAAACAGCGCGCCGGGGCGCACACACTGCAGCCATGCCTGATGCGCGCATCACTGTCCCCTGCCCGACACGCCCACCACAGGCTCGGCGGCGAGGCTTCGCTCCATCCGGAGCTGCATCTCGGCAGAGCGCGAGCGCTTCGCCTGCTCGGCGGCCTTGTCAAGCATGCGCACCAACGGCGCGGGCATGCGCGCAGTCAGCGTCACGGTCTTGGGTTTTGCTTTGGTCTTCGCGTTCATGTGGTCCGCCGGTGCTTCGCGTATTCGTTGCGATGCATTCAGAATACTTTGTATTCGCGGCGAATACAAGACATTTTCAGCGGGCGGATAACATGCGCCATGCCTCGCCACATGGACACTGAAGCCGAAGCCGACTCGCTCATCGTCACGACGGTGCGTCTGCCCAGTGACCTGAAGCACGACTTGGCACGCCTCGCTTCGGTGAACAAGCGGACGCTCAGTTCAGAGATCGTCAAGCGCCTCTCGGACAGCGTTTCTGGTGAGGTGAGCAAGCGCGCAACGCAGCTGAGAAACCACGTCGTTCACCATCCTGGCGCCGGGGTTGACGACGGCAATGGCAACCAGTTCGGCGGGCGCGACAACCCCTACGAGCAGGCGCTGCTGATCCTCTTTGCACAGTTGTCACCGGAGCGCCAGCTCGCGCTACTCACGCTCCTGCGAGGCGGCTGAGCCCACCTCACGGCGGGCGCGCCGACTTCACCGCCTGGCAGGCCCTCAGTCGGTCGGCAACGGCGTCGGCTTCTTGGGCGAGCGCGACAAGATCGCCTCGATCCTCGTCACGAAGTACCCCTGCGGCGGGGCGGGGGTCATCATTTCGGCTGGGGCATCCGGCTGGCGCACTGGTGCTGGCGGCGAGCTCGCGCAGCCGGCCAGCAGCATCGGCAGCAGCACGATCGCTGCGCAGGCGGTCTTTCGTGAGGGCATCGCTGATCCTTGTCATCGAACGGTTGGCCAGGCGCTCCATCTCGCGGCTGTCTTCAGCCTGCCGCAGCTGCGCGGCCAGCGCGTCGCGAGCCACCTTGCGCACATGCACGCCCCAGCCCGCCGAGAAGGCGATGAGCAGCGCCACCAGCTGCGCCAGGATGCGGGCCGGCAGGCTCATGCCGGGTAGGCCGTGGCCGGCAGCTGGTGGTGGGGCGAGTCCGGGAACGCCTTCCAGTCGTGTCCGCACTCCAGCGGCAGGCCCAGCTCGGCGGCAGCACGCTTCATCGCGTCCACCACGGGCGCGAAGTCGGCCCGCTGCCACTCCGCGCCGGCCTTGCTTACCGGGTACAGGTCCACGGCGTGGCCCGTGAGGTGGCGGCTGCGCAGCGTGCGCGACTTGCCTTGCGCCACCAGGTCGCGCTGCCGCGCCAGGCTGCGCACCCCCTCCACCACCGAGAAGTCCACCGCGCTCAGCTGCAGCGCGCGGCGCACGATCTTCTGCAGATCAGCGTGCACACCCGCCAAGTTGCCCTCGCTGCGAGCCCCGAACTTGAAGCCATCCATCTGCCGCTCCTCGCCGGGTAGTGCCCGACACGCCGGCAAGATCGCACTACGGGACGGACGTTTGCAGCGGTACCGGCTCGGCCACCACCGCAGCCAACGCCTCGGCGCTCTCCGCGGCGTTGATCGCAGTGAGCCGCGCACGCAGCGCCGTCTTGTCGGCCTCGATGGCCTGCAGCCGCTGCACCGCCGCGGCGGGCGCGGCCTGGCCCAGCGCCTGCGCCAGCACCACCTCTCCGGACGGCCGCGCAAGCCTGCCGTCCAACTCGGCAAGCAGTGTCAACACCGGTTGCCCGGCCTGGGACTTCAACAGCAGCAGAGTCGGCGCCGCCACCCACCCGTTCGCGTCGTCCCAACTCCAGGTCTGGAACGCGCTGTCCGCCGGGCGTGGTGGCACCCGGCTCACCGGCACGGGGTGCGCGGTGCCGAAGTCATCGGTCACCAGCCTCACCTCGACTCGCTCCGGGTCATGCTCGCCATCGACCCAGGCATGGCCCGCCGGGGTGTTCAGCGCCAGCAGGTCGTCGTCCGCGAGCATGCTCATACCGGTCAGCTGCCCGGTGGCGAGGTTGAATAGGGAGCACGCAGTCATTTCTTGATCAGCAGGAACGAGAGCTTGGGCGTCACACCCATGCTGCCCAGGCCGCCACCGTAGGTGAGCGAAACGTCCGTCACAGCGACGGTCCAGGAGTCGTTCCCGCCGGGGTAAGACAGGAACACGTGAGTACTGGGTGACTCGCGGCTGATGTATGCCTTGGCCAGCTGACCACCCGAGTTGCTGACGGTGCACTCCAGCACGATGTCGGCGCCCCCGGTTGCCGGGAAGCCCGCGTCTCCCGACACCGAGAACGTGTAGGCGCCGAAGAAGATGATCTCCAGAGACCCGGCATCCGGCTTGGCGTAGGTAAAGGTGCGCGTGGTCATGCGATGTTGCTGAACGAGATCGGCGCGAGCGACGCGGTGGTCACATCGGTGGCCGCTGCGCTACCAAGCTCAGAAGTGCCGACGGAACCGGCGCCGACGTAGGGCTGCCAAGCACCAGACACACGCTGCCAGGCCTTGGTGCTGCTGATCCAGATCGCACCGTCCACGACGCCGCCAGGGCTGCTCACGGGGTCGCCGTCCTGGAAGAAGACTTGGTTGCGCGTGGCGTTGTCGGCTGGCTTGCCGCTGCCCGTCACGCCCGTCCACACTGCGGTCAGGCCGAGATTCGCGCCGTCGACGATGTCGGCCGTGTTGGTGACGTAGCTGGCCGCGGGCTGCCAGGTACCGCCGAGGCGGACCTTCCAGACGTTGGGCGTGAGGCTGGTGTCGCACCAGAGGTCGCCATCGGTCGGGCTGCTGGGCGCGCTGGTGCTGCGCGTCAGCACGTTTTTGGTGGCACTGTCTGCCGGCCGGCCGCTGCCGCTGACCTGCGACCACACCGCCGTGTTGCCGAGGCCCGCGCCATCGGTCAGCTGGTTGGTGTTGGTGGTCAGGGTCGCGCCGCTCTGCCAGTTGCCGCCCACGCGCAGCTTGATGCGGGCCGGCGTGGTGCTCAGGTCCACCCAGATGTCACCGTCGACCGCGCTGCCGGGCGCGGACATGCTGTAGGTGACGTTGTTGGTGGTCGCCGTGAGAGATCCTGTGTAGGCATTGCGGTCCAGATCCTGGGTCCACGCGCCCCACGAGCTGGCGCTGCGCAGTGCGGACCTGCGCCAGGTCTTGTCGCCCTGGTAGGCGTACTGGACGTTCGGGCCGCCCGTGTCGTCGGTGTACTGGATGATGGTTTCCAGCGTGCAGTAGGTGCCGTTGCCGCTGCTCAGCCCGATCGAGTCAGCCTGCTTGAATTGCTGCGAACGGCCGTAGGGGTACTCGCCCGGCGCGTCGTCGCGATTGCGGGCGCCAAACACTCCGGTTGCCGCGCCCAGGTCAACGGTGCGACCGGCGTTGTCAAGCGGCTTTCCAGCCCCGGCGACACCTGACCACAGCGCGGTCAACCCGAGATTGGCGTCATCGACGATCTGGGCTGTGCCGTTGACGTAGGTGCCTGCCAACTGCCATGTGCTGCCCAGTCGCACGCGAATGGTGTTGGGCGTGACGCTGGTGTCGATCCAGAAGTCGCCATCCGTCGGGCTACTTGGTGCGCTGGTGCTTCGCGTGAGTGTGTTCTTGGTTGCAGCCAGATCGCCGGTGTAGCTGTAGTCCGCCAGGGTGCGCGGCGTGTAGGCCGCGTTGACCCCGACGATGTTGCCGCCACGCAATGCAAAGCCAACATCCACCCAGGCATTGGGGTCTAGGTCTACAGAACCCTGGTAGGCCTCCGCGCCGTTGCCCTCACCGCATCCGGCGATGCCGATGAGGACATAGGCAGATCGCATCTTGAGCTGCGGGCTGCCAAACACTGCCTGGGAGGCGCCGCAGCGGTACATGGCCGCCGGCAAACCGCCGGACAGTCGGTTGCGTTGTGGTTCGTCGTATCCATGCACGACGACGATGTAGTCGCTGCTCGTAGCATTCAGCGCTGCGGCCAGGGCCGCGGCCTGACTGGCATCACCCCACACGTCGTAGGCGTCGTTGGAGACGAGCACGCCGTCACTCCTGCGGATCTTGCCCAAGCAGTAGCTGCGCGCGACAGCGCCGATATGGAAACCATCCCTCCAGATGCCAGGCGTAGCCGGCACACCCGTCGCTGAGTTGCCCTGCGCGATCACTCGGAAGGTGAGTAGCCCCATGCCGCTCAGCGTCGCGCCGCCGCCACCGGCGCCGTTGATGGTGCCGTCGGCGTTCATCGTGATGTTGCTGTTCAGCCAGCCAGGCGAAGGCGTGATGGTTGACGAGCCGATGTAGATCGACGAATCCACCGTCACGGCTACGCTCACCGGCGTACCGAGGTTTCCCGTGCTGTCTTCGTGGGCCGCCCAGATCTTGTAGCTCCCAAGCGCGGGCCACTGCCAGTCGTAGCTCGTTCCGGGCCGGTCGAACTTGAGCGGCGCGCCCGCCGCCCAGCTCGCGCCGTAGCGCAGCCGGGAAAGGCTGTAGTCGGCCTCGGCGCACTCGGTCCAGCTGATGCGCACGGCGCCAGGGATCACGGTCGCCGACAAGCCAGCTACCGCTGCCGGCGCCTCCGTCTTGCCCACGTGCAGCACCCACGTGCTGCGCCAGTCTCCCGCCGCCCCCAGCCCGTTGCGCCAGCGCGCCCGGATGACGTAGACCTGCCCCTCCTCCAGCCCCATCAGCCACAGATCCGTGGCTGTGCCGCTGGCCTCGGGCGCTCGCTGCCAGGCGGTGTCGAGGTCGCGCCGGTATTCCACCTGCAGCGCGCCATCCTTGCGCACCAGCACGTCATCGCTTGCGGAGACGGTGACGTGCACCCGGCTCGTCACGGTGCCGTCGGACTGCAGCTGCAGCGTGGCCGTGCCGCTCGATGCGGCCAGGCCGGACACTGCATCCACCACCCAAGGGTTGGGCTGGTAGACGGCCGGGCTTGGCAGCGCGCCGGGCGCGTCGTCCAGCTCGTCGTAGAAGCTCTCCACATCCTGCGAAAGCGTCAGCTGCACCGGCTGCCCGAGCCGGTACGGCCGCTTCACCACGCGGAACGTGGCAAGGCTGATACCCAAAAGCGAGTTGCTGTAGCGCACACGGTGGCCCACGCGCAGCTTCAGCGCCACGCGCTTGCACGGCACCACCAGCGTCATGCCGCGCGACCGCTCGGTGTGGATGCGCGCGAGGTTGGCGGCTCGCCAGCCCTTGTTCGTGAACGGGAAGTTCAGCGGGGTCCACAGCGCCTCGCCGTCCGCAGCCACGAACGCCTCGTTCTGGTAGGGGGTGTAGTCGGTCAACTGGTCGAAGCGGTCGGGGTCGTAGAACTGCCCCCGCACGCCGTTGAAGGCGTCATTGGCGGAGTCCTCGGCCACGCCTTCGACGGCGCCGGCGTTCTCGGCGTCGCCCAGGTCCATCACCGGCGCTGTCCAGGCGCCGGCCTGCAGATGCCACGCCCCGGTGTACGTCACGAAGCCGGCCATGCTCTGGCACAGCTCGGTGAGCGTGGCATCGGGGTTGCGGTCTGTCGTGAACGCGCCGTTGCAGGTGTAGCGCTTCTCACCCGAGTGCAGGCTCAGGCCCTCGTCGCACACGTTGGCGGTGGCCTGTACGCTGCTCGCGACGATCTGGGTGCTCAACGCACGCTTGCCCCACTCCGCCTGCAGGAAGTCGTCGATGCAGAGCGCGTTATTGCTGCTCCATGCAGTGGTGCCGGTGCGGCGGTCATACAGCTTGCGGCCGCGAATGCGCGCGGTGAACTGCGGCGGCCCGCCCTGGAACTCGCGCTCGTTCAGGTCCAGCTTGATGATCGAGTAGCACAGCCCCAGGCCGCGGTCGCTGGCCGTCCAGTCTCCCGGGCAGTCGGCCATGGTGGCGGCGTCGGCGGTCTGCGTGAGCGTGCCGAGGTGGTGGCGAACACGCAGCCGCGCCGATGACTGCGAGGTGTCCACCGTCACCCTCACGGTCTTGCCGGCCCAGTAGCTGACGTGTGGCGCGCCGATCTGCACCGTGCCGGCCGTCAACGTGCACTCACTGCCCGGCAGCTGGAAGGGCGGCGCGCCGCCATCGCTGATCGCCAGCACACGCTGCGCGTTGGAGATCCCCAGCGAGATCTGGCCAGAACCGTTCACCACGCGGCTCAGCGTCACGGTGTCCGTCTCCGCGGCGGCGTAGCGCCCACCCGTGACGTAGCCCTCGCTGTCCAGCGATCCGACCGAGACGCCGTTGACCAGGAGATCCGTGATCGCATCGCACTCGTGCGCCGCCCACACGATCACCACATGCTTGTACTGGTCCTTGTCGCCGCTGGTGAGCTGCGCCACGATGGCCCCGCCCACCACGGCCTCGCCGTAGATGATTTGCCACGGCGCCTCGGTCGAGACGATGTTGACAGTGCGGTCCGCCAGGCTGTTGTTGTAGGCGTCGCGCGCCTGGTTCCTCGCCCGACGCGCCGCCTCTCTGCCCGACACGGCGCCGTAGACCGTCACCGCGATCATGATGGCGGCCTGCACCACCGTGATGTAGCCGGCGTAGGCGGCCACCGCATAGGCCACCGCGGCGATCAGCGGCGGCATCGCCAGCTGCATGTCGTCCGGCGCTGCCGGCATCGTCCACCAGGCCAGCAACACCAGCACGATCAGCGCCCATCGCGCACGTGTCGTCATACCCGCCAGGCCCTCACAGCACGGTCAGTCGGCACGAAAGCCAGGCCCTGCGGGCCCGGCGCCGCCGCGAGTTCTCCCCAGCACACGGCCAGCACCTGTTGGCCCGCCTGCGCCAGCCACAGCAGGTCACCGCGCTGCGCCAGCGCGGGCGGCACCTCGGCCAGTCCAGCGCGGCTCATGGCTGCGGGGATGCCGCCGATGGCCCGCTCCTGCCGGCGCGCCGCGTAGGCGGTACGGCGCGGCCCGCGCAACTCGGCCAGCACGTCCTCCGCTCGCATCGCCTGCACGGCGTCCGCCGCAAAGCTGGCGCAGTCGTTCGGCCCCCAGGCGAACGGCACCAGACTGCGCGCATCCATCAGGGCCTGCAGCGCGTGGGGCCACGTCGGAATGCGCGCCATCAGTCCTGCCGCTGGAAGCGTGTCGACAGCCACACCTGCGGCTGCCCCTTCATGCGCTCGATGCGGCTCAGCAAGGTGTCGCCCGGGTGGCGCGCGACGTGCTGGGCATGCGTCAGCCGCAGAGACATGGCGGCCCGGGTGTCGCGCCCCGGCATCTCGCAACGCATCACGGCCGCGGCGCTGTCGTCCCCGGGCTCGCCGGTACCGGTGTTGAACCGCACCTGGTCCATTCGGCCGGCCCACACCAACTCAGGGTCGCCGGCCGGCTGCAGGTCATCGTCAAGCAGCCCCTGCCAGATCGTGATCGGCCGGCCGCGGTACGTGGCGGCCGCGCCCAGCGCCATGGACAGAACAGAGGCCTTGGCAAGGTTCAGCTGCACGTCGACAGCCGGGAACTGCAGCTCCTCCTCCTGCTGGATGACGCTGACGCCCACGATGGGCCCGAGGCCCTGCCAGGTGAAGCCGAAGTAGTCGACCGAGTGCGTCCAGTTCGTCAGCCGCTGCGTGCCGGTGGTGAAGTCCATCTGTAGCAGCACCAGCACGCCGGCATGCGGGGCGGCCAGCGCTTCATCACGGGTGGTCATGGGCGCAGGTCCTCCTCGAAGTTCAGCGTCACGTCCTTCGTCCGCGCCCCGACCTGCCCCCAGCGCGGCGGCTCGCTGGTCATGACGAAGCTGGCCGTGGGCTTCACCAGCGTCAGCGGTGCATTGACCGGCGCCTGCGCGCGCAGTGGCGGCTCGAACTGCGCCACGCTGCGGCCGCTGCCGTCGCTGTCCATGCTGACCGTGAGCTTCTTGAGCTCACCGTTGACGCTGAAGTAGCTGCCCGCCAGCAGCACGCCCGTCACGCCGGCAGACCAGCCCTGCAGCTGCAGCGTGCTGCCGGTTGCAGCGATGCGAACAGTGGGCGCGCCGGCGGCAACTCCCAGCGGCGCCTCGCGTCGCCAGTCCCACACACGCACCCGGTTGACGCCGCCGCGCAGGCGATCAATCAGCGCTTCCCACGCGGGCATCTCGCTCAGCTTGCGGGGCCCCAGAGTGATCGAGAACGCCCAGCGGGGAGCGCCCATGGTCTCGGAATAGCTGGAGCCGTCGAACGCGCTGCGGCCGGTGAGCTGCGGCACGATGAGCCCCCACTCCACCGAGGCGGGGCGCAGGGAGTCGGGCCAGTCGAATGTCTGCATCCCGACAGCTTGGCTGCCGGGCGCAGACAAATGCAGGGGTTGCAGCCGTCAGGCCTGACCGCGCCGCATCATGTCCATCAGCTCGACCTGCCCACTTCGCACCGCGCGGCTCACCAGCCGCTCGACGTCGGCGCGGTCGCTTCGGCTGTCGATGGAGATCTGGGGCGCATAGGTCAGCTGCAGCCCGCCGCGCCCGTCCGCACCACCGCGCTGGCCGCCCCGCCCATTGGGTACCACGTAGCCATCCTTGCCGCCCATCATGAGGTACGTGCGGTTGTTGACCGACAGCAGCTCCGGCCCGCGCTCGTTCACCTCGTACATCCGCCCGCGCTGGACATCACCGCCCGAGGCTCGGCCGCCGATCAGGCCCGCAGCTTCGGCATCCGATGGCGCGCCACCGCCGCTGCCGCCGCCGGCAAAGATGCTGCCGATGCTGCCAAGCAGGCCCACCACCCCACTGCTGCCGCCTCCCGAGGCCGCCACGGCCGTGAGCGCCGATGCCGCGCTGTTGGCGCTCAGGGCCAGGCTGCTCATGGCCGTGGTGCTGGTGTTCACTGCCGCGGTGTTCAGGCTGCGCGCCGTGCTTTCCCCGGCCTGTCCCATCAGCGCGGCTTCTGCGCCCCCGTCGCCCGGGCCGCTGCCCATGCCCAACAGGGTCGCGATGCCTTGCCCGATCTGGCTGAACGTCGGGGCGATGGCCTGCTTGAACACCTGATCGCCCAACTGCTGCCGCATGAAAGCGCCCAGCGAATCGACGTTCATCTTCCCCGTCCGCAGGTATTCCTGCCACGCGTTGCGTCCGGAGTCCAGCCAGCCGCTCTGGAACTCGTCGAAGGCCTCCCGCATCTGCCGCGTGTGGTCGCTCCAGGCCTCCAACTGGCGCTGCCACTCGGGCTTCAGATCCTCGGTGAGCTGCTTCTGGCGCAGCACGATGGCGTCGTTCTTCTGCTGCTCGGCCTGCAGGATCTGCCGGCGGACGGCCGCGGCCTGGTCGGGATCGCTGCTGTCCAGCGCCGGCAAGCGGGCCCGCAGGCCGGCCAGCTGCTCGGTGTAGTAGCGGTTCAGCTGATCGATGTCCAGCCTCGCCTTCGCCGCGGCGCGGGCGTAGGGGTCGGCGATCAGGTCCACTGCGGTGGCCGCGTTGGCCTGCTGCTGCTGGTCGTTGAGCTGGGCCAGCGCCTGGCGGCGGCGGTCAACGTCCTCCAGCCAGCGCTCAGTGACGGCCGCGCTGGCTGCAGCTGACTGGCGCTCCGCGTCCCGGGCAGATTCCGCCTGCTGCACCTCCAACCGGCCACGCTGCGCACGCAGTTCGGTCAGCCGAGACTCGGTCTCCACCCCCTGCGCCTGGCGCTGCGCGGCCAGCTCGATCAGCCGTGCCTGCTGCTGGGCGGCCTCGGCCGGGTTCTCGGCCTGGCGCCGCGCTTCGGCAGCGATCTGCGCGTCCAGCTGCTTGGCCCGGGCGTCCGCACGGCGTCGCTCGGCCTGCATCTCGGCGTCGACGGTCGCAATCTCGGCTGCCAGGCCTTGCTGCTCCAGTGCGGCGCGCCGCTCGTAGTAGTCCGAGAGGCTCACCACGTCTCGCTGCCGCTGGTCCTCCAGCGCGCTATTCAGCACCGCCAGTTGGCTGGCACGCGCCGTACCGATGGCACGCGCCCGCGCCAGGTCAAGCTCGGCCACGGCCTGGCGCTGCGCGGCGGCCGACGTTGCTTGCGCCAGTTCAACGGCAATGCCGGCCTCGACGTTGGCGCGCTCGCGGTCTCGCAGCTCCTGCTGCATCTGCGCCACCTTGCTGGCGTCGCTGGCGCCCTGTTCGGCCTCGTTGAGCATGGCGCGGTTGGTGGCTGCGCGTTCCGCCTGCAGCCGGGCCTCCTCCTGCCGCACCGAGCCGCCGTAGACGCCGTAGGACATGCCCAGCGAGCTGCGACGGCTCTGCTCGATCTCGCGCAGCTTGGCGTTCGTCTTGTCCAGCTTCTGCTGCAGCGTGTCGGGTCGGCCGATGTCCAGCAGTTGGTCCCACATCCACTTGCCGGCGGTGCCCACATTGCGCGTCCAGCGCTCCAGCGTGCCCAGGCCGCTGGCCGCCTTCTTCGTCCGCTCATCCATCGCCGCGGCATAGGCCTTCTGCGCCACCTCACCCGCCTCGCGCACCTTGCCCTCCGCCTGCAGAGCACGGATCTGGTCGTAGACCGCCGCGGTCAGGTAGTTGACGCCGCGGTTGAGCTTCAATGACGCCTCCAGCGGCGCGCGGCCCAGTTCCTGGAAGTGCTGGGCCGTTTCCTCCAGCGGCGTGCTCAGCTCGCGCTCCATGCGCAATGCGGTGTCCTTGAAGGCCCCCAGGTTGCGGTTCGCCACCTCGCCAGTGGCGGCCAGCGCCGTCACCGCCTGCGCAGCCTTACCCTGAGAGCCCAAAGATGCCTCGGTAGCGCGCGCCATGTCCTGCAACTGCCCGGCCGAGGTGCCGGCGGCGTTGCCGGTGCCCAGGATGGCGAGCTGATAGGCGCGGGCCTCCTTCTCCCCTTGGGCGTAGGCGTAGAGGAGCAGCCCCACCGCCGCCGCTGTGCCGCCGATGGCCACACGGCTCAGCGTCAACGCGCCGGCCAGTTCCTTGAACATCGGCCCCACGCCGCCGAACGAATCCTTGATCTGGCCGCCCTGCTGGATGGCCACCAGCCATGCCGGCGACCCGCTGGCCAGTGACGTCACCACGTCGGTCATCTGCGCAGGGAGCAGACGCCACGCGGCCGCCGTCTGGCGCGCCGTGTTGCCGCTGGCCTTCATCTGCTCGGTGTTGCCACCCAGGGCCTTGCCTGCGGCGTCGGCCTTCTTTCCCACAGCTTCGGTGGCGGCGGCACCCAGGCTCATGCCGTTGGTGAACTCGGGCAGTCCCTGCGCATTGAGGCGCACGCCCAGCGTCTGCACGGTATCGGTCATGAGGGGTCCTCCGTATCAAGCGCGGCAACGGCGGCCCGCTCCATCTCCAGCAGCTGGCGCGCCAGGCGGCGCGGGTGCTTGGGCCGCTCCAGCCGCAGCAGCGCCTCCAGCTGGCACAGGTCCAGCGCGCGCATCTGCCCATCGGGTCCAAGCAGCCACCGGTTCTCCAGCGCCACCCAGGCCTTCACGGCTGGCCAGTTGTCGGCCCACACCACCAGCGGCGGGCCGCCGGCCTGCGTTGGGTCGTCCGGGTCGTCGCCAGCCTCAGCGGCCAGGAACGCCTGCGCGGCGGCCGGGTCGACGCCAAACCGCTGCAGGTCCTCGGCGCGCTGGTCCTTCACCCGGCCGCGCCGCAACTCGGCCGCCCAGCGCCTGGCGGCGTCTAGACGTTTTTTCTTGCGGCCGTCCCGGTCATCGCCGCGAAGTAGGTGGCGACGGTGGCCACCCGCACCATGGGCGCAGCCATCAGCTTCGCCAGCGCCTCGGGGCTGAAGAGCACTTCGTTGCCATGGGCATCGCGCAGCGCAGGCCACCCCTTCACCACCTGCTGCACCACCTCGGCTTCGGTCGGCATCGGCCGATCCTCCACCACCCGCAGGCCGCGCATCCAGTCCAGCTCGTCCTGGTCGACGGCCTGGAACAGCAGCGGCAGCTGGGCGTAGAGGTACTGGTCGTTGCCGGGCACGGGCACGCGCACCGTCCAGCTGAACAGCGGCAGCGCCGCGCCGAGCACGTAGTCGGGGGCCTTGGGATTGTTGGCGTCGGTCATGGCTGCCTCAGGTGAACGCGAGCGTCATGTTGTTGCGCACGATGTGGCCTTCGCAGCTCAGCATGGCCTGGCCCTGCTCGTTGCCCAGCTTGGGCGTGAACAGCTGCGCCTTGGGCACCGTGAGCGTGACGATGTTGCCGGCGGTGGCGCCGTGCGTCACCGTGAAGCTGTCGGTCGCCGCGGTGCTGATGAGACCGTTGGCGCCCAGGAAGTCCTTGGTGGCCACGGGCGGCAGCTCGATGCTGGCGCTGAGCTTGCTCAGCCGGTCCACGATCGTCACGTCCTCGCGGCCCGTGAGGTTGCGGTACTGCACGTCGTTGCCCTGGGTGACCGTGAAGGTGCTCATCTGCGGCGCGTAGGCGCCAATGGTCACCTGCGTGTTGGCCTTGTTCATGGCCAGTGGGCGCGGCAGCGTGGGGATGGTGGGCGCCGGGATGCCGCCGCTGTCCGTCATGGCAGAGCGCAGGCCGATGCCCTTGAAGCCAAGCAGCACCTGCTTCTTGGCATTCACCTTCAGCTCCCAGCTGCCACGCACGCCGGTCATCTTCTGCAGCACCTGGTCCATGTACCAGTACAGCGTGCAGCTCTCGTCACCGGTGTCGATGGGGCTGTACGTCACGCTGACGCCGGCCGCCGTCACCTTGGCCATGCCACAGGACCGAAGAATGACGTCGAAGTTCGGCGCGGTGCCGGCGGCGCCGGAACCTCGCAGCGGCACGTCGAAGCTCACCGTGCTCCAGATCGCGCCGACGATCTTCTCGTCCTGCCCGAACGTGTTGGAGACGGTGGCCTGGTCGTCGGTCTCCATCTCGACCGGGTTGACCTCGATGTTCTGCGCCGACAGCCAGTTGGCCGCCGCGGTGGGGGTGGGGTCGGTGGCGTAGGTCGTCTCGATCTTCGCCAGCAGCATCTGCAGCTTGGACTTCATGGCCACTTACTCCTTCTCGGCGCCGGGCGCCTCTTCGGGGTGCTCGCTCAGGTCGCGGCTGAGCGTGCCGTCCGGGTGGCGCACCCAGCAGCCGCCCACCGAGGGCATCGGCAGCGGCGCGGGCGCGGCGGGGGTCTCGGGCGCGGCAACCGGCGCCGCGGCGGTGTTCTTCGCCATCTCAGTTCTCCTTCGCAGGCGGGTTGATCGACACGCTGATGCCCAGCCGCTGCTTCACCAGCAGCAGCACCAGGTCCAGGAAGCTGGCCACGCCCATGCCGCTGAAGATCGCCAGGCCCAGCAGGAACGGCAGGTCATCCACGTAGCGGCTGTAGCCCAGCATGAATACCGCGGCGCCCCACGCCACGCTGTGCAGCAGCGTGCCCAGCACCACGCGGCGTGTGAGCGTCTCGTTGGAGCGCAGCAGCAGGCCCAGGGCCAGCATCGATGCACCTGCGCCGCCAATGAGGGCGAACAACAGCCACAGCGAGGTCTCGTCCACAGCGTTCTGCAAGTTCTCGACCACGGTGCGGGGTTTCGTTTCAGACATACAGCGCCTCCATGCGCATGACGAGCCAGCCCACGGGGGCATCCAGCCCCTGGCTGAAGCTCGCGGTCTTGGGGTAGACGGCATCAATGGGCTCGGGCTTCACGCTCTGCACCCAGCCCAGCAGCTCGTTCAGCGCCGTGAGCTCCATGTTCTCGACCGCCTCGGTGTCGGTGTCGTCCTCGGCCAGCGACAGCCGGCCGTAGAACACGACGACGAACTGCAGCGTGCCGTTCTCGCCTTCCCGCTGCAGGTGCGTCTGCCAGTCGCCCATCTCGGCGGCCGCGATGCAGAACACACCCTGGCGCAGCGCGTCGTCATCCATCACGCCACCGCCGGGCAGCGGCCCGTCCGGCATGCGCACGCCACGCACCACCAGGCGCCCAGGCAGCGCCGCCGCCAGGCTGTCCCGCAGCGCGGTGATGGTGGTCAGGGCGTCCAGGCTCACGCGCCCGCCCGTTGTGCGTTGAAGGCCTGCACGCCGGCGCGCACGGCCGCCTCGAGGCGATTGGGCACGGCGTCGCGGAACGCGTCAGCCGTCCTGGCCACGAAGGGGTTCGGCTTGATGCCACGCGCCTTCACCGCACGGCTCCAGGCCATGTAGCGGGCCTCCAGGCTCATCTCCAGCGCATCGCCGGCCCGGCTGCGCTTGCGGAACTTGGGGTTGGCGGCTCGGGCAGCGTCCACCAGCCGGCGACGCAGCCACTCCACGGCCGGCAGTCCCTGGGCGAAGCGCGGCAGGCCCTTGCCCGGCCTGCGGCCGCCGATCACCCACTTGGCATAGACGCTGTGCGGCCCGATCAGCACCGCCCAGGCGCCCTCACGCTCGGCGGTGACGCTGTTGGTCATCACGCTGACGTCCTTCGGCGCCTCCACCTTCATGCGGGCGGTGACATCGGCCGTGAGCCGCGCCAGCTCGGCGCGAACGTGCTGCGCCACGGCCGTGCCTGCGCTCCGAAATCCCCGGGCCACCTCCGGCGCGTTGTGCTGCAGGCCGCTCACGCTGCGGACTCCCACTCGCGCAGCAGCACCTGGTACAGCGCCGCCGGCGTGCTGTTGCGGGCCGTCCCGCTGAAGCCGTCCTTCAGCTGCACGGCCTTGCTGCTTCCGTGGATAGACAGCTCGCGCATGGCCTCAGCCTGGGCGCGCAGCAGCAGCAGGCCGCGGTCGACTGCACCGATGGTGGTCTGCTGGGCGTCTTCGCCCAGAACGTGCGTGGCGAAGTACCAGAACTTGAAGGTGCTGCCCCAGGCCGCGATCTGCGCAGCGGTCGGGGCGGGGTCGAACACCAGCTGCCAGGCACCGGGCGCCCCCTCCTGCCTCACGCGCGGCACCGCGCCGGGATAGCCCGGGCACCAGGGCTTGATCGCCCCCGACGCCCAGGCATGGGTCTTGTAGCGCGCCAGCGACTCGTTCAGCGCGCTCGGCAGCGCATAGGCCTCGACACCAGCCGTGACCGTGATCTGGCCCAGCAGCGTGCGCGGGCGCTTGCCCACCATGGCCAGCGCGGCGATGCGCAGCAGACGAGGGAAATCGTCCACCCCCTTGAGCACGCTGGCGGCGTCATGTACCGACGCCCGAAGGTCGGTCACCAGGTCCGCCATGTTCATGCCGCCCGCCACGCTCGCCTCCGGCTCAGGTCGGGTCGCCGCCGCCGGCTGCGCGGGCCAGCTTCAGCTGCGCAGCGGCCAGCAGCTCCAGCACCGAGGACCGCGGCTGTTCGGCCGCTTCCTCGATCTGTGCCAGGGTCTGCAGCTCGTCTGCGACCAGGCCGTCCAGCTCCGGCTTCAGCTTGGCGACCGACAGCGCCTGCAGGGCCAGCAGCTTTCCGGGCCAGTCGGGCTTGCCATGGCCGGCGTGGTCGCCCTCCGGCGAGCTCTGCGCCGGCGCATTGACGGCTGGCGGACTGCCTTCCGGGATGGCGCTCACCAGTTCGTCTGGCACATCCACGTCCCGGCTCTGGCCAGGTTGCAAGAGGTGGCCCAGCACGATGGTGGGCACCAGGGAGTCGTTCGAGATCACGCGCTTCATGCGGCTCTCCAGGTTCACCACCGGTCCCCGACACCCGGGGCGCACTCACGGCGCCCCGGGGAACGGCTCTCTCGGCGGTGGGTTGTGAGGTGGATCAGCTGACGCGTGCCACGCGGGCTGCGCTGTTGAACTGAACCGTCGACGTGATCGCACCCTTGCGCTGCGTCGGCGTGTGGCAGGCGATGTACTGCTCGCCGTAGTTGCCTTGCGCGCCCAGGAACCGGCCGTTGGAGTCCTTCGACTGGTCCATGTTCGGCTGCATGCTGAACGGCTTCAGCATGCGGAACCGCGTGTTGCCGCGTTCGCCGATCAGCGTGCGCACATCGCCCATGTTCAGGCCCGGCGCCTTGGTGTTGTAGTTGGGCATGCCCTTGACCTGGCCGACCGAACCATCGGCCGCGAGGCCGGTGCCCACGCGCGAGCTGTTGGCCTGGAACGTGGTGGCCTGGCTCAGCGCGTTGTCCACGGCGCCGCTCATCAGCAGCATGTTGGCCGCGTAGTAACGGTCGTTCTCGATCGCCACCTTGCGGGCGCCCAGCAGCAGCAGCATCGCGTCGTAGACGGTCTGGGTCTGCAGCAGCGTCGGCGTGGCCGTGCCAGGGTACAGGTCAACCTTGGCCACGTTGGTGGCACGCGACCCCGAGAGGGTCAGCGCGGTGGCGTTGTTCGGGATGACCGGCACGCCGTTCTCGGTGACGAAACGCAGCTCACCCAGGTTGTAGTCCAGCACGTAGTAGGTGCCGGCCGACAGCGCCACGCCCGACACGTACTCGCTGCGAGCGGTGCCGCCGAGCGTCACGACCACGGGGTTCTGCGTGACCCCGACCTGGTTGCCCTGCAGGTCGTAGATGCGGCGCGGCCGCACCACGGGCCAGTTCGTGAGCACGAACACGCCGTTGGCGCCATTCACCTGCGCGGTCAGCGTGTCGGTGAACGTGGTGCACAGGTACTCATCCGCCGCGTTCAGCAGCTCGTTGTGGATGATGCGGTCCGTGTCTTCGCCGACGATGCGGATGATGTTCTTGGTGTTCTCCGTCAGCGGGTCGTAGTCGATGGGAGCCGCGGCGAGCAGGTAGCGGATCTCGTTCGAGATCTGGTACGCCAGCTTCTGGGGGATGGGGCGGGCTTCCTCCATCGCTTCCTTGATGCTGGCGCTCTTGATGGGCTGCAGCTCATAGGTGCGCGTGTCGTTGATGCCGGCGCCCGTCGTGTCGCGGTAGCTGTAGAAGATGTTGACGACGTTGCTGAACGTGTAGGTCCCCACGTCGCAGAAGCTCGCACCCAGCAGTTGGTACAGCATTTCGCGCAGCACGGTGCGCTCGTAGACCATGGGCACGGCGACATCGGAGATGCCCGTCATGCCACCGCTCAGCATCTTGTGCTCGGCCATCAGGCGGGCACCATGGGTCTGGTCAAAGAAGGCCAGCGCCTTCTCGGCCAGGGCCTTGTTGTGGTCCAGCAGCACGCCGTTGGTGCGCGCGTAGCGCAGCGCCGCGGGCATGCCGGCCAGGCCCAGCCGGCGGTCCACCTGCTCCTGCAGCGCCTTGATCTCGCCGGGCTGGCCCACCTCGATGTGCACATTGCCCGACGCCGGCCGGAAGCCCAGCGTGGCCAGCTGCACGGCGGCGCTGGCGCTGCGGGCCTGCGTCAGCATGAACTCGGCCAGGCGCTTCACCTGGTCGTCGGTCATGCCATCCGTCAGCATCGCGCCGGCCTCGGCGGCCAGCTTCTTGCGGCTGTCCTCGTTCAGCGCCGTGTCGGCGTCGATGGTGTCGCTGAGCAGCTTCACCTTGGCGGCCCGCGCGGTACGGCTGGCCGTCTCGGTGGCTTCCCGCTCGGCCAGAACCTTGGCGACCTGGGCGGCAACGTCCGCAGCGCTCACGCCGTGCGTGACGGCGAGCTGAATCGGGCCGCTGGCGCCGGTGCCGAGCTTCTTGATCTGCTCGGCCAGCGCCTTGCCGGTCGCTTCCCAGCTGTCCACCAGGCCCAGGCACTTCGCCTCGTCGTTGCCGGCGGCGGACAGCTGCTTCTCGGCTTCAGCCAGCAGCGGGGTGATCTGTTCAAGAGTGAGGCCTTGAGCCAGCAGCTTGGCCTTGAGCTTGTCGAGATGGTTCATGGTGGATGACTCCAGGGACTTGATGAGTTGGGGATGCACGGCCGTGCGGTGGCCGTTGTCGTCGTCGCCCTCGGCAGCGCTGAGCTGCACCGGGTCCAGGTGCTTGATGACAGGCCGCACGGTCAGACCAGCGCCCAGGAGCACACATCCATGCGCATCGCCCTGCTGGTTGTCGTGCCAGTCCTCATGGAACTCGGCGCTCAGGTAGGCGAATCCGCGCCCCTTGATCGCATCGACGCCGAACGGCGTCCACTCCACGAGTGCCCGCAGCTTGCCGCCCTCCACAGCCAGCCGCGCGACCTTGCCGGCCGCGCCGTCACCGGGCTTGTGGTTGACGTCAATGAACACGTCCTGGCCGAACACCTTCGCTTCGAAGTTCGACACCATCTGGCGCAGCATCGCGTCGGTGATCTCGAAACGCCCGTAGCGTGGGTCCGTGAACGAGCCGGTGCGGGTGACCGTCACCCAGCTCGAGGTCGCGCCCTCGGCCAACTCCACCTGCAGGCCCAGAAAGCGCACCCGTCCGGGAGCGCCGTCTTCAGCCAGAAGAAAGTGGCGCCCCAGGCCCAGAGCCCGAGGCGCCGAAATGCCAGGTGAGTGGCAGGAGACAACCAGTGCATTCATCGTGCGGCCATGGTCGGCCGATCAGGCGGACAAATGCAGGGGTCACCGGCTCACACCTTGAAGCCCAAGAAAAAGCCCGCCGAGTAGGCGGGCCCGTCATCACCGGCAGGGGATTGGGATCAGGCTGTCACACTCGCACACAACGGGAGGCGGCGACCATGACCAAGAAGTCGCGGGA
>NZ_JBXAGX010000019.1:0-68852 GCF_058794515.1 Roseateles sp. GW823-FHT07B05
ACCATCGACAACGCGCTGGTCAGGCCGCGACCGTCTGACTTAAACCAACGGGCCTCCGCGGAAGCCGGGGCGATTCATATAGCAGTGCGCCGAGCGACTTCAGCATGTCGCCTCGCTTCGCCTTCGAGAGCTTGTGCCAATGCAGCAATAGCTCGGCCGTCTGGTCGTCTGGTGAGTAGAAGTACTCGACAGGCACGCCCAGCGCTTTGGCTAGGTTCTGCGCAATGCTGAACCTCGGGGTGTGCACGCCCGCTGGTACTGGCTCATCCGCACGTTGGCGGCGTCTTCGATCTCGGCGGCCACGGCCACCTGCTCCAGCGTCATCCCTGCGCGCTCCCGCGCCTGAACAAACCTCCGAGCGAGCACCGGCAAGCCCTTAGTGCTTGCTGGGCGCTTCGTCGCGGGTTGTTCATGGGCCTTCGTCACCTGCCTGCGTCAAGATGTTGGGCGGATGCCTGCCGTGCGGAAGCGTCAACCGCGCCCCATCCCGTCAAACACCGCCTTCCGCAGTTCCACCATGACCTCGGCAAGGCTGGGCGCCAACTCTTCCCAGGCGGTGGCATCGAAGTGGCGGGGGCGGCGAAGCTGCGACGTCTGGGCGCGCTGCAGCCGGCGACCGTCACAGGCGAAGACGATGCTGTTGCCGCAATCCCGGTCACACAGGACGAGCGCGCGGCCGTCGAACGCGCGGCGGATGCGCTCGACGTGCAGGGCGTAGTCGCAGTGCCCCATGTGCAGGTTCACGACCAGCAGGCCCTCCGGCTGCAGTGAGTCGCGGCAGTCGTCGTAGAAGGCTTGCGAGCACAAGGCGGGCGGGATGCCGTCGGGGTCGTAGCCGTCGACCATCAACACGTCCAGGCGGTGCGGCGGCGAGCGCACGAAGTCCGCGCCGTCGCCCCGGCGCACCGCGAAGAGGCCGTCATCCGGCGGCACGTGGAACACGTCTCGCAGCGCGATGACGTGCGGGTTGATCTCGACGACGTCGATGCGCGCCTTCGGCAGGTAGGCGCGGCAGAACTTGGCCAGCGAACCACCGCCGAGACCGATCATGCCGATGGTGTCCGGCCGGTCGTTGAAGAGCAGGAACCCCATCATCGTGCGGGTGTAGTCCAGGTCCAGCGCCAGCGGCCTGCGCGACTGCATCCGGCTCTGGATCTCACTGATCGAGAAGTGAAGCGCCTTCGTCGTCAGCGTCTCGTAGACGAAGGGCTTGACGTGGTCCTCGGCATTGGCGGTATCGGGCATGGTCAGCGAAGTTGTCAGGGATGGGGCTGGCTGCGCCGGGCGGCATGGACAACCACCGGCGCGCCAAGCCTGCGATGCCGCGCCGCGGCCGGAGCTATCCCGGCAAGCGGCCAGATTTATTGGCATTTGATTTGCTCGCGATTATCATGCCGTTAACATAAAAGGCACACCATGGAGCAGAAAACCGCACGACTGACCGTCCTCATCGACCCGGACAAGAAGAAGGCCTTCGAGACGCTTTGCGCGCAGCAGGACGTCACGCCATCGCAGGTGGTCCGCCGCCTGATCCGCGACTACCTGGCGGCCCATGGTGTCGACTTCGGTCCGGGTGGCGCCAAGGCGCCCGAAGCCGGCTGACCCGTTGCCACGCGGAGCGCCGGCCTGTCGGCATGCCGGGGGATGCCACCTGCATGGCGACGCAGCCCCCTCCCGGGTGCACCCGATGAGCGCTCCAGAGCCTCGCAGCAGAACCCGGTCGGCCTGTCAGCGCGGCCAACCCGCAGGCGTCCGGCACGTGACGCGCTTCCATTCGAAACACTGAACCCCTACCGAACCCCATGAGCACCCTGCCCGCCTGCCCCAAGTGCCAGTCCGCCTACACCTACGAGGACGGCGCCCAGCTCATCTGCCCCGAGTGCGGCCACGAATGGTCGGCGCAGCCGGCCGAGGCGACTGCAGAGGAGGCCCGCGTCGTCAAGGATGCCGTCGGCAATGTGCTGCAGGACGGCGACACGGTGACCGTCATCAAGGATCTGAAGATCAAGGGCTCGTCGCTGGTCGTGAAGGTAGGCACCAAGGTCAAGAACATCCGCCTGACCGACGGCGACCACGACATCGACTGCAAGATCGACGGCATCGGCGCGATGGGGCTGAAGTCGGAGTTCGTGCGCAAGGTCTGACCCTGCCGCTTCGCCACCCCTGAGACAAAGTAGGCACGCTTGAACACGCTGGAGCAACTTCGCGCAGGCAACTTGCACGGCGCGCAGCGCCTGACCCTTCGCGCCAAGCTGCGCGAGCTACCGGCCGAGGTCTACACCCTCGCCGACACGCTGGAAGTGCTGGACCTGTCCGGCAACGAGCTGGACGACCTGCCCGCCGACCTGCCGCGGCTGCACCGGCTCAAGGTCATCTTCTGCTCCGACAACCGCTTCACGCGGCTGCCCGAGGTGCTGGGGCGCTGCGAGGCGCTGGAGATGGTGGGCTTCAAGGCCAACCGCATCGTCGACGTGCCGGCCGCCGCGCTGCCGCCGCAGTTGCGCTGGCTGATCCTGACGGACAACCGCATCGAGACGCTGCCCGACGAGCTGGGCCGGCGGCCGCGGCTGCAGAAGGTGGCGCTGGCCGGCAACCGGCTGCACGCACTGCCGGCGAGCTTGGCGGCGTGCAGCAACCTGGAGTTGCTGCGCATCTCCGCCAACCAGCTGGGCGCCCTGCCCGACTGGCTGCTGGCGCTGCCCCGGCTGACCTGGCTGGCCCATGGCGGCAACCCGTACAGCGCCGCGCAGGAAGCGCAGACGCTGGCCCACGCGCCGGCACCGCTCGTGCCGTGGGCCAGCCTCGACGTGCAGGCGCTGCTGGGCGAAGGCGCCTCGGGCCACATCTACCGCGCGGCACACGCCGACCGGGGCGCCGTGGCGGTGAAGGTCTTCAAGGGCGAGGTGACGAGCGACGGCCTGCCGTCTACCGAACTCGCGGCCTGCCTGCAGGCGGGGGCGCACCCGCAACTGATCCCGGCCATCGGGCGGCTGAGCGGGCACCCAGCCGGCGCTGATGGCCTGCTGATGCCACTGGTGGGCCCCGAGTTCCGCACGCTGGCCGGGCCGCCCAGCCTGGCGTCGTGCACGCGCGATGTCTACGACCCCGCGCTGCGCCTGTCGCCCGCCGTCGCGCTGGCAATGGCCGCCGGCGTCGCCGAGGCGCTGGCGCATCTGCACGAGCGCGGCCTCACGCACGGCGACCTGTACGCGCACAACCTGCTGCACGACGGCCAGGGCCAGGTGCGGCTGGGCGACTTCGGCGCCGCATCCTTCCTCGCCAGCGTGCCCGCGGCGCAGGCCGCGCGGCTGCGGGCGCTGGACGTGCGCGCGCTGGGCTGCCTGCTGGAAGAGCTGCTCGGCTGCTGCGATGGCGGCACCGCGCCGGCAGCGGCCACGGCGCTCGCACAGGCCTGCCTGCAACCGCAGGTGGCGCAGCGCCCGTCGGCCCATGAACTGGCGCAGGCACTCAGCGAGCTGGCTGAGGCCTGACGTTCAGTCTGCGGTCACAGCGACCGCAGGAAGGCCAGCACCGCGTCCCGGTCGGCCTTGCCCAGTGCCTCGAAGCGCTGGCGCGACTTCCCGCCCTCGCCGCCGTGCCACAGGATGGCCTCGGTCAGGTTGCGGGCGCGGCCGTCGTGCAGGTAGCCGACCTTGGCGGCATTGCCCATGACCTTCTCCGTGTAGCCGATGCCCCACAGCGGCGCCGTGCGCCACAGCGCGCCCTTGGCCTGGCCCTCCACGTAGCCGTCGGCCAGGCCCGCGCCCATGTCGTGCAGCAGCAGGTCGGAGTACGGCTTGATGGCCTGGTTGCGCAGTTCGGCGAACAGGTGGCCCGGGCCGGTCTTCATGTCGGTGGCGTGGCAGGCGGTGCAGCGCATGGTCTGGAACAGCTTGGCGCCGGCGCTGACCTGCAGCGGGTCCACGCGGTGCTCGTCCAGCGGCGCGACGCCCTTGGGGAAGCCGCTGGGCAGGCTGCGCTGCGCCGGCACGGCGACGAGCGCGAGGTAACGCGACACGGACTGCAGGTCGGCCTCGGAAATGCCTCGCTCGGCCTTGCCCGCGGCGCAGGCCACCGGGCCGTTGTTGCACGCACGGCTGGGGTAGACGGGCGACGTGACCGCCATGTCCTGCAGCAGCGCCGCGGCCGTCTGGTGGCGCAGCGAGACCTTGGACGCCTTCCAGCCGAAGCGGCCCAGCCGCACGGCGCCGGTCTCGGGGTCGAAGACGTAGTTGGGCACGCCCTTCACGCCGTCCTCGTCGGCCACGCTGCGCGCGCGGGCCAGGATGTCGGCCTCGGGCACGGCTTCTAGCAGGCCGGTGCCGATCATGGGTTGCGCCGCGCGCAGCGAGAACACCGCCGGCACCGGGCCGTCGAACGCCAGCGTGGGCTTGCGCAGTTCCACCGCCGTGCCGTCGGCCAGCGTCACCGTCTTCGTCTCGAACCCGCCCACGCGCACGCTGGTGCCCCAGTCCTGCGGCGTACCGCTGGCCGAGAACGCGTTCATCTGGATGGAGGTGCCGTAGCGCGAGTGCGGCAGTTGCTGGCCGGCGGCGTCGAGCATCGCGGTGCGCACGGACATCGCGTCCAGCTTCTGGTTGACGGCGGTCGGCGCCGGGCTGCGGCCGTTGTTGACGTGGCAGGCGATGCAGGCCGACTGGTTGAAGCGCTGGCCCTGCAGACCCACGGCCGGCGTGTAGCGGTCATTGCCGGGCTCGTTGTGGTCGCCGGTCGTGAAGCTGGTGTGCACCAGGCGGCGCCCTTCGACGAAGCGCTGCATGTTCTGCATGCCGGCGTGGTTGTGCGGCTGCTGGAACATGAAGAGGCCGTTGTCGGAGTAGTTGTACGACACCGAGCCGTCGCCGCCCGACAGCGTGGCCACCGGCAGCGGCGCGTTCATCAGCCGCGGCTGCACGCCGTAGGACGGGCGCAGGCCGGTGCCGACGACATAGGTCCACTCGCCGGCGTAGTAGCGGATGCCACCGTTGTCGCCGATGGCCTGCATGGCCTGCGTCGTCGAGAAGAACGACGGCGACACCTCGATGACGTCGCCGACGACCAGCGCACGGCCCGGCACGCTCTTGCCGTTGGGCATGCCGTCAGCGCCGATGTCACCGTGGCCGGGGTAGCCGTTCACGGTCAGGCTGCAGCCGTTGTTCAGCAGGTTGGCGCTGGCCAGCTTGCCGTTGGGCGGGTAGGCCACGGGCGGGCAGATCGCCAGGCTCTTGTCGGCCAGCTCGCCGGGGTTCATCCAGCCGTAGCCCGTCACCCCCACGCGGTCGAACGCGCGGAACCACGCCACGCCACCGGGCAGCTGCGGCTGCGTGAAGTACTGGTTGACCTTCAGCGTCGGCTTGGTCACGCCGGCCACGCGGCTGTTGTCGATGATCTCGAAGCCCCAGGTGCGGTTCTTGAAGTACTGCGGCACGAAGGTCAGGAAGTTGCCCGGCCCCTTGTCGACGGGGTTGCCGGCGGCGTCCACCGTCTCGTTGGGGCCGTAGCCGATCTCGTTCCAGTCCTCGCCGCGCTCGCGGCCGTGGCGGGCCAGGCCGCGCACGCCGAAGCGCGTGACCAGCGTGCCATCGGGCAGCGTGAACTGCAGCGACTCCAACGGCTCGGCGCTCGTCGGCAGCGGCACGAGGCCGGCACCGCTGGCGGGGAACTTGACGGCCGACGTGGCGACGTCGGCCAACGTGTTGTCGCTGCCGGGGCTCTTGAACTCGGCCTCGAACAGCGAGTAGCCGTATTGCGTGGCACGGGCCACGCCCTGCAGGCGCAGGTAGCGCGCATTGACGCCGAGGTTGAAGAACTCCTCCGTGCCGCCGCGGCCGTTGCTCACGTTGCGGACCTCGGTCCAGGTCTTGCCGTCGTCCGACGTGCGCAGTGAGTAGGCCTTGCCGTAGGCGTTCTCCCAGACCAGCTTCAGGTAACCCACGGCCGTCCTGGCGCCGAAGTCGAACTGGATCCACGCGCCGTCCTCGAACGTGCTGGCCCAGCGCGTGCCCGGCTTGCCGTCGATGGCCATCGCGGCCGCGTTGCCGGCGTTCTCGACGGCCGACGACGTGGCGGCCACGGGCTTGATGGTGACGCCGGGCTGGCTGGTGTCGACCGGCGATGGTGCAGGCGCCGGCGCCGGCGCGGGTGCCGGTGCGGGCGCCGGCGCGACGCCGGAGAACGCCTGGATCTCGAAGACGGAGTAACCGTACTGCGACGAGCGCTTGATGCCCTTCAGGCGCAGGTAGCGCCCCTGACCGCTGAGGCCCGTCCAGTCCTCGCTGCCGCCGGCGCTGTTGGCCACTGCCTTCAGCGTCGTCCAGGCCACGCCGTCGGCGCTGACCTGCAGTTCGTACTGGGTCGCGTGCGCGCGCTCCCAGTCGATGTGGACGCGGCTGATGGCCACCGTCTTGCCGTAGTCCAGCATCAGCCACTGGTCGTCGCTGAAGCCGCTGCTCCAGCGCGAGCCGTCGTCATGGTCGATGGCCTTGGCGGCGGACAGGTCGTCGCGCTCCGACGCGCTGGCCGTCACGGCCACCGGCGTCAGCGCCGCCTCGGTGTCGCTGGCGGTTGCGGCCAGCGCGCGGGCGGTGGCGCCGGCGTCGCTGCCCTGCGCCGTCGGTTGAGATGACTCGCCGGCGCCACCGCCGCCGCAGGCGGCGAGCAGCAGGCTCACGGCCCACGGCAGGCTGCGGATTGAGAAGGTGCGCAAGGCGGGTCGCGGCAGCATGGATTCCCTTGTTCTGGTTCTGGCGGCAGGTGGCCTTCGATATGAAAGCGCCTTCAAGCCTGCGAGGGCGCGATGCTGCCCAGGCGGGCGGCGCCGGTCCACCTTCATCACCGTCTTGAGCGGTTTCTTGCCGCCCGTTACATGTGTACTGCCGGGCTCAGAGCGCCGCGCTGAGCGTCAGCTGCGCCGTGCTGCGCCGCATGGCGCCTGCCCACATGACCGGCCCGCCGCGGCCGGCCGCCACCCAGGCCAGCTGCATCTCCACGCCCGGGCCCAGCTGCCACGAGGCGCCCGCGCGCAGGTCCACGCGCGCCTGGCCCTGCGGGTTGTACGGCTGGTTGGCCCAGCGCGACGCGCCATGCGCTCGCAGCAGGCCCGCATGCCCCAGCACGGCCAGCGGCGCGCTCGCCGGCCAGCGCGCATTGGCCTCGGCATAGACCGTGCGCTGGCCGCTACCGTAATAGTCGGGGGCGTGATGCAGGCGCGCGCTCCAGCCCTCACCCAGCAGGCCCACATAGCCCTCGGCGAAGTCGTAGCGCGACAGGCCCTCGTAGCGGTGCAGCACCAGGCCGGCCTCGGCATCCAGGCCCGGCTTCAGTTCGAGCACGCGTCCCCCGTAGGCCCGCAGCCAGGCACCGCGCCGGTCAGCGTCGAAGCGCACGCGCGCCAGCGACACGCCGCCGTACCAGCCCGCAGCGCCATCCCAGCCCAGGCCCAGCTGCACGCCGGGCCGGTTGCCGGTGTACGACACGCCGCGCTCGCGGGCGTCCGTCTGCACGGACAGCGTCGCGCCGACATCGGCGCGCGCGGCGCCGGTCAGCAGGAGCATCAGAAGCAGCGGTCGCGCGGCGGGCATTACTCCGCAGTGTGCACGAGCGATCTGCAGGCCGCATGACGGGGGCCCGCCCAGCGCGCCAACGTCGCACAGCCGTCGATGCGCCCCTGCGCCGCCGTCACCAGCGTGGCCTTGGCGTCCAGCTCGCGCGCCAGCGCCAGCAGGCCGGCGGCATGCGCGGCGGCGAAGGACGAGCCCGTCACCACCGTCCAGCCACCGCCCGGCGCCGTGCTGGGGATGCCGCTGCCCGGCGCCAGCATCGCGCCGCTGGGCAGCGGCGGCGCACTGCCCACCACCAGCACGCCGGGGTGGTTGGCCGGGAAGGGGCCGTCCCGCCCCGGCAGCGCCGCCACGACGGTGGCGCCGCGCGCCTGCGCCTGGTCCAGCAGCAGCGCCAGCAGCCGGTCGTCCGGCCCGCCCAGGCTCAGGTTGATGATGTGCGCGCCCTGCTGGATGGCCGCGTACAGCGCCTTGGCCAGGCCCAGGCCGGTGCACAGCGTCTGTGCCGGGCTGGCTTGCCAGCAGGCGCGCAGCGCCAGCAGCCGCGCCTGGGGCGCGATGCCGGCAATGCCGGCGCCGTTGTCGGCCCGCGCCGCGATGATGCCGGCCACCGCCGTGCCATGCCCTTCGGCCGGCGGCGGGCGGTCGTCGACGAAGTTCTGGCTGTGCACCACCTGGCCCGCCAGGTCGGGGTGCTGCGTCTCCACGCCGCTGTCCACCACCGCCACGCGCACGCCGCGGCCGGTGGCCAGCTGGTGCAGCTCGGCCAGCTGCCACTGCCTGGCGGCCGGCTGCGCGGCGTACAGCGGCTCCTGCGCGCTGCCGCCCTGCGCCTGGTACAGCCCCACGGGCTGCGCCCAGGCCACGCGGCCGTCTTCCGACACGGCGCGCGCCACCTCGGCCGACGAGCGCCGGTCGCCCTCGGGCAGCCGCATGACGAAGCACTCCACGCCGGCCAGCGGCATGGGCCACTCGCTGCGCATCTCCAGTCCGTGTTTCTCCGCCAGGCTCTGCGCCACCTGCTGGCGCGACTGCCGGCCCACGCCGGCGCCGTAATGGCCGGCGTAGCTACCGTCGGGCCGGTAATGCGCCTTCGGCAGCTGCAGCATCACCAGAACCTGGCGCTGCGCTTCCTCGGCCTGCGCGACTGCCGGCCGGCCAAAAAGGCAGCAGGCCAGCAGCACCAGCAAGTGCAGCCACAGGCTCGCCCGCTTCATCGTGCCGGCCCCGGCTGCAGCGGCTCGGCCAGCTGCACGATAGGCGCCGTGCGCAGCGCCGCCAGCCCGCGGGCGTCCACGCGCAGCAGCCAGGCGCCCGTCTCGGTCGGGCCGGCGACGACGCTGGCGCCCTGCGCCTGCAGCAGCTCACGCAACGCCTGCTCGCCGGTGCCGGGCTTGAACATGACCAGCGCGTCCGCCGCCACCGGCACCGCGCCGGCGGCCGACAGGCCTTCGTAGGCCGGCGCATCCTGCCGCGCCTGCAGCCACAGGCCCAGCAGCAGCGCGCAGGCCGCCCCCTGCGCGCCCAGCGCCCAGGGCACCCAGCGCGGCGCGGCGTGCTGGCGCGCCACCGGCAGCAGGCGGGCGTGCAGCTTCGCGAGGCCGGCCTCCACGTCACCCACGTCCTCGGGCGCGCCCGCGCCGGCCAGCAGCGTCTGCATGGGCCGCTCGGCAGCCAGTTCGTTGCGGCACAGCGTGCAATGCGGCAGGTGCTGCCGCACCCGGGCCGTGTCGGCCTCGTCCAGCTGGCCGCGTGCAAACCAGGGCAGCAAGGCCTGCACGGCCGCGTGCTCGTCGTGTTCCATCGGGATGACCACACTCATGACAACTCTCCTCCATGCCCGGCCAGGTCGTCGAGCAGGGTGCGCAGCCGGCGCCGCGCGTAGAACATCCGCGTCTTCACGGTCTCGGCGGGGCAGCCCACCACCTCGGCGATCTCACCGTAGGCCATGTCGTGGAAGTAGCACAGCTCCACGACGGCCCGGTGCTCCGGCGACAGCTCGGCCATCGCCTCGCGCAGCCGCCCGCGCAGCTGCACAAGGCCGAACTGCTGCTCGGGCCCCGGCCCGGTGTCCGCCGCCTCGGGCAGCGCCTCGTCGTCGACCGGCAGGTCCTGCCGGCTCAGCGCCTTCAGCCCCTTGCGATAGGCGATGCCGAAGATCCAGGTCGACAGCTTGCTGCGGCCGTCGAAGCTGTCGGCGCGCTGCCAGAGCACCAGCATCGTGTCGTTCAGCGCCTCCTCGATGGCGTCGGGCTGGCGCATCAGGTGCGTGAGGAAGCGCCACAGCCGCGGGTGGTAGAGGCGGTACAGCGCGTCGAAGTCGGCCCGGCGGCCACGCTTCACCCCGGCCAGCAGCGCCAGCTCGACGGCTTCCGTGCCCGCGCCGCGCTCCGGCGCCGGAGCGGCCTCGCGCTTTTTTCGGATGCTGGACCAGATTGACATGCCGCGTGAGTACCCCGCCACCCTCCAAAGGTTCAACGGGCATCGTAGCCAGCGCGGTATCGTGTCGCCATGAGCGATGCCGGCCTCCTCACCCTGCCCGACCCGGCCGACGCCGGGCCGGCGGGGCTGCCGGATGCCGAGCCCCGGCTGCAGGCCGGCGGCCCGCGCGAATGGCGGGTCAGCGGCGACTGGACGCTGCTGGCGCTGCGCGGCCGCTACGAGGCCTTGCGCCAGCGCATCGCGCAGGCCGTGGCCGACGACGCCGGCGCGCTGTGGGACCTGCGCGAGCTGAGCCAGCTGGACACCGCCGGCGCGCTGACGCTGTGGCAGGGCTGGGGCCAGAAGCCACCCGCCCGGCTGCTGTGGCTGCCCGAACACGTGACGCTGTTCGCGCAGTTCATGCAGCCGGCCGCGCTGCCCCGGCGCAAGCCCGGCCTGGGCCCGGGGCTGGAGCGCGCCAGCCTGAGCCTGCTGGCCTTCGCCCGCCACGGCGTGGACATCGTCACGCTGACCGGCCGGCTGCTGCTGGACGCCCTGCTGATGCTGAGGCGCCCGTCGCTGATCGGCTGGCGCGAGATCTCGGCCAACGTCTACCGCACCGGCGCGCAGGCGCTGCCGATCACGGCGCTGGTCGGCTTCCTCGTCGGCCTGACGCTGTCCTACCTGATCTCGCGCCAGCTCAAGACCTACGGCGCCGACATCTTCGTCATCAACATCCTGGGTCTGGCCGTGCTGCGCGAGCTGGGCCCGCTGCTGGCGGCCATCATCGTGGCGGGCCGCTCGGGCTCGGCGATGACGGCGCAGATCGGCGTCATGCGCGTCACGCAGGAGCTGGATGCGCTGTCGGTGATGGGCATCTCGCACACGGTGCGGCTGGTGGCGCCCAAGGTCGTGGCGCTGGCCATCTCGCTGCCGCTGGTGGCGCTGTGGACCAGCGCGCTGATGCTCGTGGGCGGCATGGCCGCGGCCGGCGCGCAGCTCAAACTGGACCCGGCGCAGTTCCTGCACACGCTGCCCAGCGTCGTCGAGCCGGTGAACCTGTGGCTGGGCTGGATCAAGTCGGTGCTGTTCGGCGGCCTCATCGCGCTGCTGGCCTGCCACTTCGGCCTGCGCGTGAAGCCCAACACCGAGAGCCTGGGGCAGAGCGTCACGCAGTCGGTCGTCACGGCGATCACGCTGGTCATCGTCGTGGACGCGATCTTTGCCGTCCTCTTCTCGGACGTGGGTGTCTGATGGACAAGTCCGAAGCCATCATCGAAGTCGACAACGTGACGACGGCCTTCGACGGCCATGTCATCCACCGCCATCTCAACCTGACCGTGCATCGCGGCGAGGTCATGGCGCTGATCGGCGGCTCCGGCTCCGGCAAGACGACGCTGCTGCGCCTGCTGCTGGGCCTGGAAGTGCCGCAGGCCGGCAGCGTGAAGATCTTCGGCCACCCGCTGGGCCGCTGCGCCGCGCGCGACCTGGAGCGCGTGCGCTACCGCTGGGGCGTGCTGTTCCAGAACGGCGCGCTGTTCTCGGCGCTCAGCGTGTTCGATAACGTCGCGCTGCCGCTGCGCGAGCTCAACAGCGTGCCGCCGGACATGATCAAGCCGCTGGTGCTGCTCAAGCTCGCCCAGGTGGGCCTGAAGCCCGACGACGCGCTGAAGCGCCCGTCCGAGCTGTCGGGCGGCATGGTCAAGCGCGTGTCGCTGGCGCGCGCGCTCATCCTCGACCCGCAGCTGCTGTTCCTCGACGAGCCCACCGCCGGGCTGGACCCCGACAGCGCCAAGCAGTTCGTCAAGCTGCTGCGCAAGCTGCGCCAGGAGCTGGGGCTGACGGTCGTCATGGTCACGCACGACGTCGACACGCTGTTCGCCGTCGTCGACCGCGTGGCCGTGCTGGCCGAGCAGCGCATCCTGGCCTGCGGGCCGCTGACCGAGGTGGCGCGCCTGCCGCACCCGTTCGTGCGCAACTTCTTCCTCGGCCACCTGGAGCGCTGCGCCGAGGAAGACGTGAAGCGCTTCCGGCTCAGCCTGGACGACACCAGCGAAGAAGGCGGCGTCCCGGCCGTCCTGCGCGAGGACGCGCTGTGAGCCCCTCGCCCAGCCCCGCGGCGCTGGACGCGCGCGTCCCTGGTCGGTCCCCCGAGGGGACGGAGATGCACGCGGCATCGAGCCGCGTGCACATCGCCCAAGCGGGCCGGCTTGGGGGCGGCCCGGCGCTCGGCCCGCAATAACCGAGGCAGACTGCACCCATGGAAAACAAAGCCCACGCCCTCGCCGCCGGCCTGTTCCTCTTGCTGCTCGGCCTGGCCCTGGCCGCCAGCGTCGCCTGGTTCCAGGGTGACCGCACGGCCCGCGTGCGCTACACCGTCGTCGCGCGCAGCGGCGTGCCGGGCCTGAACCTGAAGGCGCCCGTCAAGCTGCGCGGCGTGGAGGTGGGCTGGGTGGACAGCATCGGTTTCGACCCCGAGGACCCGCGGCAGATCCTCGTAGGCATCGTCGTCGACGCCGCTGCGCCGGTGGCCGCCACGACGCATGCGCAGCTGGGCCTGCAAGGCGTGACCGGCCTGTCCTTCGTCAGCCTGGAAGAGGCCGATGCCAAGGCACCGCTGCAACGTGCCCAGCCCGGGACGCGGCTGGCGCTCAAGCCCACGCTGCTGGACCGCCTGGCCGAGAGCGGCCCGCTGCTGCTGGCCGGCTTTGCCGAGACGGCCGAGCGGCTCAACAAGCTGCTCAGCGATGACAACCGCGCGCAACTGGGCCGCACGCTCGCGCGGCTGGACCAGACCGCCGCCGACACCAGCCGCCTGATGGCCGCGCTGCAACCCGCCGCACGCGAGCTGCCCGGCCTGCTGAAGAACGCTGACGGCACCGCGCAGCAGGCGACCGCGGCGCTGCGCGAGATCCAGACGCTGGCCGCCGACGGCCGCGCGCTGGCGCAGGACCTGCGCGCCCGCGCCGCCGTGCTGGACCGACTGGACGCCGCGGCCCAGCAGGTACAGGCCACCAGCCGCAACTTGGAACTCGCGCTGGTGGGCGACACGCCGCAGCGCACCCGCCCCGTGCTGGCCGACGTATCGGCCGCCAGCCGCAGCATCGAGCGCGCCGCGCACGAGCTGGGCGACCAGCCGCAGAGCCTGCTGTTCGGCCGCGGCGCGCAGCCGCCCGGGCCGGGCGAGGCGGGCTTTGCCGACCGGCTGAAGACGGGTGCCGCCAAATGAGAGCCACTGCCCTCCCCCTGCTCGCCGCGCTGCTGCTGGGCGCCTGCTCGCTGACGCCCACCGCACCGGCCCGCGCCGTCTACGACCTCGGCCCCGCGCCCGCCACGGCAACGGCCGGCGGTGCGCTGGCCTGGCGCATCGCCGACGTGACGGCGCCGCCGTGGCTGAGCGGCGACGGCATCGCCTACCGCCTGAACTTCCAGCAGGCGCAGCGCCTGGAGCGCTACCGCGACAGCCTGTGGGCCGCGCCGCCGCCGGCGCTGCTGACGCAGCGGCTGCGCCAGCAGCTGGCCGGGCTGCCCGGCTGCCCCGGCCGCCCGCCCGGGCTGCTGGCGGTGCACCTGGATGCCTTCGAGCAGCAGTTCACCAGCGCCACCGACAGCCGCGCCGTGCTGCGGCTGCAGGCCACGCTGTGGCCCGCCAGCGGCGCCGCGCGCCAGCAGGCCTGGACGCTGGAGCGCCCGGCCGCGCCCGATGCGGCCGGCGCCGTGCGCGCGCTGGCCCAGGCGGTGGACGACTGGCTGCCGCAGCTGGCGGCCTGGCTGCCCGCCTGCCCCGGCTGAGCGAGCCCTAGCCGCGCTGCGCCAGCCAGGCGACGAAGGCGTCCACCGGCATGGGCCGGGCGCGCAGCCAGCCCTGGGCGGCATCGCAGCCGAGCCGGCGCAGCAGGTCCCAGTCCTCCTGCGTCTCGGCGCCCTCGGCCACCGTGCGCAGGCCCAGGTTGGCGCCCAGGTCGATGGCCGCCTTCAGCAGGGTGATGGTGGCCTTGGACGCGGCGGCGTTGCGCACGAAGCTGCGGTCGATCTTCAGCTCGTGCAGCGGCAGCCGGTGCAGGTAGGACAGCGAGGACTGGCCGGTGCCGAAGTCGTCGATGGACCACTGGAAACCCAGCGCGCTGATGTCGCGCATGCGCTCGGCCACCTGCACCGGGTCGTTCATCGCGACGCTCTCGGTCAGCTCCAGGCGCAGGTCGGTGGCTTGGGCACCCGTCTCGGCCAGCAGCCGCTGCAGCGTCTCGCGCAGGCACGGCGTGCCGATGTCGTGCGCCGACACGTTGACCGCGATCTGGCATGACAGGCCGGCCTGCGCCAGCTCGCGCGTGATCTGCATCGCGCGGCGCAGCACCCAGTGCGTGATGTCGCGGATGGCGCCGATGTCCTCGGCGAACGGGATGAACTCCACCGGCGGCACGGTGCCGCGCGCCGGGTGGTTCCAGCGGATCAACGCCTCGGCCCCGGTGACGCGGTCATCCGCCAGCGAGAACTTGGGCTGCAGAAGCAGCTCGAACTCGTCGTCCTGCGCCGCGCGCCGCAGCTCGGACACCAGCGACAGCTGCCGCGGGCTGGCCTTGCGCAGCTGCGGCGAGAACAGCGTCCAGCCGGCGCAGCTCTGGCGGTCCTCGTGCAGCGCGATCTCGGCGTTGGACATCAGCTGCTGCATGGTCTGGCCGTGGCCGGGCGCCATCGCCACGCCCCAGCCCGCGCTGATGTCCACCAGGTGGCCGCGCACGCTCAACGGCGTCGAGAACAGCGTGGCGGCGAGCCGGCGGATGGCGGCATCGCCGTCGTCACCGTCATCGCGGGGCACGGTCAGCGCGAACTGGTCGGCATACACGCGGGCCACCAGCGCCAGCCCGAACACGGCCGTCGCGGCCCGCAGGCGATCCGCCACGGCCACCAGCACCTCGTCGCCCACCTCATGGCCCAGCGCCTCGTTGATCGCGTTGAAGCGGCGCAGGTTCAGCATCAGCACCACCGGCTCGGCCAGCTGGCGGGCCAGCCATTCGTCGCCCAGCACGCGCATCTGCTCGCGGTTGGCCAGGCCGGTCAGCGGGTCGCGGCGGAACTCGTCCAGCAGGCCCAGGTCCGGCTCGGCCCGGTCCTGCTGCACCATGCGGCGCGCCTCGGAAGCGAGGTATTTCTTCTGCTGCTCCAGCTGCCGGTAGCGGTCCAGGTGGCCGTAGGCCGCGGGCCAGTCGCCCAGGTCGCGTGCCAGCTGGGCGAACGAGCGCCAGTAGTGCGCGCCCAGCACGCGGTGGCTGCCGGAGAAGAACTCGGCCAGCCGCACCGCCTCGTCCAGCGCCTGCCGGGCCTGCGCGGGCTGGCCCAGCGCCTGCAGGTACAGCGCCTGCGACAGCGCCAGCTGGCAACGCACCTCGTAGCTGCGCTGCGGCTCGGGCACCTGCGCCAGCAGCGCCAGGCAGCGGCGAGCGTCGTCCAGCTGCCCGAGCCGGGCGTAGACCTCCGCGCCGATGGCGTGGAACTGGTTGACCGCTTCCTGGTCCAGCAGCGTCAGGTCGTCCGGGAAGGCCCAGGCCGCCAGCAGCGGCAGCACCTTGTCGACATCGCCCAGCGCATGGTGGATGCCGGCCAGGCAGGCCACCGCGCTGAACCGTAGCCAGCCGCCCACGCCACCGCTGCTGTCCAGCACCCCCTTGAGCACCTGCAGCGCGGCCAGTTCGTCGCCGGCCAGGTACATCGCGATGCCCAGGTTGGCCAGCGCGGCCTCGCACATGCCCTTGTGGCCCATCGCCCGGGCCAGCACCAGCATCTGGTCGGCATGGCGCAGGTAGGCCGCGGGGTTGCCCAGCGTCTGGTACAGGTACAGCGCCGGCCCCAGCGCGAGGCTGCGCTCCAGCGGGTCGGCCACCCGGTCGATGTCGGGCACCAGTTGCTCGAAGGCCGCCACCGCCTGGCGGACGTCGCCGCCATAGGCCGCCGTCCCCAGCGCCAGGCTGGTGGCGATGACGGCGCCGTCGCGGTCGCCCCCCGCACGCAGCTGCTCGGCCAGCGCGCGGTAGCGCCGGCTGGCCTCCTCCCCCTGCGGCGCCAGGCGCACGCCGATCAGGTCCAGCCGCAGCGCCAGCAGGCCGGTGGTGTCGTCGGCCTGCACCGCGCGCCAGCGCGCGAGCGCACGCCGGGCCTGGTCCATGCCCAGCAGCCGGGCCTGCCAGATCTCGCGGAAGGCGACGGCGTGCCGCCCGCTGGCACCGGGCCCGCCCCCGGGCTCCGGGCGGTGGCTGGTTGGCATGGAGCCCCCTGTGGAGTTGAGCGCTTGCGGCCGGGCGCAAGGCGAGCTGCGCGCCGGCGATACCTCCGGATGGCGAACCGCCACCGGTCGAAAAGCGCGGAATCCTAGGGGTTGTTCCCGGGTTTATCGAGGCGGCACGGCAGCGCGCTCCGCCTGCACCGGCGTTTCCGTGGGGTATTTCACGGTGCGGCCCACAGGGGTTCTGCAGACCCTCCCTAGATATCCAATGCGTAGACCGTCGCCGCGGCGCGCTCCGCGGCCGTGTGGCCGGCCAGCGCGCGGTCCCACTCGGGGCCCGCGGCGCCGGCACTGGCCTGCGCGCCGCCGGTCATGTGCGTGATTTCCTCGGTGCCGGCATCGAATTCGCCGGCCGGCGTGCGGTCGGCCAGGAACAGCCGCGCCACCGCGCCGTCGGCCGAGCCGATGATGACGAGATAGCGGGCGACCTGGCGGTGCGTCTGCTGCGCGTGCCGGGGTGGCACCTCGTGGCCAAAACCGTCGTTCATGGCGCCCTCCTCAAGGCCTGCCGCCCAGTGGCAGCGGTTCGGTGGCCGACCAGTCGGGCTGGGCGGCCTCAATCGACGGGAACGCCAGCCGCTGCTCGACGTCCACCTTGCGCGCCACCAGCCGCGCGCACTGGCGCAGGCAGGCCAGCGCGCCGGCCTGCAGGTCGGGCTGCGCCGCGGCGCTGAAGCAGCACACGGTGCCGTAGACGCGGCCGTCCGGCAGCACCACCGGCGTGCTCAGATGGGCGCCGACGGTGATGCCGGTGTCCGGCAGGTCGCCGCTTGCCACCAGCGGCCGCGCGTCGGTCACCAGCTCCGGCATGCGGCCCTCGACGACGCGCTGGCAGTAGCTTTCCTCCAGCGGCCCGGAGTCGCCCGCCTGCAGGCCCAGCGCGCCGCCGCCCTCCATGAAGCGGAACACGCGCTCGCCGTCAACGAACTCGGACACGAACACCACGTCCATGCGCAGCTGCCTGCGCAGCATCAGCAGCACGTCGGTGATGCGCCGGTCCAGCGCCGGGTCGTAGCTGTCGGACGTGGCCACCAGCAGCTCGGAAATGCGCACTTCCAGCGCGTGCGGGTCCAGCGGGTCCAGCAGGGACATGGGCTCTCCTCAACAAGGCGTCGCCACCATCATCCCCGCTGGCGCCGGCTCGGTCGAGCCGGCTCGGCAACAGCCCGTGAGCGCGCGGGCCCATGGCGTTTCGGTCGTGCGATTGAGCGGCCGGGGTAAACCAGGGGGCGGAGAATGAACCGGGTAAGCTATCTTATTGAACCGTTGTTTCATTTTCAGACCGTGAACCCCTCCCCTTCGACCACGGCGCGGCCCGTGTCCATTGCCGCCCTGGGCGAATGCATGCTGGAACTGCAAGGCCAGGCCTTCGGCAACCTGCGCCAGACCTTCGGCGGCGACACGCTGAACACGGCCGTCTACCTGGCCCGCTGCGGCGGCGCGGGGCTGCGGGTGCACTACGCGACGGCGCTGGGCGACGACAGCCTCAGCGCCGGCATGCTGGAACGCTGGCAGGACGAAGGCGTGCTGACGGGCCTGGTGCAGCGGCTGCCCGGGCGCGTGCCGGGGCTGTACCTGATCGAGCTGGACGACAACGGCGAGCGGCGCTTCCACTACTGGCGCGGCCAGGCGGCGGCACGGGCGTTCTTCGACACCGCGGCGACGGCACTGGAGGACCAGGCCGACGCGCTGGACGCGCTGTACCTGTCGGGCATCAGCCTGGCCATCCTGCCGCAGGCCGGCCGCGAGCGGGCGCTGGCGCTGATGGCGCGCATGCGCGCCGCCGGCAAGGTGGTGGCCTTCGACAACAACTACCGGCCGCGGCTGTGGGAATCGGTGGCCGACGCGCGCTACTGGTACGGACGCGCGTTTGCGACGGCCTCCGTGGCCCTCATCACCGCCGACGACCACCAGGCGCTGCACGGCCTGCCCGACCTGGCCAGCGCCGTCAGCGCGGCGCAGGCGCTGCCGGTGCCGGAGATCGCCATCAAGCGCGGCGGGCTGCCCGCCATCGTCGGCGGCGACGGCCAGTGGCAGGAGGTGCCCACCGAGACGGTGGCCCGCGTCGTCGACACCACCGCCGCGGGCGACTCCTTCGCCGCCGGCTACCTGAGCCGCCGGCTGCGCGGCGTGGTACCCGCGGAGGCCGCGGCCTTCGGCAACCGGCTGGCGGCGCGCGTCATCCAGCACCCCGGCGCGCTGATCCCGCGCGACGCGATGCAAGACCTGATGCAAGGCTGACCGCGATGCGCCACCTCTGGACACTGGCCTTCGCGGCCGTCAGCGGCCTCAGCCACGCCCAGGCCCAGGACACAGCACCGCTGCACCCCGCCACCTATGTGCACGCCGGCTGGGCCAAGACCACCGGCGGCCAGGGCGGCAGGATCATCCGCGTGACGACGCTGGCGGCCGACGGCCCCGGCAGCCTGGCGGCGGCGCTGGAGGCGCGCGGCCCGCGCATCGTCGTGTTCGAGGTGGGCGGCGTCATCGACCTCGGCGGCAAGAGCCTGAAGCTGCGCGAAGGCCAGGTCACCATCGCCGGCCAGACCGCGCCCGACCCCGGCATCACGCTGGTCAAGGGCGAGCTGGAGGTGTTCGCGCAGGACGTGATCCTGCAGCATCTCAGCATCCGCCCCGGTGCCTACGGCCGGGCCAAGCGCAGCGGCAACGACCACGACGGCTTCTCCACCGGCGACGGCGCGGCGCGCATCATCGTGGACCACTGCAGCTTCTCGTGGGCCACCGACGAGAACCTGTCGGTCGGCGGCCGCCGCTTCGAGGGCGCCACGCCCGACGACTGGCGCGCCCACACGTCGCACGCCATCACCTACAGCCACAACCTCATCTACGAGGGGCTGAACGAGGCGGTGCACGTGAAGGGCGAGCACAGCAAGGGCTCGCTGATCCACGACAACGCGACGCAGATCCTCCTGCTGGGCAACGTCTACGCGTCCAACCGCGAACGCAACGCGCTGTTCAAGGGCGGCGTGTGGGGCGCGATGGTCAACAACCTCATCTACAACCCCGGCTGGCGCGCGATCCACTACAACCTGATCGCGCATGAGTGGGTGGGCCGCCCCTACCAGACCGGCAGGATCACGCTGGCCGGCAACGTCTACCGCGCCGGGCCCAACACCGAGCGCAACCTGCCGCTGTTCACGCTGGGCGGCGTGGGCGATGTGCAGCTGTTCGAGCAGGACAACCTCGCGCAGGACCGCCAGGGCCAGCCGCTGCCGATGACGGGCCGCTACACGTCCGGCCCTGCGCAGATCATCCCGGCCCGCGAGGCCTACCTGCCGCCGGGCCTGCGCTGGCTGGCGCCGCGCGAGCTGGAGCGGCTGCTGCCGCTGGTCGTGGGCTCGCGGCCGTGGGCGCGCGACCCGCTGGACTTCAAGCAGCTCAGCGACATCGCCGAAGACCGTGGCACGCTGATCGACGACGAGACGCAGAACAACCCCGGCGGCCTGCCCACGCGCAAGCCCACGCAGCGCGCGTTCGTCGAGGCCGACTGGAACCTGGCCGACATGGCGCCGAAAGCGGGCTGGCAATCGCTGTTCACGCAGGTCTCGAAATGACCCTGCTGCGCCGTGAGCTGCTGGCGCTGCTGGCCGCGCCGCCCGCCTGGGCCGCGGCCGACTGCAGCGACGCGCCCGGCCAGCCCTACCTGCCGCCGTGCAAGCCGTGGCCGAAAGGCATCGAGGGCCAGCGCCAGGCCGACCAGGGCGACGGCCGCTACCTGAACCCCGTGCTGGCCGGCGACCGCCCTGACCCCACGGTGCTGAAGGACGGTGACGACTACTACCTGACGCACTCCAGCTTCGAGGCCGTGCCGGGGCTGCTGATCTGGCATTCGCGCGACCTCGTCAACTGGCAGCCGGTGGCCAACGCGCTGCGGGAGGCCGTCGGCAGCGTCTGGGCGCCCGACCTGTGCAAGCACGGCGGCCGCTACTACCTCTACCTGCCCGTCAAGGCGCAGCCCAACGACATCCTCGTCATGTGGGCCGACCGCATCGAGGGGCCCTGGTCCCGGCCTCAGCCGCTGGGCCTGTCCAGGCACATCGACCCGACACACGTGACCGGCGAGGACGGCCAGCGCTGGCTCTACCTCAGCGGCGGCGACCGCGTGCGGCTGAGCGCCGACGGGCTGAAGACGGTCGGCGCCATCGAACACATCTACGACCCCTGGCGCTATCCCGAGGACTGGGACGTCGAGAGCTTCTCGCCCGAGGGCCCCAAGATGCTGCGCCACGGCGGCTGGTGGCACATGCTGCTGGCCGTGGGCGGCACCGCCGGGCCGCCGACCGGCCACATGGTCATCGCCGCGCGCAGCCGCACGCTGGACGGCCCGTGGGAGCAGGCGCCGCACAACCCGCTGATGCGCACCACCTCGCCGCGCGAGCGCTGGTGGTCGCGCGGCCACGGCAGCCTGGTGCAAGGCCCGAAAGGCGACTGGTGGATGCTGTACCACGGCTACGAGAACAGCTTCCACACGCTGGGCCGGCAGATGCTGCTGGCGCCCGCGCGCTTCAGCGCAGACGGCTGGTTCCACGTCGACGTGGACGACGGCCAGCCGCTACCGATGCCCGCCGTCGGCCGCGCGGTGCCGCACGGCCGGGCGCTGTCTGACGACTTCGCCGGCACGGCGCTGAAGGCCCACTGGCAGTTCCTGAGCGGCAGCGGCCAGATGAGCCGGGTGCGCGTGGCCGACGGCCGGCTGCACCTGCGCGCCACGCCCGGCAAGGGCCCGGGCGACAGCGCGCCGCTGGGCTTCATCCAGGGTGACCCGGCCTTCGAGGTCGAGCTGGACGTGGATTTCGACGACGGCGTGCAGGTGGGCCTGCTGATGTTCTACAGCCCACGGCTCTACGCCGGCATGGGCGCCAACGCGCGGAGCTTCCAGCTGCACCGTTACGGGCAGGACATCCGCGCCGTGCCCAAGCCAGCCGGCATCGCGCGGCGCATGCAGCTCAAGCTGCGCTGCGCGCGCCATGTGCTGACGCTGTTCAGCCGCGCCGACAGCACACAGCCGTGGACGAAATTCCCGGTGCAGATGGACGTCAGCGGCTACCACCACAACACGGCCGGCGGCTTCGCCAGCCTGCGCCCGGCGATCTACGCCGCCGGCAGCGGCGAGGCACGCTTCTCGAACCTGCGCTATCGCGCGATCGATTAAGGAGACAACGACATGAAGAACACCCTCACCCTGCTGGCCGCCGCGCTGCTGAGCACCGGCGCCTGCGCGCTGGAGCTGAAGTCCGCCGACGTGCACAACAGCGACGACTACCCCACCGTCGCCGCCGTCAAGCACCTGGGCCAGGTGCTGGCCAAGAGCAGCGGCGGCACGCTGACCGTGAAGGTCTTCAACAAGGGCGCCCTGGGCAGCGAGAAGGAGACCATCGACCAGGTCAAGCTCGGCGCGCTGGCGATGACGCGCGTGAACCTCGGCCCGCTGTCGGCCATGTGCCCCAAGACGCTGGTGCCGGCCCTGCCCTTCCTGTTCCGCGACACGGCGCACATGCGCAAGGCTTACGACGGCGCTCCCGGCGAGGAGATCCTGAAGGCCTGCGAGCACCAGGGGATGGTGGGCCTGGCGCTGTACGACTCAGGTGCCCGTTCCGTCTACGCGCGCAAGCCCATCAAGACGCTGGCCGACATGAAGGGCGTGAAGATCCGCGTGCAGCAGACCGACCTGTGGGTGGCCGCGATGACGGCCATGGGTGCCAACCCGTCGCCCATGCCCATCGGCGAGGTCTACACGGGCCTGAAGACCAACCTCATCGACGCGGCCGAGAACAACATCCCCAGCTACGAGGGCTTCCGCCACTTCGAGGCGGCCAAGTTCTACAGCCGCACCGAGCACTCGATGACCCCGGACGCGCTGTTCATCAGCAAGAAGATCTGGGACAAGCTCAAGCCCGAGCAGCAGGCGCAGCTGCGCGCGGCCGCCAAGGCGTCGGTCCTGGTGCAGCGCGAGAAGTGGGACGCGCAGGAAGCCAAGGCGCTCGCCACCGTGAAGGCCGCCGGCGCCGAGATCGTCACGCCCGACCGCGAGGGCTTCCGCCAGGCCGTGCAGCCGGTGATCGCGAAGTTCGTCAACACGCCCGACCTGCAGAAGCTCGTCAAGGCGATCCAGGACATCAAGTGATGGCCTACACGACGTTCTGCGCGGCGCTGTCGCGCTGGTCGCTGCGTGCAGCCGTGCTTGGCCTGGTGCTGCTGGTGGCCTGCGTGCAATGGCAGGTCATCGGCCGCTACGTGATGAACGACTCGCCGACGTGGACCGAGCCGGTGGCGCTGCTGTTGGTGCTCTACATCACGGCGCTGGCCGTGGCCGTGGGCGTGCGCGACGCGGGCCACCTGGGCATGGAGTCCATCGTCGCGCTGCTGCCGCGCGGCGCGCAGCGCGTGGCCGAGGCGCTCATCCACGTCTGTGTCATCGCATTTGCCGTGCTGATGGCGATGGCCGGCTGGGAATGGCTGACGCTGAAGTGGGACGAGCCCAAGCCCATGCTGGGCGTGCCCGAGGGGCTGGACTTTCTGCCGCTGGTCATCGCCGGCGCGCTCATCGTGCTGTTCTGCATCGAACACCTGATCGCGCTGCTGCGCGGTCACACCATTGAAGAAGCCGGAGTCTGAACGTGGAAGGCATGGAACTCTGGATCATGTGCGGCAGCTTCGTGCTGCTGCTGCTGCTGGGCGTGCCGGTGGCGTTCGCCATCGGCCTCGCCTCCATCGCCACGGCATTCGCCGCCGACCTGCCCATGGCCATCGTCTTCCAGAAGATGGTGGGCGGCATGCAGGTGTTCTCCTTCCTGGCGATCCCGTTCTTCATCTTCGCGGGCGAGCTGATGCTGCACGGCGGCATTGCCGAGCGCATCGTCACGTTCGCCAACCGGCTGGTGGGCCATGTGCGGGGCGGCCTGGGCATGAGCAACGTGCTGGGCTGCACGCTGTTCGGCGGTGTGGCCGGCTCGCCGCTGGCCGACGTGTCGGCGATGGGCTCGGTGATGATCCCGCTGATGAAGCGCGAGGGCTACGACGCAGACTACGCCGTCAACGTCACGACGCACGCCGCGCTGGTCGGCGCGCTGATGCCCACCTCGCACAACCTCATCATCTACGTGCTCGCCACCGCCGGCATCGCGGCGGTGAGCGTGTTCAACCTCATCCTCGCGGCGCTGCTGCCGGCGCTGCTGCTGACCATCGCCAACCTCGTGGCGGCGTACGGCGTGGCGGTGAAGCGCGGCTACCCGACGAACGGCGCCTTCCCCGGCTGGGGCGCGGTGTTCTCGGCCTTCGTCGCCGCGCTGCCGGGCCTGCTGGTCATCGTCATCATCCTGGGCGGCATCCTTAGCGGTGTGTTCACGGCCACCGAGTCCGCCGCCACCGCCGTGTGCTGGGCGCTCATCGTCACGGGCATCGCCTACAAGAGCCTGAGCTGGAAGGGCTTTCTGGCCGCCTGCGCCAAGGCCTGCAAGACGACCGGTGTCGTGCTGCTGCTGATCGGCATCTCGTCGGCCTTCGGCTACTTCATGGCGCTGTACGAGGTACCGCAGAAGACCGGCGAGTGGCTGGAGCAGATGAGCGGCAACAACGCGTGGCTGATCTTCCTGTGGGTCAACGTGCTGCTGTTCGTGCTGGGCACCTTCCTGGACATGGCGGCCACCATCCTGATCTGCACGCCCATCTTCCTGCCCATCTGCATGAAGGCCGGCATGGACCCCACGCAATTCGGCATCGTCATGCTGCTGAACTGCGCGCTGGGCCTGAACACGCCGCCCGTGGGCAGCACGCAGTTCGTCGGCTGCGCGATCGGCGGCGTGTCGGTGGGCCAGGTCATGCGTTCCATCGCACCGTTCTACGGCGCGTTGCTGGTCACGCTGCTGGCCGTCACCTATATCCCGGCACTGTCGCTGGCGTTGCCCAAATGGGTGGGCGGCTAATAGCCCGGGTAACGAGACAGCACGCGGCCCCAGTCGGGCTGCTGGCGCGCCCGCTGCAGCCCCGCATTGAGGCGCGCCATCAGGTCGGGCCGCCGCTCCAGCGTGCGCCGGCTGACATACACGTGTACGGGGCTGACCGCCAGCTCCAGCACCACCTCCACGGCCTCGCCGGGCTCCTGCCCCGCGCGGTGCAACAGTGTCACGGGGTCGTCGATGACGTAGTCCACGCGCCGCGCACGCAGCGCCGACAGCGTCAGGTCGTTGGCATGCAGCGGCAGCAACAGACCGGCCATTCCTGGCTCCTCCAGCTCGCGGCGCACGGCCTCGGGGAACGCCACACCGCGGATCACGCCCACGCGCACCGCGCGTGCCTTCAGCTCCGCCAACCGCCGCGGCGCAGGCCCGCCGCCGGCCAGGCCGATCAAGGCGACACGCTCGTTGCGGTAGGGCTGGGTGAAGTCGCCCACCACGCGACGCTCCGGCGTGAGCGTGGCGGCCGGCATCAGGTCCAGCTCACCCTGCGCCACGTCTGCCGTCTGCCGCGCCCAGGGGCGGTGATGCCACTTCAGCCGCTCGCCCGCCGCACGCGCCAGCAGCTCCAGCAGTTCCACGTCCAGACCCTGCGGCTGATCGGCGGCACCCTTGTACTGGAACGGCGGGTAGTCGCTCCAGCCGATGCGCAGCGGCGCCCGCTCATCGCCACGCGCCGGCCCCGACAGGACCAGCGGCAGCAGGCAGGCTTGGCGGCGGTGCATCGCCCGACTCTCGCACAGCGCTGGCCGCTTGGCAGCCCCTCGCAACCATGACACCCACCCGCCGCCACCTCCTCGCCGCGCTGGCCGCCGCACCGCTGCTGGCCCGCGCCGACGCGCTGGACGACACGCTGGCCGCGCTGCAGCGCCATTGGCGCCCTCGCCTGCCCTGGCGGCCCGACGCCGGCTGGCGCGGCTCGGCGCTGGCCGCCGCGCGCCGGCTGATGCTGCTGCCCGGCGACGACGGCAGCGGCTTCGCCACCGAGGTGCGCGCCGAGCAGGCGCGTGGCGGCTACACCGCCCGGTCGCTGACGCTGCGCGGCGCGCTGGGCGACCGGGTGCCGGCCCTCCATCTGCAACCCGACGGCCCCGGCCCGCACCCGGCCGTGCTGCTGCTGCACGACCACGGCGCGCGCTTCGACATCGGCAAGGAAAAGATGGTGCGCCCGCTGGCCGCCAGCGCCTCGGCCGACGCCTGGGCGCAGCGCTATTTCGACGGCCGCTTCGTCGGCGACCTGCTGGCGCAGGCGGGCTTCGCCGTGCTCGCCATCGACGCGCTGGGCTGGGGCGAACGCGGCCGGCCCGGCTTCGCGCGCGACGACCAGCAGGCACTGGCCAACCACCTGCTGCAGTTGGGCCACAGCTGGGCCGGCGTCATCGCCAGCGACGACCTGCGCGCGCACCGCTGGCTGCGCGAGCAGCCGGGCGTCGACGCGAAGCGCGTGGCCGTGCTGGGCTTCTCGATGGGCGCATTCCGCGCCTGGCAGCTGGCCGCCGTGTGCGGCGAGGTGTCGGCCTGCGTCGCCGCACACTGGATGTGCACGCGCGAGGGCTTGCTGCGGCCCGGCGAGCACACGCTGGTGGGCCAGTCCGCCTTCAGCATGGCCCACCCGGGCCTGGCCGCCGAGTTGGACCACCCGGATGTCGCTGCGCTGATCGCACCACGGCCGCTGCTGCTGTTCGGGTCGCCGGACGACAAGCTGTTCCCGTGGGACGCCACCCAGGCGGCCTGGCAGCGGCTGGCGCGCGCCTGGCCAGCCGGGCGCGGCTTCACGGCCAGGGCCACGCCGGGCGGCCACCGGTTCGACCAGGCCCAGCACGCCGCCGCGCTGGCCTGGCTGCAGCAGCAGGGGGCGGCGGGCCAGCAAGGTTGAGGATGAACCGGCCGGCGAACGGGTAAGACCGGAGCCCGGGCCGTGGCGCGCCCGCCGGCGTGGCGCCACACTGCGGCTACCCCGCACCGAGCCGCATCGAGCCGCAACGCCGCCATGAACGAACTGCTTGCCGCCTACCGCTACACCACCAACAACTGGGCGCAGATCGGCGCCAGCCGCGTCTGCGGCTGCTGCAACTGCGTGGCGATGTTCAAGCCCGACGACATCGTCGGCTGGACCGGGCTGACCGTGGACAACATGGACGATCCCGCCGCCATCGGCCAGCAGACGGCCATGTGCCCGCACTGCGGCTCGGAGGCTGTGCTGGGCGACGGCTGCGGCTTCCCGATCAACGCCAACTTCCTGGCGCGCATGAACGAGGCGTGGTTCCAGCGCACGCTGATCCACCGGCCGACGACGAGAAAATGACGCGGCCCGTCGGCGCGGGTGCGGGCGCCGCTGGGCTGAGGCGCCTTCAGGGCGTCAGCGTTCTCGCCGCCGCGAGATCGGGACGGATCTTCACCAGCCCGTCCAGCACCTGCTCCGAGAACAGCGCCGCGCCCTTCGGGCCGACGTGCGTGCGGTCGAAGCGCGGCGGTGCCTCGGCCAGCGTATCGGCCGCGGCCTGGCCCATCGCGGCGACGGCGGCGTGGCTGATGGCGTTCAGGTCCAGCACCGGCACGCCCTGCTCGGCCCCCACCTTCAGGATGGCCTCGGCCCAGGGGCGCAGGTCGTTGGGCAGCTCGCCCTCCTTGAAGGTGCGGCGCGTCAGCGGCGTCAGCAGGATGACCTCGCCGCCGGCGGCCTTAACGTCCCTCACATAGCCGGCCATGTTGGGGCCGAACTCGGTGGCCAGGTCCGTCGAGCGGCCGGGCTTGCCGGGCTGGTCGTTGTGGCCGAACTGGATCAGCACCAGCGTCTTCTGACGCGCGCTGCCCTGGGCCTTGCCCTCGTTCAGCAACGCCAGCACGGTGTCCCAAAGCCCTTCGGCGCGGAAGCTCATGCTGGAACGTCCCCCGCGCGCGAGGTTGATGCAGGCAACCTGCTGCACACGCGCACACAGCGCATTGCCGTAGCCGCTGCGCGGCGCCATCGTCGAGTCGCCGACGAGGATGAGGCGCGGGCCGGTGGCGACGTTGGCGGTGGTTTCGCCCGCTTTCGGGGCCGAGGCGGCGGGCGTTTGCGCGACAGCCGAGCCGGCGAGCAACGAGGCGATGAGAAAGGCGATCAGCTTCATGGTTTGGCGAGATTTGGCCAGCCGGCCTTGGGAGACATGTCGTCGAGATTCCATTCTTCGGCCTTGAACGCGCGCTTCGTCGGTGCGTGGCGCGGGTAGCCCAGCGCGTTCTCCACTTCCGAGTCGATCAGCCGGCCCTTGCCCTCTGCCATGTCGGCCAGCAGCTTCGCGTCCAGCGGGTCGCGCGCCCAAGGGCGGGCGCCCACCAGCGGTGGCAGCGCGCGCGCCAGGTCGGCGGCGGGGCGGATGGCCAGGCCGGGCGGCAGGTCCGCCTGCGGCAGCACGATGAGCTTGCCCGTCGTCTGCGCGTTGTTGCCCAGCAGCGGCACGGGGCGGCCCTGGGCGTCGTGCGCGAGGTTGTCGGTCATGTGCAGTTCCAGGTCGCCCTGACCCAGCATCGTGAAGAAGGCTGTGCCCGCCACCGTGCTGGGGCCATGGCGCATCGCGTTGCCCACCAGCGTCAGCCGGCCTACCTGCCAGGGCTGGCCGGCCCACTCGTTGGCGAGCAGGTTGTAGTGCACGCCACGGTCGCCGGGGTTGAAGATGTAGTTGTTGACCATGGCCCCCTGCGCGCCGCCCTTGAACAGCGCGTTGCGCTGGCGGTTGGACGCGTAGACGTTGCCGTAGATCAGCACGCCGCTGGTGTTGTCGTGGATCAGCGAGCCCTTGCTGTGCTCGCCCTTCTCGTGCACCGAGTTGCCCAACCCCTCGTAGATGAGGTTGTGGCTATAGGTCATGCGGTGCGACGTGGCGCGGCGCCAGTCCTCGGGCGTCTTGCCCTCGAAGCGCGGGCCGCTGGCCGACAGGTTCTCGTCGGTTGCCCACGAGAAGCTGCAGTGGTCGACGATGACGTCGTGCGCGCCGCCAATGCCGGAGATGCCGTCCTGGTCGCCGCCGCCCTTCTTGGGCCGGCCGAACTCACCGGGGCGGAAGTTCAGGTGCTGGATGACGACATCGTGCGTGGCAATGGTCGTCTCGGCCTTGAGGATGTGGATGCCGGGGTCGGGTGCAGTCTGGCCGGCCAGCGTCAGGAAGGGCTGCGTGATCTTGAGCGGCTGGCCGCCCATGTCGATGACGCCGCCCACCTCGAAGACGACGATGCGCGGGCCGCTCGCCTCGATGGCTTCCTTGAGGCTGCCGGGGCCCGAGGGCGCCAGCGTCGTGACCTTAATGAGGCGGCCGCCGCGACCGCCCTGAGTCTGCGTCCAGCCGCGCGTGGCGATGCCGGCGGTGGCCGGCGCGGCCACCGGTTCGGCGGCGCTCAGCGCCGAGGCCAGCACCAGCGCGGAAAGGGCAAGGGTTCTGATGAGCATGGGGCTTGAAAGAAAAAGGCGCGCAAAGACCGGTGAGCCCTTGCGCGCGTGTCAGCGGAGATGCCGGCTTAGAAGAACGTGTACTCGGCCGAGAAGCGGTAGCTGCGGCCCAGGATGTCCGCACCGCTGGTCAGGTAGCCGTTGTAGTTGCCGTTGGCCGTCAGCACCGGGTAGACGTTGGTGAGGTTGTTGATGCCGAACACCAGCTTCACGTTCTTGATGCCCGAGAACGCAGCGCTGACGTTGTACTGCTTGTAGGGCTTCACGTCGGTGTAGCTCGATCCGGCGCGCGGGGTCAGGTCGGTCAGGCCGCTGCTGTAGCGCTGCGACAGCTGCGTGGACCAGTTGCCGAAGCGCCAGTTCACGGCGGCCGTGTGCTTCCAGCGGTAGATGATCTGCTGCGTCGTGGCCAGGCCGGCGTTGGGGCCGGTGTAGCGCGCGTCGGTGGTCAGGATGCCCACGTCCTGCAGCATCTCGCCGCCCTTCTCCACCGAGAAGGCGTACTTGTCGTAGTAGGTGCCGTCCAGCTTGAAGTTGAAGACGCCCCAGCTGTTGGTGCGCAGCTGGTAGGTGGCGGCGACGTCCAGGCCGCGCATGTCCATGTCGCCGCGGTTGGCCTGGCTGGTCAGGATGTGGTCGATGGTGCCGTCGGCCTTGCGCAGGATGTTGGCGCCGTACTTGGCCGGCTGCTGCTGCACCTCGGCCAGCGTCAGCGCGCCCAGCACGTCGTTGAGCTTGACGCTCCAGTAGTCCACCGTCACCAGCAGGCCGCGCACCGGCTCGAACGCGCCGCCAATGGCCCAGCCCTTGGACTTCTCGGGCTTCAGGTGGCTGTTGTCGGGCGACTTGGTCCAGTAGTCGGTGGTGGCGTTGCAGACCTTGACCGCGTCCGCGCCGGATACCGCAGTGCCGGAACCGGCAATGAGGGGCGTCGGGCTGGGGCACAGCACCGGGTCGTCCATGGTCACCTGGCGCACCTCGGGCGTCGGGTTCTGGATGTCCATGATCGACGGTGCACGGAAGCCCGTGTTGGCCGACGCGCGCAGCATCACCTCGGTCGTGGGCTGGAAGCGCACCGACAGCTTGGGGTTGACCGTCGTCGTCTTCAGGTCGCTGTAGGTGTCGGAGCGCACGGCGCCGTTGACGCTCCACTGCTTGGTCAGCGGCGCGTCCAGCTCGATGACGGCCGACTTGATGTCGCGGTGCAGCCTGGCGGCCACGCCGGTGGGGTTCTCGCCGACGATGTCGTCCTTGACGACGACGCCGGCGCTGCTGATGTTGTAGTTGCCATTGGGCAGCTTGGCGACGTAGTCCAGCGGCGCGGCATGCACCTTGGCCTCGTCACGGCGCAGCTCGCCGGTGACGGCCAGCGTCAGCGGGCCACCGCCCAGCTGCATCAGCTCGCGCGTCAGCGTCGCGTCGACGGACTTGTTGAAGGCCTCGTTCTTGCGGTAGACGTAGTCGCGCAGCTCGATGCTCTTCAGGTACTCCAGGCCGGCGGCGTCCTGCGGGCCGAACGGGTTCAGGATGCCGTTGGTGAAGCCCTCCTGCGCCTTGCTGAACAGGATGTAGCCGCCGCCCGTCGCGGTGTTGCGCTGCGAATGGCCGTAGTTCAGGCCCACGCGGTAGTCCCAGTTCCACACCGAGCCTTCGGCGGCCAGCACGAGGCGGTCATTCACCTGCTCGTCGTTGCGGTAGGCCGATCCCAGCTCGCCCGGCCCCCACTGGAAGTACACCGTCCGGTTGTTCATGTTCAGCGGGCTGACGACGCCGGGCGTCTTCACCGGGTCGATGAACATGGTGGGCGAGTTGGTGCCCAGACCCGTGTTGCTGCCGATGACGTTGACAAGCGGCGTGATGCCCTTGCCGGGGTAGAACTTGCTGGTGGAAGGAATCGTGTAGTACGTGACCGGCTCGTTGGACGAGCTGTTGATCTGCATGCCGCGGTACTTCTTGACCGTGAAGGCGGAGTGCAGCAGTTCGGCACTGATCCGATGGCCCTGGCCCAGGTTCATCGTGGCCTTGCCGAACATGTTGGTGATCTCGCTGCCGTCGCTCACCGCCGTGAAGAAGTTCGGGTCGCGGTAGCAGCCAGGCGCATAGGTGGGCGGCGTGTTCAGGCTGGCCGCGCCCAGCGTCGGCAGCGAGTACGGCGCCACGCAGCCGGTGGCGAAACTGGAGTTGTAGTTGTTGTTGTTCGCACCGCCGGACGCCGATGCCGGCGCGAAGCCGTAGTTGGCGATGGGGCTCTGGTTCTTCGCCGAGGGTGCCACCAGCAGGCCCAGCTGGTTCAGCGCCGAGCCGTCGAACAGCTCGGGCCGGTCGCCCTGCATCAGCGCGCCCTTGCTCTGGAAGTCGTAGGCGCCGTAGACGTTCCAGCCGTCGGCACCCAGGTCGCCGATGCCGGCGATGAAGCCGATGGCGTTGGTCTGGCCCACGCTGGAGCGGGAGGGCGCGTTCAGCTCGACCTTGATCTTGGCGCCCTGGAAGCTGTCCTTGGTGATGAAGTTCTGCACGCCGCCGATGGCGTCGGAGCCGTAGATGGACGACGCGCCGTCGCGCAGCGTCTCGGCGCGGTCCAGCGCGATGCGCGGGATGACGTTGGCCGACACGTACTGGTCCTGCAGCGGCTCGTTGGCCAGGCGGCGGCCGTTCAGCAGCGTCAGCGTGCGCATCGGGCCCAGGCCGCGCAGGTTCAGCACCGGGCCGGCCGCGCCGGAGTTGGTGCCCAGCGACTGCGATTGCGGCAGCTCCAGCAGCAGGTCCTTCAGCTCGGTGTGGCCGCGGGCCTCCAGCTCCTCCGATTTGTTCACCGACACCGGCAGCGCCGTCTCGCCGGCCAGGCGCTTGATGGACGAGCCCGTCACCGAGATGCGCTCGATGGTGTTGACCGGGGCGGCGGGGGTTTCGGCCGTCTGGGCGTGGGCGCCGTGGACAAAGCTGAGCACGGCAGCAGCGCAGAGGCTGAGGCGGGCGGTGGCGGGCATGCGGTTCGAGGTCATCGTGTCTCCGTGAATCGGGTTTTGGATCGGCCTCCGGGCCGAAGGGCGCGAACCGGGTCTGCGCCCGGCTTGTTCGCCCGCTGGGGTCAAAAGGGAACTAGGGCGCGGGCACCCAGCCGCCGGGTGAACCGGTGGCGATGGTGGAGCGGGCAAAGATGTCGGCGCGGGTGGTCAGGCCGGCGGTGCTGTCCAGCGTCTTGGCGAGCTGCACGGTGGCGGGCGAGCCGCCGACGGTCACCGTCGCCAGGCCCAGGCGGGCGCTGGTGTTCAGCAGGTTGCCGTCCAGGTCCTTGCTGCCCCACTCGCGCCAGCCGGCGGCGTCGGTGGCGCCGCCGTTGGCCGTGCCGGCCCACGGCGGCGGGTTGGAGCTGCAGGCGCCCTGCCCCGTGCCGGTCTTGCTGGTACCGGTGCCGCTGCACCAACCGATGGGCAGGATGTGCGGGCCGATGCGCGTGTTGATGAACGCGATGTTGTCGACGTAGGCGGTGCTCGTCGTGCCGCCGCTGCGCGCCAGGTAGGCCGACGTGACGCCCGGGCCGGCCGTGAGCTGGCTGTTCAGGAACACGAAGCCGGTGTCGCCCGCCGTCGCGCGCGCCTGCAGGATGTAGCCCGGCGAGCTGCTGGACGCGTCGAGCACGCTGCGGATCTCGCAGTCCTCGAACAGCGCGGCCATCACGTTGCCCCAGATGAAGTCCACGTTGCCGGCCACCAGCGAGTTGTAGACCCACACATAGCCCTTGAGCTGCAGCGTGTCCTGCTCGGAGATGAAGTTCATCTCGCGCGCCACCAGGCGGTGAGCTGCCGCCGTCGTGCTGGTGTTGAAGTAGATCGCCTCGGCCTGGTTGTCGTAGATGGACGCGCGGGCATGCGGGTTGACGAGCGTGAAGTTGCGCAGCGTGAGCAGGTCGGCGTTCTCGACCAGCAGCACCGCGCGGCCACCGCCCAGCACGCGGTGGCCCGCCACGCGACCCGTGCTCGGCGCCGTACCGGCCGACGCGGCGCTGGCGCCGCTGCCGCTGTTCAGCGACTCGAAGTTCAGCCGGCCCACCTGCACACCGTCACGGCTCTCGCCGACGAGGCTGAGGTTGGCGACGTTGCGCAGCATCAGCAGCTCGGCGTAGAGGCCGTTGCGGACGGTGATGGTCTTGGGCGTGGCGACGGTGTTGCAGCCGTTCGCCGACGGGCTGCCGGTGGAGCACCACGTCATGACCCAGTTCAGCGCGCCCTGCACGGTGCGGAAGTCCGCCGCCGTGCCGTCGTCGTCAACCGTCACGCTGGTCTTGCTGGCCGGGGCGCTGCGCGTCGTGAAGCTCCAGGTCAGGCCGGCGAAGGCCGAGTTGTTGATGCTGCCGTTGAACGCGGCGGCGTCGACCGTGACGGTGTAGGCCGTGTCGAACGCGAGCCGGTTGTTGTGCAGGCGGATGACGGCCTGGTTGCCGCTGATGCTGACCGGGCGGTACCAGACGAACCGCGCCCGCGCGGCGTTCTCGGGCATGGCGCCCAGCGCCAGCGCGTCCACTTCGAGGTTGGTGCGCGGGATGACGGTCTGCGTGTCGGTGGCCGACGGCGCGGTGGACAGGTCGATGCGGTCCACCACCGCGCCGTCGCTCGCACGGCGCACCGTGATGGCGCCGTTGCCGGTCAGCGTCGGTGCCGCGTCGAACGCGACGGCGAGCAACGTGTCGGTGTGCACGCCGGTGGCATTGCGCGCCGGCTCCACGCTGCCGGGCGTGACGCCCACGCTGCCGCTGCCGGTCACGTTGGTCGTCAGCTTGCCGGCGCCGGCGCGGGCCAGGTTGTTGGCCTTCACGAGGGCGACCGGGCGCGGCGTGAACGCGTAGGGCACCGCCCAGCCCACCGCAGTGGGCGCGGCGCAGGCGCCCAGCGGGGCGCCGTTCAGCGTGGAGCCGGTGTCGGCGAAGCTGCTCGCAGCATCGGGGTTGAGCGTCTGCACGACGCTGGCGCAGCCCGGCGCGGCACCGGTGATGGCGTGCACGTTGGCGTGCGAGATCACGCGCGCGCCGGTACCGATGCCCACGGTGTAGCTGTGCCCGTAGGGCGATACGCCTTTGGCACCGACGTGGTAGTTGTTGAACAGGTGGACCTGGCCGAAACGCACGCGCGGGCTGCGCTGCGTGACGTTGGAGAACACGTTGTTGGCAATCGTGATCTTCAGTCGCCCGATGTCGGCCGTGTAGCTGTCGGAATGGCCGATCAGCATGGTCTTGTCATGGCGGTCGATGACGTTGTAGCTGACCGTCACGTAGTTGGCGCCGCGCGTGATGTCGATGGCACCGTCGTGACACTGCTTGAGCTTGCCGTTCTCGATGGGCAGCTGGTCGTCGGTGATGGGCGCGTCGGTGATGGTGTTGTGGTCGATCCACACGCGCTCCGCGCCCTGCAGCGTGATCGCGTCGTAGGCCGAGTTCCACGCGCCGGTGGCACCGTCGGTCGGGTCCCAGACGGGTGCCACGTCGCACGGCGCCATGATGGCCAGGTTGCGCACGATGACGTTGGCCACGCCGATGATCTCGATGCGGCCGTTGACCAGCCCCGCACCGGGGCCGGCGCCGATCAGCGTCGTGTTGGACGGCAGGCGCACCATCGCGCGCTGCTCCTGGTCGGCATGGCTGGCGAAGGGCACGCCCTCGCTCATGTCGATGCTGCCGACGACCTTGACGATCTTGGGCAGGCTGCCGCCGTTGGCCAGGGCCGTCAGCAGCTGCACGCGGTTGGTGACGGTGTAGACCTGGCCGGCGCTGGCGGCCGAGCCGCCCGTGGTGCCGCCCCCCAGCGCGGCGAAGCCGTCGGCGGGGGCAGCTTCACGGGCCGGGTCGGTCTGCGAAAACGCGGGCAACGGCAGAGCCAGCAGCGCGCTCAGCGCCGCAGCGAACATCTTCATGACGGTCTCCCGAAGAGGAGGAAGGCGTTGTTTACCGGCGGGTACGGCGTCGCGCGGCGAGACTGAGCAGCCCCAGGGCCAGCAGGGCCGCAGGCGCGGGCTCGGGCACGGGGGCCAGAGCCAGTTGGGCATCGACGTAGGCGTAGGTCGGGTCGATGCGGGCGTCCGTCAGCGTGAGGCGGACGGACTGCGGGCCGAGCAGCTGGAACTGCATCGAGCCCGACAGCAGCGGCGTGGCCGCGCTGAACGTGGGCAGGGCCAGCTTCAGCGTGGCATCGGCGAAGGTCAGCTGGATGACGTGGGTACCGAGCAGACCGGTGCCGGAGTTGTCCCACAGCCGCAGCGAGCCATCGCTGCCGAGGTCCAGCGCGAGGCTGTAGTCTGCGGAGACGAACTCGATGTCGCTGTCGATCAACGGCACCGCCAGGCTGGCGACATAGGCCTGGGCGGCCTCATCGAAGCCCAGCAAGCCGGCGGCATCGCCGTCGAGCGTGCCGGTGACGGGCGTGCCCGGCACCAGCACGGCGGCGGAGGCCGCCGACGCCACCATCAGAACCCCGGCCGCAGCAAGCAGTGAGAGGTGCTTCATGGCAGGCCTGCTCAGAACTTGTAGCGACCGCCGATGATGAACTCGCGGCCGGTGTAGTTGTTCACCACCACGTTGTCCATGGCGCGCGAGATGAACTGGTCGTTGGGCTGGTTGGTCAGGTTGGTCGCCTCGAAGGTGACTTCCAGCTGCTTGTTGATCTTGTAGCCCATCGACAGGTCGACGTTGAAGGTCTTGTTCTTGCCAGCGACGTCCTGGTTGTTGCCGGCCGGCACGGCGGTCAGGAAGGCCGAACGCGACGAGCTGGACACGCGGCCGCTGAAGGTGCCGTCGTCGTAGTAGACCGACAGGTTCCAGGAGCGCGGCGACAGGTTGACCAGGTCCTCCGTGACCGTGGAGGAGCCGACAGCCGTCGTCGACAGCACGTACTCCATCTTGGACTTGACCTGCGTGTAGTTGGCCAGCAGACCGAAGTTCTTGCCCCAGCCCGGCAGGAAGGTGAAGGGCTGCTGCACGTTGATCTCGAAGCCCGTCAGCTTGCCGCCCTGGGTGTTGACCGGCGCGCTGAAGCGGAAGACTTCGTCACCCGTGAAGTTGCTGGGCAGCAGCGACAGCGGGAGGCCGCTGTCCTTGTACGGCGCGTCGAAGCCCTTGGTCAGCACATAGCTCTTGATGTCCTTCTGGAACACGCCAAGGCCGATGAACGCGTTCTTCGAGTGGTACCACTCGGCGCTGGCGTCCAGCGTGGTGGCACGGAACGGGTCCAGCTGCGGGTTGCCGCCGGTGTAGGTCAGCGTGCCGGTGGTGCTCAGCGTGCCGCCCGGGTTCAGGCTCTGCAGCGGCGGGCGCGACATGACCTTGGCCGCCGCGGCGCGCACGATGAAGTCCTTGGCCAGGTTGACGGCCACGTTGGCGGACGGCAGCCAGTCGTTGTACTGGCGCGAGGCGGTGACGAGGCTGCCGCCGCCGGTGGCCAGGTAGCCGTTGGCGACGATGGACGTCTTCACATGGCGCACGCCGGCGTTGCCGCGCACGGGCAGGCCGCCCAGCTTGGTCTCGTACTCGGCCATCAGCCAGGCACCGGTGTCGGTCTCGGTGATGGCGCGGTTGCCGCCGCGGGCATTGCCGTTGGTGATCGACGTCAGGCGGTAGTCGCCCGGGCCACCGGCCGCGCCGCTCTTCAGGCAGTTGCAGTAGATGTCATAGGCCGCGGCAATGGCGTCCAGGTTGGGGATGACCCAGGACGTGACGGAGCCGGCCGGCAGGTTCTGACCCTTGCCGAAGCCGCTCAGCGTCGTCGTCAGGCCGGTCGGCAGCACGCCGGTGGGCAGCGTGTTCATCGTCTCCACCGTGCGGCGGAAGTCGTAGCTCGTGAAGCTGAAGCGCTTGTAGCTGACGCCGCCGCGGACGGTCAGGCCGTCCATCGGGTCCCAGGCCAGGTCGAAGGTCGCGACGTCCTGCTTGTTGGTCACGCCGTTCGGGCGGATGCGCACCTCGCTAGGCGTGAAGTTGGCGATGCTGGTGGAGCCCACCGGCACGCCGCGGATCTGCAGCGCGCCGTTCGGGTCGGCCGGGTTCAGCGTGCCGTAGCCCAGCAGCGGCGCGCGGTCGTCGCCGCGGGCGTCGAACACGTAGCCGTCGACGTTGGGCGCGTCCAGCGTCGTCGTGGTCTGGATGGGGTTGTTGAAGCGCGACTTGGCCGTGCCGATGCGCACCGTGGCCTTCAGCGTATCACCGATGTCCTGCTCGACGGTCAGCGTGGGCTGCGTGAACTCGGTGGTCAGCTTGTCGAAGCGCGACTCCGAGCGGATGTCCACGCCGTTGAACTTGCCGTAGACCATCTGGCCGGCGGCGTTGTACTCGGCGGCCAGCACGCTGGTCTGCTGCTTGCCGCCCTGCGACAGGTTACGGCTGAAGGAGATGGCTTCCAGGAAGTCTTCCTGGCGCGTCGCGTCCAGCTTGCTGTAGAGCATGTCGGCCGTGATCAGCGTGGTGTCGCTGGGGCGGACCTGGATGGAGCCCGTCAGGCCCAGGCGCGACTGGTCGTGCGTCAGCCGGCCGTAGCGCGGCAGGCGCGGGTGGAAGTTGGTGGCCAGCGAGGCGGTGTTGAACGCCGCCAGGTTCTCCGGCGTGTTGGGCAGGCGGGCCACGCCCTGGGCGGCCGGGCCGCAGGTGGTGGCGGTGGAGCCCACCGGCAGCGCAGTGTTGGCCGGCAGCACATAGCCTTGCGGCGGGCACCAGCCGGTGGTCACCGTGGTGACGCCACCCGCCGTGGTGGAGGTGCTGGACGACGGGCCGTTGTCCCAGCGCACGGTGCTGAAGCCCTCTTCGTACACCTTGCGCTGCGAGTAGGCGCCCGACAGCAGCACGCCGATCTTCTTGTCGGCGAAGGTATTGGAGATCAGGAAGGCCGCCTTGGGCGTGGCCTTGCCGGAGAGGTCGTTGTAGGTGCTCTTCACCGACACGGCGGCGGCGAAGGTCTTCAGGTCGAAGGGGCGGGCCGTCTGCAGGTCGATGGTGGCGCCCAGCGAGCCTTCGTCCACGTCGGCCGAGCTGCTCTTGCGCACGGTCAGCGAGTTGAACAGGTCGGCCGCGAAGACGTTGAAGTCGAACGCGCGGGTGCGGTTGGCGCCGCCGGAGCTGTCGGTGCCGCCGGTGGTGGCCAGTGCCTCGATGCCGTTGATGCGGGTGCGGGTGAAGTCGCCACCCAGGCCGCGCACGGTGATGTTGCGGCCTTCGCCGGCGTCGCGGTCGATGACGACGCCCGGGATGCGCTGCAGCGACTCGGCCAGGTTGGTGTCCGGGAACTTGCCCATGTCCTCGGCCTTGATGACATCGACGATGCCCTTGTCCTGGCGCTTGGCGTTCAGCGCGCTCTCCAGCGAGGCGCGGATGCCGGTGACGGTCACCGTCTCCAGCTGGTTGGCGGGTGCGGCGGCCTCCTGGGCCCAGGCGGGTGCGGCAACGAGCGTGGCGGCCAGGGCCACCGGGCTGAGGGCCAGGCGGCGGTAGGAACGGAATGCGGGCATGAAGGGTCTCCTGGTGCGAGGCCGCCTGGGCGCTTCAGGCGCTGGCAGCTCTGGGGGTTCTGGGTAGGGCGGTTACCCGGGCGCACGCAGGGCACCCGACGATTTCTGCAGGCCGGCTCCGCTGCAGTGCGGGCGCCGGGTGTGCGCAACGGCTGTCTTCAGCCGCCGCGGCGAGGGAAAAACCGGTCCGGCCGGCCCGCACCTTGCAGAAAGCTGTTGCTCATGCTTGTGCGTTTTTGGCTGGCTTGTAGACGATGATAGGGGGAAGCGTGCAAAATCGGAACAGTGGTTCACTAAATAGAAACCATGATTCCGCAACACCTTGCGCGCCACCTAAGCTTCGGGCAGCCGAAATTTGGAACCGCGTTTCAACTCTAACGATCTCTCGCGGCAAATCTGACGGACCGTCGGCAAATACGCCACAAGTTCACGGCGGCGGTCCTGACGTCACGCCAGCTTCATTCGACGCAACCGGTGCTCCGCGCACCTCGGACAAAGACCATGGTTCTTCAACACTTCAATCTGGCCGGCAAGACGGCCATCGTCACCGGCTGCAACACGGGCCTGGGCCAGGGCATGGCTGTCGCGCTCGCGCAGGCGGGTGCCGATGTCGTCGGCGTCAACGTGTCCGAGCCCGACGAGACCAAGGCCGCCGTCGAGGCGCTGGGCCGCAAGTTCCTGGACCTGCGCGCCAACCTCGGCGACATCAGCTGCATCCCCGACCTGGTGGCCCAGGCCAAGGCGCTGAATGGTGAGGTGCACATCCTCGTCAACAACGCCGGCATCATCCGCCGCGAGGACGCCATCAAGTTCTCCGAGGCGGACTGGGACGACGTGATGGACCTGAACCTGAAGTCGGTGTTCTTCCTGTCGCAGGCCGTCGCCAAGGTGTTCATCGCCCAGGGCAAGGGCGGCAAGATCGTCAACATCGCGTCGATGCTGAGCTTCCAGGGCGGCATCCGCGTGCCCTCCTACACCGCCAGCAAGAGCGGCGTCATGGGCATCACACGCTTGATGGCCAACGAATGGGCGGCGCACGGCATCAACGTGAACGCCATCGCCCCGGGCTACATGGCCACCAACAACACCGCGCAGCTGCGTGCGGACGAGCAGCGCAACAGCGCCATCCTCGAGCGCATCCCCGCCGGCCGCTGGGGCAAGCCGGACGACCTGGCCGGCCCGGTCGTGTTCCTGACCTCGCCCGCTTCCGACTACGTGAACGGCTACACCATCGCTGTCGACGGCGGTTGGCTCGCGAGGTAATACTGCCCCTCGCCCAGCCTCGCGTCGCTGAACGCGAGCGAGTCTGGTCGGGACCGCGTAGCGGCCAACGGCCGCTACGCTTCGGCAGGCACGTCGAGCCCACTGGGCTCAACGTGTCCGGCCGAAGCCCCCGAGGGGACGGCGATGCTTGCGGCATTGAGCCGCAGGCACATCGCCTGACGGGCCGGCTTGGGGCGGCCCGGCGCTCGGCCCGCGGGCCCTAACGCATCACTGAGGATGCCGTCATGAAATCCACCGAACGCAAGTTTGAATTCCTCACCCGCGAGGACCCCGACACCGGCGCCCGCGTCACGCGGCTGACGCCGCCGGACGTCACCTGCCATCGCAACTACTTCTATCAGAAGTGCTTCACGAACGACGGCAAGCAGCTGATGTTCGGCGGTGAGTTCGGTCCGCAGCCCAGCCCGAACTGGAACCTGCACCTGCTGGACTTGCCCAGCCAGACGGCCATCCAGCTGACCGATGGCGCGGGCGAGAACACCTTCGGCGCGTTCATGAGCCCTGACGACCGCTTCGTCTACTTCGTGCGTGACAAGCGCCAGTTCATCCGCCTGGAACTGGCCACGCTGCAGGAGCAGGTCGTCTACGTCGTGCCCGACGACTGGGTGGGCTACGGCACCTGGGTCAGCAACAGCGCCTGCACCAAGATCGTCGGCATCGAGATCGCAGCAAGCGACTGGTTCCCGCTGAACACCTGGCAGAAGTTCAACGAGATGTTCCACAAGCAGCCGCTGTGCCGGCTGTTCAGCGTCGACCTCGCCACGGGCAAGCGCACCGTCATCCTGGAGCAGCGCGGCTGGCTGGGCCACCCGCAGTACCGCCCGTTCGACGACAACACCGTGGCCTACTGCCACGAAGGCCCGCACGACCTCATCGACGCTCGCATGTGGTTCATCAACGAGGACGGCACCAACCGCCGCTGCGGCAAGGAGCACCTCGACGGCGAAAGCTGCACGCACGAGTTCTGGGTACCGGACGGCAGCGCGATGATCTACGTCAGCTACCTGCACGACTCACCGGACCGCTCGATCTACAGCCTGGACCCGATCACGCTTGAGAACAAGCTGCTGACGGCGATGCCCCAGTGCTCGCACCTGATGAGCAACTACGACGGCACGCTCATCGTCGGCGACGGCTGCGGCAAGGCCAGCAGCGGCGACGCCAGCAACGAGATGCTGGTGGGCGACCCATATCTGCACCTGTTCGACCTGAACGCCGGCACGACGCGCCCCATCGCGCGCCACGACAGCGGCTGGGACGTCTACAAGGACGACCGCCAGGTCACGCACCCGCACCCGAGCTTCACGCCGGACAACAAGCAGGTGCTGTTCAGCTGCGACAAGGAACGCGCCAGCGGCGTCGAGCCTGCCGTCTACCTGGCCGACCTGTGAAGCCGCTGCTGCCCGCCCTGGCCCTGATCGCCCTGGCGGGCCTCAGCCAGGCACAGACACGCCCTCAGCTCACCGCAGAGCAGGCCGCCGCCCATACAGCGGCCACCTACCTCGGCGACTGGCAGCCGGCGCCGCTGGCCGACCTGTCGGCCGCCGCGCCGGACTTCGTCGTCAAGGCCGGCGAGTCCGTGCAGGCCGCCATCGACAAGGTGCCCGCCGAGGGGCAGTCCGGCGCCAAGCGCTGGGTCATCCACGTCCAGCCCGGCACCTACCGCGGCCCCGTCTGCATCAAGGACAAGGCGCCCCTCGCCCTCGTCGGCGCAGCGCTGGACCCGGCGGCCGTCGTGCTCGTGGACAACCGCTTCTCCGGCAAGCCCAAGGGCGAGCAGGAAGCCGCCCACCCCTGCTGGCCGGAGCTCGGCAAGACCACCATCGGCACCAGCGGCAGCACCAGCGTGCTGGTGCAGAGCCATGACGTGCAGCTCATCTCGCTGACCATCGCCAACGACGCGATGGACGGCGTGCGCCGCGGCGAGGCCTACCCGGCTGGCGTCGGCGAAAGCGGCGGCGCGCAGGCCGTGGCGCTGACGCTGAACGGCGACCGCCTGCAGCTGGAGAACGTGCGCCTGCTGGGCCACCAGGACACGCTGTACGTGAAGCGGCGCGCGCCCGACGCACCGTCCCGCCAGCTGATCCGCCACAGCCTCATCGCCGGCGACGTGGACTTCATCTTCGGCAACGCGACGCTGGTCATCGAGCACTCGACGATCCTCACCCGCGCCAACCGCCGCACGCCCGGCCACGGCGGCATCATCCTCGCGCCCAGCACGGCGCCCGGCGTGAACCAGGGCTTCCTCGTCACGCACAGCCGCATCGTCGGCGAACCCGGCATCGCGCCCGGCGCCACGGCGCTGGGCCGCGCCTGGGATGCCGGCGTGAAGGCCGGCACCTGGTTGGCCGGCAGCAGCCCCAACGGCCTGGCCGTCGTGCGCGACAGCGAGATCGGCGCCCATGTAGGCCCCTGGCAGGCCAGCACTTCCCGCCGGCCCTTCGACGCCGCCACCAACCGCCTCAGCGAATTCAACAACCGACCATGACCGTCCCTCGCCGACACGTCCTCGCCCTCGCGGGTCTCGCGGGCCTCTCCACGCTGCCCGGCTGCGCCAGCAGCCCCGCCCGCGCGCCCGCCGAGTTGCCGCTCGGCTGGGCCGGTGTCGGCGCCACGACAGGCGGCGCGCGCGCCACGGCCGAGCACATCGTCGACGTGCACGACCGCGCCGGCCTGGATGCCGCGCTGCGCCTGGGCGACAAGCCCAAGATCATCCGGCTGCACGCCTTCATCGACCTCTGCCCCGGCGGCGCCGAAGCCTTCCGCGACCCGGCGTTCAGCTTCGACGCGTTCGACCGCGCCTTCGACCCCGCCACCTGGGGCCGCGACGACCCCAAGGGCCCGCTGGAAGACGCCCGCAAGCGCTCCGAGCAGCGCCAGGCCGCCGTGTCCATCGTGCGGCTGCCGTCCAACACGACACTGCTGGGCGCGGCCCCCGGCGCCGGCTTCCAACACGGCATGGTGCTGCTGGACAAGGTCAGCAACATCGTCATCCGCGACCTGCGCTTCTCCGACGCCTACGACCACTTCCCCGGCTGGGAGCCTCGCGACAACGTGCATGGCGAGTGGAACTCCGAGTACGACGGCCTGTCGCTGCGCGGCGCCGACCGGGTGTGGGTGGACCACTGCCAGTTCGACGACGGCAGCCACCCCGACAAGGCCGAGCCCATCCGCCTGGGCCAGCGCGTGCAGCACCACGATGGCCTGCTGGACATCACCAACGGCAGCGACCTCGTCACCGTGTCCTGGTGCCGCTTCCAGAGCCACGACAAGACCATGCTGATCGGCAACAGCGACGGCCTGGCCGCGCAGGACACCGGCCGGCTGCGCGTGACGCTGCACCACAACCACTTCCACGCCTGCAAGGAACGCACGCCGCGCGTGCGCTTCGGCCGCGTGCATGTCGTCAGCAACCTCTACAGCGCCGACCAGGCCGCGGACGTCGGCTACACGCTGGGTGCGGGCATGCAGTCGCGCCTGTTTGCCGAACACAACCGCTGGGAGCTGCCCGCCGGCGTTGCGCCGGGGCAGCTGATCCGCCGGCTCAAGGGCACGGCCATCGTCGTGCGTGACAGCCGCATCAACGGCCAGCCTGTAGACCTGCTGCAGGCCTGGCAGGCCGCCCACCCGACGGAGACGCTGGCCGCCGACGTCGGCTGGCGGCCCGACGAGGCCTACGACGCCGACGCGCTGCGGCCCGCCAGCCCCGATCAACTGGCTGAGCAAATCCGCGCCGGCGCGGGCCCGCGCCGGGCCTGAGTCAGAATCCGCACCTCTGCTCCTGGAACAAGCGCCCGAAAGAATCAAAACATGGACGAGGACATTGGCGATTCGAAACAGCCGGAATCGGTGGCTGCGGTACTCAAGGTGTTCGCGATCCTGAACGCCCTGGGCGAACGCAGCGACATCGGCATCACCGACCTGTCCGTGCGCCTGGCCATGCCCAAGGCCACGGTCTACCGCTTCCTGCAGACCATGAAAAGCCTGGGCTACGTGCGCCAGGAGGCCGACAGCGAGCGCTACGGTCTGGCCATGCGCATGTTCGAGATCGGCGCCAAGGCCCTGCCCTCGCCCGAGCTCGTCGACCTGGCCAAGCACCACATGCAGATGCTGGCCGACGCCACCGGCGAGACCGTCCACCTGGGCAGCCTCATCGACAGCGAAATCATCTACATCCACAAGGTCGACTCGCGCCACATGCTGGGCATGTACTCGCGCATCGGCCGCCGCGCGCCGCTGCACTGCACAGCCATCGGCAAGGTGCTGATGGCCTGGGAGCACCCGGCCCGCCGCGACCGCATCCTGGACGGCGCCACGTTCACGCGCTTTCGCGACAAGACCATCACCGAACGCCCGGCCTTCCTGGCCGAACTCGCCACCGTCAAGGCCCAGGGCTTCGGTGAGGACCGCGAGGAGTTCGACGACCACATCCGCTGCCTGGGCGTGCCCATCTTCGACCGGCTGGGCCAGCCCATCGCCGGCATGAGCGTGTCCTTCCCGACCTTCCGCTTCGACGTCGAGAAGGCGCCCGAGGTCGTCAAGATGCTGCAGGACGCCAGCCGCGACATCTCCGAGAAGCTCGGCTGCACGGACTTCCCGATCAAGCCGACGCAGGCCTGAAAAGCACGACCGTGCTTTTCTGTCGCCCGCGGGACGTGACCCGCGGCGGCCCCCATGCTTCAATGCCCTCCGCTGGCCGGGACGCCCCCGGCCCTGGAGACCCGCATGAGCACCACCAACCGCCAGATCGTCCTCGCCTCCCGCCCCAAGGGTGAGGTCACCCCCGACAACTTCCGCCTGGTCGAGGCCGCCCTCGCCCCGCTGGCCGATGGCCAGGTGCGCGTGCGCAACCACTTCCTGAGCCTGGACCCGTACATGCGCGGCCGCATGAACGACAGCAAGAGCTACGCGGCGTCGCAAGCGATTGATGAGGTCATGATCGGCGGCACGGTCGGCGAAGTCGTCGAATCGAAGAACGCCCACTTCGCCGTCGGCGACAAGGTCGTCGGCATGGGCGGCTGGCAGGAATTCCAGACCGTCGACGCCAGCCAGCGCGGCGTGCTGCAGAAGGTGGACACGACGCACATCCCGCTGTCGGCCTACCTCGGCGCCGTCGGCATGCCCGGTGTGACCGCCTGGTACGGCCTCGTGAAGATCATCAACCCCAAGGCCGGCGAGACCGTCGTCGTCAGCGCCGCCAGCGGCGCGGTTGGCTCCGTGGTGGGCCAGCTGGCCAAGGCGCGCGGCGCCCGCGCCGTGGGCCTGGCGGGCGGCGCGGACAAGTGCCGCTACGTCGTCGAGGAACTGGGCTTCGACGCCTGCATCGACTACAAGCAGCACGGCGACGTGAAGTCGCTGTCCGCCGCGCTGAAGGCCGAGTGCCCCAACGGCATCGACGGCTACTTCGAGAACGTCGGCGGCATGATCCTCGACGCCGTGCTGCTGCGTGCCAACGCGTTCAGCCGCATCGCGATGTGCGGCATGATTTCCGGCTACGACGGCCAGCCCATCCCGATGGCCGCGCCGCAGCTCATCCTCGTCAACCGCATGAAGGTCGAGGGCTTCATCGTGTCCGAGCACATGGACGTCTGGCCCGAGGCGCTGAAGGAACTGGGCGGCCTGGTCGCCACCGGCAAGCTGAAGTACCGCGAATCGGTGGCCGACGGCATCGCCGCTGCGCCAGAAGCCTTCATGGGCCTGCTCAAGGGCAAGAACTTCGGCAAGCAGCTCGTCAAGCTGGTCTGATGAACTGGACCTGCGTCCAGTTCGACGAGCTGACCGTCGGACAGCTCTACGACCTGCTGCAGCTGCGCTCCCAGGTCTTCGTCGTCGAGCAGAACTGCGTTTTCCTCGACATCGACGGCCTGGACCGCGAGACGCTGCACCTGCTGGGCACCGACGAGGACGGCGCGCTGATGGCCTACACGCGGCTGATCCCGCCGGGCGTGAAGGCGCCCGACGCGCTCATCGGCCGCGTCGTCACGTCGCCGGCCGCGCGCGGCGGCGGCACGGGCCGCGCGCTGATGGCCGAGTCCGTCGCCCGCTGCGAGCAGCTGTGGCCGGGCCACGCCATCACGCTGCACGCGCAGGCCCACCTGGAACGCTTCTACGCCGGCTTCGGCTTTGCGCCCGTCGGCGAACCCTACATGGAAGACGGCATTCCCCACATCGAAATGAGAAAGCCATGAGCAAGAAGACTGCAGTCATCACCGGCGCCGGCTCCGGCTTCGGCCTGGAAACCGCCCGCCTCGCCGCTGCGCGCGGCATGAACCTCGTGCTCGTCGACGTGCAGGCCGATGCGCTGGACAAGGCCGCCGCCGAGTTCAGCCACGTCGAGGTGCTGGCCCGCGTCGTCGACGTCGCCAAGGCCGACCAGATGGAAGCGCTGGCCAAGGCTGTCGAAGAGCGCTTCGGCGCACCGCACTTCGTCTTCAACAACGCCGGCGTCGGCTCCGGCGGGCTGATCTGGGAGAACGCCCTCAGCGACTGGGAATGGGTGCTGGGCGTGAACCTGATGGGCGTCGTGCACGGCGTGCGCCTGTTCACCCCCATGATGCTGGCCGCTGCGAAGGCCGACCCGGCCTGGCGCGGCCACATCGTCAACACCGCCTCCATGGCCGGCATGCTGAACCCGCCCAACATGGGCGTGTACAACGTGTCCAAGCACGCGGTGGTGTCGTTGTCCGAGACGCTCTATCAAGACCTGTCGCTGGTGACCGACCAGGTTCACGCGTCGGTGCTGTGCCCCTTCTTCGTGCCCACCGGCATCAGCCAGAGCCACCGCAACCGGCCGGCCGAGTTCGCCAGTGCCAAGCCCACCAAGAGCCAGCTCATCTCCCAGGCGCAGACCGACAAGGCCGTGTCCTCGGGCAAGCTGACCGCGGCCGACGTGGCGGCGATGGTGTTCGACGCCATCGACCACGGCAAGTTCTACATCTTCAGCCACCCGCAGGCGCTGGCCGGCGTGCAGACGCGGCTGGAAGACGTGATGCAGCTGCGCAACCCCACCGATCCCTTCGCCGACCGGCCCGAGATCGGCGCCGCGCTGCGGGCCAAGCTGCGCGCCGAGTGAGGCGGGGACAATCGGGGGCATGAGCTCCCCCGATTCCATCGCCATCATCGGCGGCGGCCCCGCCGGCCTGATGGCCGCCGAGGTGCTGGCCGCCGCCGGCCACACCGTCACCGTCTTTGACGCCAAACCCAGCGTCGGCCGCAAGTTCCTGCTGGCCGGCAAGGGCGGCCTCAACCTCACGCACTCCGAGCCGTTCGAGCCGTTCGTCGGCCGCTTCGGCACACGCGCGGCGCAGATCGCGCCGCTGCTGCGCGGCTTCGACGCCGACGCGCTGCGCACCTGGGCCGCCGGCCTGGGCGTGCAGACCTTCGTCGGCACCTCCGGCCGCGTATTCCCCACCGACCTCAAGGCCGCGCCGCTGCTGCGCGCCTGGCTACAGCGGCTGCGCGCGGCCGGCGTGAAGTTCGCGATGCGCCACCGCTGGACCGGCTGGGCCGATGACGGGTCGCTGCGCTTTGCCACGCCGGACGGCGAACGCCTCGTCACGCCGCGCGCCACGCTGCTGGCGCTGGGCGGCGCCTCCTGGCCGCAGCTCGGCTCCGACGGCGCCTGGGCGCCCTGGCTGGCCGCCCGCGGCGTGGACGTCGCACCGCTGCAGCCGGCCAACTGCGGCTTCGACGTCGGCCCCACCGCGGCACACGCGGCCGGGCCAGGCTGGAGCGAGCGCTTCGCGACCGAGTTCGCCGGCCAGCCGGTCAAGCCCGTGGCGCTCGCGACCGACGGCTTTGCAAGCCGCCCCGGCGAGTTCGTCATCACCGCCACCGGCATCGAGGGCTCGCTGGTCTATGCCGCCAGCAGCGCGCTGCGCGAGCAGATCGCGCGCACGGGCACGGCCACGCTGGCGCTGGACCTGCTGCCGCAGCTGACGCCCGAGCGCGTGCTGGCCGAAGTGAAGCACCCGCGCGGCAGCCGCTCGCTGTCGTCGCACCTGAAGAGCCGGCTCAACCTCGGCGCGCTGAAGCTGGGCCTGCTGCACGAGCTGCTGACGCGCGAGCAGATGCTGGACGCCGCCACGCTGGCCGCGGCGCTGAAGTCCCTGCCGCTGACGCTGCACGCACCGCGCCCGGTGGCCGAGGCCATCTCCACCGCCGGCGGCGTGCGCTTCGAGGCGCTGAACGACGGCCTGATGCTGAGCGCGCTGCCCGGCGTGTTCGTCGCCGGCGAGATGCTGGACTGGGAAGCCCCCACCGGCGGCTACCTGCTGACGGCCAGCCTGGCCAGCGGCCGCGCGGCGGCCCAGGGCCTCGTGGGCTGGCTGGCCGGGCCGCGCTGAGCGGCGCCGTTCACAGACGGTTGCAACTCGGTGGGCCGGCGCCCCCAGCCTTAGGGGCCGGCCGCGGCGCTGGCGCGACGGCGCGCTTTCTAGACTCGCGCGTCTTTCACGCCCACCCCGCCCATGCGCCTGCCCCGTCCCACGCTGCTCGTCCTGAGCCTGATCGCCGCCAGCCTGCCGGCCGCCGCCCAGACCACGCTGCCGCCCACCCCGCTGGGCACGCCGGACCCTGCCTCGTTCTACGGCCTGCTGCTCAACCAGTGGTACGTGTCGGTCAAGCAGGTCAGCGCCGGCACGCTCATCGACGGCACGCCGACGCAGGACGGCAGCTTCCTGACCTTCCCCACCTCGGCAGCCACGCCGAGCCGGGCCGAGTCGGGCCAGACGGTGGGCGGCAAGAGCGCCAGTGCGCTGGGCGTGGCCTCGGCTACGCAGCTGGGCGCCGCGGCCAGCGCACGCGCGCCGCTGACGCCGGACGCCACCGGCATGGCCGCGGTCGGCTACGCGGCGCTGTCGTACTGGGCCGTGCTGGACCAGGACGCCGCCGTACGCTTCAACCTGGGCCTCAAGGGCTCGCTGTCCACCACGGGCAACGTGGCGCTGGGCGCCGACGCGACGACAGCCGGCGTGGCCGTGCTGGCCCACGGCTCCGAGGCCAACTTCTCGAACGCCAGCCAGGCGGCCCTCTTCGCCAACGCCGGCCTGGACGTGAACGCCGAGGGTGAGACGCTGCTGCGCCAGCTGAGCGTGCTGAGCCCCAGCACGCAGACGCACCTGGACGTCTTCGGCGCGCAGGCCGACGCGCTGCACACCGCCGTGGACGTGGACACCACGCTGGGCGTCACCGCCAGCGGCACGCAAATCCAGTGCAACGGCACGGAGCCCGCGCCCATCTCAGCCGTCTGCGGGCGCTATTTCTATTTCATGAACGTGTTCCTGTTCACCGGCGCACAGAACGGTGCGGCGGCCGATTTCTCGCACACGCTGGGCGTGGACAGCATCAGCATCAACGGTGGCCCCGCCCAGGCGTTCAACGCCGTGTCAGCCGTACCTGAGCCGGGCTCCGCGCTGCTGCTGGCCGCCGGCCTGGGACTGCTGGGCGTGGCGGCACGCCGCCGCGGCAACTCGCGCCGCTGAGCCCCCTCAGCGCCCGGGCGGTGGCGGCGTGCCCGCCAGCTGCGCCTCCAGCTCGCTGACGTCGCGGTTGAACTCGGCCAGGTAGCGGCTGCGCTCCTCGCTGCTCCACTCCGCGTCGGAGAAGGCCGTGAGCGCATGACGCGCGCCGGTGAAGACGACGCCCTCGCGCCGCGCCAGCATCGCGCGGTCGGGGAAGCGGTCCGGCAGCAGCAGAAAGCCCTGCAGGTCGCGCAGCCGCAGCGGCATGGCCGGTGCCGCGTCGCGCAGCAGCTTGCCGAACACCCGCAGCCGCGCCGTCTGCTCGCCGGCCCCCAGCTCCTCGTTGAACGACAACAGCGCGAACGGCTGGCCGCGCGCGTCGTCCACGCGGCCGGTGACGATGTACCGGCCCGGCTGCTTCACGGTCAGCGCGACGTTGAAGTCCAGCGAGCCGTCCGCCACCCGCTCGGTGATGCCGCCCCACTCGGCCGGCACCAGCGGCTGGTAGACGACATCGAAGTTGACGACGCCCTGGCGCCCGTCCTGGCTCAGCGTGACCTGCAGCCGCAGCGTGCCGGCGAAGTCCGCGAAGGCGGTGCGCGACGGCTGGAAGCTCGCACTGTAGATGCCGTCGCTGCCGGTGAAATCCAGCGCCAGCTGCGGCCGGCCGGCAGCCTGGCGCGGGTCGGGCAGGTCGAAGGCCACGGCCCGCGTGACCAGCAGCGGCAGCACGCGGCCCGCGTCGTCCTGCGCCGCCACGCTGACCCGCACGGCCTCATCGCCGCTCATGAACACGCGGTCCTGCGTCGTCACGATGCGCACGCCCGGCACCGCCGCCTTGGTGCCGGGGAAGCGCAGCGGCAGGCTTTCGCGCACCGGGTCGAAGGGGTGGACCTGGTCCGGGTGCTCGGCCAGCGGTCGCGACTCGTGTGGGTAGCGCGTCTGCTGGCGGTAGGTGTCCAGCGACACGCGGGCGCGCTCCAGCCGCTGCAGCAACAGCTCGCGCTGGGCCAGCCGGTCGCGCAGCGCGGCGTCGGTGAACGGCGAGCCCGCCGGGCGCGACGCGGCGGCGGACGCGCCCGCCGGCAGCGCCAGGTGCGGCCGGGCGGCCTCGGCGATGGAAGCCGGCGCCGCCGCCTGGCCCGGCCAGGCCCACCAGGCGACGACGACGGCCAGCGCCGCGCCGACCAGCCAGGCGGCAGGCTTCACTTGGCGTTGTTCACCATGTCGGCCCGCACCAGGCCCACCGTGCCCTGCCAGTTGCCGTTGGTGTAGTGGTTGTAGGCCTCCGCCGTGTCACGGAAGACGACCGAGTGGTTGGTCCACTTGGCCTTGCCGCCCTCGGCCGGCGCGGTGCCCAGCGTCAGGTCGTTGCACAGCCAGTCGCTGGGGTTGCAGTAGCTGCCGCCGCCGCTGCCGGAGATGCCACCGGCCGAGTGGTAGGCCACGGCCTCGTCGTCCTGGCCCGGCAGGATGAACGAGTAGGCGGTGCCCTTGGCGCCGGCCCACAGGTAGAACATCTTGCCGCGGGTGTTGTTGTGGTCGTACATGGCGCGCGCCGTGGCCGTCTTCAGGTCCGACACCAGCGGCTCGGACAGCGCCCAGTCACCCGCGTTGGCCAGTTCGCTGCCACCCGCCGCGCCGGCGGCCACGTTCACCCACTTGATGTTCCAGCCCGTCTGCGTCGTGCCGTCGCTGTTGGCGCAGCTGCCGTCGGTGCCGGGCGTCGCGTTCTTCTTGTAGCGCGCCGTGCCGCCGTACAGCGACAGCGCGTAGCCGATCTGCAGGTTGCCGGCGCTGTGCGCGGCTACATAGCACCAGTTGGGCCCGGTGCAGTAGCAATCCAGCGCGTTGCGGATCAGGGCGTTGGTGTCCGACACATGGTTGTAGCCGTCCCAGTTGACGGCCTTCTTGTTGACACCGGCGGCCGTGCCGGCCGGCCCCCAGTAGGTGAAGTCGGCGTAATTGCCGGCCACGCCGCCGCCGGTGCGGCCGTTGATCCACAGCGAGTAATTGGCGGCAAACGCCGCTCCGGCGAGGGCCGCAGCCGCCAGCAGGGTCGTCAGGAACCGGGTCGAGCTCAGAACTCTCATCGTTGTCTCCGTGAAGGGGGTTGTCGGTCTGGTGCCGGTGTGTTGTGCGGGTCACTGTAGGAACCCGCCCCACTGTGGCAAACCCGCAGTAACCCGCGGAAACCCCGGCAAGCCCGGCCCTGCCGGCCCGGCCGGCGGCTCTAGACTGCGCCGGCTTCCCCAAGCCTGCCCCCTGCCCCTCTTCATGCACCGACGTCGCGTCCTGCTGCTCCCCGGCCTGCTCCTGCCCGGGCGCGTCGCCATGGCACAGCCGCAGCAGGTGGTCATTGGCGCCGAGGACGACTGGCCGCCCTACTCGGCGGAAGTGGACGGGCGCGCCCAGGGCCTCACGGTGGACCTCGTGACGGCGGCCTTCGCCGCGGCCGGCGTACAGGCCCGCTTCGAGCCCATGCCCTACGTGCGCTGCATGGCGCTCACGCGCGCCGGCACGCTGCTGGCATGCTTCAACACCACGCGCACGGCGCTGATCGAGAACGACTACCTGTGGCCGGCGCGGCCGATGTTCGACGAACGGTTCCTGATCTGGGCCCGCGCCGATGCCCCCGTACCGCGCACGCCGCTGCAGGTGCGAGACCTCGAGGGCCAGCAGGTCGCGGTGACGCGCGGCTATGAGTACGGTGCCGAGTTCGACACCAACCCTCGCATCGCGCGCATCGTGACGGCCCACGACGAGAACAACTTCCGGCTGATGCTGCGCGGCCGGGCCCGCTACACGCTGGCCCCTGACGCCAACACCCGCCTGCTCTTCAAGCGCCACCCCGACCTGGCCGGGCATTTCAAGGTGGTCGGCCAGCTGGACGCCTTCGGCATATACACCGCGTTCTCCCGGCTGCACCCGCAGTCGCCGGCCATGCTGGCTGCGTTCAACGACGGCATGAAGGCCATCCAGTCCAACGGCGTGGCCAAGGCCGTCCATGAGCGCTGGCGCCAGCGAACTGCCGCGCCCTGAGGCGGCTCGGGCCCGCAGCGCCGCTTTGGCAGAATGCAGGTCTCGCGTATTACCCAGGGCGCCAAGCAAGAGGCGCCCTTTGTGTTTGTGGACACCATCGTTATCCAGATTGCCGCCGAACTGAAAGTTCGGCCCGCCCAGGTGCAGGCCGCCGTCGACCTGCTGGACGGAGGCGCCACCGTGCCCTTCATCGCCCGCTACCGCAAGGAAGCCACCGACGGGCTGGACGACATCCAACTGCGCGAGCTGGACGCCCGCCTGGCCTACCTGCGCGAGCTGGCCGACCGCCGCGAGGCCGTGCTGAAGAGCATCGCCGAGCAGGGCAAGCTGACGCCCGAGCTGGAAGCCGCCATCCATGCCGCGCCCACCAAACAGGAGCTGGAAGACCTCTACCTGCCCTACAAGGTCAAGCGCCGCACCAAGGGCCTGATCGCCCGAGAGGCTGGCCTGGAGCCGCTGGCCGACGCGCTGTTCGCCGACCCCACGCTCGACCCGCAGGCCGAGGCCGCCAAGTTCCTGAACGCCGAGGCCGGCTTTGCCGACACCTTCGCCGTGCTGGACGGCGTGCGCGACCTGCTCAGCGAGCGCTGGGCCGAGGACGCCGTGCTGGTGGGCAAGCTGCGCGAGTGGCTGTGGGAGGAAGGCCTGTTCCAGTCCAAGCTGATGGACGGCAAGAACGGCGAGCTGCCCGACAACGCCAAGTTCCGCGACTACTTCGACTACGCCGAGCCCATCCGCACCGTGCCGTCGCACCGCGCCCTCGCCGTCTTCCGCGGCCGCACGCAGGAGCTGCTGGACGCCAAGCTGGTGCTGGACGAAGATCCCGTCGCCGGCCAGCCCGGCCTGGCGGAAGGCCGCATCGCATCGCACCTGGGCTGGCGCCATGCCAACCGCGCCAGCGACGCGCTGATCCGCAAGACCATCGGCTGGACGTGGAAGGTCAAGCTCAGCCTGAGCCTGGAGCGCGACCTGTTCGCCCGGCTGCGTGAAGCGGCCGAGGCCACCGCCATCAAGGTGTTCGCCGAGAACCTGCGCGACCTGCTGCTGGCCGCCCCCGCCGGCAAGCGCGTCGTCATGGGGCTGGACCCCGGCATCCGTACCGGCGTGAAGGTGGCCGTCGTCTCCGACACCGGCCGCGTGCTGGACACCGCCACCGTCTACCCGCACGAGCCCCGCCGCGACTGGGACGGCAGCCTGCACACGCTGGCCAAGCTGTGCGCGACGCACGGCGTCAACCTGATCGCCATCGGCAACGGCACCGCGAGCCGCGAGACCGACAAACTGGCCGGCGAGCTCATCAAGAAGCTGCAGGCGCTGGACGCCAACGTCAAGATCGAGCGGGTCGTCGTCAGCGAGGCCGGCGCGTCGGTCTACTCGGCCAGCGAGTTCGCGTCCAAGGAACTGCCCGACCTGGACGTGAGCCTGCGCGGCGCCGTATCCATCGCCCGCCGGCTGCAGGACCCGCTGGCCGAGCTGGTCAAGATCGACCCCAAGAGCATCGGCGTCGGCCAGTACCAGCACGACGTCAACCAGAGCGAGATGGCGCGCGCGCTGGACGCGGTCGTCGAAGACTGCGTGAACAAGGTCGGCGTGGACCTGAACACCGCGTCGCAGGCGCTGCTGGCGCGCGTGTCGGGCCTGTCGGCGTCGGTCGCCAGCAGCATCGTGCGCTGGCGCGATGCCAACGGATCTTTCCGCAACCGCCAGCAGCTGCTGGACGTGACGGGCCTGGGCCCCAAGACCTTTGAGCAGGCCGCCGGCTTCCTGCGCATCCGCGGCGGTGACAACCCGCTGGACCTCAGCGGCGTGCACCCCGAGACCTACCCGCTGGTCGAAAAAGCCCTGGCGCTGCTGAAGCGCTCGGCCGACGAGATCGTCGGCCGCAGCGAGGTGCTGCGCACGCTCAAGCCCGAACTGCTGGCCGACGAGAAGTTCGGCCTCATCACGGTCAAGGACGTGCTGGCCGAGCTGGAGAAGCCCGGCCGCGACCCGCGCCCGGACTTCAAGGTCGCCCGCTTCAACGACGGCGTCGAAGACGTGAAGGACCTGCAGCCGGGCATGCTGCTCGAAGGCACGGTCAGCAACGTCGCGCAGTTCGGCGCCTTCGTCGACCTGGGCGTGCACCAGGACGGGCTCATCCACGTCAGCCAGTTGAGCAACAAATTCGTCAACGACGCGCGCGAAGTCGTGAAGACCGGCGACATCGTCAAGGTCAAGGTGCTGGAAGTGGACCTGGCCCGCCAGCGCATCTCGCTGACGATGAAGCTCGATGCCCAGGCGCCCCGTGGCCCCAAGCAGGACAACGCCTTCCGCCCCGCGGCCCGCAACGAACGCGCCGGCGCCGGCCCGCGCGACGCCCAGCCGGCCGGGGGCAATGCGATGGCCGCGGCCTTCGCCAAACTCAAACGCTGACCTTCGTCACCGGCAAGGGCTGCTGTCAACATGCGGCCCGCGCCGCGCGTTGGCGCCCGGCCCCCCTCAAACCGCAACTGGTCGCAGACCACCTGCGGCCCGTCGCCGCCACGGCTATGGTGCGCGCCGCCCTGCACCCTCGGAGTCCTTCTTGAAAACCCCAGCCCTCGCCCTGCTGCTCCTGCTCAGTCCCGCCCTGGTTCTGGCCCAGCAGGAGGTCGACCGCGCCTCCAACAACTCGCCCACGCCCAGCAACAACCAGCTTGAGCGCGTGTCCGTGACGCGCACGCAGACCGACACCGACCTGCGCCGCCGCGAGCCCGTGGCCAAGCAGCTGTACGGCCGCGACGAGCTGGACAAGTACGGCGACACGCAGCTGTCCGACGTGCTCAAGCGCCTGCCCGGCATCAACGTGTCTGGCGGCCAGCTGCGCATGCGCGGCCTGGGAGGCGCGTACACGCAGATCCTCGTCAACGGCGAGCCGGCGCCCCCGGGCTTCAGCCTCGACAACCTGAATCCCGCCCAGGTCGAGCGTTTGGAAGTGACGAAGGCGCCGACGGCCGACCAGAGTGCGCAGGCCATCGCCGGCACGCTGAACATCATCCTGAAGGACGCGCCGCGCGTCGTGCAGAAGGACCTGCGCCTGGGCCTGGCCTACGCGAGCGAGAAGCCCGTCATCAACGCCGGCTTCACCTACGGCGACCGCATCGTCGGCGGCGTGGGCTTCGTGCTGCCGATCTCGATGTACCAGTGGAACGTCAGGAGCGAGCTGGAAGGCGAGCGGCTGACCAACGCCACGCCCGCCAAGCCGGGCGAGCTGCGCCAGCATGTCACCAACGAAGGCTGGGACCGGGGCCACGGCCGCGGCTTCAACGTGTCGCCACGCCTGAACTGGAAGCTGGGCGACGACGAGACGCTGTCCGTGCAGGGCTTCTTCGTACAGAACCGCTTCCGCAACGAGGGCGCCAACACCGTCACGCGGCTGCCCGACAGCGACACGGGCTACACGCCGCGCACCATCGACGAGACGACCAACAACCGCGGCACGTTCTCGGCCAACCGCATCAACCTGCAATACAACAACCGCTTCAGCGAAGACCGCCGCATCGAGCTGCGCGCCGGCACGGGCTCGGGCGGTGCCGACTTCCGCTTCGCCTTCAACGGCCGCAACGGCTCCGCACCGCAGCCTATCGAGCGCATCACGACCGGCGACAACAAGAACCGCACCACCACGCTGGGCGGCAAGTACAGCCAGTACGCCGGCGAGGCGCACACGATCACGGTGGGCAGCGAGATCGACCGCCGCGTGCGCGACGAGAAGCGCACCACCACCGAGAACGGCGCGCTGCTGCTGCCCGGCGTCGAGGGCCAGCCCTTCAACGCCACCATCACGCGCACGGCCTTCTACGCGCAGGACGAGTGGGAGATCAACAAGCAGTGGTCGGCCTACTTCGGCGTACGCCATGAACAGATCAAGATGGCGAGCGAAGGCAGCCGCGACGTCGCCGGCAGCAGCGACTTCCAGAGCACCAGCAAGGTCACGACGCCGCTGCTGCACCTGAACTTCAAGCCCGACCCCAAGGGCCGCGACCTCGTGCGCGCCAGCCTCACGCGCAGCTACAAGGCGCCGGACATCCAGCAGCTCATCAACCGCCCGTCCATCAACCTCAACGACCCGCTCGACAAGGGCAACACCGAGACCACGCCTGACCGCAGCGGCAACCCGGGGCTCAAGCCCGAGCTGGCAACCGGCCTGGACATCGCCTACGAGAGCTACCTGCCCGCCGGCGGGCTGGTGTCGGTGGGCGTGTTCCACCGCCGCATCACCAACCTGATCCGCACCGACAAGCCGCGCCTGATGACGGTGCCCTGGGCGCCGACGGACCGCTGGGTCATCACGCAGGTCAACCTCAGCAAGGCCACCACGCAAGGCCTGGAGCTGGAGGTCAAGGGCCGCGCGGGCGAGCTGTTCCCCAGCCTGTTCGAGCCGACGACGGCGCTGTCGCTGCGCGCGTCGCTGAACCTGTACCGCTCCTCTGTCGGCGACATCGCCGGCCCCAACAACCGGCTGGAAGGCCAGCAGCCCTGGCAGTTCAACTTCGGTGCCGACTACCGGCTCAAGAGCCTGCCCATCAGCATGGGCTTCAGCGCGCAGATCGCGCCGGACTTCACGGTGCGGCAGAACGACCTGCAGAGCCAGGAGAGCTTCGCGTCCCGCTCGCTGGACGCCTTCGCGATGATGCAGGTCAGCAAGGAGGACAGCGTGCGCGTCAGCGTCAACGGCCTGTTCCAGCCCAAGCAGGGTTCGCGGGTGTTCTACGCCAGCAAGGCCGACTTCAGCATCAACGAGCGCGAACCGGTGCCATGGTGGTCGGTGAACTGGGAACACAAGTTCTGAGGCACCGCCCCGTCCCGGCCGCGTCACGCCGCGCGGCCGGCGTCGGCTATCTTGCCGGCCGATGACCGTTCCTGCCCTCCAAGTATTCGCCGGCCCGGCCGCCCGCGCGCGGCTGGCCGAGCGCGGCCTGCGCGCTGACGACGTCGGCCTGATCCCCGCCGCCGCCGGTGGCCCCAAGGGCCTGATCCTCAACGGCCTGGACCGCTTCCTTTTCGGCGACTGGCTGGCGCCCAGCCGCCATCCGGTGCACCTCGTCGGCGCCAGCATCGGCGCCTGGCGCATGGCCACGGCAGCACTCGCCCACCGCGACGTGGCCGACGCGTTCAACGTGATGGCCGAGGCCTACGTGACGCAGGAGTACGACGTGCTGCCCGGCGAGAAGCGCCCGCGCCCCGAGGGCGTCAGCCGGCGCTTCGGCGAGATCCTGGCCGAGATCTTCGAAGGCCGCGAGGCCGACGTGCTGGCCCACCCACGGTATCGGCTGCACGTCGTCACGTCGCGCGGCCAGAACAAGGGCCTGGGCCTGCTGGCGCGCGAAGGCCGGCTGCGCACACCGCTGGGCTACCTCGGCGCCTTCGCGGCCAACGCCGTGTCGCGCCCGCTGCTGGGTCGGTTTCTCGAACGCGTCGTCTTCTCGGACCCGCGCGACCGCCTGCCGCTGCGGCTGAACGACTTCACGACGCGCGAGGTGCATCTGTCGCGCGCCAACCTGCGCGGCGCGCTGCTGGCCAGCTGCTCGATCCCGTTCTGGCTGCAGGCCCAGCACGACCTGCCCGGCGCGCCGCGCGGCGCCTACTGGGACGGCGGTATCACCGACTACCACCTGCACCTGGACTACCGTGCACTGCAGGCCGCCGACGCGCCCCTCGTGCTCTACCCGCACTTCCAGCGCCAGGTCGTGCCCGGCTGGCTGGACAAGGCGCTGAAGCACCGCCACCGCTCGACCGCCTTCCTCGACAACGTCGTGCTGCTGTGCCCGTCGCCCGCGTGGATCGCGACGCTGCCGGGCGGCAAGCTGCCCGACCGCAACGACTTCATGACGCTGGACGCCGACGAGCGCCGCCGCCGCTGGCGCATCGCCGTGAGCGAAAGCCAGCGCCTGGCCGATGAATTCGCCACGTTGACGACACGCGACACGATCCAGGCGCTGCCGCTTTAGAATCGCTTTCCCCTCCCCTCACAAGAGCGAGAAAGGCACCCTGGTTATGACACCGCGAACTACGACCACCACCTTCACCGGTACCTAGTCGGCCGCGGCTCGTCACGCCAGTCCTTTTCGGACTTCACCAATCAAGCGCGGCAAGTGGCCGCGCTTTTTTGTTTTCGCTCCCGGAGCACCCCATGATTTCAGTCCAACTCCCCGACGGCTCCCGCCGTGAGTACCCCGCCGCGCTGACGGTCGGCGACGTCGCCGCCAGCATCGGCGCCGGCCTGGCCAAGGCCGCCCTCGGCGGCAAGGTCGACGGCCAGCTCGTTGACCTCAGCCACGTCATCGACCGCGACGTCCAGCTCGCCATCGTCACCGACAAGGATGCCGACGGCCTGGAGCTGATCCGCCACTCCACGGCCCACCTGCTGGCCTACGCCGTCAAGTCGCTCTACCCCGACGCCCAGGTCACCATCGGCCCGGTCATCGAGAACGGCTTCTATTACGACTTCGCCTACAAGCGCCCGTTCACGCCCGAGGACCTGACCGCCATCGAGTCCAAGATGACCGAGCTGGCCAAGAAGGACGAGAAGGTCGTTCGCCGCGTGCTGCCGCGCGACGAGGCTGTCGCCCACTTCAAGGCCCAGGGCGAGGCCTACAAGGCCGAGATCATCGAGAGCATCCCGGCCGACCAGGACGTGTCGCTGTACGCCGAAGGCGCCTTCGAGGACCTGTGCCGCGGCCCGCACGTGCCGTCCACGGGCAAGCTCAAGCACTTCAAGCTGATGAAGGTGGCCGGCGCCTACTGGCGCGGCGACCACCGCAACGAGCAGCTGCAGCGCATCTACGGCACGGCCTGGGCCACCAAGGACGACCTGCAGAAGTACCTGACGATGCTGGAGGAGGCCGAGAAGCGCGACCACCGCAAGCTCGGCAAGGAACTGGACCTGTTCCACATCGACGAGCACGCCCCAGGCGTCGTCTTCTGGCACCCCAAGGGCTGGACGGTGTGGCAGGAGGTGGAGCAGTACATGCGCCGCGTCTACCGTGACAACGGCTATCAGGAGGTCAAGGGCCCGCAGCTTCTGGACAAGACGCTGTGGGAGGCCACCGGCCACTGGGACAAGTACCGCGAGAACATGTTCACGACGGAGTCGGAGAAGCGCGACTACGCGCTCAAGCCGATGAACTGCCCTGGCCACATCCTGATCTTCAAGCAGGGCGTGAAGAGCTACCGCGACCTGCCGCTGCGCTTCGGCGAGTTCGGCCAGTGCCACCGCAACGAGCCCACCGGCGGCCTGCACGGCATCATGCGCGTGCGCGGCTTCACGCAGGACGACGGCCACATCTTCTGCACGGAAGACCAGATCCAGGGCGAGGTCACGGCCTTCACGGCGCTGCTGCAGAAGGTCTACAAGGACTTCGGCTTCACGGACATCATCTACAAGCTGTCGACGCGCCCCGAAAAGCGCATCGGCAGCGAGGAAAGCTGGGACAAGGCCGAGCACGCGCTGGCCGAGGGCTTGCGCGCGTCTGGCTGCGACTTCACCTACCTGCCCGGCGAAGGTGCCTTCTACGGCCCCAAGATCGAATACACGCTCAAGGACGCGCTGGGCCGCGAGTGGCAGTGCGGCACGATCCAGGTCGACCCCAACATGCCGGAGCGCCTGGACGCGGCGTTTGTGGACGAGGACGGCGAGCACAAACGACCGCTGATGCTGCACCGCGCCATCGTCGGCAGCCTGGAGCGTTTCATCGGCATCCTGATCGAACAGCACGCCGGCGCGCTGCCCACCTGGCTGGCTCCGACACAGGTTGTTGTCGCCAACATTACGGATGCGCAGGCCGATTACGTGGCTGAAATTGTGAAATCGCTGCAAAAACAAGGGCTTAGGGCCTCAGCCGATTTGCGCAACGAGAAGATCACCTATAAAATCCGCCAGCATTCCATGCAAAAGCTGCCGTACATCCTTGTCGTAGGCGACAAGGAAAAGGCGAATGGCAGCGTTGCGGTACGCGCCCGTGGCAACCAGGACCTCGGCGTGATGCCCCTGCAGGACTTCCTCGACAGGATCTCCGCAGACATCACCAACAAGGTCTGAAAGAGCCGTCCGGGCGCGATTTGTTTTGTTTGAGGCCCCTCGCCTTGGGGCCTTGTTGAAAGGTCCACACCATCGCTACGTTTGCCGACCGTCGCGCGATTCCGGAGCGCAAGCACCGCCTGAACCGCGAAATCATGGCTCCCGAAGTCCGCCTGAACGGCCCCGAGAATGAACCCATCGGGATCGTCAGCATCCAGGAAGCCCTGCGCATGGCGGGCGATCTGGACGTGGACCTGGTCGAGATCTCCCCCACCGCCAATCCGCCGGTCTGCCGGCTGATGGACTACGGGAAGTTCAAGTACATCGAGCAAAAGCGCGCTGCCGAGGCCAAGTCCAAGCAGAAGGTCATCGAGATCAAGGAAGTCAAGTTCCGCCCGGGCACGGACGAAGGCGACTACCAGATCAAGATGCGCAATCTGCGCCGCTTCATCGCTGAAGACGGTGACAAGGGCAAGGTCACGCTGCGCTACCGGGGCCGCGAGATCACGCACCAGGACATCGGCATGCGCCTGCTGGAGCGGATCCGCGACGAACTGGCCGATGTGGCCGTGGTCGAGAACATGCCGAAGCTTGAGGGCCGCCAGATGATCATGGTGCTGGCCCCCAAGAAGCGGTAAGCAGTTTTTGAAGTTCAACCGGCAGGTTTGGTCGCCTGCCGGTTCACAAGTCTCCTGAGGCCAACAAGCGTGGCGGGCTCACCGCCACCGCCCCAGGGACACACTTAAAAGGAGCATTCACATGCCCAAGATGAAGACCAAGAGCAGCGCGAAAAAGCGTTTTCGCGTTCGTCCGGGTGGCACCGTCAAGCGCGGTCAGGCGTTCAAGCGCCACATCCTGACCAAGAAGACCACGAAGAACAAGCGTCAGCTGCGCGGCGCCGTGAACGTCCACGAAACCAACATGGGCCACATGGCTCAAATGTTGCCTTTCGCCGGCCTGTAATCCACCAAGACTAGAAGGAGAAACATATGCCTCGCGTCAAACGTGGTGTTACCGCTCGCGCCCGTCACAAGAAGGTCCTGGCCCTGGCCAAGGGCTTCCGCGGTCGTCGTAAGAACGTTTTCCGCATCGCCAAGCAGGCGGTGATGAAGGCGGGCCAATACGCCTACCGTGACCGCCGCACCAAGAAGCGCGTGTTCCGTCAGCTGTGGATTGCCCGTATCAACGCCGCCTCGCGTGGCCTGGGTCTGTCCTACAGCAAGTTCGTGGCGGGTCTGAAGAAGGCCCAGATCGAGATCGACCGCAAGGTCCTCGCCGATCTGGCCGTCAACGACCCGGCCGGTTTCGCCAGCATCTTCGCCAAGGTGAAGGCCGCGCTCGCCTGATTGCGAACCGTCCCGACTCGTCGGGATACGCAAACTTTCGGGGCCGGCCCACCAGGGTCGGCCCCTTTTCATTTTCAATTCCGAATGTCTGATCTCGACGCATTGCTGGAGTCCGCCAAGGCTGACTTCGCCGCCGCTCCCACGCCCGCCGAGCTGGAAAACGCCAAGGCCCGCTTCCTCGGCAAGTCCGGCCGCGTGACCGAGCTGATGAAGGGCCTGGGCGCCCTCAGCATCGAGGAGAAGAAGACCCGCGGCGCCGAGATCAACCAGACCAAGGTCGCCATCGAGGCCGCCCTCACCGCCCGCCGCGACGCGCTGGCCGCCGCCGAGCTCGAGAAGCAGCTCAAGGCCGAGGCGCTGGACGTCACGCTGCCCGGCCGCCAGCGCGGCACCGGCGGTCTGCATCCCATCACGCGCGCCATGGAGCGCATCGAGGCCATCTTCGCGTCGATGGGCTTCGACGTCGCCGACGGCCCCGAGATCGAGACCGACTGGTACAGCTTCTCGGCCCTGAACAACCCCGAGAACCACCCGGCCCGCTCGATGCAGGACACGTTCTACGTCGACATGAAGGACGAGAACGGCAGCTGGCTCAACCTGCGCCCGCACACCAGCCCGATGCAGATCCGCTACGCGCAGGCCCACGCCAAGCGCTACGCCGGGCAGGAGACCATGCCCGAGATCCGCGTCATCGCGCCGGGCCGCACCTACCGCGTGGACAGCGACGCCACGCACTCGCCGATGTTCCACCAGGTCGAAGGCCTGTGGGTCGGCGAGAACATCTCGTTCAAGGACCTGAAGGCGGTCTACCTGAACTTCATCACGGCCTTCTTCGAGACCGACCAGCTGCAGCTGCGCTTCCGCCCCAGCTATTTCCCGTTCACCGAACCCAGCGCCGAGATCGACATCATGTTCGAGAGCGGCCCGCTGAAGGGCCGCTGGCTGGAAGTCTCCGGTTCGGGCCAGGTGCACCCTCAGGTCATCCGCAACATGGGCCTCGACCCCGAGCGCTACATCGGCTTCGCCTTCGGCTCCGGCATCGACCGCCTGGCCATGCTGCGCTATGGCGTCAACGACCTGCGCGCCTTCTTTGACGGTGACCTGCGTTTCCTGTCGCAGTTCAAGTAATCCGCCCAGCCACCGAGTTCACGAGTCACCATGCAATTCCCCGAGTCCTGGCTGCGCGAGTTCTGCAATCCGCCGCTGTCCACCCAAGCCCTGGCCGAACTGCTGACCATGTCAGGCATGGAGGTCGAAGAGCTGCGCCCCGTCGCCCCGCCCTTCCACGGCATCGTCGTCGCCGAAATCCTCGAAGCCGAACAGCACCCCAACGCCGACAAGCTGCGCGTCTGCAAGGTCAACGCTGGCGGCGAGCTGCTGCAGATCGTCTGCGGCGCCCCCAACGCCCGCGTCGGCATCAAGGTGCCGCTGGCCACCGTCGGTGCCGAGCTGCCGCCCGGTGAAGACGGCAAGGCGTTCAAGATCGGCGTCGGCAAGCTGCGCGGCGTCGAGAGCTTCGGCATGCTGTGTTCGGCCCGCGAGCTCAAGCTCAGCGAAGACCACGGCGGCCTGCTGGAGCTGGCTGCGGACGCCGTCATCGGCGAAGACATCCGCAAGCACCTGAACCTCGACGACACGCTGTTCACGCTGAAGCTGACGCCCAACCTGGGCCACGGCCTAAGCGTGTTCGGTGTCGCGCGTGAAGTGGCTGCGCTGACCGGCGCACCGCTGCTGAAGGCCGAGTTCCCGGCCATCAAGCCGACGCTGGATGACAAGCTGCCGGTGCGCGTCGAAGCCGCCGACCTGTGCGGCCGTTTCTCCGGCCGCATCGTCAAGGGCATCGACACCAAGGCCAAGACGCCCGCCTGGATGGTCCAGCGCCTGGAGCGCTGTGGCCAGCGTTCGGTGACGGCTCTGGTCGACATCTCGAACTACGTGATGTTTGAGTACGGCCGCCCGTCGCACATCTTCGACCTCGACAAGATCAGCGGCGAACTCGTCGTGCGCTGGGGCCGGAGCGGCGAGCAGCTCAAGCTGCTGAACGGCAACACCATTACCGTCGACGAGAAGGTCGGCGTCATCGCCGATGCGCGCGAGGTCGAGTCACTCGCCGGCATCATGGGCGGCGACCACACCGCCGTGTCCGACGACACCAAGAACGTCTACGTCGAAGCCGCCTTCTGGTGGCCCGAGGCCGTCATGGGCCGTGGCCGCCGCTACAACTTCTCCACCGATGCCGGCCACCGCTTCGAGCGCGGTGTCGATGCCTCGCAGACCGTCGAGCACATCGAGCGCATCACGCAGCTCATCCTCGACATCTGCGGCACGGCCGAGACGAAGGTCGGCCCGATGGACGACCAGTCGCCCAACGTGCCGGTCGCCAAGCCCGTGACGCTGCGCGTCGCCCGCGCCGCCAAGGTCATCGGCATGCCGGTGACGCAGGCCGACTGCGAGAAGGTCTTCACCCGCCTGGGCCTGCCGTTCACTGCCGCTGACGGCACCATCACGGTGACCCCGCCGAGCTGGCGCTTCGACATCCTGATCGAGGAAGACCTCATCGAGGAAGTCATCCGCGTGATGGGCTACCCGACGCTGCCGTCCACCGCGCCGCTGGCCCCCATCGTCGGCCGCACCGGCTCGGAGTCGCGCCAGGCCAAGCACGCGCTGCGCCGTTCCGTGGCCGCGCGCGACTACTTCGAGACCATCAACTTCAGCTTCGTCGAAGAGCGCTGGGAGCGCGAGCTGGCCGGCGTCACCGATCCGATCAAGCTGCTGAACCCCATCGCCGCGCCGCTGTCGGTGATGCGCACCAGCCTCATCGGCAGCCTCGTGCAGGTGCTGCGCCACAACCAGGCCCGCCGCGCGACGCGCGTGCGCGTGTTCGAGCTGGGCCGCGTGTTCAAGCGCGACGCCGCCGTGGCCACCGGTCCGCTGTCGGTCGCCGGCATCGCCCAGCCATTGCGCCTGGGTGGCCTCGCCTGGGGCCCGGCCGAGCAGCAGCAATGGAGCCAGCGCGACCGCGCCGTCGACTTCTTCGACGTCAAGGGCGACCTTGAAGCCCTGTTCGCCCCGCAGACGCTGACCTTCGAAGCCACCGAGCACCCTGCCCTGCACCCGGGCCGCAGCGCCCGCGTGAGCCTGGACGGCGCCGTCATCGGCGTCGTCGGCGAACTGCACCCGCGCTGGCGCCAGGCCTACGAGATCAGCGGCGGCGCGCCCGTCGTGTTCGAGCTGGACCTGGACGCCGCCCTCACCCGCACGCTGCCGCAAGGCCAGCCGCTGCCACGCCAGCAGGCCGTGCAGCGCGACCTGGCGCTGGTCGTGAAGGACAGCGTCAGCCACGACGCGCTGATGGGCAGCATCACGACCGCCGGCGGCGCGCTGCTGCGCTCGGCGCGACTGTTCGACGTCTTCAAGCCGGCCGCCGGCGCTGCGGCCGACCTGCAGGCCGACGAGCGCAGCCTGGCCGTGCGCCTGGAGCTGCTGGACGACGAGGCCACGCTGACCGACGAACGCATTGATGCGGCCGTAGCCGCCATCGTCGCGGCAGCCGGCCAGCAAGTCGGCGCGCGCCTGCGCGGCTGACCCAGTCGCAGGAGGAATCAAGCAATGGACGCGAACGACGTCAAGAAAGAAGCCGCGGCAGTGATGATCGGCAGCCTGGAGACGCCCACGCTGACCAAGGCAGAGCTGGCCGAACTGCTGTTCGACAAGCTGGGCCTGAACAAGCGCGAATCCAAGGACATGGTCGAGGCCTTCTTCGACATCCTGCACGACAGCCTCGTCAAGGGCCAGGACGTCAAGCTCTCGGGCTTTGGCAACTTCAACATCCGCCGCAAGGCGCCGCGGCCGGGCCGCAACCCGCGCACCGGCGAGTCCATCCCCATCAAGGCCCGCAACGTCGTGACTTTTCACGCCTCCCACAAACTCAAGGGGCAGGTGCAAGGTGACGCGCCGGCCGGGGAAGACTTCGAGTAGAGTCTGCCTTCCCCTCGCGAACTTGTTGATTTGCAATGGAAAAGGCGCTTCCCGCCATCCCCGCCAAACGTTACTTCACCATTGGTGAGGTGAGCGAGCTGTGCGGCGTGAAGCCCTATGTGCTGCGCTACTGGGAACAGGAGTTCACGCAGCTCAAACCCATGAAGCGCCGCGGCAACCGGCGCTACTACCAGCACCACGAGGTGCTGCTGATCCGCCGCATCCGCGACCTGCTCTACGACCAGGGCTTCACGATCAGCGGCGCGCGCAACCAGCTGAGCGAAGGCCTGCCACCCGCCGCGGCGCAGAACTTCCGCGACGAAGCCGAGGCCGCCCAGGCGCTTGACGCCGAGATCGACGGCGACGACGACCTCGAGGTGCCGGTCGAGCTGGTCGCCCAGGCACCGGCGACGCGCCTGCCCCCCACCCACGCACAACCCCTCAAGGCCGCCGAGGCGTCCCTGACACTGCCGGTGCTGGCTGTCGGGAGCATCACGTCGCTGGAACAGGTGCGCGCCGAGCTGCTGGCCATCCGCGCCACCCTTCTCACCTGAAAGAACAACAAAATCTGGCCAAATTGGCTAGAGACCCAAATTCCTGGGTTATACTAATTGGCTCAGTCGGGGCGTAGCGCAGCCTGGTAGCGCACTTGCATGGGGTGCAAGGGGTCGCGAGTTCGAATCCCGCCGTCCCGACCATTTTATTGAAGTAGATCAACGGGTTAGCAGCTCAGGCCGCTAGCCCGTTTTTCCTTTCTGGCGTCAAAAGCTTCTTGGGGGGTCCACCAGGGGGTCCACCGTAAAAATGCTGCATGACCACCGAACGGGAGCAGTTCGGCTCGCAGCGGCATCCGTCCAAAGCCGCACGGGTCAGCTACGGCCCTTGTTGTAGTCCCGGTCAGGATTCGCTGACCCACCGCAAACTGGCGCTGCCAAAAAGTAAAGGGCTCTCGTCATCGACGAGAGCCCCTTCTGTGGTTAGAAGAACAGCGGCGACAGCTCCTCAAATGCAGCCGGTTTTGCCTTGGTCAGCGCGTAGAGCCAGAGATGGATGTGCGCTGGGTCGCCTGGGACGGGTTCATAGAACCATCCGTCGACACACAGCTCCCAATCCAGCCCCACCGCCCCCTCAAAATCGGGGCAGCCGCTGCCGCGCTGAGCTTCGTCAAAAAGACTCATTGCGCCACGCAAGCCGTCACCGATCTCCAGGATGTAGTCATGGGGCCCGCCACACGGCCGCTGCCAAGCGGAGGCGGTAAGGCGAGTCGGGCCTCGTTTTCCTTCTACATCGGCGGGGAGCATCACGAAACCAACGTACGGGGCTTCGCCAGGCTCTCCGAACTTCGGGTTTGGATAGAGGGTGCCCGTGGCGTGGCTCAAGTTCAACGAAATGGACATGGGATCTCCTTCAAGTTTCCGGCTCGCGTGGATTCGCGGTTGTCCGGATGTAAGGGGATGAGGAACATTCGCGTGTAAGCGCCGGATGCTGGGGACAGTCGGCCGCCGACCTTCAGCGTGCCCCGTCAAAGCCGGCACCAACGCGGGCCACGTCTTGGTGGACATACGTCCGGCAAAATCACCCCACAAAACTGCGGCTCGACTGAGAGTCGTCCGTACAGGGGAGGCCATGAACGCTGTCAGCCCGTCCAACTTCATCCATCTGAAAGCCCACGACGAGCAGCTCGTGCGCCTGGGCCTGCTGGCCGAGCGCTATTTCCCTGACGATCCCAACACCTGCCTGCTGAAGCTGCGGCAGCTTGCGGAGGGCCTTGCCCAGCTAACGGCGTCTCAGGTCGGTCTCTTCACCAGTGCCGACGAAAAGCAGGCGGACCTGCTCCGCCGCCTGCAAGATCACGGCATCCTGCCGCGCGAGGTCAGTGCCCTTTTCCATGAGGTCCGCAAGGCTGGCAACGACGCCAATCACAAGCTAGCCGGCGACCACCGAGTGGCTCTACTTGCGCTGCGCCTCACCTGGCAGCTCAGCGTCTGGTTCCACAAGACCTTTAAGGACCCGAACTTCAAGTCGGGCGCCTTCGTTCCGCCCCGCCCCCCTGAGGGTCAGAGCGCGGAGCTCAAGACCGAGTTGGATTCACTACGCGCGGAACTGGCCCAGTTCCGGGCCGCACATGAGGGCGTCGCTCAGGCGCTGCAGGCCACCCAAGCTCAAGTTGCCCAGACCCAGGAAGAGCGCGCCTTCTGGGAGAACATGGCTGCAGAGGCTGAAGCCGCCAAGGCTGAGCTGGTCGTCCGCCTTCAGGCCCTCCAAGCCCAAGGGGCCCAGCAGTCCACACAGGCGGTGAATCAGTTCGTTGCCGCAGCGAACAGTGCCGCAGCAACGCTGCAACTCAGCGAAGCAGATACACGCAAGCTCATCGACGAGCAGCTGGTCGCCGCCGGCTGGCAGGCCGACTCCGCCACGCAGACCTACTCAAAAGGTGCACGGCCGCAGAAGGGCAAGAACCTCGCCATTGCCGAGTGGCCGACCCAAAGTGGCCCGGCCGACTATGTGCTCTTCGTCGGTCTGACACCTGCCGCCATAGTCGAGGCCAAGCGCAAGCACATCGACGTGTCGGGTGCTCTGCAGCAGGCCAAACGCTACAGCCGGAGCTTTAAACCATCCACCGAAATCGAGCTGCCAGTCACGCCCTATGGCGCGCAGGGCGAGTTTCGGGTGCCGTTTGTGTTTTCAACAAACGGGCGTCCCTACCTTCGGCAGCTCGCTGAGCAGAGCGGCGTTTGGTTCTGTGACGTGCGCCGGCCTGAGAACCTGGGACACGCGCTAGACGGCTGGCACACCCCAGAGGGCCTGGCGGCCTTGTTGCAGCGCGACGATGACCGCGCACATGCCGAGTTGGCCCAAGCGCCTTTTGACTACGGTTTTCCGCTGCGCCCCTACCAGCAGCGCGCCATTCTGGCCACTGAGGCAAGCATCCGGGATGGCCAGCGCGCCATCCTGCTGGCCATGGCCACGGGCACCGGCAAGACCAAGACTTGCATCGCGCTCATCTACCGCCTGCTAAAAGCCAAGCGCTTCCGGCGCATCCTGTTCCTTGTCGACCGCTCTGCGCTTGGCGAACAGGCTGCCAATGCGTTCAAAGACACGCGCATGGAGCGCTTGCAGACCTTCGCCGACATCTTTGGAATCAAGGAGCTGGAGGACCAGGCGCCGGACGACGACACCGCTGTTCACCTGGCCACCGTACAAGGGATGGTTCAGCGCGTGCTCTACCCCAGTGATGACACCGCACCGCCGCCTATCGACCAGTACGACTGCATCATCGTCGACGAGTGTCACCGCGGCTACCTGCTGGACCGAGAGCTGTCCGACACCGAGCTTAGCTTCCGTGGCTACGACGACTATGTCTCCAAGTACAGACGCGTGCTGGACTACTTTGATGCGGTGAAGGTCGGTCTTACCGCCACGCCGGCGCTGCACACAACGCAGATCTTCGGAGCGCCGGTCTTCACCTACGGCTACCGTGAAGCAGTGGTGTGTTGACGCTCGCGACCGACTGACCCAGGGTGCTCGTCCAATACTGACCCACTCCTGAAGGCTACCCGAGGGAGC
>NZ_JBXAGX010000020.1:0-63650 GCF_058794515.1 Roseateles sp. GW823-FHT07B05
GCGCGCCAGCGCCGTACCGGCCGGCGGTGTGGGCGCGCTGATGACGCTGTGGGTCGACGGCATCGCCGTCAGTGCCGCGCAGGTCAACAGCACTGCCCCGGCCGACTACCTGATGCCCACCACGGCCCTCAAGCCCGGCAGCAAGGTAGCTGTCACCTTCGCCAACCCCGGTGTTGTTGACGGCGTCACCCGCCAGCTCAACGTCGCCTACCTCATCGCTGGCACCACTTTCCTGTCGCCCACCTCCGCCGGTGTCAGCTATTCGGCGGGGAACCTGACCGGTTCATGGCCCGCTGAGAACCTCACCGGCTCCCTCACGGTGCGCGCGTATGCCCAGGTCGCGGGCGGCGTCGGCGCCCTGCTGCAACTGCGCATCGACGGCGTCATCGTCGGCACGACTGAGGTTCGGAGCACCACGCCGGCGGACTACACCTTCGCCGTTCCCAAGCTGACTGCCGGAAGCCGCATCGATCTCGTCTACACCAACGACGCTACCGTCAACGGCGTGGATCGCAACCTGTTCGTCCAGTACGTCCGGACCAGTGGCTCCACGCTTGTGCCGTTTGCCAACAACGTGCTGTTCGACGCCGGCAGCGGCGAGGCTGCCGTCGATGGCGCGTCCACCGCTGCCACGACCGGTGCCATGTACAGCAACGGCGCGCTGCGGATGACCATGCCCGACACCACGCCGGTGTACAGCGCTGCGCACCAGGCGGCCTCACGCCTGCTCCAGCAGGGCAGCTTCGGCCCGACGCTAGCCGACATCCAGCGCGTGGCACAGATCGGTCATGCGGCGTGGATCGACGAGCAGCTCGCCCTTCCCTTCTCGGCCGACATGGTGCCGGCAGTGCAGGCGCGCTACGCACTCGGCGACGCCTATCGCCCGGGCGGAGTCAACTACAGCGCCGACTGGGTTGAGCAACGCTTCTGGGCCGCCGCTGCGACCAGCCCCGACCAACTCCGCCGGCGCATGGGTTTCGCGTTGCACCAGATCCTCATGGTCTCGCTGGCCGACTCCAACGTGAACAGCCACGCCCGCGCGTACGCCCAGTACGTCGACACGGTCAACCGCCATGCGCTCGGGAACTATCGGGACCTGCTGGGTGCCGTCGCCATCAGCCCGGCCATGGGCATGTACCTGTCGCACATCCGCAACCGGCCGGAAAGCGCGGCCACAGGCCGCATGCCCGACGAAAACTTCGCCCGCGAGGTCATGCAACTGTTCACCATCGGCCTGCATGAACTCAACATCGATGGCACGCCCCGGACCAGCGGCGGCCAGCCCATCGAGACTTACACCAACGACGACGTGATGGCGCTGTCGAAGGTGTTCACCGGCTGGAGCTGGGCGTTCCCGGACGCGCAGCTCACCGAGCAGACCTTCCGCTACAAGAACCCTGATATCAGCGCCACCGGCGACCAGTTCATCGACACGCAGCCCATGAAGGCCTACCCCGGCATGCACTCGCCCAGCGAGAAGCGCCTGTTCGCCGGCAAGGCGCAGGCCGTGACACTGCCTGCAGGCTCGAGTGCAGAGGCCGACCTGAAGATCGCACTCGATGCCCTCTTCAACCATCCGAACGTCGCGCCGTTCATCAGCCGCCAGCTCATTCAGCACTTGGTCAGCAGCCACCCGAGCCCGGGCTACGTCGCCCGTGTTGCGGCCGTGTTCAACAACAACGGCAAGGGCGTGCGTGGCGACCTGGGCGCCGTGGCGCGAGCCATCCTGCTGGATGCCGAAGCAGCCACGCCGCCCGCCGGCAGCGCCGGCAAGCTGCGAGAGCCCGTGGAGCGCGTCACCTACTGGCTGCGCGGTCTCGGCGCCACATCCGCCACTGGCCAGTATGCGATCACGACGGACCTCGACCGCCTCGGCCAGCGGCCGTACCACGCTGGCTCCGTATTCGGCTACTTCCGCCCCGGCTACGTGCCGCCGAACACAACCTTCTCAGCCGAAGGTACCACCATCCCGCCGATGCAGATCGTCAACGAAGCGACCACCGCCCAGTGGGTCAACCTGGCACAGCGCATGGCCAGCACCGGCCTGGGCTGGACGGGGGCGCAGTCCGACGTCATCGCTCCGCTCCAGCCACTGGCTGACATGGCCGCGGCGGGGCGCCTGGACGCATTGATCGATCAACTGAACCTGGTGCTGTACGCGGGCCGCATGAGCGCCTCGCTGAAGCAGGACCTGATGGACGCGATGCTGAATGTGGGTGGCACCAACGCCGACGCCCACCTGAACCGCGCCCGTGTCGCCGTGTTCCTGGCGTTGGCTTCCCCCGAATACATGGTGCAACGATGACCCACCCCATGCGAGCAAACACCTCCCGCCGCAGCTTCCTTCAGGCCATCGGCGGCCTGGCGAGCAGCACTGTCGTCCCCACACGCGCGCTGCCGCTGGCAACCAGCCTGGCCGGCATGGCCGCCATGGCCACGCAGAGCAGCCACGCAGCCACCACCGACGGCTACAAGGCGCTGGTCTGCTTGTATATGAACGGCGGCAGCGACATGCACAACTGGGTCGTCCCCATCGACGTCAGCGGCTTTGCCGAGTACGCCAAGGCGCGCGGCGAACTGGCCTGGGACGCCCAGCGCCTGCAACCCATCACTGTGGCCAACCAGGGCAGTGGCCGCAGCTTCGGCATGCCGCTGGAACTGGCCCCATTGCGTGACCTCTACGAGGCAGGGCAAGCCGCCATCGTCGCCAATGTCGGCCCCCTTGTTCGCCCCATCACCAAGGCCGAATACGCCGCAGGTGTCAGCGTGCCTGCCAAGCTGTTTTCGCACAACGACCAAGCCTCCACCTGGCAAAGCCTCGCCACAGAGGGCGCACCATCTGGCTGGGGCGGGCGCATGGGCGACCTGCTCATGTCCGCCAACGCGAACCCGGTGTTCACTGCCGTGTCGGCCAGCGGCAATGCCGTGTTCCTGGCCGGCAAGCAGGTCAGCCAGTACCAAGTCGGCGCTGAAGGCCCGGTGCTGGTCAACTCCATGGGCGGCGGCGTGATCTTCGGCTCGTCCACCGCCAGCCAGGCCTTGCAGCGCGCCTACGGCGCTGCCACGACCGACCGCGTGCAGCAGGAGTACGCCCGCGTCCTACAGCGCAGCCTGACCTCCACCAACGTGCTGCAAACAGCGCTGGCCGGCGTGAACGTGCCCGCCATCCCGACGACGGCCATCGCGCAGGTCAATGCCAGCCCCACCACGCTGGACAAGCTCAGCCTCGCCCGTCAGATGCGGATCGTGCTGCAGATGATTGCTGCCAACCAGGCGCTGGGCATGCGGCGACAGGTGTTCATGGTGCAGATGGGCGGGTTCGACACCCATGCCAACCAGATGCGGGACCAGCCTGCGCAGATGGCGCAGGTTGCCCAGTCCATCGGCTACTTCATGTCGGCACTCACCGCGCTCGGCCTGCAGAACAACGTCACGCTGTTCACGGCGTCCGATTTCGGCCGCACTCTGCTGAGCAACGGCGACGGCAGCGACCACGGCTGGGGCAGCCATCACTTCGTGGTGGGCGGCGCCGTGAAGGGCCGCCAGATTGCTGGCCAGTTCCCGAACACCGCTCTCGGCACCGCGAACGACATCGGCTCTGGGCGGCTGCTGCCCAGCACCAGCGTCACTCAATTGGCCAGCAGCATGGCGGGTTGGATGGGCTTGAGCGCATCGGAGCAGCAGGTGGTGCTGCCCAATCTGTCGAGCTTCGGCGCAGGGCCCAGTTTGTTTGCCTGAGCGACTGCAAACGCCGCGCTGCCAAGCCGAGATCCGCTGCACGGTTTGCGGGTCACGTCAATGACTTGGCAGTTGCGGCTTGAAGGCAGCGACACGCCGAGATGGGTCGCGCCGTCGCGCGGCGCCATGCAAATGGTTGTTAGGTGTAGCCATCCGACCGAGCCGCACGTAGAACTACTGCACCGCGTCGTGCGGTGTGCGTTCCCGAGGCTCACCATGAAGCTGCTTTCAGCGCTGTTGCTCGCGCCGTCGCTCGCCTACGCGGTCGATGGCTCCTTTTCTCAGTCTGGTGCGTTCACTACGCTACCCGGCTATGGGTATGTGGTGGAGGGCAGCTACCAATCCACTCTCGGCGCCATGAGCTTTGACGTGCTGACGGTGGACGGCTACAAGGCCAACGATCCGCTGATGCTGGGAACCCGGCTCTCCATTGGCTTGCGGCTGCAGCCAGCCAACGCCGCGCCAACGACGACCGATGGCGACCTCACCGTCTCCCTTAGAGCTTCCATCGTGAACCTGGCCACTGGCCTGCCAGGCTATCCAGCCGAAGTGCTTGCACCCGGGGGGGCGGGCTATCACTTGGTGTGGGTTACCGGGACTGGATTCAGTTGGACGTATCTCACCACCCCGCTTCCGCAAGCACAACGCATCTCCGACAGCGTGCTAACAGAGTCCAGAACCGTCTCTGACCAGAACGGTCTCCTGCCTTATGGCTACCGTGAGTGGGCTTGCTACGCCAGCTCTACCGTCTGCCCTGGCCCGGAAACGGCACCCACCTGGATCCAGTTCGACTATGCCCTCCACTTCGAAGCGGGCCGCTACCTCACACCCTCTACGGACCCAAACTGCGCTGGCTCCTCTTGCCTCGTCGAGGCGAAGGACGCGTTGGTCATTCGAGAGCAGTACGCCGGCGTGGGAATCACCACGGTGCCCGAACCGGCCAACTACGGACTGCTGATGACGGGGTTGCTGATCGTCGGCTTGTCACTGCGCAGGCGTGTTCCCACCTCCCAGCAGCCGCCCATTTGTTGATCGGGGTCGCGCAGCCGTCAGCGCACCTCGACACGCATCAACGAAAGTACAGGTCTGATCCTGAAACGGTGAGACGAGGCCGTCGATCGTGGAGCGATGACCTGGGACGGATATGAGCCCCCCAGGAAGACGCCTCATCAGTTTCCGGTCGAACCACAGAATGACCGCCAGGCCTTGTCCACCACGCCGCGCAGCTGCTGCTGAAAGCGCTCCGGCGCAAAGCTCTCCGCGTGCGTGCGGCACGCCTGGGCCGAGAACGAGGCTGGCGCCGACTCGAACTCGCGCACCGCAGCCTGGATGGCTTCCACCGTCTGCTCGTAGAAGAACGCGCCCGTGCGGCCCGCGTCGCCGGGCCGGCCGCGCACCGTTTCAAGGCTGCCGCCCTTGCCATAGGCGATCACCGGCGTGCCGCAGGCCTGGGCCTCGACGGGCGTGATGCCGAAGTCCTCTTCCGCCGCGAACACGAATGCCCGGGCCCGCTGCATGTGGTCGATCAGCTCCGGCGTCGAGCGGTAGCCCAGCAACTGCACGTTGGGCGTCGCCACCGCCTTCGCTTTCTCGAACTCCGGCCCCTCGCCGATCACCACCAGCCGCTTGTCCGGCATGCCAGCGAACGCCTGCACGATGAGCGGGATCTTCTTGTACGGCACCATGCGGGATGCCGTCAGGTAGAAGTCCTCCTTCGCCTCGCGCGGCGTGAAACGGTCGATGTCCACCGGCGGATAGATCACCTCGGCCTCACGCCCGTAGGCCTTCGCGATGCGGCGCGCCACGAACTTCGAGTTCGCGACGAAGGCATTCACGCCGTGTGCCGTGCGCGTGTCCCACAGCCGCATGTAGTGCAGGATCAACCGCGCCACCGCGCTCTTGAGCCCCTTCACTAGCCCAGCCTCGGCAAGGTACTGGTGCTGCAGGTCCCACGCGTAGCGGATGGGCGAATGCACGTAGCTCACGTGCACCTGGTCTGGCCCCGTGATCACGCCCTTGGCCACCGCGTGGCTGCTGGACAGCACCACATCATATGCCGACAAATCCAGCTGCTCGATCGCCAGCGGCATCAGCGGCAGGTAGGAGCGGTACTTCGTCTTCGCCCACGGCAGGCGCTGGATGAACGTCGTCTTCGGCGTGCGGCCCTTCAGGAAGAAGCGCAGGTTCTCCGGCACGAAATCCACGACGCTGAACAGGTCGGCCTCCGGCCAGGTCTCCAGGATCTTCTCCAGCACCTTCTCGCCACCGCCATAGACGGTCAGCCAGTCGTGCACGATGGCCACGCGCGGCGAGCGCAGTGGGGTGGCGGTTGGGTCGTTCATAACAAATGTGCTCGGCAGTCGATCGATCGGTTCAGCGGGCGGCCGCGCCGGCGCCGGCTTCAGGGGCGATCAAGGCCATCATGCGGGCCGTACGGCGCTCGTAGGTCTGGTCGCGGGCGGCGTCCAGCCGCGCATCCAGCGGCGCGGCTTCGTCGCGCAACGCCGCCTCGATACCGGCAATGAATGCCGCGTGGTTGTCTGCCAGGCAAGCCACATGCGAATAGGCCTGCAGCGCGTGAAGCTGCGTGGACACCACGGGCCGGCCCGCGGCGAGGTACTCGAAGAACTTCATCGGGAACATGCCGCGCGTGTACTCGTTGATCATGCTGGGGAGGATCGCCACGTCGAAGCCCTTCAGGTACGCCGGCAGGTCGGCATAGCTGCGTGGCCCGACGAAGTGCAGGTTCTTCAGGTCTTGCAGCGTACTCACGTCGGTCCAAGGGTCACCCTCGCCCACCTTGCCGATCAGCACGATGCTCCACTCCGGGTGCGCTTCGGCCATGCGGCGCAGCAGCGCAAAGTCCACCTTGTACCCACTGATGGCGCCGATGAAGCCGATGCGCGGGCCGGGCAGCGCCGCCAGGTCGGCGGGCACCTGCAATGCCTCGGTGCGTGCGGCGGCGAAATGGTCAAACTCCGCCACGTTCGGGAAATAGTGCGTGTTCGGGTTCTGCTGCCGACGGGTCTCCAGCAGATGCTCGGCCGTCACGAAGCAGAGGTCTACCTGCGCCATCAGTTCCTGCTCGGCCTGCTCGATCTCCTGTACCGGCATGCCCGGCTGGGCCTTTATCTCGTCCACGCAGTGGTAGACGGTGTGTTCATAGCTGCCCAGCGACACGAAGCGAACCGTCATCGGGTTGTACGTCCACAGCAGCGTGGGCTTGAGACCCAGCACCGTTGACCACAGCTTGAGCCCGCCGCGCACCAGCAAGCGATTGAGCGCCCGCACCAGCGCAAATCGCTGCAGTGGCACCACCAGCGGCGACCACACCCACAGGTTGGGGCGCACCTCGCGCGGCCGCTTCAGACCCCGCTTGAGGCGGCGCCACAGGCGGCCCACGTCCTGCGCACTGGCCGACGGCCGGCGCAGGCCCAGCGACTCTACGTACAGCACACGGTGACCCGTGCGGGCGAACTCACAAGCCACGTGCTGTTTGTTCGTCCAGAAAGGGTTATCCCAGTCTGCGGTAGAGAGCAATACGATGTCGTAGACGTTTGGCAATTCAGGATCCTTCAATAACAAGCCGCTTCGCCGGGTTGCCAACCACCGTAGCCCCCGCCGGAACGTCCTCATTCACGACTGCGCCAGGCCCAACCTGTGCCCCGTCTCCAATAAATACCGCGCCAACGACTACCGCGTTGGGAAAGATCACGACTCCATCGCCGATCTGCGGCACGCCAGCACGCCGGCCAGTTCGCTTGCCCCCCAACGTCACCCCTTGATAGAGAGTGACGTTTCGGCCTAAACGCACCTTCGGGTTCACCACAACACAGTACGGATGTGGCAAGCGCACCGGGCTCGTCAGTGCTGGCAGCTCAACATGGAACACGAACTGCACTAGCTTGGCCAGAAAGCGTGGCCGCCCATCACTGCACATCCAGACAATTGCGCGGTTCACTCGGCTGAGCGGATCTTCATTCACTCGGGTCAACGTTTCCTCCTCGCCTTCTAAGCATCCGCCAAGCCTGCATAACCAGCTCTCGCTGCGGACGAATAGCCGCCACGGCAGACAGCCAGAAAGCTACGCCAACCAAAAACTCCATCCACCACGCTGGCGTGATCAATACACGGCCAATTTGGATAAGCAGAAGGTGAAGCACGGCAGTCAACCACCAGGTCCACGTTCTTTGCCAAACAGCTCGCGTGAGTCCGAGCGCACGAAGCACCAGCACCATCATGACCAGCCCAGACAGTGCTGCTGCGGCTCCCAACACAGCAACGCCAACCCAGCGCGCCAAGACCAAGTTGCACACGACGGCAGATCCGACCCCAAAAAGAGTCGAACGGAGCACCATGCCGTTCTTGCCTCGCGCATTCAAGAATTTTTGGCCGGCGTATGCAACCAGCAAAAAGACAACTCCGAGCGCATATGCACCAAGAATCTGCGCAGTTACGGCAACGGACGCCTGAGTGAATGCACCACGTTGAAACAGCACCGCCACGATGAACTGCGCATGCGCCCAGATAAAGGCAGACAGCGGCAATCCAACGACGACCAGTACCGTCGTAGCGCGCAATGCCTCTCGCCGGAACGCCCCGTCTGTCATCGTGGGCATCGCAGCTTGGCCCGCAACGCCGAATGGCATGGCGATAAGGATCAGGAGCGTCTCAGTGATGAAGCGCGCATAGTCCAGCGCAGCAACAGCGTTGACATCGAGGCCAGATGCGGTACGGCGCTCGACGACCTGTGCGATTTGCAAGGCTAGGGGCACCCAAATCAGCACACCGAACACCCGGGCAACCGGCTGCAAGGTAGCTCGCCAAGCGGCGGCCGGACCGACTCGACCAGTCAAACGTACACCCAGCCTGCGGTTCACGAGGGCAGCCCATACGAGCAGCCCAAGATACGCCGCGACGAAGCCGACTGCTATCAACAAAGGCCTGTTGAACGCCCATGCGGCGAGCGTCCCCAACAGCAAGCCAACGCTTTGCACTGACGCACGCGCAGCGATGAGCGTCCCTTTTCCATGTACCAACTCGGTCGCCCCGTATAGCCCGACCAGAACATACGCGGGCAGAGCCAGCGCCAGGACTGTGACGTACTGGGCTGACAACTGGCGCGCTTCGGCGGAAAAGCCAGGAGCCATTAATGCGACCAAGTGCTCTGCCCACAACATGAGCGCTGCGCCCACGACAACAGCAGCCACAAGCAGGACCTGCTGCACGGCCACGAACAGACGCTGCGCTTCGGCCGGGTCATCCGCTCGAAGCCGCGCATAACGAGGCGTGAAAGCGCCATTGATTGCGTCCGACACGAACCCGTGCAGCGGCAGCAGGAACGCGGCCTGGGCCAAGCGGTACGCGTTAGCCACCAGCCCGGTGCCGAAGCACCACGCCGCAACCAGCTCGCGCAGCACGCCCAGCACCTTGCCGGCAATGCCTCCGAAGAGCAGCCGTTTGACCAGCCCCTGCATCGGTCAGCCCTTGCGCTGAGAGAGCAGGCGCGCGTACGCCTGCGCGCATTCGGGCAACGCGTACTCGGGCGTGAGGCGGCTGCGCGCGGCGCCGCCCGTCGGGTTGGCAGCAAGCGCGTCGGCCAGACCCGCAGCCAGCGCGTCGGGGTCACGGGGATCGCAAAAGCGCAATCCGAGGCTGGGCAGGAAGACCGGACGCATGCTCTCGGAAACGACGGCCGGCAGGCCGCACGCAAGGGCTTCCAGCACGTTCATGGGCAGGCCTTCCTGGCGCAGGCTCGGGAAGGCGAACACCTGGCCGGCAGCCAGCAGGGACGGCATGTCGTCACGGTTCACGGCGCCGGTGAAGTGGATACGTGCGGCATGGGCACTGGCCTGGGCCTGCGCGCGCAGGGCGGCCTCATCCTCGCCGCCGCCGACGATCAGGAGGTGCGGCTCGGGGTGGTGGGCAGCGAGCCGTTCAAAGGCTTGCAGCAGTTGCCGCGCCCCCTTCTGCGGGTGCAGCCGCGCAGCGAAGACCACCAGCGGCTGGCTCTCCGACAGCCCCAGCCGCTGGCGCACACGCTGCGCGGCATCCGCGTCGGGGCGGAAACGCTGGGTGTCGATGCCGTTGCGGATGACGCTGCGCGGCACGCGTCCAGCCACCCACGGCATGGGCCAGTCGGCGAACTGCTGGGCGAGCACGTCGCCACACAGCGCCACGTGGTCGAAACGGCGGTAGATGCGTGCGTCCTTGAAGAGCCAGAGCAGGTTCTTGGCAGACTTCAGCCACTGCAGCGGTTGGCCGGAGCGCCACTTGGACTGGAACTCGCCCCACGATGTGCCATGAGCCTGGAAGACGAAGGGCACGTGAGGCGCCTGGGCACGGAAGGCCGGCATCTCGGCCGCGGCCGCGCTGATGCTGAGGACGGCCTGCACCGGCGCGGCCGCGTGGATGCGCAAGGCGGCGGCATCCGAAGCTCGCCACCAGACCGGGGAGTAGCGCTCGGACGGCGCCTTGGGCAATGGCCAGACCTGCACCCCCTCGGCCTCGAAGGGTTCGCCCCGCCCGGGAATGGCCGTGGTCAACACCGTGACGCGGTGGCCCTGCTGGGCGAGCATGCGGAAGACGTCCCACGCGATGGCCTGCATGCCCCCGATGCTGTGGAAGGGCAAGGTACGGCTCAGGCCGAGGATGTGCAAGGGGCTATCAACGGCGCGCATCGTCGTAGATCTGTTCGAGCTTGCGGCCCTGGGCCACCAAGTCGAAGTTGGCCTCCACATGCCGCCGCGCATTCGCGCCCAGCCGGCTCGCGAGCGTGCTGTCTCGCAGCACCTGCATCAGCGCGTCGGCCAGGGCGGCGCGGTCCCGTTCCTGCACCAGCAGCCCGCCTTCGCCATCGGTCACGGCCTCGGGAATGCCGCTGTGCCACGTGGACACGATGGGCAGGCCTGCGGCGGCAGCCTCCATGATGGAGATGGGCAAGCCCTCGGAGTCTCCGTTGGCTGCGGTGACGCTGGGCAAGCAGAAGACGCTTGCCTGCTTCAGCCACGCGATGACATCGGCATGCGGCAATGCACCGGTGAAGATGACATCCTCCCCCAACTCCAGCGAGAGCGATGCCGCCAAGGCCTCCAGAGACGCTCGCAGCGGGCCAGCGCCGACGATCACGACGCGCGCGTCCTTCATCACCTTCCTGACCTCGGCATAGGCGTGCAGGAGATCGGCAGTGCCTTTCTTTTCCACGAGTCGCGCGACGTGCAGGATGGTGGGCCGGTGCTTGCCGAACTCAGGTGTCACGCCCGAAAAGCGCCGGATGTCGGTGCCGATGTAGTGCTTGACAAGCCGGTCTTCCGGAAAACCCAGGGCCAGCGCCTTGGTCTTGATGAACTCGGACACGCAGATGAAGCGTTCGCCGGTGCGCGCCAGCTGCCCCCGGCGCAGCGCGTAGCGGATCAGCGTCGGGCTGCCGGAGCGCACGAAGCGGGCGAACTGTGTTGTGACGTCGTACCCGTGAAAGGTGGTCACTAGCGGGATGTCCGCCGCGCGGGCCGCGTCGAGCAGCGCCACGGCATCCACACCGAAGTGCGCATGTGCTACGACAGCACGCTGCGTCACCAACATCGACCGGTAGGCGTCGGAAGCACCGACGAGCTTGCGCCGCCATTGACCCAGGACGCCCGTGCGGTCGGGCACGCAGTAGTCCAAGCCGGGCGGCGTCGAAGCTTCATGGTCACGGCCCATCAGGCATGGTCGGTAGCGGCTGAGGCTGCGTGCCTGGTCCGCAATGAATGTCTCCGACGGCTTGAAGAGTTGCAGCCGGAAAACCGCCGCCACCGGCGGCGAATCGTCCTTGAAATCAGTGGCCACGGGCCGTTTCCCCTTGCGTTTTGTGCACCAGCATTCCCATCAGCCCGGCCATCAGCAGCGTGAGGTGGACTTCGCCGATCAATCCGTAGTTCTCGCCTTGGGCCTGCACAACGAGCCAGACCTGGGCCACCAACACGCTGAGCGCGAACTCCTTGACGACGCCTTCCGCAGCCACGAACCGCCGCCAGATGTAGGTCAGCGATGTCACCGCAAATGCCATGCCCGCCAGCGCAGCCGTCAGGCCGCTTTGCATGAACAGCGCCAGGAACGCGTTGTGTGGCGGAAAAAACGGGTTTGACCCGACGGCCTGCGCGTAGGCGGGCCATTTCAACTCCCAGCCCCCGAAGCCAAGCCCGGTCACTGGCGACTCACGGACGACCTGCCAGGCGAAGCGCCAGATCTTGAGGCGCTCATCCATCGTCTGGCCCGAGGCATCAACGTAGGCGCTGTCAGCGGCGCGGTCAGCGATGAAGGCCGCCACGAGCACCGCAGCCGCCAGCGAAAAGCACGCTGTCGCAACCAGGCCCATGCTGATCCTGCCGCTGCGCAACACGGTGGTCAAGTAGAACAACGCAGGCATCAGGACGGCCATGCCCATGCCGGCCTTGGAGCCCGTGAACAACACCGACACAAGGTTGAGCAGGGCGATCCAGCGCAGCCAGCGGGCTTGCAGCAAAGCGGCACAACCCCAGGCGGCGAACGCCATGACACCACTGAATACCGCCGCCACATTGGCGTTGATGAACAGCCCGCCCGCCTTGCCGGGGTCGAACACGGTGTACGCGCCATTCGCGATGTCAGAGAGCAGGTTCGCGGAAATGAAGAACCGCGCCACCGGCGAGTAGAGGAAAGCCAGCTCCACCGAGGGCAACACACGGAAGAGGATGATCAACAGCGCCTGAAGGGCAGAGGTTGCAAAGGCAAACAGGAACGCGTACCTCACCGCCGGGAAGTCGACGCGGGCCAGCTTGACGACACCCGCCACGATCAAGAGGAACGGCAGCGAATAAAGCACATACCGGATCGCCAGCACCGGCGAGGGCGACCAGATGGCCGAGACGATCTGGATGAACAACAAGCACACGACGGCAATGAACCAGGGTTGCCTGATCGTTGCTGGCTCCATCACATGCCGCCACAGGGCCAACGCAGCCAGGTGCGCAACCGACATGTAGACGCCCGCGGTGGAGACTGTGTAGAGCTGCAACACACACAGCCCGATGGCCGCCATCACCGCCAGCCGAAGCGGCAGCAGCACACTGACAAGCAGACCGAAAGCTGCCAGGACTGACAGCAGGAGAGTGAGCTCAAACAAGGTCTAGTTCTCCCGCTTCGGGGCATTGGCCGGGCGCCGGCGTGAACCGGTGGCAAGCCCGGTGGGGTCTTCGGTCCAGGTCAGTCGCCGCCCTCCGTCTGCCGGCTGCCATTCATATTCGGGCCCCTGCACGCGCAGCTGCCCGCGTCTGCCCGAGTGAACAAAACCGGCGATCTGCCGGAAGGCCGCCGAGGCGGGCTTCTCGCCGAAGTTGGCGTCGAGCAAACCGAAGCTGTGTTCTCGCTCTGCAGGATGCAGCCCCTGATCCCTCAGGCAGTACCACCAGACTCCGCGTATCCACGGTCGCGCCTCTGCCATCAGGAAAAAGCGCGTCAGAAATGCGGCGACAGACTCAGGAGCAACGCCTTGCGGGCCTGCGTAATCGGGAAAGCCGAACTCAGTTACGTAAAACGGGATGTCATATCCAGCAGCCACAACACGTTGATGCACTTTGTCGATCAACCGGATCGCGGCTTCCGGGCTCCAGTCGGAACGGCGGAAGAAGACGTACGGATGGACAGCGAAGCCATCAAACAGATGCAGAACCTTGGCGGCCAGCAGCTCGTCGAGCCAGGCTGTGGTGAGTGCCGGGTAGGAACTTCCATTGCTCAGGAAGATGGCATTACCGTTCTCAGCACGAACCATGGGCATGACAACTCGGGCAAGCTCCGCATACTCCCTCGCGGTACCGGGTGTCGTCCCGCCTGTCTTGGCCTCCCATTCATTCCAGAGCTGGAAATACTTCACCTTGCCTTTCAGCGTACGGACCAACCACGCCGCGTAGCGACCGAAGGCCTCGCGCTGCGCTTGGTTCTTCGGCTTGTCGCCACCGTACCTCGGATGCCCGTAGTCCAGGATCAAAAGAATGTCGATGCGCTTCGCCTGAGCCTCATCGACCAACCGCTGAAGCCAAGGAGGGAGCGAGTAACTGCCATCAGCGCTTTCGATCTGCTCCCAGGGTGCATCCACCCTCACGCTGCGGGCACCGAGTGCCTCAGCCTGGGCGATGACCCGGGGGGGGTCTCTCCAGGAGAGCGCCACTCCAGCAACAAACGAGTCTTGGGCGTGAGTGACCGTAGAAAGCAGGGCGGCTGTGACGAAAAGAAGAGCGGCGCGCACGCAGGCGCGCCAGCCGCACGTCCGCAACATCATGCGATCCTCACTGACCGGCAGCGCCGACAAGGACCCAACGAGTCGATTGAGGCATGGAAGCACTCATCTCGAGCATCATGGCTTCCTGACGGCGGTAGGCTGCCTCGACGACATCAGGCGTCGCGTCCGGGGACACGATCTGAGAGACACGGAACAGGATGCCGTCGGGAATGTGACCCTGGAGCCCTGCACCCAAGATGTACAACCGAGATTTGACAGCGCTCTGGCTGAACATGTCGCCGATACGTATCCAGTAGCTGACGAGTTCAAGTCGCCCCCGCGACTTGGCCACCAGGCGCTTGATGTTTATGGCTCCATTTGGCACAAGCTGCGTCGACAGCGTGCTATCGACTAATCCGTCCACGGTGAACCCTTGCGACGAGTAGCACAACTCCGGTCGGTGGATCTTGCCTTCCTGGCGCTGGCTACGCCCATAGGCAAATGCCACCATCACCGGCGGCCCGTTGCCATCCGAATAGCTGCGCATCAACGATGCATCGTAAGTCGCCGCGACTGCAGCGTCCCGTGCACCCTGCGGAGTCAGCCCCATCTGAACAAGAGGGCTCTTGATTTCATTCCATTGACCGAATCGGCTTGGAATAACGCTGTCGAGATCGATTGCCGGCACTTGGGCATCAGCATTGGGGCGAAGTGCTGCTGCGGCGATGGCTGCCGCGACGGCGAAAAACGCCACGAAGACCACGTGCTTCCAAGGCAAGCGCGGCAGGCGAGGTGCTTTCATGGTGGCGGAAACCGTTGTCACGCGCGGTAGACCTTGGAGACCCTGCGCAACAGGCCGTCCATAGAAATGATCAGCAGCAAAGCGGTCAGGAACAAGACCATGCCTGAGAACCCGTGTACAAAGCCTTGGCCCGCCTCGTCGCCGTAGTGGTAGGTAACAAGAGCAAGCACGATGACACGCACGAGATTCGCCGTCAGGCTGATTGGCACGATCAGGATCGCCAGCACGACATTTCGTAATGCCGACTCGTGTCGCATCACATTGAGGTAGAGCATGCCCAGCGCTTCCAACGTGAACAGCGAGTTCAGCCCCGCACACGCATCCGCAACCAGCAGCTGATAGTTTCCAATGATGAGGATGACGCCAGTCCGCGTAATCGAGTAGCCTGCATTCCAAAGCAGATGCTCCGCCCCCCACGACACAAAAATCTTCATCGGGTGAGTGAGCACGTCGACGACTGCCCCAGGCAGCGGTATCGCGAAGAACAGGAAGAAAAAGGCGAACCAGAGGCGCCGCAGCACCTGACGCCCGAAGAAAATCAAGACCACCCCTGCAATCAGCGGGAGCAAGGCCCCCATCTCGAACAGGTGAAAATCTTGAGAGCGCCCGACCGCATACAAGATGAGGCCGAGGACCAAGCAGGCGTACCCCGCCACCGGGGAGGGCAAGCAAGTCAACTCACCCGCCTCCGCTAGCTGCTTGGACTTGAAATAGAAAAACCAACCTGCGACCGCGAGAACAATCGGCCCATGAGCGTTTTGGTCAGTACTCCAGAGACCGTTCGCCAACGCATGGAAGGTGGGAACAAACAGTACCGCCAAACATACGAAAAGCAGCGCCCACTGAACCAAGGCCTGGTTCGAGAAGGTCTCGACATTTGCCTGAGGTAACTCAACTGCAGGCGAATTCTCGCGATTGGTCATTTCAAGTCGTCGGCGCAGTGACAGATACCGCTCTCAGCGATCATTCAAGACAACGCCTAGCAGGCGGGCAGGCGTGCTGGAGAGCGTGTCTTTCAACGCCCTGAGTCCAGCCGCACTTGTCCCATTGCGCCTAGCAATCATCAAAGCAGCGCCGGCATGGGCTGCGATCACCGAGCAGTCGGCGCCGAAGGCAGCTGCAGGAGTGTCAACGACGACGTAGTCAAACTTACCGGTGAGCTCGCTCATCAACAGACCGAATGCACGCCGCTCAACGAGCTCATTTGGATTCGGAGGCACCGTTCCCACTGGCATGACAAAAAGGCTGGGCAGGTTCGGCACTGCACGTATGGCGTGCGCCTCGGCACGTCCGGAAAGGATGCCCGACAGCCCCGCAGCCGATTTATTGCCCGCGTCACTGAGCGCGAATATCTCGTGTTGCCGGGGGTTCCGCATGTCGGCATCAACTAGCAGCGTCCTTCCGCCGAGCTGGCTGAGGGCAACAGCGAGGTTGGCAGCAAAAAAGCTCTTGCCATCGCCACTATCCGGACTGATCACCGCGATAGCCCGCTTGTCGACATCACCCACTGCCAACCGCATGTTGATCTGGCTTCGCAGCACCCGAAACGCTTCAGCTTGCGCACTGAATGGCTTGTTGGCGACGACCAGCTCGTCCCCGAGCTGACTTGCAGCCCCCGGCGCGTACGGGTAGTGGAACTGCTGACTCAGTGCCCAGATGACGTCTTCGCCATTGGCAAGGCCCAAGGCGACTGCCGCCTCACCGAACCGGACACCATGCCTCTTCTGATGAGCGAGGATCTGCTCGACCTCGGCAGCAGTGAGCTTGTTTGCCTCGGCGATGATTCGTCCGATGCTACGGTCGCGGACGCTGTCGTCCGCTGTTGTCGTGTTTGATTCACTCATGCTGTTCAACTCAGGCCGTCTTGCCCAGTTTGGGCACATGGTTGCCGATCAAGCTGTGGTGCAGGCCTTCACGATTCTTCGTCGCTTTGGTTCCCGGCCCGGGCAGAACGCCCAACAAAGGCAGGCCAACCAAATCGGGAACGTCTTGCTCATTCCGGATGCGCCGGTCGCGCATTTCAGCCACGAGTGCCGTACCAACGCCCATGAGCAAACCAAGCACCAGTCCCAATGCCGTGTTCAGCAAAACCTTGGGCGAAGCATGAGTTGCCGGAGGCATAGCACTATTGAGCAGGCTTACATTGGTCGCCGTGACCTGGCTTTCCAAACTCGTCTGAGTCAAGCGCTGCTGAATTTGGTCGTAAGCGCGCTGCGCAGCCTCAACGTCTCTGAGGATGAGCATGCCTTCGTCGCGCACTTGTTTCATCTTCAGAACCTTTGCCCGCTGAGCTTCGAGTTCGCCACGCACCTGCGATTCCCGCTGGCGCATGATGTTGTTGGCAACACCAACACCGGCGGACAGACGACGAACCTCACTGTCCAGCCGCTCACGAAGCTCGCTGATGTTGGCCCTGAGTTCGATTACCTGAGGATGCTTGTCCCCAAGCTTCGCCCCATATTCTTGGAGCCGAGCTTCAGTTCTCGAGAGGTCAGCCCTCAAGGCCGCAACCACCGGATGCGAATTGATCTCTAGCAGCTTGTCCGCCGCACCACCCGCCGCTTGCGCCTGACGGCTACCAGATTCCGCCGACATCGCCTGGATGGCAACGAGCTGACTGCTGAGTTCGTTCAGGCGCTGGTTCTCGATGTCCATGCGCTCGTCAGTCATCACCACGCCACTCTCACGCTGAAAGTCGCTGAGCTTAGTCTGGGCCTTTTCCAACGCATCACGCGCTTCCTTGGCGCGAGCATCAAAGAAACTGCTGTACTGTTTGGCAGGATCTACTCGCAACTCAAGCACAGTGGCCAGATAGGCATTGGCGAAGGCATTGGCGAGACCTGCCGCGAAGGCGGGATCCTGACCCTTGTAATTGATATTGATGACGCTTGATTCGCGCGACGGGCGAACGTCTAGGTAGTTCTGCACGAACGCAACCAGCCAAGTCTCTATATCGACTTCACCATTTGTCTCTGACTGCCACTGCTCACGGAACGCAGGCAACTCCGCCATCTTGAGCTGACGGATCACACGCCTGGCAACCCGGTCACTGTTGATGATGTCTATCTGCGTGGCAACCACTGCAGGAGTGAGCATCGACTGATAACCGATGCCCGTCACAGGATCAGGACGCACCTCAACCACCACACTTGCAGTGCCAATGTACTTCTTTGGCAGCAGAAGGCTAAGCGCCACCACAGGAACTAGCACCCCGAGCAAGACAGCGAAAACGAGCCAGCGCCGAGCACGCAGCACAGAAAGAAACTGATCGAACGTCATCGTTTACCTCGCGCCTGCGTCAAAACAGGCTTTCCTTGACGAAGACCACGTCTCCGTCCTTCACCGCTTCATCCATGGCCTGCTGAATGACCTGCACCTTGCCGTCTGCCCCCTTGCGGTGCACACGAATGCCCCGCTCGGTGCCGCGCTGGTTCAAACCGCCGCCGGCGGCGAGCACCTGCATTAGCGTCATGCCGCGTTCCAGCCGCATCGGACCGGGGCGCTGCACTTCGCCGTAGATGTAGACCAGCGGTGCGCGGTCCACCCACAACACGTCGCCGTTCTGGATCAGCACATCGTTGGCGCGGTTCTGCTCGGCGCTGAACACGTTGGGCAGGTCGATCTCCTGGCGGAAGGGCTTGCCGTTGCGGGTGCCGGTCAGCACCAACTGGTCGCCGCCGGTGCCGGCCACGCCGCCGGCGGTGGCCAGCAGGTCGGTCAGGCGCATGTCGGCCGTCTCGATGGGATAGCGGCCCGGGCGGTTGACCTGGCCCAGCACGCTGGCCTGGTTGCCCTTGACCTGCAGCAGCGTCAGCGTGACCTGGGGCGACTTCACGAAGTTGCCGCTCTTCAGGCCGTCGGCGATGAGCTTCTCGGCGGCGCTGACACCCAGGCCACCGATGCGGATGTTGCCCAGCAGCGGGAAGCTGACGACGCCCGATTCGGAGACCCGAGTCTCCAGGGTCAGGTCGGGGTTCTGGTAGACGACGATGCGCACGACGTCGCCGGAACCGAGCCGGTACTCGGCCGAGGCGGCAGCAGCGGGCGCGACGGCCTGGGCATGCGCGCAAAGCGCACCCAGCCCCAGCGTGGCGGCGACAAGCAGTTCGGAGAGACGCATCTTCATCATCATTTCAGGCCCATGCCCTTGGAGATGGAAGCAGGATCCAGGCCACTGGCGGCCGGGGCGGGCGCGGGTGCTTCGGTGGGCGCCGGTGCGGGCGCAGGCGCTGCGGCCGCCGGTGCACTGGCCGCCGCGGGTGCGGGCTGCGCGAACTTGCCGACGTACTCGATCTTGGAACTGTCACGCAGCGCCTTGATGTCCTTCTGCACGACCTCGGCCTTGCGCTGGTTCAGCAGGAAGGCCTCGATGGCGGGACGGGCGCGGGCCTCGTCGACGGGCTGGCTGCGCGAGCCGACCAGGAACAGCACGGTGATGCCATTGGCCGCGGGGCTGACCATGGAGTCGCCGTCCTTCATGCGAGCGATGCCGTCCAGGCTGGACAGCGGCAGTTGCTCGGCGGCGCGCACGGCCTGGTTGCCGGCGAAGCGGAAGTCGTTGGCCTTCAGGAAGTCGACGAACTCGTTGAGGTTCTTGGCGGCACCCAGCTTGGCGCGCAGCACATCAAACTGCTCGGGCTTGGCCTCGATCTGCAGTTCCTGCAGGCTGTAGATGCGGCGATCCTTGAACAGGGCCGGCTTGTCGTTGTAGTACTTGGCGATCTCTTCGTTGGTGGGCTTGGCAACGCTTTCGCCGACGCGCTCGACATAGGCGCGGGCGATGATCTCGCGCTTGGCAGCCTCGATCTGCTGCACGACGCGCGGGTCACGGTCCAGTTTCTGTTCCTGGGCCTTCTGCACGGCGAGTTCCTGATCCACGAGGCGCTCCAGCACCTGGCGGCTCGCGGCTTCGGCCTGCTCGGGCTTGAGGCCCGGCTGGCGCTGCAGCACGAAGTTGATCTGGTGGACCGTGATCTCTTCCTTGTTGACCTTGGCCGCCGTCTGGGAGGCCTTGTCGCCCTTGTCACCACCGCATGCCGCCAGCAGCACCGCGGCCGACACGGCGGCGAGCAGCGAAACGCGGGTGTTGATGAGTCGCTTTGCCATCTTTTCGATGTCCTTGTTGTGCGTAGAAAGGGGTCCAGGCCCGGGTAACAAACGAGTGTAGCGGCCGGATATGTCGCTTCTATGGGGCGCTTGTCCCGGATAAAAGTGGGCCGAACCCGCGGTTAGAGCCCTTTCAAGGGACAAGTTCCATCGCCCCCACGTATTTGGGGGGGATCGTGAAACCCGGAAGTAACGGCGGCCGGGAAAACCGGCCGTCTGAAGTCAGTGCGCCAGGGGCGCGGAGGGCGACGTCAACACTTGATGCCGGCGTGCAGCGCGACGATGCCGGCGCTGAGGTTGTGCACGTCCACGTGGCCGAAGCCGGCCGTCTTCATCATGGCCTTCAGCGTCGCCTGGTCGGGATGCATGCGGATGGACTCGGCCAGGTACTTGTAGCTGTCGGCGTCTCCGGCGAACAGCGAGCCCAGCTTGGGCAGGATGTTGAAGGAGTACCAGTCGTAGGGCTTGCGCAGCGGCTCGGCGATGCGCGAGAACTCCAGCACCAGCAACCGACCACCGGGCTTCAGCACACGGCACATCTCGGCCAGTGCCACATCCTTGTGCGTCATGTTGCGCAGGCCGAAGGCGACGCTGACGAGATCGAAGCTCTCGTCCTTGAACGGCAGTTTCTCGGCATCCGCCAGGCTGGTGGGCAGGATGAGTCCTTCGTCCAGCAGCCGGTCTCGGCCCTGGCGCAGCATGGCCTCGTTGATGTCGGTGTGGACGACCACGCCAGTCTCGCCGACCTTGCGGGCGAAGGCGCGCGACAGGTCGCCCGTGCCACCGGCGATGTCCAGCGCGCGCTCGCCCGGCTTCAGGTTGGCGACCTGCAGCGTGTAGGCCTTCCAGGCCCGGTGCAGGCCGGCCGACATGAGGTCGTTCATCAGGTCGTACTTGGACGCGACCGAGTCGAAGACGCCGCGAACCTTGCTGGCCTTCTCAGCCTCGTCGACCGTGCTGAAACCGAAATGTGTCTGGCTCATGGAATTAGTGTGAGTGGCAGGAGCCGCCGCCCTTGACGGGCACGGCGTCGTCGCGCGCCTTGCCGGCGGCGGCGAGGCGGGCTTCGTAGTCGCGCCACAGCGCGTCCTGCTGGCTGCCGAGCTTGTAGAGGTAGTCCCAGGTGAACAGCCCGCTGGCGTGGCCGTCGCTGAATTCGGGGCGCACGGCGTAGTGGCCCACGGGCTCCAGCCCGGTGACGACGACATCGCGCTTGCCGGTCTGCAGCACCTCCTGGCCCGGGCCGTGGCCCATGACCTCGGCCGAGGGGCTGTAGACCCGCATCAGCTCGAACGGGATGCGAAAGCGCGCACCGTCGTCGAAGGCGACTTCCAGCACACGGGATTGCTGGTGGACGGTGATGTCGATGGGGGCGGGCATGGTCGGCAGTTTAGAAGCTCTGGTAGGCCGGCATCTGGCCGTCCTTGGGCCGGACCTGCGTGAAGCGCACCGCCAGGCGCGACTGCACGCTGACCGGCAGCGGTGCGAAGCCGGTGCCGCGGGTCAGGTCGTCGCCGTGCATGAAGCACCAGTACAGGAATTTCAGCGCCCCCAGCGCCTTGGCGCCTGTGGCCGGCTCGGCATCCACCAGCACGAAGCTGGTCAGCGTGATGGGCCAGGCGTCATTGCCGGCACGGTCCAGCAGCGTCGCGAGGTCGTCGCCCTGGCGGTGCATGTCGCTCTCCAGGATGGCGACGCGGAAGCCCGACTCGGTGGGCAGCACGAAGCGGCCGGCGGCGTTGCGCAGCTTCACGGCGGACAGCTTGTCGCGCAGCACGCGGTCGAAGGACACGTAAGCGATGCCGCCAGGCGTCGCGCGCAGCGTCTGCACCATGCCGTCGTTGCCCTCGGCCTTCAGCGGCTCGCCGGGCCAGGCCGGCGCCTGGCTGGCACCCACCTCATCCTTGAACCGAGCGGAGGCGCTGGCCAGGTAGCGACTGAAGCCGTCGCTCGTGCCCGACTTCTCGGCGCGCACGACACGCTTGATGGGCCAGGCCGGCAGCGCGGCACCCGGGTTCAGCGCAGCAATGCGGGTGTCACTCCAGACCTTGACCCGGCCCAGGAAGATGTCGGCCAGCAGTTCGCCGTCCAGCTGCAGCGGCGCCGCCAGGCCCGGCAGGTTGACCACCGGCACCACGCCACCCACCAGCATGGGGATCTGCACCAGCTTGTGCTTGGCCAACTCGGCGGCCGGCAGCGGCGCGTCGGTGCCGCCGAAGTCCACCTGACGCGCGGTGATCTGCTTGATGCCGTCACCCGAGCCGGTGCCCTTGTAGGCCACCGTGCCGCCGCCCGCCTTCTCGAAGGCCTTGGCCCAGGTGGCGTAGACCTTGGACGGGAATGTGGCCCCCTGCCCTTGCACCGACTGGGCGATGGCGGAGGAGGCCAGCAGCAACGTGGCGGCGAGGGTCAGGCACAGGCGCCGGAGGGAAAGCATGGATCGGCCAGGGAACTTGGTGAAAACCCGCAATCATGCCCTGTGTCTTCCAGCCCGCTGCGGCGGCGGGGGCTCTAATCCGGCGTTTCCACGGCTTTGCGCACACTCCATGCCACGCTTCACCCGCCACCGCCTGGCCCTCGCAGCGACCCTGCTGGCCCTGGCCGCCCAGGCACCCGCGCTCGACCTGAGCAGCCTGTCCAAGGACATCCAGCCCTGTGACGACTTCTACGGCTTCGTCAACGCCACCTGGGAAGCCGCCACGGAGCTGCCCGCCAGCCGTGCGCGCATCGGCAGCTTCGAGCAGCTGCGCCAGGCCAACGACGAGCTGCTGAACCGCGCGCTCAAGGAACTGGCTGACAAACCGGCGCAGCAGACCACGCCGGGCCTCAAGCTCATCGCCGCCTACTACGCCAGCGGTATGGACGAGGCCGCCATCGAGGCGCGCGGGCTGACCTCCATCACGCCGCTGCTGAACCGCATCGACGCGCTGCAGCGCCGCGAGGACCTGCCCACCGTGCTGGCGCTGCTGGCGCGGGGCGGCGTGGCCGCGCCGCTGGGCTGGGCCGTACAGCCCGACCGCAAGGACACGCGCCGCAACGTGCTGGCGCTGGGCCAGTCGGGCCTGGGCCTGCCGGACCGCGACGACTACTTCCGCAGCGACGAGCGCACCCGCGCCGTCACGGCGGCCTACCGCACGTTCGCGAAGACGGTGCTGGCCGCCGCCGGCCGCCCCGCCGCCGACGCCGACGTGGACGCCGTGCTGGCGCTGGAGACCCAGCTGGCCGAGGCCTCGCGCGAACGCGCCAAGCTGCGCGACCCCAACGCCAACTACAACGCGATGACGCCGGCCGAGCTGGGTGCCGCCGCGCCGGGGCTGGACTGGCCGGCCTACCTGGCCGTGCTGACGGCCGGCGCCAAGACGCCGCAACGCCTCATCGTCAGCCAGCCCGAGTTCGCCACGCGCGTCGCCAAGCTGGCGGCCGACACACCGCTGGACGTCTGGCGCAGCTACCTGGCGCTGCGCGTGCTGGACACGACCGCGCCGCGGCTGCCCAAAGCCTTCGCCAACGCGTCGTTCGAGTACCGCGGCAAGGCCATCACCGGCCTGCAGGCGCCGGCACCGCGCAGCGAGGACGTCATCCAGCAGATCGGCGGCCGCTATGGCACCGAGCCGGTGGCGCTGGCTCTGGGCGAGCTGTTCGTGGCCCGCGCGTTCTCGCCGGAGGCGCAGCGGCGCTCGTCGGCGCTGGTGGAGGACATCCGCGCCAGCATGAAGGAGCGCATCGAGAAGCTGGACTGGATGACGCCGCCCACCAAGGCCAAGGCGCTGGAGAAGCTGGCCCGCATGCAGCCGATGATCGGCGCGCCGGAAAAATGGCCGCAGTACGAAGGCTTGCAGCTGAGCACCAACGACTACGCCGGCAACTGGCTGAAGGTGGCGCTGTGGCACAGCGGCCAGCAGGCCAAGGACCTGGACGCACCGGTCGAACGCACCCGTTGGCGCACCAGCCCGCACATCGTCAACGCGTTCGCCGGTGGGCTGAACCAGATCACCTTCCCGGCCGGCATCCTGCAGCCGCCGTTCTTCGACGCCAAGGCCGACGACGCGGTCAACTACGGCGGCATCGGCATGGTCATCGGCCACGAAATCACGCACCACTTCGACGACAGCGGTCGCAACTACGACGCCGGCGGCTCGCTGACGGACTGGTGGACGCCTGCCGACGCCGCCGGCTACAAGGCCCGTGCCGACAAGGTGGCTGCCCGCTACGGCGCGATCTCGCCGCTGCCGGGCTACAACATCGACGGGCGGCTGACGCTGGGCGAGAACATCTCCGACGTGTCGGGGCTGCCCATCGCCTACGAGGGGCTGCAGAAGGCCCTCAAGCGCGGCGGGCCGGCAGCCAGCAAGCTCGTCGACGGGCAGACGCCGGCGCAGCGCTTCTTCCTGAGCAACGCGCTGATGTGGCGCACCAAGGTGCGCACCGAGTTCCTCATCAACCAGCTGCGCACGGACTCTCACTCGCCTGCCCGCTACCGCGTCGTCACGCCGATGAGCAACACGCCCTACTTCGGGCAGGCATTCAACTGCAAGCCGGGCAGCGCGATGGTGGCGGCGGATCCGTTGACGGTGTGGTGACCTCGAACTTTCGTTGAGTCGCCGAGGCACCGTGCCAGCCATTCATCGTGCAGCCGATAGACGCCTCGCGGGCGTCGTTCAATGGATTGAAAGCGCAAGCGTGGCCCTCGCCCACTGCGAGGGCCTACTGTTGCGCGAGCTCCAGCCAATGCCCGTGATGGCGCACAAGCAGGCCGTGCAGGCTTGCCATGGCCTGGGCGAAGCTGGCGTTGTCACCTGTCTTGACCATGCCGCTCACGCGCTTCTCTCCGGCAGCGCCCAACACGACGATGGGCAGGCGGTCGTAGCGGTTCATCTCGGCCGCCGCGTCGAGCAGTGACACGTTGTCAAAGGCGGCCTCGCCCCGCCGCCAGGCCAGCAACTGATCCATCGGAGGTCGATCCACGCGGGTCGCCGTGCCGGGGTGCCACGCTTCACCGGCACGATTGAGGCGCAGGCGCTGCCCGGGCGTCATGACCCACGATCGTTCCTGCCAGCGTCCCTCCCCGGCGGCGCTTCGCACCACCACTTGGCCTTCGACCAGGGTGACGGCCAGAGCCGGGTCGCCCGGCGTGGCCGCGGGCAACGCCTGCACCAGGAATGCGGTGCCGGTGGCGACGACGTCCGTTTCAACAGCCTTCACGACGAAGGGGCGACTTGCATCCTTGGCGACCTCGAACAGGGCTTCGCCGCGCTCCACGTGGACGGTCCGTTGCGCCTTCCCAAAATCCACGCGGATCCGCGTGGAGGTGTTCAGCGAGAGGCGGCTGCCGTCCTGAAGCACCACGATGCGCTGTTCGCCGACGCCGGTGTCATAGGTGATACCGGGTCGCCAGGGTGAGGGTGCCATCACGCCAGCCACCAGTACCAGGGCAATGGCCTGCACGGAGCGACAGGCCAATGACCGCCCTGCCCTGCCGCCGTTCGTCAGTTTGCGGGCTGACGTGGCGGTGGCGTAGTCCGTGAGCGTGAGTCCTGCCACGTCCTGCCAGGTGTCGGTGCAACGCTCAAAGGCCAGACGGTGTACGGCCGAGCGTGCCTGCCATGCGAGGCATTCGCTATCCATCTGCGGGGTACGCTGACCACCGTGCAGGCGGGTGATCCACACGGCGGCCTCAGCAGCCACGTCCTTCGGCACAGGCAGCGATCTCTCCGGCAGCGCAGCCGCTTCACAGGCCCGACGGCGAAGCATCGCTACCAGCCTTCCATCCAGGTCGTGAGCTGCAGCGTGGCCTTGGCGATGTGCTTGTGGACGGTCGTGGTGCTCAGGCCCTGCAGCCGCGCGATCTCGACGATGGTCAGGCCGTCAATCCGGTGGGACAGGAAGATGTTCCGGGTCGTCTCGCTCATGCGACTGATGCCGACGCTCATGCGCTCAAGCCGTTCCTTGGCGAGGAGCGTGGCCTCGGCCGTCGGTGCAAAGTCGATGAGGACGATGTCCTCCACCAGGACTTCCTCGCCTCGGGTGGCCTGTGCGCGATGGGCATCAATGGACAAGTTGAGCGCGGTGCGCATCAGGAATGCTTCGGGACGCTCGACGGGCTGTTCGCGCTCGTAGCAGGCCAGCCGGACCCACGCTTCCTGCACCAAGTCATCGGCTTCGTGTGCGTTGCGGCCGCGGCGCATCAGGGCGCCGCGCACACGCGCCAGCGTCTCGCGCCAGTTCCTGACCAGCGCGCCTGTCATTTGCCGGCCGCCGGCCCTGACGCGAGGGCGTGAAGAGTGCCAGCTTGCGACCACCGGGGCCTGGTTGAACGCGACCTGGGGAGTCCCTGCAACTGGCGGTCGGCGTTCTCTAGGGTGTCCAAGACGAAGGCCGCGGCAGCGCCCTCGTCCGCAAATGGCCCGTGGCGCTCGATTGCACGCTCTAGGCTGAGCTGAAGAAATTCTGCTTTAGCCACGGCCGCCTCAAGCGCAGCCCAGCGCTTGGCGCTGAACCGGCGAAGGTGCGAAGGCGGCACGGCAGCCTTCCGGTCGTCGGTCCGAAGCAATGGGACGGCGTCGGGAAACCGGGAGGCGACATCCTCGTCAGCTTCAGCGCAGCACGCCTCCATGCGCTCGATGCCGCGGTCACGCAGTTCATCAAGGACGGCGGGCAGTGGCACTTGTCGAGGCCATGCGCCCAGAAGCTCGTACTCTGCCTGTCGAAACGTTCCGAGCGCCCAACGCCAATGGGATTGCTTGATGGCGCTCCCGCTTTTGACGGGTAACCGGAGGACGTTGAACTCTGCGAGGAGGTACCTGCAGCAGAGCGGTTTGGAGAGCCATGCGGACTGGCTCACGACGAGGCGGGACGCGGGGTGATGACGCGTACCGAACTTCACGGCAGATGATTGGCTGGTCATCGCTTCTCCTGTCAGCGCCCCTGCATCAAAGCCGCAACCCGATGCAATTCGTCGCCCATCAAACCAACATATTTGATTCTGGCGCAACAAGACCCCTAAGGCAACCATCTACGTTGACTAACCGCCCAACAAGAATGGTTGACAAAGCCCGCGGGCAACCGCCTCTCGAAGAAGCAACTCATACAGAGTTGCCGCTCCGCCTCGGGCGCAACCTCGCTGCGCGGCGGAAGTCCCTCGGCTTGACGCAAGCGGGGATTGCTGAGCGGCTCGGGGTAGATACCGAGACCTTGTCGAGGTTCGAGCGCGGCAAGCACGTCCCGTCGCTGTTGACGCTGGAACGGCTGGCCGCCATCTTGAATGCCACCTGTGGTGACTTGCTGGCAGAGGATCCGCCAGCGCCCTCCTCGCAGGCACTGGCGATGCAGACATGGCTGGCGGGCCTCAGCGAGAGGGACGCAGCTTTTGCCATGCGCATGCTCAAGGCCTTCTGCGAGCATCACGCTCGATAGATAGCTTGGGAAGCTTCCAACGCTCAGGGGCGGATGTGCTCAGGCGGCGCAAACTGAGCTCCTCGCCACCCGCTTTCGAACGGTGCCTAGCGCAGGCGAGTTGAAGCTGCTGCGAGCTGGCCGGCAGATCGCGGTCGAGTACGCTTTGGACGGATTGATTGGCCGGGGACCGCTGCGCCTGGAGGCACGATGGCTCCATCGTCCTCCGGGTGTCGGTGTCAGGAGGAAGTTGTGCGCGCCTGTCCGCCGCTAGGCATCGGAATCCAGGGGAACAAGGCAAGCGGAAGCAGACCGCATGCGAAGGTCCAGGCAAAGAAGTGGGGGTAGCCCACGTTCAGCTGGATATCACCGCTGACCGTCTTCGCCAGCACAAAGCCAAGCTGCATGACACCGGAGCCCAAGGCGTAGTGAGCCGTCTGGTAGCGGCCAGGTGCGACAGCCTGCATGATGAACAGCACCATGCCCACGAAACCGAATCCGTAGGCGAGCATCTCGAGCCCGATCGCCGCGCTGATCGTCCAGGACTGCGTCGGCAGCATCATGCTCAGCGCGTAGAAGACGGCTCTGGGAACCATCATGGCGATGACGAGCACCGGCATGGCGCGGCGCAGTGACCACCAGGACGTGAAGTAGCCTCCCAGGACGGAGCCCACAAGGAAGGCTGCGGTGCCGACGGTCCCGTAGGCCAGGCCGACCTGGTCGCAGCTCAGTCCCAGTCCTCCCTTGTCTCTGGCCTCGGCGAGAAAGAGAGGACCGATGATCTGCGTCTGCCCTTCGCCAAGGCGGAAGACGATGATGAACAGCATCATTTTCCAGATGCCTGGCTTACGAAGCAGCTCGGCAAGGACATCGACGAGGCGCACGACCCCGGTGGACGGCCGGCGCGGATTCGGCAGCGCCCGTGCATTCCAGGCCGCCAGCACGGCCAGCAGCGCGGCCACCCTCTCAGCGCTCGGCTTCCAGGGTGACAGCTGCGCTGCCACTTCATGGACCCGCGTTCGCGACCTGAAGGCGCGGCTGGGTCAAACAGGACGTGCCACCTGAACAGGGGCGCGGCTGCGGGAAGCCGGGGCTTCATTCGATTGGCAAGCAAGAGGGCCTGAGCACGGTAGGAAACCGAACTCAGGCCCTGGCCGGTGAAGTCAACCCTTCAACCCGTTGAAGTCACTCCAGATCGGCCGCGCATCGCATTCATCAGAAGCAGCCACTCACCACTGCAGCTTGAGCGTGTAGGCGCCGGTGCCGCTGTAGCGCAGCACCTGCACGTACAGCGTCACGGCGCTGGAGCCGCCGTTGGCATACGTGGTGCTGTCCACCTGGCCAGCGGCCTTCTCGCTCTTGGCCAGCGTCGCGCCGGCGCTGTTCTTCACATAGAGGTCGAAGTCGTTGCTGCTGCTGGCCATGGTCAGCGTGGCGCTCAGCGTCTTGCCGGCGGGCAGCGTCACCTTGAAGTAGTCGGTGTCGCTGGTGGAGCCGATGGTGCCCGCCACGTTGGCCGGTGCCGAGACGGTGTTGGCCGTCGCGATCGTGCCGTTGGACTCAGTCTCGTTGACCGTCGGCAGCCCGCCCGTGCCGGTGATGGCTGCCACGGCGGCGGCGGCGTCCAGGATGCCAGAGCCGCACTGCGAGCAGGTGCCGGGGAAGGCCCGCGCGCTGCTCTGCAGGGCAGCCTTGACCTGGTCCGGCGTGGCGGTGGGCTTGGCGCTCAGCATCAGTGCGACGACGCCGGCCACGTGGGGCGTGGCCATGGAGGTGCCCTGGTAGTAGGCGTAGCTGTCGGCGCCCGGCGCCTTGGTGCCGGCGTTCAGCGTGCTCAGGATGCCGTTGCTGCTGGACGAGCGTACGTCGCCGCCCGGCGCAGCCAGCGTCACGATGGACCCGTAGTTGGAGTAGTAGGCGCGCGCACCGTTGCGGTCCGTCGCCGCGACGGTGATGACGCCCGAGCAGTTGGCCGGGTTGGAGTTGCTGGCGTTCTGGTTCTCGTTGCCGGCGGCGACGACCACCACCGTGCCGCGCGAGCGGGCGCTGTTGATGGCGTTCTGCGACGTCGTGTCGCAGGCACCGCCGCCGCCCAGCGACATGTTGATGACGCGCGACGGCGTTGCGTTGGTGGGCAGGCCGCTGACGGTGCCGCCGGACGCCCAGATCATGCCGTCGGCGATGTCGGAGGTGTAGCCGCCGCACTTGCCCAGCACGCGCACGGGCTGGATCTTGGCGTTGAAGGCGATGCCCGCGATGCCGGACGAGTTGTTCGTCTTGGCCGCGATGGTGCCGGCCACGTGCGTGCCGTGCCAGCTGGAGTTGGACGCGGGATCGCCGCTGCCGCACTCGTTGGCTGCCACCCAGTCACCCGGGTCGCTGGGGTCGCTGTCACGGGCGTTGCCGTCGTTGGACACCGCGGTGTCGTTGATCATGTCGTAGCCGGCCACGATCTGGCCCGACAGGTCGGCATGCGGGCGGATGCCGGTGTCGATGACGGCCACCGTGACGCCCGAGCCGGTCGCCAGGTCCCACGCGGCCGGCGCGCGGATGCCGCCGGTGGTCTCGTACAGGTCCCACTGCGAGCTGTAGCTCGAGTCGTTGGGCGTCATCAGCGGGTACATCTTGCGGTCAGGTTCCGCGTAGGCGATGTTGGGGTCGGAGGCCTTCAGCTCGGCCGCCACGCGCTCCAGTTCGCCATGCGACAGCGCCTTGTTCAGCTTGAACACGTGGGCGCCGGTGCCGGTCTGGCGCAGCAGCTTGGCCTGGGCGCCGCGCAGACCCAGCGTGGTGTTGACCGAGCCCAGTCGGTGGGACATGGCGGTGGCATCCACGCTGCGGGCACGCATGACGCGGCCGTCGGCCGCGTCGGCCTCGGCGGCGTCGCGGTAGCCAATGATCAGGCGGTCGGTGGCCGGGGCGGCGCGTTGCACGATGCTGGCCAGGCCGACGTCGACCTGGGTGTTGGACACGCCGGCCTGGCCGACGCCGGTCGCCAGCAGGCCGCAGGCCAGAGCGATCAGGGATTTCCGGTTTGCAAGGACAAAACTCATCTTGGTGATTCCGCAAAAGTCGCCGTGGCGTACGGCGTGCCGGCTCGGCCCGTGGGATCTCCACATTGGGAACACCACCCTTGTTGTCGATGGCTCGCCGGCGGGATCTCTCCCAAGACTTCTTGCCCCTCTGCCAGCCTGGTGCTTTCCGAAGCGGCGCGCAGTGTCTTCCTGGCACGAAACCAGGGTTGTCACCCACCGCAGCGACAGAAGTCACCCTAGCGGGCAAACACGGATGGCAGCCCATGACGAATGGGATGCAAGGGCGTTGCCACGGAGTCGCGGCGCGAGTTCAGTTCGGCCTCGATTTTCGGCAGGCCATCGCACGCTGGCGGCATCTCATCACTTGCGCCTTGGGCCCGTTCGAACAGGCACCTAGCCTGAGCACAGGTCGACGCAATTCCGCGTCTCCAGCCCCACCGTCAAGTCCAGGAGTCCACCATGTCCACATCCACCTCTTTCACCCGCCGCCTGCTCGCCGGCGCAGCCCTCCTGACGCTGGCCGCCGGCCCTGCGCTGGCGCAGAACAGCGGCATGGAGCGCGTCGAAGTGCGCGGCGGCCGCGTGCTGGAAACGGTGCCGCGCCATGACGTGCGCATGGCCTGCAGCGCCCTTGAAGAAGAGTTGCAGACCGCGCTGGCCCGCACCTGGGTCGACGAGGGCAAGTACGGCGAGGTGAAGGTGCAATTCGTGCTGGAGAACGGCCGCGTCAGCACCGTGCAGGCGCGCGGCGTGTCCAGCACCATCGCCCGCCAGGTGCGCGCCGCCATGCACAAGGTGGACTGCACGTCGAGCACGACGGCCGACGCGCAGGTCTACCGCTTCAGCGTCGACTTCGTCGACCCGCAGGCCAGCGCCGACACGCGCATGGCTGCACGCAGCATCCGCATCAGCAGCGGCGGCTGATCGCCGCGGCGATGGCGGCGTCCACCGCCGCCAACGGCTGCGCGAGGCGCGCGGCCGCACCGCCCGCCACCTCGTCCCGCTGCGGCGCGGCCCACACGGGTGCGGGGAAGTGGCTGTCCCAGTCAAAGCGGGCGATGACGTGCCAGTGCAGATGCGGCACGGCATTGCCCAGCGCGGCCAGGTTGACCTTGGTTGGCGCCAGCAAAGACCTTAGGACGCGCTCGATCTCGGTGACAGCGTCCATGCAGGCGTGTCTGTCCGTATCCGCCAGGTCGCTGAACTCGGCGACATGGGCATTCCAGATGAGCCGGTAGAACGCCGGGAAGCGGCGCGCTTCGTCGCCATCGACGACGCGGATGACGCGGAATTGGTCGGTGCGCGCGACGACGAGGCCGCCGTCGGTGGTGCACAAGGGGCAGGTCATGTGATGCGGGGTTGGATTTTCAAAGCACTCCGGAGAACGCGCCAGCGCTCGCTCCATCCGATTCGATCTAGGTCGTTGGTACACAAACGGCCAGCGCCGCTTCTTGAATCCAACCAACGCAACCAAGTGCTGTGATTTTCATCGAAGACACGACGTGATCGACGACTCTCCGAAGGCAGCGACCCGACTCGCCTGCCAGTCAAGGACACCACGGCGATCGAAGCGATCAAGGAGCCGGCGGCTCCCTTGCGCGCTGCGTTTCCACAGATAGTCGATCTCCTCATGCGACGACGCGCCGACCTGCTGCCGGAGGCCGTGATCGATGCCTACGTCGACTGCGATTGGCTCAGCTGGCGAGGCGGCAGCCTCAAACTGACGACGGTCGGCGAGAACATCTGCGCCCAGCTGCCCAACGAAGCACGCCTGCACGCGCAGGCCTGACCCGCAGGCAATGTCTGCGGGTCAGCCGTACTTTGTCGCGTTTGTTGAACGGCGCGCTATTTGATCGCCAGTTCCAACCGATCGCCCCGCGAGCGGACCACCAGACCATACAAGTCGGCCAGCGCGTCGGCGAAGCCCACGCTGTCTCCCGTACGGTAGGCGCCGCCTACACGCAGGCCCCTCAACTCTTCGCTCTCGAGGGTGATCTGCTTGATGCTGTAGCGGTTCATCTCGGTCACGGCTTCAGCCAGCGGGACGTCGTCGAGAAGCACCTGCCCACGACGCCAAGCCAACGCCTGGTCGACGCGCGGCCGATCAACCTGAACCGCGTCACGCTTCGAGGGGTGGCCGATGCGAACACGCTGCCCGGGCGTCATCACCAGCGGCACGGCCGGAGATCGCCCCGGGCTCCGGCCGGCACCCTGAACCACCACCTGCCCTTCGATCAGCGTCACGGCGAGGGCCTCATCGGCCTTGAGGTCCTGGCTGTAACGGACCACGAACTCAGTGCCTGTGGCGACGACCTCGGTTCCTGCCACTTGCACCACGAAGGGTCGGCTGGCGTCCTTGGCGACTTCGAACAGTGCCTCGCCCTGCTCCACCGTCACCAAGCGCCGCGCCTCGGTCAGCTGGATACGGATGTCGGTGGCCGTGTTCAGCGTGACACGGCTGCCGTCGGCCAGGACGATGAGCCGCTGTTCGCCCACGCCGGTGCTGTACGTCTCGGTCGGCCACTGTCGCCAGGCGACCACGGACACACAGCCAAGCGCTGCGGCGGCCAGCGCCAGGCGCCTGCCCTTGCGGCCGTTCCGGTGGACTGGGTTGTCGGAAGGCACCGCGGGAATGTGGTCACGCAGGAGCCCGGCAACGTCCTGCCAGGTGTCGGTGCAGCGCTCGAAAGCCAGGCGGTGTGCGGCCGACTTCGCCTGCCATGCCAGGCAGGCGCGCTGCACCGCCCGGGAGTTGCCGGGCCCATGCAGCCGGGCCAGCCACACGGCGGCCTCTGCGGCGATTTCCTGGGTCACGAACGGCTGCTCGTCTCGCGCCCCGGGTGTCGCAGGCGCATTCGGCGGTTGCACGGCTACCAGCCTTCCATCCAGCTGGTCAGCCGCAGAGTCGCCTTGGCAACGTGGTGATGAACCGTCGCGACGCTGATGCCATGCAGCTTTGCGATCTCGGTGTAGGGCAGGCCATCGATGCGATGGGCCAGGAAGACGTCCCGGGTTTTGTCGCTCAGACGTCCCAATCCCACGTTGAGGCGCGCCATGCGCTCCTTGGCCAGCAGCACAGCCTCCATGGACGGCGCCGTGTCGATGAGCACGACGTTCTCCAGCAGCACGTGTTCTCCGCGGCCCGCGCTGGTGCGATGGGTGTCGATCGACAGGTTGAGCGCCGTTCGCATCAAAAAGGCCTCGGGCTGCTCGACAGGCTGCTTCTCATCCTCGTAGCGGACCAGGCGCAGCCAAGCCTCCTGAACGAGGTCATCCGCCTCGTGCGCAGTACGGCCACGGCGCTGCAACGCACCCCGCACCCTCGCCAGGACGTCTTGCCAGTTCTTCAGCAGCCGAGCGGACATGACAGTCAGGCCGCGATGGCCATGGCGGCGATGAAGGCTCCCTGCCCAAAGGGCGCGGGGTGCTTCCGGTCCCAGCGGTCGCGCAGCAGATCGCGATCCGCGCGTTGGAAGGCTTGGGCGATGAAGTCGGCGGCTGCGGCCGGGTCGGCAAATGGGGCTTGGCGCCGGGCAACGCGCGAAAGGCGCGCCTGCAGATGCTGGCCGGCGACGTCGGTCCAGCGGACAGCACGTCGCATGCGGGAGCCCAGGCTCCCGAACTCGACAAGCTGCGCGGTCGTGTTCCGACAGACCTTGGGTCGCAGGCCAGCCATCGCTTCCAGAAGGCGATCCTCGGCGGCAATGGCTTTGATGCGCTCGATGCCCCGGTCATGGAGGTCCCTGGCAATGCGCTGGGCTGTGCCCTCGCCTTCACCCTGCCATGCGCCGAGCGCCTCGAACTGGCCGTCCGCGAAGAAGCCAAGCGCCCAGTGCCATTCGGCAGGCACGGGGGCGCCTTCTTCGATCATCGGAACGCTCAGCTTGCTGAACCGGGCAACCAGGTATCGGCAGCACAGCGGGCCGCTGAACCAGCGGGGGGATTCACAGAAGAAGTAAGCCATAGGTCACTCTCCTCAATGTGGCAAAGCGTCAGGAGTCACCTCACCCTGATGTCACGTATTTCGTGACGACGAATTATGCACCTGTTACGAGACTCGTGACATGCCAACAAATGAGAGTTCAGCAACAACCGTTGTCGGGCGGCGTATGCGTGCCCGGCGAGAGGCGCTGGGCTGGTCTCAGGAGAAGTTAGGCGTACTCATCGGTATCGATGAGTCCAGCAGCCGGGCAAGAATCAGCCGGTACGAGTTGGGCGTTCATGAGCCGGCCGTCGCAACCGCAAGATTGCTCGCCGACGCCCTGGGCGTATCGCTCCCGTACCTCTACTGCGAGGATGACGAGGTGGCGAAGCTGCTAGAGGCGCTGTACCAACTTCCTGCCGCGCAACGAGCGCGTCGCGCTGCCCAGTTCCTTACCTCTTTGGCGTAGTGGGGTGAGCGGTGTCACCGCTTTGATCACAGATCAAAGGCTGTTTATTGGATCTACTGCCTTCAGGCAGCAGACTGGACATACACATCGAAAGCTGTGAGTTCCGTTTACAGCCTAGAAGTTGTATGTCTCAGTTCGTCGTCCGCACGCCCGTCAACTGCCCTACCTGCTCCAGGCTTTCCGCAAGGGGGCCGGCCTGACCCAGGAAGAGGTGACCCTGCAGCAGGGGGTCTCGCGGCAGACGTACTCCTCGATGGAGAGGTACGCAGACAAGGTGGGGTCCGCCAGGCTGCTGCGGCTGTTCAACAGCCTCGGTGTCGAGGTCGCGCTAGGCAAGCAGCTGGCGCCCACCACGGCTTCTGGCTCACCAAGCCACCAGCCAGCCTGGTGCCATGGGCCGTCGCTCGCACACCCGCACGCCGGGCCTGTGGATGAACGGCGCCCGGGTCGGCACCTGGAGCCTGTTCCAACGCGCCCGACGTCCTGAGATCAGCGGCGACGCCGTGCCGCCAGGCCGCCCAGCAGGCTCAGGCCTGCCAGCGCATAGGCCAGCGTGCTGCCTTCCGGCACGCTGCTGACGACGAACGACAGGCTGTCGGCATAACCGTCGTTGTCGCCACCACCCACGCGCTCCATCGACAGCGAGAACTGCAGCGACGTCGTGCCGAGGGGCAGTTCACCCGACGCGGTGCGCAGGAACAGGCCGGTCTGGTTGTTGCGGTCGGCCGGCGTCACCGGACCGATGCTGGCGGAGCCGATCTCGTTGCCCACCGTGTCGAGGAACGACACGTAGAGCAGCGCGTTGTCGCCCTGCTCCGCCCAGCCGCCGAGATAGCCGCTCAGGTCGTAGTGCAGCGACTGGCCAGCCAGCGCGCCGCCGAGCTCGATGGTCTGGAAGCCTGCAGCCTGTGCCGTCAGGCCGGTGAACATCTTGCTGCCGCGGTTTGCCGGGCCGGGCTGCGTGGGGAGCACCCAGTTGCTGCCGTAGTTCACGGACTGGAACATCGAGTAGCCGTCGAAGCCTGTCCAGCCGGCAACGCCGCTCTCGGCATCGCCGTTGATGATGAGATTGGTGCCGAGCGTGGCTTGCGCCTGCGCGCTCAGGCTGAGCGCCATGAGTGCCAGGGCGAGGGTGTGCTTGATCATGAAAGTCTCTTGATGCGTGAAGGATTCAGGGGCGGGTCTGGTCGAGCACGGCGGGGCCATGCATGGCCGGGTCGCTGACGGAGGGTTCGCCGTTCTCCAGGTGGCCCGCCAGGCGTACGCCGAAGCCGGCGACCTCGGTGGCCTTCAGGCTGAAGTCGTACCAGCGGTGCTCGCTGTCCACAGGGGCACGCACGGTCTGCACTGTGCCGGCCGCGACGATCCAACTGCGGTTGGGCACAGAGGCATAGCGGTGCGCCTGCAGCACGAAGGTGCAGGGCTTGGTGCCCGCGTTGCGAAGCTCCAGCACCAGCTCCAGGAAGACGCGGTCGGCCTTCACCGTCACACCGGGTTGGGCCTGGGCCACGCCGGGCTTGGGCAGGTTGCCGGTGAAATGGCGGTGGAAGCCATTGGGGCCCAGCACCCACAGGTCGTAAGCGGCGCCGGCAGCGCCGGTCCAGACGCCATCGAGCTGCTTGCCGGCCTCGACGGTGTAGCGGCGCGGGATCTGGTCCAGCGCGAGACGGTTGTAGACGTGGAAGACCGCGCCGGCCTCGCCGGCGTTCTCGAAGCGCAGCGTGACGCCGGATGCCGCGGCGTTCGCCTGTACCTGCAGTTCGTACGGCAGCGCGCGCGCCATGCGCAGGCCGGCCTCCTGGATGGGCGCAGCCAGCGTGGTGGGCGTAACCGGCGTCTTGGTACCGGGCAGCGTCAGCGCGCGGGCACGCAGCGCGGCGGTGGCCGGCAGGTTCTGCACGAAGGCACTGTCTTCGGGGTGAGCGAAGTCGAAGCAGCCCACCAGGTTGCCGCTGACCGCGCGGCGCCACGGCGTGATCAACGGCTCCTGCACGCCGAAACGGGCCTCGATGAAGCGGATGACCGACGTGTGGTCGTGCACCTGGGAGTTGACCCAGCCGCCTTTGGTCCACGGCGACACGACGTACATCGGCACGCGCGGCCCCATGCCGTAGTTGCGGTGCTGGTAGGTCGGCGAGCTGCCGTTGAGCACGTGGTGGTACTCGCCGGTCGTGTCCACGGTCGAAGCGCCGGCGAAGACCGCCTTGGCCGGGTCGGCGTCGTAGGTCTGGTACGACGGCGCCGCTGGCGGCGGCAGGTGGTCGAAGAAGCCGTCGTTCTCGTCGAAGTTGATGAACAGCACGGTCTTGGACCAGACCTCCGGGTTGGACGTCAGCGCGTCCAGCACGCGGGCCGTGTAGTCGGCGCCCGACGCGGGGCTGGACGGTCCCGGATGCTCGGAGCCCTCGGCGGTCGCGACGATCCACGACACCTGCGGCAGCCGGCCGGCCTGCACGTCGGCCTTGAGCATGTCGAGGTCACGCGTGCTGACGCCACGCGCCTTCAGCTGCGCCGAATAGCCCGGACGGCCGTACCAGGCGTCGCGGAAAGGACGGAAACCGGCGAGCGAGTTGTCCGTGAAGTTGTCATCCATGTTCTGGTAGACCTGCCAGGAGATGCCGGCGGACTGCAGGCGCTCGGGATAGGTCGTCCAGGTGTAGTCGGTGGCCGGGTTCTCGTTGAACCAGTCGTGGCTGTTGTCGGTGGACGGGCCGCCGGCTTGCGCCAGCGGGTCGTTGCCGCCGCTCCACAGGAACAGACGATTCGTGTTGGTGCCGGTCTGCGTGGCGCAGTGGTAGTGGTCGCACAGCGTGAAGGCCCGCGCCAGCGCGAACTGGAACGGGAGGTCCGCTTCCTTGAAATAGCCCAGCGAATGGGCCTGCTTGGCCGCGGGCCAGTTGTTCATGCGGCCGTGGTCCCACGCGGCCTGCGCGTCGGTCCACGAATGCGGCGTGCCGGCGACGCGCATGACGGAGAAGTCCTGCTGCGTGTTCAGGTGAAAGGGCGCGATGGCCGTGCGCTGGCCACCCCAGTCGGGCCGGCCCGGCACCTTCGCGCCACCGCCGTTGGGCTGCACGAACACGGTCTTGCCGGTGAAGGTACCGGGGCGGTCAAGCGTCGGCACCGGAAACGGGTCGGCAAAGCCGCGCACGCCGGCCAGCGTGCCGAAGTAGTGGTCGAAGGAGCGGTTCTCCTGCGTCAGGATGACGATGTGCTCGACATCGTGCAACGTGCCGGTGCGCTGGTTGGCGGGGATGGCCAGCGCTCGCTGGATGGCGGGCGGGAAGCTGGCCAGCATGGCGCTGGCGCCAGCGGCCTGGCCCAGGCTGCGCAGGAAGCCGCGGCGATCATTGGGGGACATGGGGGCACTCCGGAGAGAAGAGTCGGGATGGCGGGCGACTCTAGGAATGCGATGTGCAGCGCCTGTGACGGGACATGCACTCAGCGGGGCACGACTGCCCCCTGAATCAGCGACGGTCTCGGAAGATCCGACACGGGACTTTCATCAGAGAGTCGAAATGCACCAGCCATGCTCCTCGCCGCGGCTCGCGCAACTGGCGACGGCCAAGCCCTTGAACCGGCGTTCAGCGCGTGACTTCCCCGTCGGATCTGGCGGGCGCGATGGACTCTGACGCGCCCCGCCGGGTAAGGGCAACGCACCGTTAGTCTTACCGTTTCACAAGAAGATCGACGTCCGGCCACAGCACGTGCATGGGCCGAATCGAAGGTTCAACTCATAGCCCAGCATCTGCTCGATCAACGCCTTCATGATGGCCATTGAGGCCTGCTGGATCTCCTGGGCGGTCATCGGCCCCATGACGAACTGATCAAGCAGTTCCTGGGGAATCTTCGGCAGCGCGGCCGACCTCGCGCCGATCTCCGCGTTCTTCAACTTCGTCCTGCTCGGCATTCATGCGCCTGATGGTCAGGCTATCCCTTGCAACGCCGCCAAGTGCTCGCGCTTCTCGCCTATCCCGATTCTGCAGCGCGGCATGCCGGTGACGAGGGCAGCGTCCGCCTTTGAGACCCGCGTCACATCGCCCGGCGAAAGAATCAGATCGGCGAGGCAGCCGTCTCGCGTCAACCAGGCCGTGCCTGTCAGGCACGTGACCCACACGTCTCTTGAAGTGGTGATGCGGTAGGACTTCGCGAACTCGACATCCACGGCCGTGGGGCTCCGGGGCTTTCTCATCCACATCATGCTGGCACCGCCTCATCGAACTGACGGGGTCATTGAAGCGTTCACGGCGCCCCTCATCAAACGACTTTCCCGCCTCACGACATTCCGGCAGCGCATGCGGAGGAACCAGAAAGTTGATTGAGGCAACTGCCTCGGCTGGGTTCAATGGGGCTGTGTGCAAGAGCCGAGACCCCCATGACGTCGCAACCTGACCGGCCGGAACTCCGGGCGGGGCTGAACTACCTGAAGCCCACAACTGAGCGCCCCTACAGCTATGTCTGCGAGCCACCGCCAGGCATGCCCTGGGAGAATTGCGAGTACGACCTGCACCAGACGCTCATCGCCGATGCCCGCCAGGCCAGCGAGAGACCTTGCCTCGAACGTGAAGGCTTCGCGCTGTGGGATGCGCCGACCACGGTCACGGACTTTCTCGATCAGGAGGCGGTCAAGGCGATCTACTACCGGGAAGCCGCCGAACTGGCGCTTGCCGCCACCGGGGCACGGCAGGCCCATGTCTTCGATCACCTGGTCCGTCGGCGCGAGGTGGGCCGCAGCGCCCTGAGCTTTGGCCGAAGCTCAAGCGCAGGCATGGCCGCTGCCAACGGCCGCATCCACAACGACTACACCGAGGCCTCGGGCCGCAGGCGATTGGCTCTGGTCATTGGCGACGCGCAAGCGGCCGCTCGCGTCGGGCGTTACGGCATCGTCAACATCTGGCGTTCCATCAAGGGGCCGGTGCTGGACACGCCGCTCGCCGTTTGCGATGCCTGCACGGTCAGCGCGGGGGACCTTGTCGAAAGCGAGGTTCGATACCCTCGCCGGACCGGGGAAATCTATGTCGCGAGGCATTCACAGCGGCATCGCTGGTCCTACCTCCCGGAGATGGACCGCCACGAGGCGCTGGTATTCAAGCAGTACGACTCCCAGCTCAGCGGCGTGGCCCGTTTCACCCTGCACACGGCCTTCGACCTGCCCGAGATTCCGACCGACGCACCGCTTCGCGAGAGCATCGAGTTGCGCTGCCTGGTCGTCTATGAGAGCGAAGAGCCATGAACGCGAACTCCAACCCCAAAGCCATCGAGTTCTGGTTTGAGTTCACGAGCAACTACAGCTATCTGAGCGTGATGCGCATCGAAGCGGCTGCGGCCCGGCTGGGCGTGGATTTGCGCTGGCGGCCCTTTCTGCTGGGCCCGATCTTTCGCAACCAGGGCTGGAACAACTCGCCCTTCGTGCTGCAGAAGGCCAAGGGGGACTATGTCTGGCAGGACATGGCGCGAGAGTGCGAGAAATACGGCCTGCCCTGGACGCGGCCCTCGACATTTCCGCGCCCCTCCCTGCTGGCGATGCGCGTGGCGCTGGTCGGTGCAGGGCAAGGCTGGATGGGTGCCTATTGCCGGCGGGTGATGACGCTCAACTTCGTGGAGGACAGCGAGATCGAATCGCGTGAAGTACTGGCGGAGGTGCTCACCCAGTTCGGCCTGCCGGCCCAAGCCATCCTTGATGAGGCGGTGTCCGACGCGAACAAGCTGCGCTTGCGCCACCAAACCGAGGCCGCAGCGAGCCGTGGCGTGTTCGGCGCGCCCATGTTCTTCGTCGGCGACGAGATGTTCTGGGGCAACGACCGCCTGGAGGATGCGTTGCTCCGCTGCAGGCAGGACTGAGAGAGCCTACGCAGCGCCGGCCCCGATGAGCTCGCGCGAGCTCTGCGCTTCGCTCACGATCCACTCCGCCACACGGTGCACATCCGCCCGCGGGTGATCGCTGGCGGAGATGAGCCAATAGGCGTGCGCCATCTCGGCGCCTTGCTTGGGCGGGGCCAGCAACACCAGCCTGCCTTCGTCGATCAGGGGTTGGATCAGTTCCAGCCGCCCCAAAGCCACGCCCTGGGCATCGAGGGCCGCCTGGATCACCTGATCGTATTGATTGAAATGAAGGACGCCCCGGTGCTTCACATCGGACCAACCGCGGGCGCTGAGCCAGTCCCCCCATTGCAGCCAGGGATGCATCGGGTTGTCGAACTCCAGCAGCGACAGCTTGGCCAGTGCTTGAACCGAGCGCAAAGACTTGAGCCCCAGGGATGGATGCGCAACCGGTGCGACGGACTCGCCGAACAGGCGGACGGCCCCCTCAGGCGCCAAGGCCGCCGTGGTGTAACGGATGGCCAGGTCGATGCCTTCGGTTCGCAGGTCTGCCACCCGGTTGTTCGCCGAGACACGCAGGTCCACGCCGGGATGGCGCTTCTGGAAGCGGCTCAGCCGCGGCAACAGCCACAAGCCCGTGACGCCAATGGTCGCGCTCAACACGACGGGCTTGAGTAAGCCGGTCCTTTGGATCTCGCCCACCACATCCTGCAACTGCTGCACTGCGCCATCGGCACTTCGAAACAGGCGCTCACCCTCGGGCGTGAAGGCGATGGAGCGGTAGCCCCGCACCAGCAGCTTGACGCCCAGTTGCTCCTCCAGGGCGTTGATCTGGCGGCTGACCGCCGATTGCGTGAGGCACAGGTCCTGCGAGGCGAGCGTGATGCTCATGCGCCGCCCGACCGCGACAAACCCGCGGACGAGATCCAGGAAGGAAAGGCGAACGAGGGGCAGTGACATTCCTGTGGCGCATGTGGTGCGACGAGAAGATCGATTGAAGCACGGGCCCGGAAATTCTGTAATGGCCGCCAAGAGAGGTCGTGTGCAAACCCATTCTTCGCCGTCGCCATCAACAACCCTGCCTGCCCCATGGTGGCAGCAGGCCTGGGTGCTGGTCCTGGCCGGCGGTATCGTCATGGGGCTGGCGCTGGGTGTGCGCCATGTGCAGGGCCTGTTCCTGTTGCCCGTGACGCTGGACCGCGGCTGGTCGCGCGAGACCTTCGGCTTCGCCATGGCAATCCAGAACTTGAGCTGGGGTATTGCCCAGCCCTTCACCGGCATGGTGGCGGACCGCTTCGGCTCCGCCAAGGTCATCGCTGCAGGCCTGCTGTTCTACGCCCTGGGTCTGTTCCTCATGGTGCATACGGAAACACCGGCGGGCTTTGTCTGGGCTGCTGGGCTGTGTATCGGCCTCGGCCTGTCCGGCACGACCTTCGGTGCGGTGTACGGCGCCATCAGCCGGTTGGTGACGCCCGAGCGGCGCAGCTGGGCTCTGGGCCTGTCCGGGGCCATCGGCGGCCTCGTGCAGTTCGCCCTGGTGCCGGCCGCGCAGCAACTCCTGAGTGCATGGAGCTGGCCCGGCACCCTGATCGCCTTGGCACTGGCCATGCTGCTCGTTATGCCACTGGCCTTCCCCTTGCGCAGTGAAAGCGCGGTCTCAATGGCCACCCAGGCCGAGCAGCCCTTGCCAGCCGCGTTGAAGGAGGCCTTCAGCCATTCGGGCTTCTGGATGCTCAACCTGGGTTTCCTGGCCTGCGGATTCCAGCTCGCTTTCATCGCCACGCATCTGCCCGCCTATCTGCTCGACAAAGGCATGGCGCCTGCCCATGCCGTCACTGCCTTGGCGATCATTGCGCTGGCAAACGTGCTCGGCACCTACTGCTTCGGGCTGCTTGGTGCGCGCCATCGCAGAAAGTACCTGCTGGCCGGCATCTACCTGCTGCGCGCAGCAGCGATGGCGCTGTTCGTGCTGCTGCCGCTGAGCCCCGTCAGCCTGTATCTATTTGCCGCGGTGATGGGGTTCCTCTGGCTGGGCACGGTGCCGCTGACCAACGGCCTGGTCTCGCAGGTCTTCGGCCTGCGCTACATCACCACGCTGTTCGGCTTCGTCTTCTTCGGCCACCAGCTGGGATCGTTTCTGGGCGTCTGGATGGGCAGCTACCTGTTCGAGCAAACCCAGTCCTACGACCTCATCTGGGGGTGTTCGGTGGTGCTGGGCCTGCTGGCTGCGGCGCTGCACTGGCCCATCAGCGACCGCGAGATTGCGCGACCCGCTCCGAGCAGGAGGCCGGCATGAAGCGGCTCGACGCCGGGCTCTGGCAATGCCTGCTGCCGGCCCTGCTGCTGATGGCGGCCGGCGCCCTGATCTCACGCGCATGGCTGGCGCCCGGGCACCTGGCAGCGTGGCTGCAGCTTCTCCCCCTTTGTTCTTGAAAACTCTCAGGACGGCGCACCATGAACGCTGAGCAACGAATCAAGTCTCTGGGCATCCAACTGCCAACGGGCAGCGGCCCGGCGGGCAACTACGCGACGGCCGTGCAGTCGGGCCAGCTGCTCTTCTTGTCGGGCAAGGCGCCTCTTCCGGTCGACGGCGTGCCGCCGAGAGGACGGGTCGGAAGCGACTATTCGACGGAACAGGGCCGTGAACTCGCGCGCTCCGCATGCATCGATCTGCTGGCCACGATCAGGCATGCGCTCGGCTCCCTGGACCGGGTCGAACGCATCGTCGAGCTGCATGGCGCCATCTGCACGACAGCGGACTTCGAGGGCCACGCGAAGGTCCTGGATGGCGCCTCCGATCTTCTCGTCGAGATCTTCGGCGAAGCAGGGCTGCATGCCCGTTCGGTCATAGGCGTCCTGTCACTGCGTGGCGGCGTTCCGCTCACGCTCAGGGCCACCGTCGAAATCGATCGCTAGCAAGTGGCGCTCCCGCCCATGTACTCACACATCTTTGTCGGCGTGAGCGACTTCGAGCGCGCTCTCGCCTTCTATCAGCCCCTGATGGCAGCCCTCGGCGTTCAAGCCCGGTTCTGCGATGCGGGCCACCCCTGGGCGGGCTGGCAATCGCGCCCGGGACCGCGCCCGCTGTTCGTCATCGCCAAGCCTCACGATGGGCAGGCGCACCAGCCGGGCAACGGGCAGATGACGGCCTTTCTTGCCGCGAACCGGGCCGCGGTGCGCGATGCCTATGCCGCCGCCCTGGCGCATGGCGGCACCTGCGAGGGCGCTCCGGGCTTGCGGCCCGAATATCACGAGCACTACTACGGCGCCTACTTCCGCGACCCCGATGGCAACAAGCTCTGTGTTGCCTGCCACTCGCCCGACTGACGACCTCCGGACATCCATGGACCACGTACTCATCATTCATGCCGTCAAGGACTATCCCGCCTGGAAGCAGGTCTTTGACGGGGCCGCCGCCCTGCGCAAGGAGGCCGGCGAGCAGAGCTATCACTTGCTGCACGACGCGTGCGATCGCAACCGTGTCGTTCACTTCTCCAGGTGGACCTCGCTTGCACAGGCCAAAGCCTTCTTCGAGTCCGACCTCCTGGTGGAGATCCGTCGCCTGGCCGGTGTCGAGGCGCCGGAGTTCAACTATCTGCGCAGCCTGGAACAGGCGACGCTCTGAACCTGAGATCCGGCCAATGCTGGAGACAAGCTCATGACTTTGCGCAGCATGAGTGAGGACGACGCGCTCGACGACTTCAGCAACGACCTCAAGGAAAACACATGAACCAGGACAAGCCGCCCGTCGCCATCAACGCACACCAGGCTGCGGCACGAAGCAGGCCCAGCAGCTACCCGGAGCCCTTCGCTTCGCGCATGTCTGGCCGGGTAATACGGCCGCTGGGTGATGTTTTCGGCTTGTCGAACTTCGGCGTCAATCTGCTTGCGCTGGCTCCGGGCGCCGTGTCGGCACTGCGGCATGCGCACCTGAGGCAGGACGAGTTTGTCTACGTCCTTGCTGGGGCTCCGACGCTCGTCACCGACGCTGGAGAAACCCTGCTGGGGCCCGGGATGTGTGCGGGGTTCCGAGCCGGCAGCGGAGATGCCCACATGCTGGTCAACCGCGGCGAGCGCGAGTGTCTCTGTCTTGTGGTCGGCGACAGGACAGCCGGGGATCAAGCCAGCTATCCGGACGACGACATCGCTGCCCTTCTTGGTGAAGACGGCAAATGGCTCTTCACGCATAAGAACGGCGCCCCCTATTGAATGCGGGCGGCCGACCTCGTCCATTGCAAGTGACGACCGCCGGTCGGCCCCTCAGATCTGCGTCCGCTCGGAGATCTCGAGTGCGTCATCCACCTCGACGCTGGGGTGTCTATTGAACTCGGGCAACCAGCCTTGCTGTGCGTGAGCGGCGCGGGCACCAGGCTCATCTGGAAGCCCTCGGTGACGCGCGAGCACGCTCGATCCTCGAAGTCTTCAATCGTCAGTGCGCGGCCAAGGAAAACGTCGTAGGGGCGTCACCCCGCGCCACCCCAGGGCTGCCAGGCCATCCGCTGGCTAACTGCGTTGTCTAGAGTTTTCACCTAGCCATCCGTCAAGCGTATGAAGGCGATCCCACGACCGATGGGGCAATTCCTCGGAATTGCGGTTGCGCCGAAATATGGCGATTCGCACAGTTGGCGCCTGCCATCCAACAAGTAGTAACAACTTGGCTGGGCGCCCACCGCGCCCGTGACCTGCCAAGCAAGGCCGGGACGGCAGCAACCTGGGAGACATCCAATGAATGCCCAAGCAGGCAACGACTACTCGCGCGCCACAAAACGCGTCAGTTCGCGCCAACAGGCTCGCGCGCAGGCCAAGCCCAGCGCCCTGCTGATGGCATTGGTGCGTCGGGCCCGAATCTTCTGGCTGGGCTGGATCGAGGAACGCTGGGCACAGTTCCGTCGCTGGCGCGATGCACGGCGTGCCTACGCGGCGTCGCAGAAGGCATCGCGCGATCAGATGCGCAGCTTCAAAGTTGAAGGGCTGGAGCCGAGGTTGCTGTTGTCAGCCGATCTGGCACCGGGCTGGAACCCGATGCCCAGCCAGTATCAAGACATCGCCGCGTCGGTGCAGAACGTCGTGGCTCCATCGACGGACGCCGGGCCGACCATGCAGACCGCAGCCACGGTGGTGTTGCCGACCATCCAGCTGTCCGGCCCCGGGCAGGTGGAGGTCCAGGCCATTCCAGATGGCGGCTACGCCATCAAGCTGACCGGCACGACGGCTGCGACCACGGTGACGGCCACAGGCAGCACGCGCTTCCTGATCAAGGATCTGCAGGTCAGTGCCGACGTTGGCAGCGTCAACCTGGGTCTGGCCGACCTGCGCGGCACCGCACAGTTCTCCGGCCGTGTGAGCAGCCTGACCCTCGGACAAATCCAGCAATCCACCTTGACTGTCGAGGGTGCCGGCAGTTTCACCCTGAAAGCGAGCACGCTGCAGGACGCCGTCCTGAACGCGCGCAATGCCGCTGTGACGCTGACAGCCACAGAGTGGCTGGCCAGTACGGCGGGCAGCAGCCGACTCAATGCTCTGACCGTGGCGTCCGCCACGGTGAGCGGTGACTTCGCGGCCGATCTGTTCGTGAGCGGCCCGACCAGCGCGTTCGCGCTCGGCAGCGTTTCCATCGGCGGAACCGTTCAGCGTGGCATCTGGAGCGTCCACGGTCGTGCAAGCTCGATCTCGGTGGGCGCCAGTCGCACCGATTGGCGCGTGAACGTCGACGGCGCGCTCACGCAACTGGTCTCCAAGGGCGACCTGTCCGGCGATGTGGCGGTCGCCGCACTGCAAGTGCTGCAGGTTGGTGGCAGCGCGCGCGCGCTGCACGTGATGGTGGGCGCCAACCTGGGCGACGACGCGGCGCTGGGGGGGGCCGGCGCCAATGCCGACAGCTTCAAGGCCGGTACCTTGGCTCGCCTCCGGGTGGTCGGGGACGTCGTCGACAGCTCCTTCTTCGTCAGCGTCGACCCCACCGATGGCGTGCTCAACGACGGCAACGACGCGCAACTGGGGGGCGTCGCGCAGAGGCTGCAGGAGTTCACTGTCGGTGGCAGCTTGTTGGGCAGGACCAGCATCGTCGCGCCGGGTTTCCCCACGACGGTCCGCATCGGTGCCGCCACGCTCGACCCGAGCGGTCTGCCCCAGTTCCGCACCGCCCCTGCCGACCTGATTGCCCCTGCACTGACAGCATTCGGCCTGGCGCCAGCGAGCGACACCGGTGCCCCCAATGACCGCATCACTGACCTCGCCAAGGTTCAGCTGATCGGGACCGGCGAGCCGGCGGCTCGGGCTGTGCTGCGCCGGTTTGGCTCGGCATCCGAGCTGGCCAGCGGGGTCGTGGGCGCGGATGGCACCTTCAGCTTCAGCGATATCGCCTTGGAACTGGGTGAGACCATCCTGGAGGTATCGCTCTCGGATGCGGCGGGCAACACGACGACGGGCAAGTTGTCGGTGACACGCATCCCGCCGGCAGACCAGGCGGCGCCCACGCTGAACGCCCAATTGGCCAACGACACGGGGAGTGCGTCGAATGACCGCCTGACCTCCGACCCCAGCATCGCCGGCCGGGCCCTGGACAACGTCGGTGTCGCGCACCTCTATGCCGCGCTGGATCCGGCGAGTGGCCAACTCCCCACCGTCGAGCTTGCTCAGTTGCTCGGCGCGGACGGCAGCTTCACGTTGAGCCGCCAGGTGTTGGACACGCTGGCGGGGAGCACCTTGTCTGACGGGGCGCATACCGTCCGGCTGATGGCCAAGGACGCCGCGGGCAACGTCTCGGCGCAGCTGGATGTGAGCTTTGTGTTTGACAGCGTGGCCCCCGGCATTACCGGCTTCAACCTCGCCGCTGCCAGCGATACGGGCACGCCGAACGACCGCATCACCGATCTCGCCAAGGTGGACCTGCTGGTCGAGGCGGAGCCGGGCGCAGCAGTGGTTCTGCGGCGCGCTGGCAGCAACACGCCGTTGGCCAGCGGCACGGTCGGCGCAGACGGCAAGCTCGGCTTCATCGACGTTTCGCTGGAGGTCGGCCTCACCGAGTTCACGCTTTTCCTGGCTGACGCCGCGGGCAACACCCGCACCAGCACGCTGTCGGTGACACGCACCGGCGCGGCCGTCGATCAGGCAGCGCCCACGATCACGGCGGGGCTCGCCAATGACACCGGTACATCGGCGACCGACGGCCAGACTCGCGATCCCAGCATCACCGGCAAGGCCAGCGACAACGTCGGCGTCGCGCACCTGTATGCCATCGTCGATGGCGCCGCCAACGAACTCCCCAGCGCGCAGTTGGACAACCTGCTCGCGCGAGACGGCAGCTTCACGCTTTCCCGGGAAGTCCTGGAGGCATTGATCGGCGGCAAGCTCAGTGATGGCACCCACCTGGTGCGCCTGCAGGCGGCTGATGCCGCAGGCAACAAGTCTGCCGTGCTGAGCGTCCAGTTCACGCTGGATAGCGTCGCGCCGGACTTCTCGGGGTTCGCGCTCAGCAGTGCCGACGCCACCAACGCCAGCTTGGACGAAACGTCGGGCGGTACCGTGCAGCTCAAGGGCACGGCCGAGCCTGGCGCCGTCGTTCGGCTGGAAGCGCAAGGGCTGTCGACGACGGCTGCCGGCAATGGGAGCTTTGTGCTCCCGGGGGTGCAGCTCAATGAAGGCGCCAACGTCCTCACCTTGACGGCCAGGGACGCCGCGGGGAACACGACCAGCCTCACACGCACGCTGACGCGCACCACGGTCGTCCAGGCCGACCAGGTGCTGGTCTGGAACACCGTCGCCTTGCGCGCGATCCAGCAGGACGTGACGGATCCCGAGGTGGCCACGCGCACGCTGGCGATGATCAATCTCGCCCAGTACGACGCGCTGGCTGCCATCGACGGCACGCCGGCGTTTCTGGTGCAGCGCACTGTTGGCACACCGGCCAGCGCCCACGCGGCAGCAGCAGTCGCCGCGCACCGCATCCTGAGCCTGACCTACCCCGCGCAGAAAGCGACGTTCGACGCTGCGCTCGCCACAGCGCTTGCCGGCATCCCCGACAGTGCCGCGAAGGACACCGGCATCGCGTTGGGCCTGAGCGTGGCGGACGGCGTGTGGAGCATCCGCAGCGGGGATGGCTCCGCGGATTTCGCGCCATTCAGCGGCAGCACGGAGCCGGGCAAGTGGCGCCCCACTGCGCCCATGTACGACGTGGCCGAGGCGCCCGAGTGGGCGACGGTCACCCCCTTCGTGCTCAGCCGACCCGATCAATACCGCCCGCCCGCGCCACCGGCGCTGGACAGCGCGGCCTACGCCGCGGACGTGAACGAAATCAAGGCGCTGGGCAGCGCCAACAGCACCACCCGCACTGCCGACCAGACGCAGCAGGCGCACTTCTGGGCAGACGGCAAAGGCAGCTACACGCCCCCCGGACACTGGAACCTGATCGCTGCGCAGGTGGCGCAAGCCAAGGGCAACAGCCTGAGCGCCAATGCACGGCTGTTCGCACAGCTGAATGTGGCCATGGCCGACGCCGCCATCGCGGCGTGGGATGCCAAGTATTACTACGGTGCCTGGCGCCCCGAAACGGCCATCCAGTTGGCCGACACGGACGGCAACGCAGCGACGACGGCGGATCCGAACTGGACGCCGTTGATGATCAATCCGTCCCACCCAGACTACGTCTCGGGCCACTCCACCTTCAGCAACGCCGCCGCCGCGGTGCTGGCATCGGCCTTCGGAGACAACACCGCGTTCACAACCATCAGCGTGACGCTGCCGAATGTGACCCGCAGCTTCACGAGCTTCAGCGAGGCCGCCACGGAGGCCGGACGCAGCCGCATCTACGGCGGCATCCACTTCCAGTACGCCAATGACGCCGGCAAGGTGCTGGGCCAGCAGGTGGCAGCCGCCACGCTGGCGCGCTTCAGCCTGCAGCAGGACAAGACCGCGCCCACCATCGTGGCGTCGGCGACGCCAGGCGCGACGCGCACCAACCTGACGCTCACCGGGCAGGTGCTGGACAACCTGTCCGGCGTCGCCCTGGCACAGTACCGCATCGATAGCGGCGCCGCGCAGACGCTGGCGCTGGACGCCAACGGCAACTTCAGCATCACGACAGCACTGGCGCTAGACGGCACGGCGGATGGCACTCACACGCTGACGCTCGTCGCGCGGGATGCGGCCGGCAACGAAAGCGCCGCCTTTGTTCGCAGCTTCACACTGGATACAAAGGCGCCCACCGTGACGCTGACCAGCATCGCCGCGGGCGATGCGCTGAGCTCAGCCACTCGACTGACCGGGACCGCCTCGCCCACGGGCACGACACTGACCCAGCTCAGCGTGCAGATCGATTCCGGCGTCTCCCAGAACCTGGTCTTCGACGCGACCACGGGCACCTTTGACGAGCCGCTGTTCCTTCGCAACCTGTCGGTCGGTGACCACACGCTGACCGTCACTGCCATCGACGCCGCAGGCAACTCGTCCACCCTGACGCGTGCCGTCAAGCTCGAGGCGCTGCCGCCCCTGACGATCACCGCGCTGACGCCCACGGAGGGATCGGGTGATGTAGGTGTCACGGTACGACCACAGGTGCGCTTCTCGCGCGCGGTCAACGTCGCCACGCTGACGGCCGACTCGTTCTACGCCACCGGTCCGGATGGCAGCAAGCTCGCCGCCACCATCGTGCCGGCCAGCGACGGCAGCTACGCGTGGCTGTTCTTCACCAACCCGATGCCGGGCGGCTCGCAGATCACGCTCCATCTCGATGGCAACAAGATCCGCGGCGCGGCCGACGGCAGCTTCCTGGATGCGGATGGCAATGGAACGCCGGGCGGTGAGCTGGCACAGAGCTTCACGACCGTCAGTCGAACGGCAGTTGCTGGCACCAAGCTGGTGGGCAAGGTCGTCGACCCGGGTCCTGACCTGGAGCCGATGACGTTCGACGACATTCGTCGCGGCCCGGACGGCGTGATCCACACGCCCGACGACGTGTTCCTGCTGCCCATCGCCCACGCCAAGGTCTACATCCTTGGGCAAGAGGATCGGTTCGTCTACACGGATGCGAGTGGCAACTTCGAGCTGACCGATCTGCCCGCTGGCACGGTGAAGGTCGCCATCGACGGGCGCACGGCGACCAATGCGCCGAACGGTGTGTTCTTCCCTGAAATGGTGATGGATGCCCAACTCCGTCCGGGTGTGTCGAACACGCTGATGGGCAGCATGGGGACGGTCGAAGAGCGGCTCACGAACCTGGATCGCAGGGAGGTCTACCTGCCGCGCGTGCAGACCAGTTCGCTCCAGGCCGTCAGCGATACGGCCCCCACGGTGATCACGGTGACCGATGCGAAGTCAGCGCCGCAGCTCACTGAGCAGGAGCGCTCCGCGCTGACGCTGACGGTCAATCCGGGATCGGCGATCGGCGAGAACGGGCAAGTACTGCAGAACGTGCAGATCGGCCTCAGCACCGTTCCGCCGGAGCTCGTGCGCGACATGCTGCCTCCCGGCGTGATGCAGCACACCTTTGACATCACGATTCAGGCACCGGGGGTGGCCACGTTTGCCGAACCGGTTCAGATCACGTTCCCGAACGTGTTCGGCGCAGCGCCTGGCGAGAAGCTGGCCATCCTGAGCTTCGATCACACGACGGGCATGCTGGTGATCAACGGGACCGGGACCGTATCGGCGGACGGATTGACGGTGGTTTCCGATCCTGACTCCGGCATCAAAGCGCCTGGTTGGCATGGCGTAGCACCGCCAGGAGAGTGTGGTGGCACGGGCGGGCCGCCTGAGCAGCCCAGGCCAAAGCAGCCGGGCGACACAGAAGACCCTGCCACCATCGAAGTACTGGAATTGATCACGGCTGACGGCACTGGCCTGCTGGGATCTCTCTTCGATAGCTTCTTCGAGGCCGAATGGAAAGCGCCCGACGCGCTACCAGACACACCCACACAGCCGGCTCCCCCGGCAGATTGCCCGGTGCCGCCGCCCCCTGCTGATCCGCCAGGAAAAAAGCAGCCGTACATCAAGGTGAACATCGCAGTGGACGGACCGCTAGCAGAGTTCATGAAGTCCACGGGTGACGTGAAGCTAGACGGAGATGAGTTCAAGCTGGTCGCTGGTTCAGGAGACAGCAAGGAGTTCAGCTTTAACCCCAAGACTTTCGCCGAGATTGAACCATCCGGCGGGATGTCAAAGATCAATGAGAACCGCCTCTACGGCAGCAAGATCACCATCAAAGAGGTGACGGGGCGTCCTGACGGTACGACGCATACCAAGACTCGAGTCGTTTATGTAACTCGCTACATCGATGCCACGGACAGCGATCACGAAGACGCCAAAGCCGAGTTCAGTGCAGCATTGGTGGACGGCGTGGCGCGAACCGTTCCGCTGAAGATCTTGGCAGGCAGCTCCGGATTGCAAGCCAACGCAAGCGGAGCGGCTTTCACTGGATCGAACGCTACGCAGCTCGCTTTCGATCCCACAGCCTCCGGCGCCAACACGGGCGAGCTTCGCTTCCGATACCCCAATGCCGTTCTTGTTCCGCAGAAGGTGGATCTAGCTGGACAGGGCGCGCTCATACAGCGCGTCTACGTCGACGTTACAAGCCTTGTCAGCACTTTCGAGGCTATCGCAAGCCGCAATGACTCGTACACGGTCTATTCAGAAACAGCCGGTGTTTCTGCAGCGGAGATCAAACTCTTCGACAACCTTGAAGACGACCTGACAACGTCCAAGCCTAACGAGAGGCTGGATCTGGCCAATGCCATCGCGAACGCGACCTACGCGCATTTCGCGGCCTACTCCTCGGGCATCGCTACGGGCGCAGGATTCGGCGACATGACATCTGTCGTCGCCAGCACAAATTCAAACTTCTCGATCCTCGCATTGGGCCAAATACCGTCAACCCTTTTTGGCACATCCACTCCCGCCGGCGGCGTTGACGACGCGAGTGCCATCAAGACATTGATGGAATCAATCAAGAACTACAGCCCTGCAGAGCGGGCCTTCAGGCTTGATGCAGTTATCAACAACCGATTGACTGGCCAAGTTGACTTGCATCCTGACACGCATCTCGAAGGAAGCGAATCCTTGACCCGCGACCAGCTGATCAAGATTGTGTCCGACACAGCCGCACATGAGTATGGCCACACACTGGGATTAGCACACACCTACAAGACCTTCTCCGACAAACCTACTAGGGAGGTAGTCATCGGAGGGATCCACGGCCAGAACGACATGATGATGGGTCACGCGGGCAGCCTATGGGAGGGCCCGCTGGCATTCACAGGAATTACAAATCCATCCCTGCTGATGGCTGCCAACATGGTCTACGGCGATTCCGACGTAGTGACGGCCATTGACTACTACACACAAAACTACATCGCTGCAGCACCCTTCTCTGCCCTGCCAGACGCGGATGAACCAGAAACACCAGACTTCACATTCGCCGGCGCAAGAATATCCGTTACCGACACATCGAGCGCAACGCTGATTCTCAACACGATTGACTTCGGCCCCCAACCAATCAGCATCGGACAGTCATCGACTCAAACGGGCACAACGAAAACACTTCGTCTCTTCAACTATGGAAGTGACGATTTCACGCTGAAAAACTTAATCAGCTCGAACGCCTCGTTTTCCTTCACCGGCCTCAAAAGTGGTGACGTGATCAAAGCAGGCACCTCTGCGAACCTGACAGTTACATTCAACCCGTCCTCCGTGGGAGCACAGACGGGCAGGATCAGCATTCAAGCCAATGAAGCCGGCGCAGACGTTTCGCTGGATCTACAAGGCTTTGCGAGACCCACGGAAGCCTTCCTCACCGTCGAAAGAGCAGAGAACAACCTGGGAGGTCTGGACCTCTCCGCGAGAACTTCTGCCGCCGATGTCTTTGTCCTGCGGAACGACGGGCTGACGCCATTGAGCATCAATGACGTTCTCTTAGCAAACGCAAGATCGGACATCAAGCTTGTCGGACTCCCCGCAGATCTGGCGACTCACCCAGTCACACTCGCATTTGGCGAGACGCTGGTATTCGGCGTTGAGATGGGGATGGACCGTTCCGGACTGACTGCACAGAAGATTACTGTTCGCTCGAATGCATCAAACACTCCTGATCTGACGTTGTCAGTGACTGCAACAGGCTTTAATGGCGTTCATTCCTTCGATTGGGGAAATGACTTCATTGCCGTTGAGGTGGGAGGAAACACACTACGCGCCACCAGCGACTCGGCCGGCAACTTCAGTGTATTTCTCCCCGCCAACAGTCCCTACAAGATCACCGTCTTCGATCCTGAAAGTGGCTTGATCGCCCAAAGCAGCGGCGTCACTCGCCAGTCGGGTCGCGGCATGGACTTGACCTCAAATCTGATATTCAAGCCTAGCACTGCACCAGACTCCGACTTCGACGGCCTGCCTGACGATATCGAGTTTGCGATCGGCACCAATCGAAACGGCAAAGACACAGATAGAGACGGTCTCGACGACTTCACGGAAATTCAGCAAGGTTTGGACCCCTTGGGTGGGCTTAACTTGCCAGTTGGCGTACTAGCCACGTCAGCCCTGCAAGGCAGCGCGGAAGCCGTAGCGACTCTTGGCGCAACAAGCGGCGCCGGCACTGCAACCGCACTTGTTGCCACAGGCAGCTACGGCCTAGCCGTCGTCGACGCATCGTCCTTTACCAAGCCGCGCCTGCTTTCCCAACTGGATCTGGCCGGTACCAGCGTCGATATCGCCGCGGATGGCGGCCGCGGCATCGCCGCAGTCGCGGGCAGCGATGCTGGCCTGCATCTGATCGATATCTCAACGCCGGCAGCTCCCAAGCTACTGCAAACGGTTGCGCTTGGTGCTTCCGTCACTGGAGTGGTTGTCCGAGACGGCATCGCATACGCCATCTACGGCTCGCGCATTGCTGCCATCGACCTCAATACCGGCGATGTGCGCAGCACGCTCGATCTCGCCAGCTTCGGTGGCAGCACGCTGACCGACATCGCGGTCGACGGCACAGCGCTCTACACGATGGACAGCAGTCGCACGCTGCGGACGATCGCCATCAATGGGGACCTGCTCGTATCACGTGATTCGCTGACGCTCGCAAACGGCGGCGGCAACATCTTTGTGGGCGGCGGCACCGCCTACGTTGGGACGACCAACGACTTCAATCAAGGGTTCAGCACGGTCGACGTGCGCGATCCGGGCAACATCAGTTTGTTGAGCGATGTGGACGCCGTCAATGTGGCTGGGCAAGGCATTGCCGCAAACGGCTCCGGTCTGCTGGTCAACGTTGGCAATTTGCGTGGCCCACAAGGCCAGCAAATCTATGCACTCGACGTGTTGAATGGCAACGACCCGACCAACACCGGCGCCTTCCTCACGCGCATCAACCTGCCGTCTGCGCCCAAGGACATCGCGCTGGCCAACGGCCTGGCCTTCGTGGCCAACGGGAGTAGCGGCCTTCAGATCGTCAACTACGCCGGTTTTGACACGCAGGGCGTGGCGCCTGTCGTCTCCATCGTGGCGGACGCGCTCGATGCTGATGTCAGCACGCCAGGCGTCCAGGTGCTCGAAGGTCGTGCCGTTCGGATCCTGCCGTCCATCCGCGACGACGTACAGGTTCGCAATATCGAGTTGCTGATCAACGGTCAGGTCGTCTCCACCGATGTCGCGTTCCCGTGGGAGCTGTTTGCTCAGGCGCCCACGATCGCCGCAGGCGGCACCAAGATGACCATCCAGGTCCGTGCCACCGACACCGGCGGCAACGTCGGCCTGTCGAATCTGATGACGCTGGACGTCGTCCCCGACACCTTCGCGCCTGCCCTTCAGTCCGTCAACGTCGAGGAAGGCGCGCGGCGCTTCTTCGTCAAGTCGGTGGACTTCCGCTTCGATGAACCGCTGGACGTTGCTCGCCTCACCACCAGCGCCGTCACGCTCGCTCGAGCCGGGGCTGACGGCCAGTTCGGTACGACCGATGACGTGGCATTGCCAGTCAGCTTGGATTTCCGCTCGCAAGGGCAGATGTTCTCCGTCCTGACCGGCGGCTACCTCGCACCGGGCGAATATCAGCTCAGGGTGGCGGGCGACGCCGTCAGCGACAAGGCGGGTAACAAGCTCACTGCAGATCTGGTGCGCCACTTCACCATCCGCCCGGCGAGCGATGTCAAAGCTGAATCCGGCGTGGCCGAGATTCTGACGGCACCATCGGCCAATCCGGGCCAGCAGATTGGCATCGGCGTTCCCTTTGATCCCGTCCTTGCTCGTGCCACCGTTCCCGTGATCGACGCGGGAGGCAACCTGTCGACGACTACCGTCAGCGCCACGCGCTGGGACGCGGCACGAGGCATCGCCTACTTCACCGTTCCGCTCAACGCGGTGACGGGTGACGTGACCGTCTTCGGCCTGGAAGGCAGCACACGCACGGACTTCCCTGACGGGACCTTCCCCCTGCAAATCGTCCCGCGCATCACGGACGTGCAAGTGCAGTCTGTTTCCGGCGACGGCAGCACGGTTGTCGTGGTTATCAAGGGGAGCGGCTTTGTTGAAGGCAGCAGCTCCGAGTACCGCTTTGGCAGCGGTGCTGGCAGCGTGGTTCTCACGGACACCGGCGCCAACATCGGCCCCGACGTCCAGCAGATCTACGACCCCAACCAGGGCCAGTACTTCAACGGCCAGGTGACGCTGACCGTGCCGCTGTCCAGCGGCGTGTTCGGTCCCATCACCCTCAAGACGGCGGGCGGCACAAGCGCCACCTTCTCACTCAGCCTCACCAGCATCCAGTCCACTGCGTTGTCCGGCACCCCCGCTGATGCTGCACTGGCCTCGGCCAACCCTGGCCAGGCCATCACCCTCATCGGCACGGGTCTCACCACCGACACCGATGTGCTGCATCGCTACGTCGACTACAACGGCAATCCCGCGCTGGGGGTGCTCCGCCCGGTCTCGGTATCCGCCGACGGGACGCGCGCCACGCTTGTCGTGCCCACCCATGCCAATGGCGCGTTCTCGCTGCAGATCTTTGGCTCCACCAGCCAGCCGGTGCTGCAGGTCGTTCCAGTGCTGCGCCGCATCGACAGCAACGGTGCGCTCTACGGCGCCGGTTTCGTCGAGGGTGCCACCACGTTCACGTTGCCCGGCGCCACCGTCGTCGATTCGGTCACCAACGCCGGTGTGGATGTCTCCAACTACACCGACAGCGCGCTGGACACCACCTTCTACAGCGGCCTGGCCACGCTGAACTCGACGCTCATGCCGCGCTTCGGCATGGGCTCGGCCACCATCACCACGGCCGGTGGCACGTCTGCCCCTCTTGCACTCAACGCATTGCGCGCCGGCTCCGACACGGCCAGCACCGGCCAGCTCGGCGATGTCGCCATCGATCCGGTGTCCGGCGCCCTGTGGGCCAGCGACACCACCAACCCCGGCCACCTGCTGCGCCTGGATCCCGCCACCGGTGCCGTGCTGCAGACCCTCACGCTGACCGCCGCCTTCGGCTCACAGTCCGGCAGCAACTACACCGGGCTGCAGATCCTGTCTCAGTCCATGACGCTGGGCGGCACCACCGTGCCCGCCGGCAGCCTGCTGCTCTTCCAGGGCAACTCCAACAGCGTCACCGCCATCGACCTTGCCACCGGCAGCGTCATCAAGCGACAGGCCATCCCCACGGGCTACGCCTTCACCGCCGGCGTCTTCGACGCCGCCACCGGCCATCTCTTCGCGCTCTCGCACAACCTCAACCAGCTCGTCGAGCTCAACCCGGCCAACGGCGTCGAGATCGCCCGCTTTGCCCTGCCCGTCAACGTGCAGAGCTGGGCCGGCATGGCCATCGACCCGACCGACGGCAACTTCTGGATCGGCTCTTCCAACGCCGCGGCGCAGCTGGTCAAGATCAGCCGCTCCGGGGTCGAGCTGCGTCGCGTGGACTTCTCCACCCAAGGTCTGCCCAACGTCTCGGGCCTGGCCTTCGCTGCCGACGGCACGCTGCGCGCGTCCACCAACCAGGGCCTGATCTACAAGCTCGACCTGGGCGCCGTCGATGTGGGCATCAAGGCCGCCACGCTGAGCCAGGTGATTTCGACTCAGTTGCAGGGCAACGCCGCCAATGCGGCGCAGGCCGCGGCCAATGTCGGCCAGGTCATCGAGCTCGTGGGCACCAACTTCGGCACCAACACGCAGGTGCTGTTCAACACGCGTGATGCCAGCGGCAACACCAGCACCGTCGCCGTGCGGCCCAACGTCGTCGATGCCACTGGCACCCGCCTGCAGGTGACGGTGCCCAATCTCGCTTCGTCCGGGGACATCCGTGTCGTCAACACGGGCATCGGTGCCAGCAACCTGGGCTTCGGCAGCGCCACGGACGCCATCTACCGCGGCATCGCTACGACCTTCGTGGCCGGCAGCAGCACGGCCACGCTGCGCTTCGCCGATGGTGGCCTGGAAGCCCTCAACAACGAGAGCTGGGGCATCGACAACGTCATCGTCCGCCAGGGGGCCACAGAGGTCTTCCGGGATTCGTTCGAGGGTGGCGCCAAGGCCAACTGGAGCAACACCACCACCAACAAGGAGGCCCTGGGCACCTTCGGTGAGTTCTCTGGGCGCTTCAACAACGCCGGCCAGACACTGACCTTGACAGGACTGACCGCCGGCCAGACCTACACCCTGAACTTCGATGCCTACCTCATCGATTCCTGGGACGGCGCCAACCCCAGCGCAGGACCCGACACGCTGCAGGTCAGCGTTGACGGCGTGAACATCTGGCGTGAGCCGTTTGCCAACGACAGCAACGACACCCGGGCCGCCCAGACGTATGGCGCCAGCGCCGGCATCCGCCTGCAGATCGTGCCCACACTCGCCAGCCTGTCGGCTGCGCCTGGTACAGACGCTGTGTTCACGCTCACCGGCTCGGGCTTCATGGAGGGCGCCATGTCCCTCACGGTCGGTGGCGTCGTCTTCACCGACCCTGACACCCTCACCTCGCCCTTCGATGTGTACGGCGCTCGCAACGACACCTTCAATGTCGTCGCCCCCCGCACGCTCGACGGCCCGGTGCGTGTCACCACCGACGGTGGCTGGGCCGAGCTGCCCGGCTTCGTCTACACCGTCCAGCCGCTGGTGCAGTTCAGTGGCATCTCCTCGTCATACGGAGATCAGAACGGGTCCCCCGTCGATGCCACGCAGCCGTGGGCCGTGACCGGCCAGAGCATCGTGCTGTCCGGCCAGGGCTTCACCAGCAGCACGCTGGTGCAGTTCCAGGCCATCGATGACACCGGTCGCCTGGGCACCATCACCCGCACCGGCACTGTCTCCGCCAACGGCACCGTGCTCACCGTCGAGGTCCCCGCCCTGGCACGCACCGGTGACGTCACGGTGCTGGGCAGCGGCACGAGCATCCGCCTGCAGATCGCTCCCACCTTGCGCGCCATCGGTGGCACCGTCGCCGCTGGCAACACGCTGGTGCTGGAGGGCACCGGGCTCACTGCCAATGACCTCGTCATCACCATCGATGGCCAAGGTGTGGGCAGCTTCACGGTGCGCACGATCAACGACAGCGTCAGCACCGGCTACATCGACCAGCAGTTGCTCACCCTCACCGTCCCCAACGGTGTGTCCGCCGGCGTGATCACGGTCTCCACCGCCGGTGGCACGAGCGTTCTGCGCACAGGCTCGCTTCCCGCCACGACTGCATTGAGCGATCTTGTCCCGACCACGGACATCGGTGACGTCTTGGCCACCGCCACGGCGACACCGGTTGCACTCAATCAGACGCAACGCATCAACGCCAACATTGCATCCGGCCTGGATGTCGACCTGTACCGCGTTGACCTCGCAGCAGGCGACCTGCTGAAGATCAGCATCGGCACCGACTACTACAACTACACCTATGGTCATCTGCGCCTCTTTGACGGCGCAGGCCGCGAACTCGCCAGCCGTGACTACTTCTACTACGGTGGCGCGGTCACGCTGAACTTCGCTGCGCCGAGCAGCGGCAGCTACTACATCGGCCTCAGCGGCTACGGCAACACGAACTACGACCCCAAGCAGGCTAACTCGGGCACCAGCGGCACGGCAAACGCCTACTCGCTGCTGCTGGAACGCCAGCTGGCCGGCGGCTCGCATGTCTCGGGGATCACGGCAAGTGCTTCGAGCGGCACGCCGGCGGCCTCTGGCGTTGCCTCGGCCAATGTGGGTCAAACCATCACGCTCAACGGCACGGCCTTGCTTGCCAATGATCAGGTAGTGTTCACGGTGCTGGACGACAGCGGCAACCTCTCCGAGCAGGTGGTCAGCCCTGCCAGCGTCGCCGCCGATGGCAAGAGCCTCTCCGTCCTGGTTCCCGTGAACGCCACCACCGGCCGGGTACGCCTGGCGCGCGACGTGGTTGGGTCGTTACTGCAGATCGTGCCGACCCTGACCGACGTCGCCGGCAACGGCGCTTTCACGGGCGGCACCTTGACGTTGACCGGCAGCGGCTTTGCCGAGAGCGGCAGCACCGTGCTCATGGGCAATGCACGGGTCGCGGACGTGGGGCGCCACCACGGCCTGGATGTATACAGCAACGGCGCGGCACTCACCTTCACCGTACCGCCTGGCGCGCCTTCCGGCCCCCTCCAGGTCAGAACGGCCGGCGGCACCAGCGCACCCTTTGGATTGGCGCTGTCAAGCATCGATGCCTCCGCAGCTCAAGGCTCGGCAGTCAGCGCTGCTCAGCCATCCGCGAATCCGGGTCAGAGCGTAACGCTCAATGGCCAACGCTTTGACTTCACCACCGACGTGATCTTCGAGACCGTCGATCAAAGCGGCAACCGCGGCGAGCTCATCGTGCGCCCGATCGTGGTCAGCGCAGATGGCCGCCAGGCCAAGGTCATCGTGCCGATGAACGCCGTGAGCGGCAGGATCCGAGTCGCGGGCGACAGCAATGGCATCAGCCTGCCGCTGCAGATCGTCCCGGTGATCACGGACGTGCAGGTGCAGTCGGTAGCCGGCGACGGCAGCACGGCCGTCGTGGTGATCAAGGGCAGCGGCTTCGTCGAGGGCAACAACTCCGAGTACCGTTTTGGCAGCGTGGCAAGCGGTGTGGTCGTGACGGACGCTGGCGCCGGCACCGGACCCGATGTTCAGCAGATCTACGACCCCAACCAGGGCCAGTACTTCAACGGCCAGGTGACGCTGACCGTGCCGCTGTCCAGCGGCGTGTTCGGTCCCATCACCCTCAAGACGGCGGGCGGCACAAGCGCCACCTTCTCACTCAGCCTCACCAGCATCCAGTCCACTGCGTTGTCCGGCACCCCCGCTGATGCTGCACTGGCCTCGGCCAACCCTGGCCAGGCCATCACCCTCATCGGCACGGGTCTCACCACCGACACCGATGTGCTGCATCGCTACGTCGACTACAACGGCAATCCCGCGCTGGGGGTGCTCCGCCCGGTCTCGGTATCCGCCGACGGGACGCGCGCCACGCTTGTCGTGCCCACGCATGCCAATGGCGCGTTCTCGCTTCAGATCTTTGGCTCCACCAGCCAGCCGGTGCTGCAGGTCGTTCCAGTGCTGCGCCGCATCGACAGCAACGGTGCGCTCTACGGCGCCGGTTTCGTCGAGGGTGCCACCACGTTCACGTTGCCCGGCGCCACCGTCGTCGATTCGGTCACCAACGCCGGTGTGGATGTCTCCAACTACACCGACAGCGCGCTGGACACCACCTTCTACAGCGGCCTGGCCACGCTGAACTCGACGCTCATGCCGCGCTTCGGCATGGGCTCGGCCACCATCACCACGGCCGGTGGCACGTCTGCCCCTCTTGCACTCAACGCATTGCGCGCCGGCTCCGACACGGCCAGCACCGGCCAGCTCGGCGATGTCGCCATCGATCCTGTGTCCGGCGCCCTGTGGGCCAGCGACACCACCAACCCCGGCCACCTGCTGCGCCTGGATCCCGCCAGCGGTGCCGTGCTGCAGACCATCACGCTGACCGCCGCCTTCGGCTCACAGTCCGGCAGCAACTACACCGGGCTGCAGATCCTCGCCCAGGCCATGACGCTGGGCGGCACCACCGTGCCCGCCGGCAGCCTGCTGATCTTCCAGGGCAACTCCAACAGCGTCACCGCCATCGACCTTGCCACCGGCAGCGTCATCAAGCGACAGGCCATCCCCACGGGCTACGCCTTCACCGCCGGCGTCTTCGACGCCGCCACCGGCCATCTCTTCGCGCTCTCGCACAACCTCAACCAGCTCGTCGAGCTCAACGTCGCCACCGGGGTGGAGATCGCCCGCTTCGCCCTGCCCGTCAACGTGCAGAGCTGGGCCGGCATGGCCATCGACCCGACCGACGGCAACTTCTGGATCGGCTCTTCCAACGCCGCGGCGCAGCTGGTCAAGATCAGCCGCTCCGGGGTCGAGCTGCGTCGCGTGGACTTCTCCACCCAAGGTCTGCCCAACGTCTCGGGCCTGGCCTTCGCTGCCGACGGCACGCTGCGCGCGTCCACCAACCAGGGCCTGATCTACAAGCTCGACCTGGGCGCCGTCGATGTGGGCATCAAGGCCGCTACGCTCACTCAGGTGCTCGCCACGCAGCTGCAGGGCAACGCCGCCAACGCGGCGCAGGCCGCGGCCAATGTCGGCCAGGTCATCGAACTCGTGGGCACCAACTTCGGTGCCAACACGCAGGTGCTGTTCAACACCCGTGACGCCGGCGGCAACACTGGCACCGTCGCCGTGCGGCCCAACCTCGTCAACGCCACCGGCACCCGCCTGCAGGTGACGGTGCCCAATCTCGCTTCGTCCGGGGACATCCGTGTCGTCAACACGGGCATCGGTGCCAGCAACCTGGGCTTCGGCAGCGCCACGGACGCCATCTACCGCGGCATTGCCACGACCTTCGTGGCCGGCAGCAGCACGGCCACGCTGCGCTTCGCCGATGGTGGCCTGGAAGCCCTCAACAACGAGAGCTGGGGCATCGACAACGTCATCGTCCGCCAGGGGGCCACCGAGGTCTTCCGGGACTCCTTTGAGGGCGGCGCCAAGGCCAACTGGAGCAACACCACCACCAACAAGGAGGCCCTGGGCACCTTCGGTGAGTTCTCTGGGCGCTTCAACAACGCCGGCCAGACACTGACCTTGACAGGACTGACCGCCGGCCAGACCTACACCCTGAACTTCGATGCCTACCTCATCGATTCCTGGGACGGCGCCAACCCCAGCGCAGGACCCGACACGCTGCAGGTCAGCGTTGACGGCGTGAACATCTGGCGTGAGCCGTTTGCCAACGACAGCAACGACACCCGGGCCGCCCAGACGTATGGCGCCAGCGCCGGCATCCGCCTGCAGATCGTGCCCACACTCGCCAGCCTGTCGGCTGCCCCCGGCACCGACTCCGCCTTCACGCTCTCCGGCTCGGGCTTCATGGAAGGCGCCACGTCCCTCACGGTCGGCGGCATGGTCTTCACCGACCCCGACTCGATCACCTCGCCCTTCGATGTCTACGGCGCACGCAACGACACCTTCAATGTCGTTGCCCCCCGCACGCTCGACGGCCCGGTGCGTGTCACCACCGACGGTGGCTGGGCCGAGCTGCCCGGCTTCGTCTACACCGTCCAGCCGCTGGTGCAGTTCAGCGGTATCTCCTCGCTCATCAGCGACCAGAACGGTGCTGCCGCGACGTCTGACCAACCCTGGGCCGTGACCGGCCAGAGCATCGTGCTGTCCGGTCAGGGCTTCACCGGCAGCACGCTGGTGCAGTTCCAGGCCATCGATGACACCGGTCGCCTGGGCACCATCACCCGCACCGGCAGCGTCTCCGCCAACGGCACCGTCCTCACCGTCGAGGTTCCCGCCCTGGCACGCACCGGCGACGTCACTGTGCTGGGCAGCGGCACGAGCATCCGCCTGCAGGTCGCCCCCACCTTGCGCGCCATCGGTGGCACCGTCGCCGCTGGCAACACGCTGGTGCTGGAGGGCACCGGGCTCACTGCCAATGACCTCGTCATCACCATCGACGGCCAAGGTGTGGGCAGCTTCACGGTGCGCACGATCAACGACAGCGTCAACGCCGGCTATCTCGACCAGCAGCTGCTCACCCTCACCGTCCCCAACGGGGTGTCCGCCGGCGTGATCACGGTCTCCACCGCCGGTGGCACCAGCACGCTGCGATCGGCCGCACTGCCGGCGCTCGTCGCATTGCCCGA
>NZ_JBXAGX010000021.1:0-55728 GCF_058794515.1 Roseateles sp. GW823-FHT07B05
GGGCGAGAACTTGTTCGACTTGCTCATGGCTCAATCCTCTCAGAGTGTTGAGCCTCCTCGAAACCCGGGGCGGTTCAGCCAACCCTCGAGGGGAGATCACTCGAACCAAGACTCACACTACTTGGAGGCACGACAGTGAGCCGACGTTCACCTTTGCCCGAGGGATATACATCGACAGCGAAATTGGCAGTAAGAGGATCGCGCTATCTCTTGTTGACGAGAACGTTGAAGTCGGCATCTCGGTTGTTGAGCCAAAGGATCCTGGCTACGTCGAGCTACAGGGCCTTCTTCTTCGGGCTCAGGTTGAGGATTTCGCGTTTAGTCGCGCTGGCGCCAACCGTTTTGTCAGAGCGCTTCGTGCGGCGGCCCCTTAACCCTTTGCTCCAGCGGACGGCTTCGCCGTCCGCTGAGCGCCAACGTTGAACGGCCGCTTCCGGGCGTTGAGATCGGCAAGTCGAAGGACCGCACCCGCTGCACAGCTGCCGACCGATACGGACCTGCTTAGGTTGCCGAACTGGCTGCCCAGCACCGCCGTACTGCGCAGCTCGCCGTGTAGCGGCTTCTACGCCCGTTGTTTCCCCTCTGCATAAGCGTGTACTAGAGCGTGTGAGGAGCCAGGAGCATCGATGCCTTGGGGCAGAAGCCGACGCAACGCATTCTCAAAGTCCAAGGCGGTTGCGTGCTCCCTGCGGCAAGCCGTCCGAACTGACTCACCTGCGAGAACGGCTTTCAATACCCTGAGCCCCACTGCATCTCTGATTACATCGGCGCCGTCGGTAGTCTGCCCCACACAGGTCGCCAGTGCCTCTTGCGGACACTCCCAGAGTAAGGCCATCGCAAGTAGGTACGAGGCCGTGCGATACGTCGCGCTACGAGCCCGGAAGACGCCGTCCAACGTGTCAGCTCGCGATCCGGGCAGAGTGTCTGTAAACCCGCGGAAATGCCTCGAAAGCCAAGTTGCGGGTACATGATCCCTGACGACCTCGCTAAGACGGCGCCCTTTTCGCTGATCACGCACCCTGATGCCCGCATCAGCAGCTCGGCGTGCAAGCGCGTCAGCCATCTGGCGTGGGTGTGTAGCGCCAGAGTTTGTCAGAGCTACCTTGGTAAGGGTCTCGAACCGCCGGAGTACCGAATTGCCAGTAACGGGCCTGGTGCTTGGTAGCTTGGATCGAAGCGTCGCGAACGTGAGCGGGGTCCGCATGACAGGTCGTGGCAGTTCGACTAACTCGATCTGATGAGCATTGCAAAGCTCGACCCCAGGAAGCTGGTGATCGCGCCGCCAGTACCCACAGCCCCAGAGTTCTATGTCATCCCTGAGGCAGAGCTCGCAACACCTGGCAAGGCTGGGCGCCGTTCCGAGAATGTGGAAGTAGGGGTTGGTGTTGAGATCAGCCTGCAGATGAGTTGGTGTCCCTGCGTACGTGGCGCTGACGAACCTGGCATACGCGATGCAGCTGTGACCATAGACGACGGACATTGCGTCGAATCCCGTCGCGCTCATCAGCCGGCCAAATCGATGGCCACCTGCGCCGCTTTCGACCTTGCCACTGGACGTCGCCAGGCGGCTAAGGTATCCGCCAATGAACTCGTTGGGCAGCAACGAAGGTATGGACGCGCTCATGCTGATCCCTTCCGACGCAACCGCGTCTGCCAAATCCGCTCGACTTCGTAGCTGTCGGCGACTGCTGGATACCGCCCCAAGGCCATGTTGTGCCACGCCCAGCACCAAGCAGGTTCGTCAACCGGTTTGCCGACGAATCTCGCAGCCGGGAGGGCGTCTCCGGATCTATAGGGGCTCAGAGCGAACCGGACCGTATCTGCCGATCTGGGGCCGAGAAATTCCATCGTCAGGCGCATGCAGGAAGCTGGCGTGCTCAGGGACCGGCGATTTAGTCGCCGACGCAACTCCATCTGCCAGCGGAGCCAGTTAACTGCCTCTGCGCGTTCAGCAACGGGGAAGCACGGTTGGTTAGGCTGTCCAGTGTTCAGCTTGAGACATCGATCCAGGATGTTTAAGTGACGGGTGGTGGAGGCCGCCGCATCCGACCTCGAGATGCCCCACAGCCTTTCGAAGGCATACAAAAGCGGCAGCACGAGCAGCAGGGCCGCGAACGCCGCCTCTAGATCGGGGTCATCACATCCAGCCAGACGCTCGTCGCGAGCCAGCGCAAACAGCATGAGGGCATCCCAGAAGGGCATGCTTGCCAGCCCTAGCCACTCCACGAGCGGCGGGCAAAAGCGAAGCTGCTCGGCACTTGCCGTGAGCAAGGCTCGGAAGGCTCGCCGCCAGGCGTCCCCCATCGAAGCACGAAGCCTTCGGACACTGCGTGGTGACAGCCCGGGACTGCGCAGGTACTGCCATACCGGATGCAGCACATCAAAGCTCGCCGTGCGGGCCTTGCTCGCAATGCGGGTCACGAAATCGCGCCGCGGGATCCGGCCCTGATCGAACAAGTACCACTTCGACAAGTGGCCCGAATTGGCGGCGTCCCTCCACACCGATTCAGGATCCAACGTCAGCGCGAGGCTGTAGAGCGTCTTGCAGCCGGTGACCTGCAGCAAATCAGCCACCCAAGTTGAGCCTCGGTATGTGTCGACTTCCGAGATGAGCACGACGGGAAACGAGAGTTTGGCCAGACTCTAGGTGGCGCAGCGCGCGCTCTTCATAGGAGAAGTACCTGAGACATAGGAACAGCTGCGCATGACGGGAAACGACGCTGCGGCCACGCCATGACTGTGTTCCGCCGATTTGCGTGCCGACCTAGCATCTGGGCCATCAGAACTTGTCGCAGAGAGTTCAAGATGGAGTGCAGCGTGAGCGCGTCGCCACGTCAGTTTCCGCAGGCGCTGCGTGCCGTTCGGACACGTCGCGGCCTACTTCAAAAAGCGGTCGCGCTCGACCTGGGCATCGACGCTGCTGTGTTGTGCGCTACCGAGAAAGGCGCGCGAGGCCCACTGAGCGACGACAGGTTGGACCTACTCGCACAGCGACTGTCGCTGACCGACGAAGAGCTTCACCGGCTGCGATGGGCCGCCCGGCATGACCGTCTGGTCAGCCAGGTGGAGGGTTCCGGCGCCTCTCGCGAAGAAGCCCTGCTGGTATCCAAGACGCTCACTGCTTGGAATCACATGGAAGGTACGCAGCGGGATGGTTGGCTGACGCATGTGGCTCGGCTGGCCGACAGCGCTGTGATGCTGCGCACGGCCCTTTCGCCGCTTCCTATCGCGGAGGACGCCATGACGTAGCAAAAAGAACGGCGGGCCAAGGCCCGCCGGGAAGGTTCTGGCTAGACAACCAAAACGTGTGTAAATCCATTTTCTAGCCAAGCCCTCCCCAGGTCAACGGGACAGGAACCCACGCCTACCCATCGGTCCACCGAACTTGGCATCGCGTTGTCAATTGATTGACAGCCGCGAGGCTGGTGGCCGAGCGGTCGCGCGCTGATCTTGTCTCCGCCTTCATCGGCAAGCACTGCGTGCTGCCGGGCCTCGCCGCAGGCCGTGAACGTGGACGGACCCATGCTTGGATCTCTTAAAGAGCGCTTCTGCGAGGCACCACACCTTGACGGTGGCTACTGCGCACCGTACCTATATCTCCTCAAAGAGGACGATGAACGGCCCGCCAAGGCCGCCTCGATCCAAAGCAAGCGAAAGCTGGCGCAGGTCCAGCGCGCCATCAACGATGGACGAGGTCAAGGCCGCGGCGATCAATACCAGCCGTGGATACGGATCACCCGACGATTCTCGAGTCCGGTTAGCCACATGGTGTTTGCAGCGCTCACGGTGCACTCACGCAACCACCACTTCCTTAGCAAGCTGGAGCACCACACCGCACTCCTGATGTCGTACTTGGGTGCAACCGAGATACGAGAGTGCCTGCCGATGTGGCCAACGCCCCATGCACACCCCTGGCGCGAAGATGGCAGTGACGTCCCAGGCTTGATCGAAATCGCCGACACGGCCGGCATCGATCACGGCACCTTCATCGGAACGACCGTCCCCTACATCGGCTCGCTGGATATGCTTTTTCAGGTTCCCGACAGAGGGCGTGTCACCTACCTCGGCGTGAGCTGCAAACCCGACCAGGTTCACTCGGGCAGCCACCGAGCACAGGAGCGCGTGGAGCTGGACCGGCTGTACTGTCTGGCGGTGGGGGCGAAGCACGTGCGTGAAGGTGGTGCCGGCTTCAACGACGTACTGATCAAGAACCTGCTTGCATATCGTCCCCTTCGCTCGGAGCTGGTCAGGTTCAGAGAGCAATCGAGCCTCACCGACTACTGCGGCGAGTTTGAACGCCTCAGCGGGTCGATGCCCTTGCATGCAGCGATCACCGCGGCAGGTCGCCGTCTCAAACTTCCGGGCGGCATGGATGGCGTTTTCTGGCGCATCGGAGTTTGGCTGCACCGCATCGATATCGATCTCTCTCGACTGGTCAGCATGCGGCAACCAGCTCAGCGCGGCGGCGATCGGGTCCTTGCCGCGGTACGGCAGCGATATCTGGGTGACGCGGCATGAGTACCGCGTGGGTAGGCAAGGCTCTGGTCAGGATGAAGCCCGGCGGCGCGCCCGTTGTTGAAGGCCGCGTGATCTGCATCAGCCTGGCGGATGACCTGGTCTGCTGGATTCCCATGCCTCGCATCAAGAAAAGTGGGCAGATCGACAACTATGTGCCGGCGCCGAAGATGCGGTCGGCCAAAGAGTTGGCCGAGTTACTCGCAACCGGCAGCGGCCTGCAACTGCTTGACTTCAAGACACCAGCGCATTGGCTATGGACTGATGCTCAGCTCCAGCAGCAACTGGGGGACGGCAGTGGAGCGCGACGGCGGTACCAGTTGCCCAAATGGCTCTCTAGGGAGCAGCGCGCCTACGAGCTGATCGAGCCGCTTGTGCAAGGAAAGACGTTGGAACAGATCGTCTTTGACCCTGGCTTGCCGACGCTGATTCGGCGGCGATCAGAGGCGCTCGCCGTATCTGCCGTGGCAGTCCGCCGTGCGTTGAACGCCTACCTGCTCGGCATGGGCAACCGCCGCGCCTTGCTCCCGTGGTACGGGCGCTGCGGCGGCCCGGGGCGTCAACGGTTCAGCAAGGCCGAAACCGGGCGCCCTTCTGTCGGAGCGATCCGGGGTGGGGTCAAGCGCCCGTTCGCCAGCGTGCCGCCAGAGATACGCACGGCCCTCAAAAGAGGTTGGCAGAAATTCAAGAAGCCCGGCGTTTCTACTAAGCGTGCGCTGGCCGAGACGCTGTGCTTCTACTTGGCTGATTCAGTTCAATGGGACGGACCCCAGTCCAACGTGGCGCTCGGAGCGGCCGCGCTGGCGGTGACGCCCGCCATGTTTCGCTACTGGGGGACGCGTGAACCGGGATCCTTGCGGGCTAGCGAAATCGAGCGCGGTGAGACGGCAAGCAAGCGCGAATACCTCCGACGGATAGGACGCATGCGCGGCCGATTCCAGACTGCCAACGGCGTCGCCTTCATCGACAGCACATCGACCGACCAGACGTTGGTCTCTGCTGCTTCGCCCGTCAAGCTGCTCCGTGCGCCGTGGCGGACTGAAGTGCTGGGCGGCTGTGTCGACTACATCTTCGGGATCCATGTTGGGTTCGAGGCTCCCAGCGCTACGACCGCCTTGCTCGCCATCTTGAGCGCGGCTACGGACAAGGTCGCCTTCTGCGCACGCTTTGGGCATCACATCGAGCCGCGGGATTGGTATGCGTCCGCCTTCAGCTCGTTCCTCATGGACAACGGTGAGGGCAAAGGCTCGCTAGCGCTATGCCAAATCGAACAGATGGAATCGTCAGCGAGCTTTGGCGCCGTGTACGACGCGATCAACAAGGCACCGAGCGAGTCCGGTCATCACAAGCGACAAAAGGCGATCGATCACACCTTGCCCGGATCGACGCTTGGCCGCAGGAAACGTCGCGGCGAACCAGACCGGAGCCAGTTCGCTCGGCTGCGTTTTGATGACTACATGCATCTGTTGATTGGCGAGATCCTGCATCACAACAACGTCGCGTATGTGGATCCATTGAAGATCGAGATGTACGAAGGCCTCACCGAGCGAACGCGGCGCGGGGTGTTGGAGTGGCTGATGGCTCATCACTACGTATCTTCTGCCGCGGTGGACGTTGACCTGCTGAAGGCCAGGTGCTTGCCTCGCCTGAAGGCAGTCATGCATGGCGACGGGCTGCACCTGTTCAATCCGTCTCGGCGCGATGAGGCGTTGATACCGGATCTGGTCTATCGCAGCAGCTGGCTCCTGACCAGCGGCCGCCTCGAACAGGCGCGCAGGCGCTCCTGGCGTCTCGAAGCTCACCTGGACCCCTCGGACATCAGCAAGGTATGGGTGAACATCGATGGCTTGCAGCGGTTGGATCTTTGCTCCAACGACCCGGATCTGGAGAAGCTCTGTTTGCTTGACTGGCTGGTGATCTGCGCTGACAACCGCCTCGCTGGATATCTATCCCGGGTGCAAGACACACAACACAGGGTCAACAAGGCAGCATCAACACGAAACGCCGTCAAACAGGGTGACGCCCGACTCCGTGAGGAGATCAAGCGGCTGGATCGAAAACCCACGAAGACCGAGCTGAAGGCCGGACGTAATGTCAACACGGCGATCGAAGCGGCCGCCATGACTGGGTTGCCGCGACCGCTACCCATCGCTGCAGAAGCCGACGTGCAAGCAAGGGTGGCAGCTGCCGTTGCTACTCCGTCATCAGTGGCCGCTGCTGACCCTGTCGATGCGCTTGTTGAACTGGCGGCCGCTCTGTATGAAGAGCCCTGATGAGCTGGCTACCCCACCCGCGGTGACGCTGCCCAACCCGTTGCTCGACGCTGAGGGTCTTCGCTCTCTGCGCACCTGGATCACCAACCGGGAGGCATTGGTCCAAGGGCTGCGGTATCAACCGTTCGAGGGGACGGACGTGACGGCCGTTCCAGTCGCTGAAAAGCTGCTCGCTTTACCCAGACTGCGCCATGCCTTCGTACCGTCGCCAGACGCCGTGCTGGTCGCTGAGCGCATGTTGCACCTCATCTACTTCGAGCTGGAACGCCGCAACCCGATGGCGCCTCAGAACCAGCGGTGGGTGAACATGACGTCGCAGTGGCTTGGTGGCAGCGTCGAACGCATCCCCTGGCAGCCCGTGCAGGCGCAAGGCATGGTGATCGAAGGTCTGACCGGTATCGGAAAGTCGCATGTCGTCGAGCGCGCGCTGAGCCTGCTGCCACAAGTCGTCGAGCACTTCCCTCAAGGGCAGTGGGGCATGCAGTACCTCAAGCATCTGGTGTGGCTGAGGGTGCCTATGCCCGCTGACCACTCTCGCCTGGGCTTCTTGGCGGGCCTTCTGCGCGGAATGGACGAAGCGCTTGGCACTTCCTACGCCATCAAACATGCCGGACCCAATGCCCGAGTCGAAAGGCTCATCGTTGTCGTCATGCATCTCCTGGTCCAGCATCGCTGCGGGATGCTTGTCATCGAGGAGGCGCAAGAACAAAACTTGGCAGCCTTCTCGCGGGTGTTCCTCAACTTCTTCCTGCGGATCCTGAACTGGGGAATACCGGTCGTGCTGGTCGGAAACCCGCTGGCCTTTGACCTGATCAAAACCCACGCACAGGACACGGACCGGTTCTCAGAAGGTGGTTGGCTGACGCTGAATCCGCCCCTTGGCCCAAACACCGCGGTGTGGCAACGAATCTGGATTCCCGGTATCTGGGGGGCGACCCTTCTCGCGGGCGGGCAGGAGGAGTTTGAACCGCTTCCTGCGTACCCGGCGATCGCCGATTGGCCCGCCTTTCTTTGGCAGCTTACCGGTGGCTTGCCGCGGCAGCTGTGCCGACTTCGCATGGAGGTTCTCGAAGCAGCACTTCGGCGGAATCGGGTGTCGGTCAACAGTCGTTTCGTCGAAGAGGTGTTCCGGTGTTCACCTTGCTTCGCCATGGTCCGTGATCGAAATGCCGCGCTTGCGAATCGCGATCTCAAGGCGCTGATGCAGTTTCAGGATCTGCCGGTTGCACAACTCAGCCGCTACTGGGCCGCGGCCAGTGTGCGGGAAGCACCAGACCCGCAGGTGGTGCCCCCAGCGGCACCACCGCTGGCCGGGACAGCTCAAGGCATGTCCAGAAAGGACCGCGCCAAACCAGACGAAAAAGCCCGGCTATGCCGTGACCTTCAGGAAGCTACTGAGGGACAGGCCGCCAAGCCGCCTCGGCGCTCCAGCACCACACGCGGAGCGGGTTGATGTTGACTGAGAAGCTTGCCATCGTGCCGAGCTGGCTGGGAGATGAGACCTTGTACTCTTGGGCGGCACGCATGCACCGCCAGAGCGGGACCACAGTCAGGCAAACCAGCGCGCTGCTTTTCGGCGCTACCCACGCGTACCGCGAGTGCTGCGCCCCCGCGGGGCTGCATCACTTCGTAGCGGTGACCGGCGAGTGCCTGGGTGATCTGCGCACGGTACTCCTCCAACGCACCGCACTGACGGCGTACTTCCCGTTTCTGTCCGATGCCCTGCGCACGAGCTTCACTGAAAGAGCTTCGGGAGCAGCGAATGTCGCGTGGACCTCGCAGTTCGGCATGAGGGCATCTGGCTTGGCGGTTGATGGATTGCGTTGGTGTCAGCGATGCGTCGAGCAGGACCGAGCGCGCTGGGGCGAAGCGCGCTGGCGACTTCCACATCAGCTGCCCGGCGTCTATGTCTGCATTGACCATGACGAACTGCTGTGCGAGCACGATCCGGCCCGGGCTGCCTGGCATCTGCCCCCTGCAGACGGCATCGCTGCTATTGCAAGCCGGCGAGAGGCTGGTGAGATGCGGGCTCTCAGAACGGTCGCGACTCTTGCGAACAGCTTGGTGGGTGGCGTGCAGGTCGACCGACGAGCCATGACGGCGGCTTTGATGGCCGCATTGCGAAGCCAGAGTGTCATTCCTGCGACCAAAGCGGTCACCGTGGGCCGATTGCGCGCATGGTTTGCTTCGACGCCGGTAGCTCACGCCGTCCAAGGTCTGCCCGGTATGGAGACCCTCGTCGATGGGGCATGGGTACACGGCCTGATTCACGGCACTCGCGTCGCTCATCCGGTCAAGTGGTTGCTTCTTTGGGCGGCCGTCTTTGCGGATCTTGGCGACAACGTGGCAGTACGCCTTATGCATGATCCCGAGCAAGCCACGGTGTGGGACCCCACCGGTCAGGGCTTGCTATGGCCGGAAGCGAATGCGAACGTCGACCCGCGGCTGAAGGCGGCCATGGAAACCCACCACTCGGCGCGGGCAGTGGCCAAGGCCCTCGGGGTGTCAATGACCGCCGTACGGCGATATCTTCGCGACGCGGGTGAGCAGGGGCAGCAAGAGCGTGCGGCTAGCAGGAAGCAAGCGAGATTGAAGGTGGCCATCCAGGAGATCGAGGCCTTCATGCAGACCAATCCGACCTGCACCCGTTCTGATGTTCGAAAGTTATGCAAGACGCAGGTAAGCTGGCTGCGGCGCTGCGCACCTGATGCGCTCATGGGGCTACTCGAGAGACTGCCGGCGGCAACAGGGCGCCCCGCGGGCTGTACGAGCAGTCCAGCAAGTCAGCACGCTGATCAGGTCACCGTCAGCGCAGGCGGTTGCACAGAAGCAGCCGGGGCGAACCTCACCGCTCCACTACGATTCCGCGCATGAATCGTGACCAGCTCAAAAAACTAGAAGCCGACCTCTGGGCCGCAGCCGACAAGCTCCGCGCCAACTCCGACCTCAAGGCCAGCGAGTACAGCACGCCGGTGCTGGGTCTCATCTTCCTGAAGTTCGCCGACAACAAGTACCGTCAGCACGAGGCGGCCATCGACCAGGAATATCAGAAGCTCAAGGGCACCCGCCGGGAGCGCAGCGAGCAGGACATCGCCATCGAGAAATGCGGCTTCTACCTGAAGCCCCAGGCCCGCTACGACTATCTGCTGAACCTGCCCGAGAAGGAAAACATCGCCAAAGCCATCCGCGCCGCGATGGCCAGCATTGAGAACACCAAGCCGGAGCTGCTGGGTGTGCTGCCGCAGGAGGAGTACGACCGCTTCACCCGAAGCCCCAAGAACCAGCACATCCCCAAGGATCTGCTGAAGCTGTTCTCCGACATCCCGGTCGATGCCTCGGGCGATGTGTTCGGCCAGATCTACGAGTACTTCCTCGCCAACTTCGCGCTCAGCGAGGGCCAGGGCGGCGGCGAGTTCTTCACGCCGCGCTCCGTCGTCAAGCTGATGACCGAGATCATCGAGCCCCATGGCGGCAAGGTGTTCGACCCCGCCTGCGGCTCGGGCGGCATGTTCGTGCAGTCGGCCGACTTCATCCACCAACACCAGGCCGACAAGGCGGCCGACCTGGACGTGTTCGTCTGCGGCACCGAGAAGACGCTCGAGACGGTCAAGCTCGCCAAGATGAACCTCGCCGTGAACAACTTGCGCGGCGACATCAAGCAGGCCAACGCCTACTACGAAGACCCCTTCAACGCCTTCGGCGCCTTCGACTACGTGATGGCCAACCCGCCTTTCAACGTGGACGACGTGACGCTGGACGCCGTGGAGAAGGACCGCCGCTTCAACACCTACGGCGTGCCGCGCAACAAGACCAAGGCCAAAGCGGCGGGCGGCAAAGACGGCAAGGAAAAAGCCGTCGAGACCGTGCCCAACGGCAACTACCTCTGGATCAACCTCTTTGCCACATCGCTGAAGCCCGGCGGCCGAGCCGCGCTGGTGATGGCCAACTCGGCCAGCGATGCGCGCCACTCCGAGGCCGACATCCGCCGCACGCTCATCGAGCAGAACCTGATCTACGGCATGCTCACGCTGCCGTCCAACCTGTTCTACACCGTCACGCTGCCGGCCACGCTGTGGTTCTTCGACAAGGGCAAAACGGACGACAAGGTGCTGTTCATCGACGCCCGGAACATCTTCACGCAGATGGACCGCGCCCACCGCGAGCTGAGCGACGCGCAGATCCAAAACATCGCCCTCATCCCCCGCCTGCACAAGGGCCGCCGCCAGGAGTTCGTGGACCAGGTGGACCGCTACCTGCACCAAGGCATGGCGCAGCTCAAGGAAGCCGCCGAGCACTTGCCCGCCCTGAGCGAACGCCTGCTGGACGTGCTGGCCGAGGAAGCGGCCGATGCCCAAACCAGCCAGGCCGCGCGCGACGCCATCGCCGCGCTGCAAGCCCAGTGGGGCCAGCTCACCGCGCTGGCGCAGGCCCAAGACCAGCACGAACGCACCCGCGGCCAGAAGCACAGCGTGGAGGACCGCAACCAAGCCCAGCACCTGCTGCGCGACCAGTTCACACCCTTCTTCACCGGCCTGCACGCGGCGGTGAAGGCGCTGGACAAGGCCATCCGCGAAATGGACAAGCGCAAGGCCGAGGCCGCCAAAGCAGACGGCAAGCGCGCCACCGCCAACCGCCAGACCAAGGGCGTGAAAGCGGCGGTGCAGGCCCTTCATGACGAACTGAAGGCCGCCGAGCTGTACTACCAGCATGTGAGCTGGCTGCAGGAGCGCTTCCCCCAGGCCGCCTACGAAGACGTCACCGGCCTGTGCAAGCTGGCCAGCCGCGAGGAGATTGCCGAGCAGGATTGGTCGCTGAACCCGGGGCGGTATGTGGGCGTGGTGATTGAGGAGGATGGCTGCAGTGAGGCCGACTTCCTGGCGAGCCTTGCAGAGCAAGCCGTTGAACTTGAACGGCTGAACCAAGACGCTGACGTTCTGGCAAAAGCTATCGCCGAGAACCTGACGCAGTTGCTGGAGGCGGCTTGAGCAATTGGCCCATTGTTCGCCTTGAAACCCTGGCCACGTTTAAGAACGGCCTGAACTTCCCCGGCACCAGTTGGGGCAGGGGCACCAAGATCATCGGCGTCTCGGACTTCGGCAGTCGCATGTTCCCGGACTACGAGACGCTCGACGAGGTGGATCCGCGAGGGGTTGTGCGTGACGTAGATCTGCTGGCTGAGAACGACATCCTGTTCGTCAGATCAAACGGCAACAGAGAACTGATCGGGCGCAGCTTGCTAATCACGGGGCTCCGCGAGCCCGTGTCGCACTCAGGCTTCACGATTCGCCTCCGCTTCCGAGAGGGGGCGCCAATCAGTCCGAGGTTTTATGCGTACCTGTTCAAGTCCGATCTCATTCGCAAGACCCTCAGCGGCTCTGGCGGCGGGACCAACATCAACAACCTCAACCAGGGACTGCTGGGTCAATTAGAAGTACCCGTTCCGCCATTGGATGAACAAGAAGGCATTGCGGCGTTCCTAGCGTGCTATGACGACCTGATCGCCAATAACCAGCGCCGCATCGCCTTGCTGGAGTCCACGGCCGAAGAGATCTACCGCGAGTGGTTTGTGCGGATGCGGTTTCCTGGCGCCGCAAACGGCGTAAGCCGGGTGAATCCACCCGACGGCTGGACATACGTCGAACTGCCCAAACTGGCTTCGATCACGTATGGCTTCACCTTCGCCGGTGATCGGTTCTCTGAGCTGGAGGTGGGCAAGAAGATCATCCGCATCCGTGACGTCCTTGCAGGCGACTCTAAGACCTACACGGATGAGATTGCTGATGACAAGTACGTCGTGCGAGCCGGCGATCTCCTCATCGGCATGGATGGCGAATTCCACATGAATCATTGGATCGCTGAGGACGCCTATCTCGTTCAACGGACCTGCCGCGTCGCTGCGAAGCAGGAGCGGCTGCGCGCGTATGCGGCCCATGCCCTGAGAGCGCCCATATCGCACTATCAGCAGACGATTGTTGGCGCGACAGTCGGCCACCTTGGAGCCAAGCATCTCAACGCGATCAGGCTGCTGGTCCCGCCGGATTCATTGAACCCTCAACTGGAGCTATTGAACCAATTCCTGGACCAGCGGCTGGTTCTGGCGAAACAGAATCTCCTACTTGCCAAGAGTCGTGATGCGCTTTTGCCCCGCCTGATCTCCGGCAAACTCCGCGTCGACGCGCTAGACATCCAGTTCCCGCCCAGCATGCAGCCGCCGCCCGCAGAGGCCGCGCCGCGTGAGGCGATAGCCCGTTAGCAGGTCTTCTTCTCCACAACCGGCAACACCAGGGAGGTGCCGTGGCCGCCGCGAAGAATTTCATCAGCGAGGACGATATCGAGCAGGCCCTGCTGCAGCGGCTGCAGCACCTGTGCGGCTTCGATGCACTGAACTGCTTCACGGCCCAGCCCGATGACCTGAACGACGGCTCCGGCCGCGCCGACAAGCGCGAGGTCATCCTGGCCGACCGCGTGCGCGCGGCGCTGGAGCGGCTGAACCCGCAGGCCCCGGCCCACGCGGTGGACCAGGCCCTGGCCCAACTGGTGCAGCCTCGCACGGCGATGAGCCTGGTGGCGGCCAACCGGGAGATGGATGCCCTGATCCGCGACGGCGTGCCGGTGACTTACAAGCCGGACGCCGGGCCGCAGGCGGGGCAGACGGTGACCGAGCGGCTGAAGGTCATCGACTTCGACGCGCACGACCCGCGCACCGGCCGCAACCACTACCTGGCGGTGAGCCAGCTCTGGGTGCGCGGCGAGCATGGCTACCGCCGGCCCGACGTGCTGCTGTACGTGAACGGCCTGCCGCTGGTGTTCATCGAGCTGAAGAACAGCAACGTGAAGCTCCGTGCGGCCTTTGACGACAACCTGACCACCTACAAGGCCGAGATCCCGCAGCTCTTCACCGCCAACGCGCTGTGCCTGCTGAGCAATGGCATCGAGACGCGGCTGGGCAGCATCACCGCGCAGTGGGAGCACTTCTTCACCTGGCTGCGGGTGGATGACGAGAAGGAGAAGCTGGACCGTCCGGCCATCGCCGCCCAGGCCCTGAGCGTGGAGCGGGTGGTGCTGGGCCTGCTGACGCCCGAGCGGCTGCTGGATTACGTGGAGAACTTCTGCGTGTTCTACCGCGAGACGCAGAAGGTCATCGCGCAGAACCACCAGTTCATCGGCGTGAACAACGCCTTCGAGCAGTTCAGGCGCCGGCGCGAGTTGGGTGGCAAGCTGGGCGTGTTCTGGCACACCCAGGGCTCCGGCAAGAGCTTTTCGATGGTGTTCTACACCCGCAAGATCTTCCGCAAGCTGACTGGCAACTTCACGTTCGTGGTGGTGACCGACCGGGACGACCTGGACGGGCAGATTTACCGAAACTTCCTGCACACCGGCGTGGTAGCGCCCAAGGACGATGTGCGGCCCAAGGGCAGCGCGCAACTGCGCGAGATGCTGGGCAAGAACAAGCGCGTGGTGTTCACGCTGATCCAGAAGTTCCGCTTCGAGAAGGGCAAGGACTATCCACTGCTGTCCGACCGGGACGACATCGTCGTCATCGTGGACGAGGCGCACCGTACCCAGTACGCCGGCCTGGCCGAGAACATGCGCGCCGGCCTGCCGAACGCGAACTTCCTGGCCTTCACCGGCACGCCGCTGCTGGGCCAGGAGCGCAAGACCAATGCCTGGTTCGGCGACTACGTGTCGGAGTACAACTTCCAGCAGAGCGTGGAAGACGGCGCCACGGTGCCACTGTTCTACGAAAAGCGCGTGCCGGAGGTGCTGATCCAGAACGACGACCTGAGCGAGGAGTTCGCCGCGATCCTGGAAGACGAGAACCTGGACGGCGAGGCGCAGGAGAAGCTGGAGAAGCGCTTCGCGCAGGAGATGGAGGTCGTCAAGCGCGAGGACCGGCTGGACACCATCGCTCGCGACATCGTCTACCACTTCCCCCGCCGGGGCTACCTGGGCAAGGGCATCGTCATCTCGGTGGACAAGTTCACCGCCGTGACGATGTTCGACAAGGTGCAGGCGCTGTGGAAGGCCGAGATCAAGACACTGAACGGCCGCATCGCCTCCACGACCAACGACGTGGAGCGCCAGCGCCTGAAGCAGCTCAAGGCCTGGATGAGCGCCGTGCAGATGGCCGTGATCGTCAGCGAGGAAGCGGGCGAGGAAGAGAAGTTCGCCAAGAAGGGCCTCGACATCAAGCCGCACCGCCAGCGCATGAACGCGCTGGACGAGCACGGCCACGACATCGAGTTCAACTTCAAGGACCCGGAACACCCGCTGCAACTGGTGTTCGTCTGCGCGATGTGGCTGACGGGCTTTGACGCGCCGACGGTGAGCACGCTGTACCTGGACAAGCCCATGCAAGGCCACACGCTGATGCAGACCATCGCGCGGGCCAATCGGGTGAGTGGCCACAAGATCCTTGGCGTCGAGAAGCGCCACGGCGAGATCGTGGACTACTACAACGTCTTCCGCCGCATGAAGAAGGCCTTGCGCGACTACGCCGCCGGCCCCGAGGATGACGAGCTGCCGGTGCGGGACAAGAGCCATTTGTTCACGCTGCTGGACGAGGCCATCGAGCAAGGCCTGTCCTACTGCCAGAGCCAGGGCGTGCCGCTTCATGAGGCGCTAGACCGCGGCGACGTGTTCACCAAGCTGGGCCAGTTCAACGGCTTTGCCGACACGCTGCTGGCCAGCGACGAGCAGCGCAAGTCCTTCAACGTCTACGAGAACACGATTTCCTCGCTGTACGAGGCCTGCAAGCCCGAGGTGCTGGGCCGCAAGCTCGGCCGTGTGGTGTCGGCCTTCCAGTACCTGCGCGGCGTGATGGACAGCATCGTCGAGCAGGCCGACATCGGAAGCGCCGTGCAGCGCATCGAGGCGCTGCTGGACGCCAGCGTGGTGGTGGACAAGGCCGAGGCCTTCTCGGCCAAGGAGTTCGAGGCGCAGTACAAGGTCGTGCAGCGCGGCAAGCCCTGGAACCTGAGCACAGTCAACGTCGAGAAGCTGCGCGAGGAGTTCAAGCAGGCGCCGTTCAAGAACATCCAGATTGCTGATCTGCAAGCCTTCCTGCAGCGCAAGCTGGCCGAGATGCTGGCGCAGAACAGCACCCGGACCGACTTCATCCAGCGGCTGCAGAAGGTGATCGACGCCTACAACTCCGGCGCCACGTCCACCGAGAACTACTACGACGAGCTGACCGCCTACGCCCAGGAGCTGAAGGAAGAAGCCGAGCGGCACATCCGCGAGGGGCTGACCGAGGATGAGCTGGAACTGTTCGACCTGCTGAAGAAGGAGTCACTGACGCAGAACGAGACCCAGCGCGTGAAGCTGGCGGCCAAGCATCTGCTGAAGCGCCTGGTGGAGGAGCAGCCCAAGGTGCTGATCCAGAACTGGCACCAAAGCGCACAGACGCAGAAGCAGGTGAGGGCAGAGATCGAGCGCGTGCTGGACGCAGACCTGCCGGACAGCTACGACCGCACGACGTTCAAGCAGAAGTGCGACAACGTGTACGACCTGGCGGTGGAGTACGCGATGCGAGGCAAGAAATGGGCTGCCTGACGTACTCGGCGCCCGCTTGCATGCGCCGCTGTGTGGTGCGTTGGCTCATGGGGAGCGACAAGGGCGCTTACCTGGACAGCATCTTCGGCACACCGTTCGCCCGTGCCAGGCAACTGACTATGGGCCACTCCGGAAAGGCGACTCCATGAGAGACGTTGAGAAGATCAGGCGCCGCTTCCTTCACGAGCAGGCCCTTGCCAGCACACGGATAGAAGGACATTGTCCCAGCGCTGAGTTCCTCAGCGACTGTGAGGCGGTTATCGAAGGCGTCATGACTCGCGATCAGGCCCGTGCAGCCAGCCTAGAGAGGGCTTTGCAGAAGGATCGATCTGCGGCGGCTCTGGGACAACCGACGTCTGGTGCGCGTGAAGACTGACGCGGCGGACTTCTAGTGGAGAGATTGGTGCGAACACGTTTGAAGACTTTGTCCACAGCAGGCTCTCGCGACAAAACTTCGATGGCGCCATCAAGAAGGCGGCCTAAGAAGCTCAACGGTTGGGCATTCGTGGTCCAAGCCCACCACCAGCGTCGGATCTCACTGCGTCCGAGCGGCCGCGTGCAAGCGACGGCGGCGGCCCGCCTCATCCGGTCCTTCCACTTAACAAAGTGCCCTTCAAGCCGGCAGCAACCCAGCACTCCCTAATGTTAAGGCGGTTGCTGACGGTAAGGCATGTCACGTCAAGCCACACTACTGGACGGGCTGCTGACGGCAATCTCATTAGTGCCCTAAGGTTGAACCCGCTGAATTGAGCCGAGCAGCTTATGAGTAGGCGTGACGCCAGACAAAAGTTCTCGGTACCCGTAGTCGTAATAAGCGGGTGGGAACAAACAATGAGTTGTGAGCGTTGTAGCGTCTCCCAGCCAATCGAGTGCGGCTTCCAGACGAACCCGAATGGTTCCCACATGAAGCGGTAAGTTGTCGCCAACAGGATTGCCGGCTTTGCTCAGTCGCCGAACCAGCAGGCCGTGCTGCGCGTGAGGGCGCACAAAATGGGATGGCGCGGCGACCCGGAGATCTATCGTTTCCGACCGCTCGTCCCGGAATCTTCCTGGAAGACCTGGCATAGGGGACGAATGTGCGGACGCCAGGAGCATCACATATGCGTACTCCTGCTTAGTGCGAGGATCCGGAATGCGCTTTTCAAAGTGCAAATACTCTTCCGGCCAGCCTACGGACTTTGCTCGATGGCAAGCGAACCACAACGCGATCCAGATGTTATCTACGACGTCTATCCAGGTCGTTTTGATTCCGTAGTGCTGCAAAAGCGGCTCACGGCAGTCGGGAGCAACAGCTTTCAGCGCCGATTGATTTGCCTCAATGTCGTTGAGCAGCTCTCGGAGTTGCGTCAACCGGCGTACCGTCGGTGGGCCTTCCTTCACACTACGAAGCAGCGTTGGGGATAGCGTCTTGTGGAGTCGCGTTTGCCCTCTGAAGAAGACTCCTTGGCCCGTGGACTTGGCGAGGTTGTACTTGAGGTAGCCCGCCGCTTGTATGAGCGCATGCGAGGACGGCGCATCAAACACCTCGAGGCCAGATTCACTGTCAATTACATGCTTGCCGTGCTCGTGGGTCAGCTTTGACAGGGGATATTTGGCGGTCGTCATAACTTCATGCTGCCACGGCTTTGTCCGATCAGAACCCGGTGCCGACCCTACGCGGCGGCTGAGAACCATCGCAACAGCAAGGGCGCCAAGGCTGTGCTGACCGAGGAAGCTCCTCTGCGTACCAATGCGGCCCCCGACGCGACGGCAGCTTCGCGCCGTTGCTGGTGCCAAGCACGAACGCCGCACACGCGCTTTGACGCCGTCTGACGAGTGCAGGTGCAGCGCATGGAGTTCGACACTTTGACTACTGCATTCGGCGGAGCTCGAAGGCCGGGTTCGATACATTGGCCTCCATTTCGACACTTTGTAATCAACCACCTCCTCTCAAATCCGGAGAACCCCATGGACCACCCCAGCGTCACCCTGACCCAGCGTCAGGGCTACGAGTTCGAACACCGCTACGGCCCGGACATCCCGGTGCTGCTGTCCGACGAACCCGCGCCGCTGGGCACGGGCACCGGGCCTGACCCTATCGAGCTGCTGGCCTCGTCCGTCGGCAACTGCCTCAGCGCGTCGCTGTGGTTCGCCTGCCAGAAGTACAAGGACGACCCGTCGCCGCTGCGCACCGAGGTGAAGGCGACCGTCGGCAAGAACGAGCGCGGGCGCGTGCGCGTGCTGGGCCTGGCCGTGGACCTGCACCTGGGCAAGCCCGCCGCCGAGCTGGGCCACCTGCAGCGCGTGCGGGACACCTTCGAGGACTACTGCACCGTCACGCAGAGCGTGGCGTCGGCCATCCCGGTCACGCTGCGCGTGCTGGACAGCACCGGCGCCGAGATCGCCGTGACCGGCAAGGCCTGACCCCCGCTGTTCGAGACTTCCGTCACCTGCCAGCCTCCCGGCCCCCCGGTCTCGGTGGCCCGGCAACGGCCGTGGCCTGCATAGACTGCGCCCACTTCAATCTAGGGGGGTGACATGCTGAAGGGTTTCTTGGGCGCGCTGGCGGTTCTGGCCGCGCTGCCGCAGGCCGCCAGTGCCGGTGCGCTGACGCTGAACAACACGTACACGCTGGGGGCCACCCTGTCGGCCTCGTCCAGCAACTACCACCCCCAGGGCATGGGCTTCGACGAAGCCGCCAACGAGCTGATCTTTGCGCAGCAAGGCGGCAACAGCATCGTGCGCACCAACCTGGCGGGCACCGTGCTCGGCACGCGCACGATCGGCACCATTCCCTACACCGCGAGCTTTACGGCGGGCACGGCGAACCACGTGGTGTCCGTGGCGGCCGATGCCGGCAACTACTACTTCAGCGACTACACGGCCAACGGCAACGGCCGCGACCTCTACAAGCTGGGCAAGACCACCGGCGCCGCGACCGTGGTGGGCAACGAGACGGCGGCCTACGGGGGCACGCCCATCGATGTCCGCGCCGGCCAGCTCTACCGCACCGAGGCGACGACGGGCTACTCCAACAGCACGCTGCACAACATCCGCGTGTCGTCGCTCGCGGCGCCGGACACCATCACCAAGACGCTGACGCTCACCGGCGCCGGCATCGCCGACTTCGCGGTCGACACCAGCCACAACTCCATCTGGGTGCTGGACTACCTGGCCTCCGCGTCCATCCGCCGCTTTGACCTCGGCACCGGCGCGCTGCTGGAGACCTTTGGCCTGGGCCTGGAAGGCCTGGACGCCGGCCTGACCTATGGCAACGGCCAGCTCTTCTATTACGACTGGCGCAGTGGCGGCGGCAGCAGCCTGAAGGTGTTCGACATCAGCGGGATTGCCAGCACGACCTCCACGGCGCTGCCGGAGCCTGGCGTGCTGGCGCTGCTGTCGACCGCGCTGTTCGCGATGGCCGCAGCGGGCCGCCGCCGCAAGCCGGGCGCCCCGGGCCGCTGAGCCGGCGCCGCCGGGCGGGGCGTCGTCAGGCGCCGGCCTGGCGCGGCGGGAACACCGCCGGGTACTGGCGGCGGTACCAGTCGGCCACGTCGGCGTGGCCCAGCGACAGGAATTCCCGGAAGCGCGGCACCCGCAGGAACCCCAGCACGCTCACCGCCATCAGCAGGCCCCAGGCGGTGTAGACCGCCGACACGTTCCAGCGCGCCAGCGCCATGCCCACGAGGGCCGGGCCCAGCGCACCGGCAACCTGGGTCGTCATGGAGCCGGCGGCGATCAGGCGTACCCGGTAGTCGCGCGGGATGGCCAGCGCGCGGTGCGTGGCGCCCACCAAACTCATGGCCGCATTGCAGAAGCCCGCCAGCGCCAGCCCGGCCAGCAGCAGCCCCGGCGACGCGGCCCAGCCCACGCCGGCCAGTGCCAGCCCTTCCAGCACGCCCAGCCCCACGCGCACGCGAAAGCGCCCCAGGCGCTGCACCAGCCGCTCGGCGCCGAAGGCGCTGCCCACCAGCACGCCGGCCGACAGCGCGCCCAGCGAGAGGCCCAGCCACGGGCCGGGCAGGCCCAGCGCGTGCACCTTGAGCGGGATCAGCAGGCCCACGGCCGGGCCCTGGAACAGCCAGACGACGAAGTTCACCGCCGTCCAGCCGCGCTCCATCGGCACCTGCCACTTGGCGGCCAGTCCGGCCCGCAGCTCGCCCCACCAGCGCGCCAGCCCGCCGCGTCGCGGCGCCGGCGCCGTTGCCCGCGGCAGGCGCGACGTGGCCAGCGTGGCGGCGGCCAGCAGCCCGCCGTAGCCGCACAGCGCCGCCGTGACGCCCGCGCCGCCCAGCGCCGCGCCGGCCAGCAGCGGCCCGGCGATGCCGCCGGCGGCCAGCGCTGTCTTGCGCAGCCGCAGCGCCGCCGGCAGCTGCGCGGGCGCGACGAGCTCGGCCAGCAGCGCGTCGCGCGGTGGCCCGGCGAACGACGTCGCGGCCACCTGCACGACGGCCAGCGCCGCCAGCACGGCCACGTGGAAGACGCCGGCGAACGACAGCCCCGCGAGCAGGGCCGCCACCACGGTCAGTGCAGCCAGGCCCCGCGTGATCTGCCGGCCCTTGCACAGCCGGTCGCCGAATGGCGACAGGGCCGGGGCGATGACGAAGGCCGCGATGGCCACCGTCACGCTGAAGGCCGCGATGGCCGCCGCGCCGCCGTGGCTGGTGATCCACCACGGCAGGATGACCGCCGCCCCCAGCTCGGCCAGCAGCGCCAGCACGTCGGTCAGCAGCAGCGCGCGCAGCGCCGGGTGGGCGTTCAGCGCGTCACGGGCGTCGGCGGGCAGCAGGTGGCGCGCGAGGTGGCTCATGGGGGCGCGCAGCGTAGCAGCCGCGGCGCCATGAAGAACGGCGGCCTGCAGGCCGCCGTGGTTGTTTCGGGCCGAGAGCCGGGCCGCTCCCAAGCCATCCCCTCGGGGGATCGTCTAGTCGCGCCCGCGTGCAGCGGGGCGCGACTAGACGATGGGGTTACGGATACAGGCCGCGCTCCTCGCGCGCCTGCAGCACGCGCGTGCACGCCACCGTGAAGGCGGCGGTGCGCAGCGGGATCTTGTGCTGCTCGCCCGTTTCCCAGATGTGCTTGAACGCACCGATCATGATCTTGTCCAGGCGCACGTTGATCTCGTCCTCGGTCCAGAAGAAGGACGAGAAGTCCTGCACCCACTCGAAGTACGACACCGTCACGCCGCCGGCGTTGGCGATCACGTCGGGCACGACGACGATGCCGCGTTCGGCCAGCACGGCCTCGCCGTCGGGCGTGGTCGGGCCATTCGCGCCTTCCAGCACCAGGCGGGTGGTGATGCGCCTGGCGCGCTCGGCCGTGATCTGGCCTTCCAGCGCGGCCGGGATCAGCACGTCGCTCTTGACGTCCCAGAAGTCCTCGTTGGCGATCATGTCGCCGCCCTTGAAGCCGGCCACGCCGCGCGTCTTGGCCACGTGGTCCAGCAGGTTGGCCATGTCAAAGCCGTTGCTGTTGACCAGCGTGCCGGTGTGGTCCTGCACGGCGACGATCTTGGCGCCGTTGGCCGCGAACAGCTTGGCGGCGATGGAGCCGACGTTGCCGAAGCCCTGCACGGCGACGCGGGCGCCTTCCATGTCGATGTTCAGGCGGCGCATCGCCTCACGGCCCACGACGAACACGCCGCGGCCGGTGGCGGCCACGCGGCCCAGCGAACCGCCCAGCTCGATGGGCTTGCCCGTGACGACGCCGGTCGCCGTGGCGCCGGTGTTCATCGAGTACGTGTCCATCATCCAGGCCATGATCTTGCCGTTGGTGTTCACGTCCGGCGCCGGGATGTCCTGCTGCGGGCCGATGATGATGCCGATCTCGCTGGTGTACCGGCGCGTAACCTTCTCCAGCTCCTTCATGGACAGCAGCGCGGGGTCCAGCCGGATGCCGCCCTTGGCGCCGCCGTAGGGCAGGTTCACCGCGGCGTTCTTGATGGTCATCCAGGCCGACAGCGCCATCACTTCTTCCAGCGTGACGTCCGGGTGGTAGCGCACGCCGCCCTTGCCGGGGCCGCGCGTCAGGCTGTGCTGCACGCGGTAGCCCTCGTAGTGGGCGATGGTGCCGTTGTCCAGCTCGATGGGAATGTCCACGATCAGCGCGCGCTTGGGGCGGCGCAGCGTCTCGACCCAGCGGCCCAGGTGGCCCAGGTAGGGCTCCACGGCGTCGATCTGGGACAGATAAGTCCCCCACGGGCTGTTGCGCGTGGGCGAGACGAAGGACAGGTTGGGCATGAAACGCTCCGTAATTTTTGGTGGGGCGAACGGTAGCGCGAAGCCTGCCTTCGCGGCGCCGGCTTGTCTAGCCAAGTGGTCATGCGCTTATGCAAGGCACGCATGACGCCGGGCCGGGCGTGAGGGATTTCACTGCCGGCGGCGGCCGGAAGCGCCCCGCGGCCGCCCGCATACCATCCGTCGGTGACCTCCCTGGACCTCGCCCTTCTCTATCTTGTCGCCGCAGTGTTCGGCGTGGTTGTCTGCCGGTCGCTGAAGCTGCCGCCCATGCTGGGCTACCTGGTGGTGGGGGTGGTCATCGGCCCCAACGCGCTGGCGTTCGCGCAGGATTCGGCTGGCATTCAGTACCTGGCCGAGTTCGGCGTCGTGTTCCTGATGTTCGCCATCGGGCTGGAGTTCAACCTGCCCAAGCTGCGGGCGCTGAAGACGGCCGTGTTCGGGCTGGGCATGTCGCAGGTGGTGCTGACGATTGCCGGTGCCATGGTCGGCAACGTGCTGCTGATGACCGGGCTGACGCTGCTGGGGCGGGCCTGGGAGCTGCAATGGGAGGGCGCGCTGGTGCTGGGCGCGGCCATGGCCATGAGCTCCACCGCCATCGTCGTCAAGCTGATGGCCGAGCGGCTGGAGCTGGAGAGCCCGCACGGCAAGCTGGTCATGGGCGTGCTGCTGTTCCAGGACCTGGCCGTGGTGCCGCTGCTGGTGCTGATCCCGGCGCTGAACAGCAGCGGCGGCGAGATGGTGGAGGCGCTGGCCTGGGCCGCGCTGAAGGCCGTCGCGCTGCTGGGCCTGCTGCTGTTCGGCGGCCAGAAGCTGATGCGCTGGTGGCTGACGCTGGTGGCGCGCCGCAAGAGCGACGAGCTGTTCATGCTGAACCTGCTGCTGGTCACGCTGGGCCTGGCCTGGCTGACGGAGCACGCCGGGCTGAGCCTGGCGCTGGGCGCCTTCGTCGCCGGCATGCTGATCTCGGAGACCGAGTACCGCCACCAGGTGGAGACCGACATCCGGCCCTTCCACGACGTGCTGCTGGGCCTGTTCTTCATCACCATTGGCATGAAGCTGGACTGGCGGCCGCTGGTGGACAGCTGGTGGCTGGTCATCGCGCTGACGGCGCTGCCGGTGGTGGCCAAGTTCGCGCTCATCGCCGGGCTGGCGCGGCTGTTCCGCTCGCCGCCGGGCGTGGCGCTGCGCACGGGCCTGTACCTGGCGCAGGCCGGCGAGTTCGGCTTCGTGCTGCTGACACTGGGCGCTCAGCACCAGCTCATCGCGGCGCAGTGGGTCAGCCCGGTGCTGGCCAGCATGGTGCTGTCCATGCTCATCACGCCCATCCTCGTGATGTACAGCAACCGCATCGTCATGAAGCTGAGCAGCAGCGACTGGCTGATGCAGTCGGTGCAGCTGACGACCATCGCCAAGAAGTCCATCAAGCAGGAAGCCCACGTCATCATCTGCGGCTACGGCCGCTCGGGGCAAAACCTGGCACGGCTGCTGGAGGGCGAGCACATCCCCTACATGGCGCTGGACCTGGACCCTGACCGCGTGCGCCAGGCCGCCGCGGCGGGCCAGAGCGTCGTGTTCGGCGACGCGGCCAAGGTGCAGAGCCTGATGGCCGCGGGCCTGGCGCGGGCCAGCGCCGTCGTCGTCAGCTATCACGACACGCCGTCGGCGCTGAGGATCCTGGACCTGGTGCGCGCCCACGCGCCACGCGTGCCGGTGGTCGTGCGCACCATCGACGACGCCGACCTGGAGCGGCTCAAGGCCGCCGGCGCGACCGAGGTGGTGCCCGAGGCCATCGAGGGCTCGCTGATGCTGGCGTCGCATGCGCTGGCGCTGGTGGGCGTGCCGATGCGCCGCGTCATCCGCATCACGCGCGACGCACGCGATCGGCGCTACGGCCTGCTGCGCGGCTACTTCCACGGCGCCGATGACGACACCGTGGACGAGATCGAGCAGGCGCGGCTGTCGTCCGTCACGCTGCCCACGGCGTCGGCGCACGCCGGCCGGCCGTTGGACGACCTGGCGCTGCACGCCCTGGGCGTGGCCGTCGTGTCGCTGCGCCGCGCCGACGGCAAGGGCCAGTTCGTCGACGGCGCCACGCTGGCCGGCGGCGACACGCTGGTCATCAGCGGTACGCCGGCCGCGCTGGCGCTGGCGGAGCAGAAACTTCTAAGCGGCTGAGGCCAGCCCGCGCTGCTCGATCAGCTGGATCAGCACGTCCGGGTTGCGCACCTTGCCCAGCGCCACGTTGTCCCAGGCCAGCAGCTTGCCCTTGCGCTTGATCTTCAGCTTGCCGTCGGCGAAGTTGGCGCTGTCGATGTCGGCCCAGGGCAGCAGCTCGCCGGTCTCCAGCCGGCCCTTGACGAGGCCGTCGCGGTGCGCGCCCAGCGCGCCGAAGGCCACGCGGGCGCCGCTGGCGAGCTTGGCGAACAGCGGCGGCGCGACGCGGTGGTTCACCTCGTTGCGCAGCAGCTGGCCCAGCTCCTTGTAGCGGTCCACGCCGCCGGCGAACAGGCTGTTGCCGACCTTGGTCTTGCGCTCGCCGGCATGCAGCGTGTAGGTCACCGACACGCTGCCGCGGAAGTTGCGCTGCGCAATGCTCAGCGCGTCCACCTCGTCCCAGCGCAGCAGCGACTGCGAGCCGCTGCGGGACGCGCGGTCCAGCCCTTGCGGCGTGACGACGAAGGCCACGCGGTGGCGCCACAGCGCGAAGCCGGCCAGTGCCAGCAGCGCCAGCGCCCAGGCGAGCAGCGTGGTGTCCAGCTGCTGCGCGTCCACCCAGGTGCCGGCGGCGAAGAACACCAGCAGCGGCGCCCCCAGCAGCGCGACGCCGTAGGCCAGCAGCCAGCGCGACGCGCCCTGGAAGGGCGTGGCACCGCTCGTGGCCAGGTCGCGCAGCCAGCCCTGGTTGGCGTAGTCGGTGGCCAGCCACGCGGCCACCAGCGCCAGTGCCAGCACGCCGGCCGCGACGAAGCCCACGCCGTCGCCCTCGCTGTTGGGCGTGGCGCCCTCTTCCAGGCGCATCGTCGCCGTGGAGGTCATGTGGCTGTCGCTCTTGATGTTCTCGCGCACGCTGTCGGGCAGCGCGTTGATGACGCCCTCGCGCGGCTGCTGGCGCAGGTACAGCGCATCGTTGTTCATCGCGGCGCTGGCGCCCTCGCGGGTCTTGAAGTCCTGCGGCAGGCGCAGCCACAGCTTCACCTCGGCCGGCTGGCCCTGCGCGGCGCGCTCGAAGGTCTCGCGCGAGCCCAGGCCCACGGTCACGTGCGCGTGGTCGCCGCGCTTGCGGCTGTGCGAGTACTCCACCACCCACGTCGGCAGCAGCCAGGCGTCGATGATGCGCACCTTCTGGCCGTCGGCGGGCATCTTGCCCGCCTCGATGTCGGCCATGGTCACGTCGCGCATCACGCGCAGCGTCGGGTCGGCGTCCATGATGCTGATGCCGAACAACAGCGCCGCCAGCGCCAGGCCGGCGGCAATCACTTTCATCCAGATGTATTGCTTCATCGGTTCTCCCTCGCCGTCCCCGCGACGGCGGGCGCGAGTGTGCATCAGCCGTGGCTGCGCCTCAGGCGACACCCTGCCGCCTGCGTGACAAGCGCGCCCGGGCCGCTGCGCCACACTGGCGGCCGACTTAAAGGAGCCGCGCCATGAACTTCGACTACTCCCCCAAGGTCGCGCAGATGCGCGAGCGCCTGCTGGCGTTCTTCGACGAGCACATCTATCCGAACGAGCGCCGCTACCTGGAGGAAGTCGAAGCCAACCGCCGCGCCGGCAACCCCTGGGTGCCCACCCGGGTCATCGAGGAGCTCAAGCCCAAGGCCCGCGCGGCCGGGCTGTGGAACCTGTTCCTGCCCAAGAGCACCCGGGCGCCGGAGGGGCTGTCGAACCTTGAATACGCACCGCTGTGCGAGATCATGGGTCGCGTGTTCTGGGCGCCCGAGGTCTTCAACTGCTCCGCGCCCGACACCGGCAACATGGAGACGCTGGAACGCTATGCGTCCGAGTCGCTGAAGGACCGCTGGCTGGAGCCGCTGCTCAAGGGCGAGATCCGCTCGGCCTTCCTGATGACGGAGCCGGCTGTCGCGTCCAGCGACGCCACCAACATCGAGTGCCGCATCGAGCGCGACGGTGACGACTACGTCATCAACGGCCGCAAGTGGTGGAGCTCCGGCGCCGGCGACCCGCGCTGCGCCGTCTACATCGTCATGGGCAAGACCAACCCCGAGGCCGGCCGCCACGAGCAGCAGTCCATGATCGTCGTGCCGGCCGACGCGCCGGGCATCACCGTCGTCCGCCCGCTGTCGGTGTTCGGCTATGACGACGCGCCACACGGCCACATGGAAGTGGAGCTGAAGAACGTGCGCGTGCCGGCGGCCAACATCCTGCTGGGCGAGGGCCGCGGCTTCGAGATCGCGCAAGGCCGCCTGGGCCCGGGCCGCATCCACCACTGCATGCGCTCCATCGGCGCCGCCGAGCGCGCGCTGCAACTGATGTGCGAGCGCGCCATCGCGCGCACGGCCTTCGGCAAGACGCTGGCGCAGCAGACCGTCACGCAGGAGCGCATCGCCGAGGCGCGCTGCATGATCGAGCAGGCCCGCCTGCTGACGCTGAAGGCCGCCTACATGATGGACACGGTGGGCAACAAGGTCGCCAAGGCCGAGATCGCGATGATCAAGATCGTCGCGCCCAACATGGCGCTGCAGGTCATCGACTGGGCCATCCAGCTGTTCGGCGGCGCCGGTGTGTCGCAGGACACGCCGCTGGCCACGATGTGGGCGCACCAGCGCACGCTGCGCCTGGCCGACGGCCCGGACGAGGTGCACCGCAACTCGCTGGCCAAGCTGGAACTGGCCAGCCACATGAAGCTGCCGACCGACAAGATCGCGATGCCCGTGACGCGGGGGGCGTGATCCCCTTGGCGGGACGGCCCGGCGCTCGGCCTGAAGACCGCGACGCCCGTCACGCGGCAGGTCGGATCGCCGCCGCCTGAAGCCTGGCAGCAAGGCTGCGCGGCTAGAGTCGGCGCTCCCGTTGAAGGAGCGCGACCCGGCCCATGGAAGTCCACCCGCAGTTCGACCGCCACGTCAGGGGCCTGGAAGCCCGGGCCCTGCCGTTCGCCACCGCCTGGGTGGAGGCCATGCTGCAGGCCATGCGCGACCCCGTCGAGGCCGGCCTGGGCGGCGTGGAGCGCAAGCACCTGTCGGGCCTGCTGCTGGCCACCGAGCCGCTGCGCATGCACATCGCGGAATGCCTGTCCGGCCACTTGCTGCACGGCTTCCAGGGCGCCGAGGCGCGGGCACTGGGGCGTGGCGCGCAGGCGTCGGCGCTGAGCGGCTTCGACATTGACGAGCTCACCCTCGTCGACGAGGCGCAGGCCGAGAAGGACATCGAGATCTCCCGCGTCGTGCAGCTGGCCGATCTGAAGCTGGAATGGGAGCTGCGCGAGCTGCAGGGCCTGGCCGGCCCGATGCTGCCCGAGGTGCGTGGCGGCGAGGACCCGACCGCCTGCGGGCCGGCCGTGTTCGCGCGGGCCGTCAGCCACACCGTCTACGAGCAGGTGCTGGAGCCCGAGCAGCAGGCGCTGTGGATGCGCGTGGCGGCGCAGACGCTGGTGGCGCAGCTGCGGCCGCTGCTGCTGGAGGTGACCGACGAGCTCAAGGCCGCCGGGCTGCAGTCGCCGCGCTACCGCGCCATCCGCACGCCCGATGCGGGCGCCGCTGCGCGGGCGACGGCAGCCGGTGCCGCGGCGGCGCCGGCCGGCCTGCCGGCCGAGCAGCTGCAGGCGCTGCTGCGCAGCATGCCGCTGCTGCAGCGCGGCCTGCCCGGCGCCGGCCGCACGGGCGCGCCCGCGTTGCCACGCGCCGACGGCGAGCCCGAGTTCCAGCTGCAGCCCATGGGGGGCGGCGAGGCTGCCGATGTCGGCCACGCGCTGCTGGGCCGCCTCTTCGAGCGTCTGCTGGCCGACCCGCAGGTGGCGCCGGCGCTGCGCGGCTCGCTCGCGCGGCTGGAGGCACCGGTGCGCCAGCTGGCCGCGCGCGACCCCGGCGTGCTGGGGTCGGAGCAGCACCCGGCCTGGGCGCTCATCAACAAGATCGCCGGCCACGCCGGCGCGCTGCCCGCGCACGACAGCGAGCGCGGCGAGGCCTTCCAGCGCTTCGTGGATCCGCTCGTCACCCAGCTGGCGCAGACCGCACCCGACGCGCCCGCGGCCTACACCCAGGCGCTGGCCCAGGTGCAGACCTTCATCGACGACGAGCGCCAGGAACAGGTCGAGCGCACGCGGCCGGCCATGGGCGCGCTGGGGCAGATGGAGGCCGAGCGCCGGCTGCTGCCGCTGCTGCGCGACCAGGTGGAGACGCAACTGGGCCGGGCGCAGGAGGTCAGCCCCACGGTGCAGACCTTCCTGCGCGGGCCGTGGATCGAGGTGCTGGCCCGGACCATGGCCACCGAGGGGGCGGAATCGCCCGAGGCGCAGGCGCTGGTGGGCACGGTGGACGAGCTGCTGGCCAGCCTTCAGCGGCCCGAGACGCCGGCCGAACGGGCCGACCTGCGCCGCCGGCTGCCCACGCTGATCGGCCGCGTGCAGCAGGGCATGGCGCTCATCGACCTGCCGCAGCAGCACCGCACCCGCGTGCTGGCCGAGCTGATGCAGACGCACCGCCGCCACCTGGCCGAGCGCGCCGAGGCGCCCGCCGAGCCGGCCGAAGCGCCGCGGGCGGCCGCCGCGCCTGTTGCGTCTGTCATGGCGCCGCCGCAGCCCGCCCCCGAGCCGGCCCCGGAGCCGGCGACCTGGCAGGGGCACGACACCCACATCGGCGCGCTGCCCACCGTGCCCATGCCGCTGGACGGCGCCGCCGACGGCGACCCGGCCGGCGACTGGCTGGACGCGCTGCGGCCCGGCCAGCGCTGCAAGCTCAACCTGCAGGGCGCCTGGGCCACGGCGCAGCTGGCCTGGGTCAGCGACAACGGCGCCTTCTTCATGTTCACCAGCAACCTGGCCGGCGGCATGCACTCCATGACGCGCCGCGCGCTCAGGCGCCTGCGCAGCGAGGGCCTGGCCACCGACGTCGTCGAGGCCAGCCCGGTGCAGCGCGCGCTGGGCGGGCTGCTGCAGGAGCTGGCGGGCTAGCCCGACAATGTGGCCATGGCCAAGACCGCACCCCGCCTCAGCCCCGACGAGATCAAGCGCGTCATCGCCACCGCGTGGGAGGACGTGCCGCCGTACAACCGCGTCATGCTGGAGCATGGCATCGGCCACGGCGAGCTGGTGGCGCTGCTCAAGCGCGAGCTGACGCCACCGGCCTACAAGCTGTGGGCCGCGCGCGGCAAGTCGGCCAAGGCGCCCACCAAGCGCAACACCTGGCCCCATGGCCGCTGACGCGGTCGGCCGCCGCGCCGTGCTGGCGCTGCTGGCCACGCTGGCCGCCTGCGGCGACCCCGCGTCGCGGGCGCGCAGCCGCATCGACGCCGCCTGGCACAGCACCGATCTGGAGCGCCTGCTGCAGCGCTGGTTTGTCAATGCGCCGCGCCTGGGCGGCGGCTTCCAGACGCAGTTCAACCGCGCCTGGCAGCCGCTGCCGCAGGGCGAGCTGGAGCTGACGGCGCAGGCCCGCCTCGTCTATGCGTTCGCGGTCGGCCACGAGATCACGCGGGACGCCCGCTACCTGACCGTCGCCCAGCACGGTGCCGACTTCCTCATCAAGCACTTCGTCGACCCGCTGCATGGCGGCTTCTTCCACACGGTCGCGCCCGACGGCAGCCCGCGTGCCGGCATCAAGCGCGCCTATGGCCACGCGTTCGGGCTGCTGGCGCTGGCGCAGGTGTTCCGCGTGAGCCGGGACGTGCGCCACCGCGACGCCGCGCTGAAGGCATGGGACGCCATCCGCACGGGCTTCTTCGACGCCCGCGGCGGCCTTATCAACGAGTGCGGCCGCGACTTCAAGCCCATGCCCGGCGCGCGCACGCAGAACCCGGTCATGCACATGTTCGAGGCGCTGCTGGCGCTGGGCGAGGCCACCGGTGACGCGGGCGTGCTGGCCGGCACGCGCAAGCTGGGCGACTTCGTCTGCTACCAGCTGCTGCAGGGCCTGGCCGACGGCGGCGCGCGCATCCCCGAGTGGTACGACGAGGCCTGGCAGCAGCTGCCGACCAAGGCCGCCGGCGGCTACATCGACCTGGGGCACCAGTTCGAGTGGGCCCATCTGCTGACGACGGGCGCGGCCGTGTCGCCCGTCTACGCGCAGGTGGCCGAGCGCGTGCTGGCCTATGCGCTGGCCGCCGGCTACGACGACAACGATGGCGGCTGCGGCAAACGTGCCTTCCCCGACGGCGTGCGCACCGACACGGCCAAGGGCTGGTGGCAGCAGGCCGAGTGCCTGCACGCGCTGCTGGTGACGGCCAGCGCCAGCGGCCGCAACGACTTGTGGCGCCGCTACGAGCAGACGCTGGCGCTGGTGCGCGACCAGCTCGCCGACGCCGAACAGGGCGGCTGGCGCGCCGCCGAGGCACTGCCGTGCAAGAGCGGCGGCTGCAAGGACGAGCAGCCCGACCCGTATCACATGGTGTCGCTGCACCACGTGGCGCTGCGCCTGGCCGGCGCGACTGCCCAGGCTGCCTGACGCGCCGCCCGGCGCACTGTTGCGCCCGCTCCACATCGACGCCCAGCGGTCAGCCTGGGGTGCGGCCGACCCCCGTGCGCACAGGGCCTTGTTTCCTGGGAAAACCACGGGCTAACCCGGAATGGCGATGCACGAAACAGCATCGTGTTTCCTAAAAATGTGATTAGTGCGGGATCGGTCAGGCCCATAGCATGAATTCAGACCCCAGCCCCACCGGCGCCCTCTGAGGCCCGGACGGCTGCCGAGGTTGGCCGCTCCTCCCATAACGATCCCGGAGACAAGATGAACAAACCAGCCCTGGTGCCCGCTCGCGCGGCCGCCACCACCTCCCGCTTTGCCCTGCGCCTGACGGCCGCCGCCGCGCTGGCCGCACTGTCCGCCGCCGCCGTGGCCCAGGAAGCCGCCAAGCCCGAATCGCTGGAAACGGTCACGGTGACCGGCGTGCGTGCCTCGCTGACCAAGAGCCTGGCGAACAAGCGCACCAGCGACCAGGTCGTGGAATCGGTCGTCGCCGAGGACATCGGCAAGCTGCCCGACAACAACGTCGTCGAAGCGCTGCAGCGTGTGACGGGCATCCAGGTCACCAACCGCGCCGGTGGCGAAGTGGGTGCCATCTCCATCCGTGGCCTGCCCGACATTGCCACCACCTGGAACGGCCGCAACATCTTCACCGCGTCCGGCACGCAGGTGGCGCTGCAGGACATCCCGTCGACGCTGGTGCGCCAGATCGACGTCTACAAGACGCGTGACGCCAGCCAGCTGGAGAACGGCATCGCCGGCCAGATCGACGTCAAGTCGCTGCGGCCGTTCGACTTCAAGGGCGCCAAGTTCTCGCTGCTGGCGCGCGAGACCTATCTCGACCCGGCCAAGAAGTGGAACCCGCAGCTCAGCGGCATGGCCAGCAACCGCTGGAAGACCGACGCCGGCGAGTTCGGCGCGCTGGTCAACCTGTCGATGGTCAAGACCGACTATCGCAACGAGAGCGTGACGCCGGGCGCGATGGTGCCGTTCACCAGCCCGAATGCGGCCGAGGTGCCGGCCGGCTATACGCCGCTGCAGCGCATCTTCGACAACAACGTCTGGGCGCCCGGCACCTACACCGGCCTGCCGCAGAAGGCCGGCTCGACGCTGAACTTCAACGGCACGGCGCGCCCCTTCTACCTGGCGCGCGACGCCGTGTTCCAGAGCGACGTGGCCGGCCAGCGCGAGCGCCCGGCCGCCAATGTCGCGCTGCAATGGCAGCCCAACGAGGACTCGGTGTACACGTTCGAGGCGATGTACAACGGCTACCGCGACAAGTCCTTCAACCGGCTGCTGTTCAGCTTCGTCGACTGGTGGGGCAGCCTCGGCAGCAACCCCGCGAGCACGATCACGACGTTCCCCGGCACCAACGTCATCAAGACGCGCACGGTGAACGACGTCTACGGCTTCAACAGCGGCGACTACACCACCTCCGCCACCGATTCCCGCATCGTGGCGCTGAACGGCAAGTGGAACCTCGGCGACCGCCTGCGTCTGGATGGCGATGTGTCCTACCAGACCAGCAGCTTCCACTCGGAATTCACTGCCACCCGCATCGACCGCTTCGCGCCGTCCATCACCGTCGACTTCAATTCCGGCGGCGGCAACATGGCGTTCAAGTTCAACAACAACGCCGACCTGGTGGACCCCACCAAGTGGAACGTGGCGCAGTTCTACGACAACGCCAACCGCAACCAGGGCAGCGCCGGCACGGCCAGCCTGAACGGCACGTATGACGCCGACTGGGGCATGGTGAAGACGCTGCATTTCGGCGCGCGCTTCGACAGCCGCAAAGCCTCGGAAGCCAAGCGGGAGCAGTCGGGTTTCCTGGGCAAGAAGCTGTCTGACCTCGGCCCCAACTACTACCACGTCAACTCGAACTTCGGCGCGGACATCTCCGACGTGCCGCGCACCTGGATCGAGCCGAACGCCTACTACATCCGCGACAACATCGACGCCTGGCGCCAGATGTACAAGGCGGCCGACGCGAACTTCCTGACCAGCGACAAGCTGTTCCTGCAGAAGACCTTCGACGTCAAGGAAGACACCACCAACCTGTTCCTGATGGCGGACACCGACAACCTGCTGTTCGGCCAACGCCTGCGCGGCAACTTCGGTGTGCGCTTCGTGCAGGTCAAGACCAGCATGACGGCCTACCAGGTCGATGCCACCACCAAGGTCGTGACGCCGACCAACGGCGAGAAGACGGCCCGCAAGTTCCTGCCCAGCCTGACGCTGCGCTATGAGCCCGTCAGGGATGTGCTGGTGCGCCTGAACTATGGCGAAACGCTGCGTCGCCCTGGCTTTGGCGACCTGAACCCCGTGCTGCAGCTCAGCGACGACGTGTCCAAGGTGGGCTACGGCGGCGGCAGCGGCGGCAACCCGGGCCTGGAGCCGACCCGCTCCAAGAATCTCGACCTGACGGGCGAGTGGTATTTCCAGAAGGACAGCGCGCTGTACGGCACCGTGTTCCAGCGCAAGATCGACGGCCTGGTGGTGCCGCTGCGTCGCCGCATCCATGTCGATCCGGCCAACGATCCGTTCCGCAACTCCACGTCGGGCCTCAGCCACGCCAACGGCTACGACTACGTCATCAGCTCGCCGGTCAATGCGTCCAACGGCAAGATCAGCGGCCTGGAGCTGGGCGCGATCTACTTCCCCAAGGGCCTGCCGTGGTACCTGGACGGCCTGGGCTTCCAGGGCAGCATGACGCGCCTGACCTCGTCGCAGAACGTGCCGACCGCCGACAGCGCCGGCAACATCGTCTCGCAGCTGGAGACGCCGTTCTTCGGCGTGTCCAAGCTGTCGTGGAACGCCACGCTGGCCTACGAGAAGGGCCCCGCCAGTGCGCGCCTGTCGTACGTGCGCCGCTCCGCCTTCCTGGCGGGCAACGAAGCCGCGCTGTTCGCCAACCCGATCGGCATCTGGCGCCAGCCGGAGAAGAGCGTGGACCTGCAGCTCAGCTACAAGATCAACGACAGCATGTCGGTGGACTTCAGCGGCGTGAACCTGACCAACGAGATGCAGCAGCAGTACTACCACTTCGGCGACGCGGGCAGCCCCGAGCTGACCAACTTCGGCACGGTGCAGACCGGCCGCTCGGTCTCGGTCGGCTTCCGCTGGAAGCTGTAAGGCAGGTACCCGGCAAGTCCGGCGCGGCCCGAGCACGCGACCGGACCTGCCCCCTGTTTTCGAGGCTGGACTCATCCTCGTTCGGGCGTTGCACGGGACATCCCGGGTGACGCCCTTTTTCTTTTTCGCTGTTGTCCCATGTCCGACCTGATCCAGCCGCTGATTCGCCAGCGCGCCGACCCCCACATCTCCCGCCACGCCGACGGCTTCTACTACTTCACCGCCTCGGTGCCGCAATACGACCGCATCGAGGTGCGGCGGGCGTTGACCATCGAGGGCTTGGCTGACGCGCCGGTGTTCGACGTCTGGCACAAGCCGGACACGGGGGCCTGGAGCGAGCTGGTGTGGGCGCCGGAGCTGCACTTCAACGAGGGCGCCTGGTATGTCTATTTCGCCGCGGCGCACACCCGCGCGCTGGACGACCTCGGCATGTTCCAGCACCGCATGTACGCGATCCGCAACCAGTCGGCCGACCCGTTCTCCGGCGAGTGGGAGTTCCTGGGCCAGGTGGACAGCGGCATCGACAGCTTCTGCCTCGACGCCACGACCTTCACCCACCAGGGCCAGCTCTACTACCTGTGGGCGCAGAAGGACCGGGCCATCGCCGGCAACTCCAACCTCTACCTCGCGCCGATGAAGACGCCCTGGCAACTGGCCGGTGCGCCCGTCCTGCTCAGCAAGCCCGAGTTCGACTGGGAGTGCCGCGGCTTCCTCGTCAACGAGGGGCCGTCGGTGCTGCAGCGCCACGGCAAGGTCTTCATCAGCTACTCGGCCAGCGCGACCGACGAGAACTACGCGATGGGCCTGCTGTGGGCCGACGAGAACGCCGACCTGCTGGATGCGGCCAGCTGGCACAAGTCACCCGAGCCGGTCATGAGGAGCGCTGCCGAGGACAGCGTCTTCGGCCCCGGCCACAACAGCTTCACCGTGACCGACAACCCCGACGAGGTGCTGCTGGTGTACCACGCGCGTACCTACACCGAGATCGTCGGCGACCCGCTGTGGAACCCCGACCGCCACACCTTCGTGAAGCCGCTGCGCTGGTCGGCCGACGGCATGCCGCTGTTCGGCAAGCCTTCCAGGCGCGATTGATATCGAAAACAGCATCGGTACACCGCAGGAATTGATTGGATTGCAATTCCCCCGGCCCCTAGCATCGTTTACACGCGGTCAGCCCCTGCGTGCCGGCAGAACGAAACACCCGAGACAAAGACATGACGACTGAGGACAAGAAGAGCAAGGTCAAGCTGCGTTCCGCCGAGTGGTTCGGTACGCAGGACAAGAACGGCTTCATGTACCGCTCCTGGATGAAGAACCAGGGCATCCCCGACCATGAGTTCCAGGGCAAGCCCATCATCGGCATCTGCAACACCTGGAGCGAGCTGACCCCCTGCAACGCGCACTTCCGCAAGCTCGCCGAGCATGTGAAGAAGGGCATCATCGAAGCGGGCGGCTGGCCGGTCGAGTTCCCGGTGTTCTCCAGCGGCGAGAGCAACCTGCGCCCCACCGCCATGCTGACGCGCAACCTCGCCAGCATGGACGTTGAAGAGTCGATCCGCGGCAACCCGGTCGACGCCGTCGTGCTGCTGGTGGGCTGCGACAAGACCACGCCCGCGCTGCTGATGGGCGCGGCCAGCGTCGACGTGCCGGCCATCGTCGTCACCGGCGGCCCGATGCTGAACGGCAAGCTCAACGGCAAGAACATCGGTTCGGGCACCGCCGTGTGGCAGCTGCACGAGCAGGTCAAGGCCGGCGAGATCAAGATGCACGACTTCCTGGCCGCCGAGGCCGGCCACTCGCGCTCCGCCGGCACCTGCAACACGATGGGCACGGCGTCCACGATGGCCTGCATGGCCGAGTCGCTGGGCACCTCGCTGCCGCACAACGCCGCGATTCCCGCCGTCGATGCCCGCCGCTATGTGCTGGCCCATCTGTCCGGCATGCGCATCGTCGACATGGTGTGGGAAGACCTGCGCCTGTCCAAGGTGCTGACGAAGGAAGCGTTCGAGAACGCCATCCGCGTCAATGCGGCCATCGGCGGCTCCACCAACGCCGTCATCCACCTGAAGGCCATCGCCGGCCGCATCGGCGTGGACCTGGAGCTGGAAGACTGGACCCGCATCGGCCGCGGCACGCCCACCGTCGTGGACCTGCTGCCCTCGGGCCGCTTCCTGATGGAAGAGTTCTATTACGCCGGCGGCCTGCCGGGCGTCATCCGCCGCCTGGGCGAAGCCAACCTGCTGCCCAACCCGGCCGCGCTGACCGTCAACGGCAAGAGCCTGTGGGACAACTGCAATGACGCGCCGATCTACGACGACGAAGTCATCCGCCCGCTGGACAAGCCGCTGATCGCCGACGGCGGCATCTGCATCCTGCGCGGCAACCTGGCACCGCGCGGTGCGGTGCTGAAGCCCTCGGCCGCCACGCCCGAGCTGATGAAGCACCGCGGCCGTGCCGTCGTGTTCGAGAACTTCGACGACTACAAGGCCCGCATCGGCGACCCCGACCTGGACGTCGACGCCAGCTGCATCCTCGTCATGAAGAACTGCGGCCCCAAGGGCTACCCCGGCATGGCCGAGGTCGGCAACATGGGCCTGCCGCCCAAGATCCTCGCCACCGGCGTGAAGGACATGGTGCGCATCTCCGACGCGCGCATGAGCGGCACCGCCTACGGCACCGTCGTGCTGCACGTGGCGCCTGAAGCTCGCGCCGGCGGCCCGCTGGCCGTCGTGCAGGAAGGCGACTTCATCGAGCTGGACTGCGCCGCCGGCCGCCTGCACCTGGACATCTCCGACGAGGAGCTGAAGACGCGCCTGGACGCCTGGGCCACCGCGCAGACCGTGGACCCGGCGGACGCCACCGGCTACCGCCACCTCTACGTGCAGCACGTGCTGCAGGCCGACGAGGGCTGCGACTTCGACTTCCTGCGCGGCTGCCGCGGTTCGGCCGTGCCGCGCCATTCACACTGATTCCGAGGTTCTCATGAGCAACACGATCCAAGGCCTGGCGCTGATCGGCGGCGAAGCCGTGCGCGGTCACGGCGCGGCCTTCCAGGCTTTCGACCCGAGCAAGAACGCAGCGCTGGGCCCCGACTTCCATTCGGTGGACGTGGCGCAGGTGGCGCAGGCCTGTGAGCTGGCCAACGCGGCGTTCGACGCCTTCCGCGCGACGAGCGATCACGAGCGTGCCGACTTCCTGGACCTGATCGCTGCGCAGATCCTGGCGATCGGCGACGACCTCATCGTCCGCGCGATGGCCGAGAGCGGCCTGCCGCGTGCCCGCCTGGAAGGCGAGCGCGGCCGCACGATGAACCAGCTCAAGCTGTTCGCCGAACTGCTGCGTGAAGGCTCCTGGCAGGACGCCCGCATCGACACCGCGCTGCCCACGCGCACGCCGCCGCGGCCGGACCTGCGCCTGCGCTTCATCGGCGTCGGCCCCGTGGCCGTGTTCGGCGCCAGCAACTTCCCGCTGGCCTTCTCGGTCGCCGGCGGCGACACCGCCGCGGCGCTGGCCGCCGGCTGCCCCGTCGTCGTCAAGGGCCACCCGGCCCACCCCGGCACCTCGGAGCTGGTGGGCCGCGCGATCGCCGAGGCCGTCAAGCTGTCGGGCCTGCCGGCCGGCGTGTTCGCGCTGCTGCCGGGTGCCGGCAACGACATCGGTGGTGCGCTGGTCAGCCACCCCGCCATCCAGGCGGTGGGCTTCACCGGCTCGCGCGCCGGTGGCCTGGCGCTGATGGCCATTGCCGCGGCCCGCCCGCAGCCCATCCCGGTCTACGCCGAGATGAGCAGCATCAACCCCACCATCCTGCTGCCCGGTGCGCTTAGCCAACGCGGCGCCGAGATCGCCACCGGCTTTGCCGGCTCGCTGACGATGGGTGTGGGCCAGTTCTGCACCAACCCCGGCCTCGTGCTGGGCATTGCCGGCGACGACTTCGACCGCTTTGCCGCGGCCGCCGCAGAGGCGCTGAAGCCCGTGCCCGCTGCCACCATGCTGACCCCCGGCATCGCCGGCGCCTACCAGCGTGGCGAGGCCGCACTGGCGTCGCAAGCCTCGGTGGACGCGCTGCTGCGCGGCGAATCCAGCGCCTGCCAGGGCGCCCCCAGCCTGTTCAGGACCACCGGCGCCGCCTTCCTGGCCAACCATGCGATGTCCGCCGAGATCTTCGGCCCCACGTCGCTGCTGGTGGCGTGCCAGGACCTGGCCGAGCTGCTGGCCGTCATCGAGGGCCTGGAAGGCCAGTTGACCGCCACGCTGCAGCTGCAGGACGACGACGAGAGCGACATCGCCGCCGCCCGAGCGCTGCTGCCGGCGCTGGAGCGCAAGGTCGGCCGCATCCTGGCCAACGGCTACCCCACCGGCGTGGAGGTGTCGACGGCCATGGTGCACGGCGGCCCCTTCCCGGCCACGAGCGACGGCCGCAGCAGCTCGGTCGGCACGGCGGCCATCCAGCGCTTCCTGCGCCCGGTCAGCTACCAGAACCTGCCGCGCGCGCTGCTGCCGGCCGTGCTGCGCGAGCCCAACGAACGCGGCGTCTGGCGCCGCCGGGACGGCGTCCTCACCCGGAATTGAAACCCCTCGGCCAGGGCTTCGCCCTGGCCGGTCCCCCGAGGGGACGGCGATGCTTGCCGGATTGACCGGCAAGCACATCGCCAAGGCGGGCCGGCTTGGGGCGGCCCGGCGCTCGACCCGAAGAGGTCGGATAGACAAACCAAGGAGACAAGACAGATGAAGAAGCAACTGCTGGCCCTCGTGGCCACGCTGGCCCTGGCGGCGCATGCCGCCGACGTGAAGGTCGTCGTCAGCGCCGACCAACCCGGCCCGGTCATCCACCGCAATATCTACGGCCAGTTCGCCGAGCACCTCGGCACCGGCATCTACGAAGGCATGTGGGTGGGCCCCGAGTCCAAGATACCCAACGTGCGCGGCTGGCGCAAGGACGTCGTCGCTGCACTCAAGGACCTGCACGTGCCGCTGGTGCGCTGGCCCGGCGGCTGCTTCGCCGACGAATACCACTGGCGCGACGGCATCGGCCCGCGCAACAAGCGGCCCATCAAGGTCAACACCCACTGGGGTGGCGTGCCCGAGAACAACGCCGTCGGCACGCACGAGTTCTTCGACCTGGTCGAGCAGCTCGGCGCCGAGGCTTACGTGAACGCCAACATGGGCACCGGCTCGCCGCAGGAAGCGGCCGAGTGGCTGGAGTACATGACCGGCGAGGGCAACGCCACCATCGTCGAGCAGCGCCGCAAGAACGGCCGCGACAAGCCCTTCCGCGTCCACTACTACGCGCTGGGCAACGAGACCTGGGGCTGCGGCGGCAACATGCGGCCCGAGTACTACGCCGACATGTACCGGCACTGGGCCACCTTCCTGAAGACACCCGAGCACAACCGGCCCAAGTTCATCGCCAGCGGCGGCAACGACACCGACACGACGTGGACGGACGTGCTGAGCAAGAACGTCAAGCACAACTTCGACGCCATCGCCCACCATGCCTACACCTTCCCCAGCGGCAAGTGGGAAGGCAAGGGCGCGGCAGCCGGCTTCCCCGAGAGCGAGTGGATCTCGCTGCTGGCGCAGGTCAGCAAGATCGACGACACGCTGGCCCGCAGCCGGGTCATCCTCGACAAGAACGACCCCAAGAAGAAGCTGGCGATCTACTTCGACGAGTGGGGCAGCTGGTACGACCCCGAGCCCGGCAGCAACCCCGGCTTCCTGGTCCAGCGCAACACGCTGCGTGACGCGCTGCTGGCGGCGCTGCACTTCAACATGTTCCATGGCCACGCCGACCGCGTGAAGATGACGAACGTGGCGCAGATGGTCAACGTGCTGCAGGCCATGATCCTGACCAGCAAGGACAAGCTGGTGCTGACGCCGACGTACCACGCGTTCAAGCTCTACGTGCCCTTCCAGGACGCGACCTCGCTGCCCGCCAAGGTCGAGAACAACCCGACCTACGCGGTCGACAGGTTCTCCATGCCCGCCATCAGCGTGACCGCCGGCCGCGCCAAGGACGGCAAGCTCTACGTGAGCTTCGTGAACGCCAACGCGACGCAGGCCACCGAGCTGGACCTGCAGGTGGGCGCCGCTGCGCCGAAGTCCGTCAAGGGCCAGGTCTTGACCGCGGGCGCGATGGACGCGCAGAACGAGCTGGGCAAGGCGCCGCAGGTCGTGCCGCAGGCCTTCGAGGCGCAGTCCGCCAACGGCAAGCTGACGATCAAGCTGCCGGCCAAGTCCATCGTCGTCGTCGCCGTCGAGGGCTGATCGCCAGCCCCTCGGCCAAGCGCCGCTGACTGACCGCCAACGCCTGGGCCTGCCGTGCTGCTCGCCCAGGCGTTGCGCTGCGTCCGTGGTTCTCACGGGGCATATCAAAACCAGGATCGACCGCGCCAGCAATGTCATTGGTGCGCGGCGACCTTGCCTCCTAGGCTGCGCGGGCCTCAAACAACAGACCCGGAGACAGACACACCATGGCCCAGAACCGACGCCACTTCCTCGCGGGCTCTGCCGCACTCGCCCTGACCGCCTGCGGCGGTGGTGGTGGCGGCGGGAGCACCGGCGGCAGCACCGGCACCATTCCCTCGGTGCCGGAGCCGGTCCCGACCAACCCCAACCCGGTCCAGACCGCGCTGACCTTCGGCAACGCGTCGGTGCACGACCCGTCCATCGTCCGGGACGGCAGCACGTACTACGTCTTCGGCTCGCACCTCGCGGCCGCCAAGACGACGGACCTGATGAACTGGACCAAGATCGCCGACACGGTCAACGACGCGAACCCGCTGTTCACCAAGGTCACGACCGACCTGTCCGCCGCGCTGACCTGGGCGCAGACCACCACGCTGTGGGCACCCGACGTCATCAAGCTGGCCGACGGCAAGTTCTACATGTACTACTGCGCCTGCAAGGGCGACTCGCCGCTGTCGGCGCTGGGCATCGCCGTGGCCGACAAGATCGACGGCCCCTATGCCAACAAGCAGCTGCTGCTGAAGTCGGGCATGGTGGGCACGTCGGAAGACGGCACCAACTACGACGCCGCCAAGCACCCCAACGTCGTCGACCCGTCGGTGTTCTTCGACGCGACAGGCAAGCTGTGGATGATCTACGGCTCCTACTCGGGCGGCATCTACATCATGCAGCTCAACGCGGCGACGGGCCTGCCCCTGGCCGGCCAGGGCTACGGCACGCACCTGCTGGGCGGCAACCACGCCGAGATCGAGGGCGCCTACGTCATCTACAACCCGACGACGAAGTACTACTACATGTTCACGTCGTGGGGCGGCCTGGCCGCGGACGGCGGCTACAACGTGCGCGTCTGCCGCTCGCTGAACCCGAACGGCCCCTACGTGGACGGCTTCGGCAAGGACATGTCCACCGTCCGTGCCAGCGTGGCCTTCAACCGCCCCAGCATCCAGGACTACGGCATGAAGCTGATGGGCGGCCACAACTACGTCAACGCCGCCTTCGAGACCGGCGCCGCGCTGGGCTATGTGTCGCCGGGCCACAACTCGGCCTACTACGACGCGGCGACGGGCAAGTACTTCATGGTCTTCCACTCGCGCTTCCCGGGCACCGGCGAAGGCCACGAGGTGCGCGTGCACGAGATGCACTTCAACGACGACGGCTGGCCCGTCATCGCCGCGCTGCGCTACGCGCCGCTGAGCCTGGCCAGCCCCGCGCAGGCGGCCACCGTCACCGCCGCAGACGCCGTCGGCACCTACAAGCTGGTCAACCACGGCAAGGACATCACGGCGACGAGCAAGGCCTCCATCATCGTGACGCTGAGCAGTGGCGGCGTGGTGGCCGGCAGCGGCGGCATGACCGGTACATGGGCCCATGACGGCAGCAACAAGATCACCATCGTGAGCGGTGGCGTGACCTACAAGGGCGTACTGTCCCGTCAGTGGAATACGAACTCCAGCGCCTTCGTCGTGAGCTTCAGCGTGATCTCGTCGACTGCCAGCACGGCCGCGGCGACCGGCGTCTCGCTGTGGGCCGTTCGATTGAGCGCCTGAGACCCATGAAGCCCCTCGCCCAACGAGTACGTTGGTCGGTCCCCCGAGGGGACGGCGATGCTTGCGGCATCGAGCCGCAAGCACATCGCCAGACCGGGCCGGCTTGGGAGCGGCCCGGCGCTCGGCCCGCGAAATTTCTGGGCGGCCTGCTCGCCGTCCTCACCTTCGCCGTGTTTGCGCACGTCGCGCAGGCGGCGACGCAGGCCTTCCCGCTTGACCGCGTCCGTCTGCAGGACGGACCCTTCCTCGACGCGCAGACGACCGACCTGCGCTACCTGATGGCGCTGGACCCCGAGCGCCTGCTCGCGCCCTTCCGCCGCGAGGCCGGCCTGCCCGTGCCCACGCCGAGCTACGGCAACTGGGAATCCTCGGGCCTGGACGGCCACATGGGCGGCCATTACGTGTCGGCGCTGGCGCTGATGTGGGCCTCCACCGGCGACGCCGAGGTGAAGCAGCGCCTTGACTACGTGATTGCCGAACTCAAGCGCTGCCAGGACGCTTTGGGCAACGGCTACATCGGCGGCGTCCCTGACGGTGCCAAGGCCTGGGGCCAGGTGGCCGCGGGCCAGCTCAAGGTCGACAGCTTCTCCGTCAACGGCCGCTGGGTGCCTTGGTACAACATCCACAAGATGTTCGCGGGCCTGCGTGACGCGGCAGTCCACGCCGGCAATGCCGACGCCAAGGCGATGCTGGTCAAGCTGTCCGACTGGGCGCTGCGCCTGACGACGCCGCTGACCGACGCGCAGATGCAGGACATGCTGCGCGCCGAGCACGGCGGCATGAACGAGGTGCTGGCCGACGTGGCGCAGATGACCGGCGACCTGCGCTACCTGGCGCTGGCGCGGCGCTTCTCGCACCAGGCCATCCTGCAGCCGCTGGCTCACGAGCAGGACAAGCTGACCGGCCTGCACGCCAACACGCAGATCCCCAAGGTCATCGGCTTTGCGCGCATCGCGCAGATCGCCGGCGAGGACGAAGGCCACCGCGCGGCCGAGTTCTTCTGGCGCACCGTGGTGGACAAGCGTTCTGTGGCCATCGGCGGCAACAGCGTCAAGGAGCACTTCCACCCGGACGGCGACTTCCGGCCGATGCTCAACGAGGTGGAAGGTCCCGAGACCTGCAACAGCTACAACATGCTGAAGCTGACGGCGCTGCTGTCCCAGGCCCAACCGGAGCAGGGCGCCTACACGGACTACTACGAGCGCACGCTCTACAACCACATCCTCGCGTCCCAGCATCCGGGCGAGGGCGGCTTCGTCTATTTCACGCCGATGCGGCCGCAGCACTACCGCGTCTACTCCAAGGTGGACGAAGGCATGTGGTGCTGCGTGGGCTCCGGCATCGAGAGCCACGCCCGCCACGGCGAGTTCATCTACGCGCATGACGGCGACGCGCTCTACGTCAACCTCTTCATCGCGTCCACGCTGGACTGGCGCGAGCGCGGCGTGAAGCTGACGCAGAGCACCCGCTTCCCCGACGAGTCACGCACGCGGCTGACGGTGGACGGCAGCGGCAGCTTCGCGCTGAAGATCCGCTACCCCGGCTGGGTCGCGCCCGGCGCGCTGAAGGTCAGGCTCAACGGCAAGCCCGTCAAGGTGACCGCCAGGCCGGGCCGCCATGTCGAGCTGCGCCGCACGTGGGCGGCGGGCGATGTCGTCGAGGTCGAACTGCCGATGCGCACGACGCTGGAGCCCATGCCCGGCCTGAAGAACTATGTCGCCGTGCTGCACGGCCCCATCGTGCTGGCCGCCAAGACGCCGCAGCCGGGCGAGAAGCTCAGTTTCACGGCCGACGGCTCGCGCATGGGCCACATCGCGCACGGCGCGGTCTGCCCGCAGGACGCCGCGCCGGTGTTCGTCAGCGACCAGGCCGACTTCATCCGCCGCTTCAAGCCCGTGCCCGGCCAGCCGCTGACCTTCACGGCCCCCGGCCTCATCCAGGGCCGCAAGGATGCCGACCGCCTGCAGCTGATTCCCTTCTTCCGCCTGCACGATTCGCGCTACATGCTCTATTGGCCGCGCAGCACGACGGCTCAGCAGAGCCTGCTGCGCGTCGAGCTGGCCAAGGCCGAGGAAGCGCGCCTGGCGCTGGACGCGCAGACCATCGATCAGGTGGCTCCCGGCGAGCAGCAGCCGGAAAGTGACCATGGCTTCAAGGGCGAGGGCGCCGAGAACGGCATTGCGCCGGCCGGCCGCTGGCGGCATGCGAAGCAGTGGTTCAGCTACGACCTGAACGACGCCAAGGGCGAGGCCAAGGCGCTGCGCCTCGCCTTCGCCAGGGGCGACGCCGGCCGCCGCTTCGACCTCCTCGTCAACGGCCAGCTCATCGCCGAGATCACGCTCGACAAGCCGGACAGCCTGGAGGACGTCTACACGCGCGACTTCCCGCTGCCCGCCGACCTGGTGCGCGCCGCCGGCGGCAAGCTCAACGTGAAGTTCGTCGCCAAGCCCGGCAGCATTGCCGGCGGGCTCTACGGACTGCGCCTGCTGAGGTGACCGAATGAAGAGAAGACAAGCCCTGCAGCACCTGTCTGCGCTGGCCTCGGCCAGCGCGCTGCCGTTGGCGCAAGCGGCCAAGCCGAAGTCGGTGTTCAAACCCAGCTGGGACTCGCTCGCCGGCTACGCCACGCCGGACTGGTTTCGCGACGCCAAGTTCGGCATCTGGGCCCACTGGGGCCCGCAGTGCCAGCCCGAGGCCGGCGACTGGTATGCCCGCGAGATGTACGTCGAGGGCAGCCGCGTCTACAAGCACCATGTGGCCACCTATGGTCACCCGTCCAAGTTCGGCTTCAAGGACGTCATCCACGAATGGCGCGCTGAAAACTGGGACCCGGACGAACTGCTGGGCCTCTACAAGTCGGCCGGCGCGCGCTACTTCATGGCGCTGGCCAACCACCACGACAACTTCGATCTGTTCGCGAGCAAGCACCACGCGTGGAACTCCACGCGCATCGGCCCGAAGCAGGACATCATCGGCCGCTGGGCGCAGGCCGCGCGGCGCCAGGGCCTGCCCTTCGGCGTCAGCGTGCACGCGGCGCATGCCTGGACCTGGTACGAGACCGCCCAGCGCGCCGACAAGACCGGACCGCTGGCCGGTGTGCGTTACGACGGCCGACTGCGCGCCGCCGACGGCCGCGGCCAGTGGTGGGACGGCCTGGACCCGCAGGCGCTGTACGCGCAGGACCACCCCTTCAGTGCCGGCAGCGAGGCCGACCACCACGCCATCCACAAGCAGTGGGAGTGGGGCAACGGCGCCAGCCAGCCGTCGGCGGCCTACTGCCGCAACTTCCTGGCCCGCACGCTGGAGCTGTTGGACCGCTACCAACCCGAACTGCTGTACTTCGACGACACGGCGCTGCCGCTGTGGCCGGCCAGCGACGTGGGCCTGGAAATCGCGTCCCACTTCTACAACCAGCATCTGCGCGCTGGCGACCGTACCGACGCCGTGCTGTTCGGCAAGATCCTCGACGAGCAACAGCGCCGCTGCATGGTCTGGGACATCGAGCGCGGCCAGAGCCAGCAGCTCGAGCCGCTGCCCTGGCAGACCGACACCTGCCTCGGCAACTGGCACTACGACCGTCGGGTGCTTGAACGGCACGGCTACAAGTCCGCCGCCACCGTCGTGCAGACGCTGATCGACGTGGTCAGCAAGAACGGCAACCTGCTGCTCAGCGTGCCCGTCAAGGGCGACGGCCGCATCGATGCCGACGAGCGCGCCATCGTCGAAGGCGTCGGCGCCTGGATGCGCGTCAACGGCGAAAGCATCTACGGCACGCGGCCGTGGACGACCTTCGGCGAAGGCCCGGCGCTGGCCAGCTCGGCCCCGCTGACGGCCCAGGGCTTCAACGAAGGCAAGGGCGCGCCGCTGGGCGCGCGGGACTTCCGCTTCACGGCCAGGGGCGAGCGGCTCTACGCCAGCGCCTTCGGCCTGCCTGCCGACGGGCGCTGGCTGATCCGCAGCCTGGCCAATGGCCGCCACCCGGCCGTGCGCCGCGTGGACCTGCTGGGCGGCGCCGAGGCGCTGGCCTTCGAGCAGACGGCCGAGGGCCTGCGGGTCCAGCCTCCCGCCGGCCTCGCGCCCAGCCCCGCCCATGTGCTGAGGATCACCTGACCTGCCGCCTCTGGTGATGCCGAAACGGACATGGCTTCGGCCAAAAAAGTCATTGGCCGCGCATCGCCCGCCTTCTAGCATCCGTCCATAACCAGGAGACAACCGAATGATGAAGCTGATCGCCCGCCGCACACTGCTTGCCGCAGCCCTGGCCCTGCCCGCCGTCACCGCGCTGGCCGCGCCGCTGACCATGGGCTTCTCCCAGGTCGGCGCCGAGAGCGAGTGGCGCACGGCCAACTCCGCCTCCATCAAGGCCGCGGCCAAGGAAGCCGGCGTCACGCTGAAGTTCGCCGACGCGCAGCAGAAGCAGGAGAACCAGGTCAAGGCCATCCGCAGCTACATCGCGCAGAAGGTCGACGTCATCGCCTTCTCGCCGGTCGTCGAGAGCGGCTGGGACACCGTGCTGAAGGAAGCCAAGGCCGCCGGCATCCCCGTCATCCTGACCGACCGTGCCGTCAAGGTCGCCGACCCGTCGCTGTACGTGACCTTCATCGGCTCCGACTTCGTCGAGGAAGGCCGCAAGGCCGCGAAGTGGCTGGTGGAGCGCGCGGCCAAGACGCCCGGCGCGGCGCTGAACATCGTCGAGCTGCAGGGCACCGTGGGCTCGGCCCCGGCCATCGACCGCAAGAAGGGCTTCGAGGAAGGCATCAAGGCCAATCCCAAGCTGCAGATCATCCGCTCGCAGTCCGGCGAATTCACGCGCGCCAAGGGCAAGGAAGTGATGGAGTCCTTCCTGAAGCAGCGCGACAAGAAGATCGACGTGCTGTACGCGCACAACGACGACATGGCCATCGGCGCCATCCAGGCGATCGAAGAGGCCGGGCTGAAGCCGGGTGTGGACATCGTCATCATCTCCATCGACGGCGTGCGTGGCGCGTTCGAGGCCATGAAGGCGGGCAAGCTGAACGTGACGGTGGAGTGCAACCCGCTGCTGGGCCCGCAGCTGATGCAGCTGGCCAAGGACATCGTGGCGAAGAAGCCGGTCGAGAAGCGCATCACCGTCAACGAGGGCGTGTTCCCGGCTGAGGTGGCGGCGAAGGAACTGCCAAATCGGAAGTATTGATTCTTCGGCGGCTGACGGGCTCGCTAGTCGTGGGAGCAGCGTTGCAGGCCAGGCCCATGCCGGGAGTTCATCCCGGAGGGCGCCCCTCACAGCCGACAGCCAAACCCGCAAGCCGGCTGGCGCCGGCTGTCCGGGTTGCCCCCTTGAGCGCCGCCGAGGAACGCAGGCCCCGAAGCCCGCGAGCGCAGCTCGCCTGGACAACTGACTCACGACGACTGTTCGAGCAGAGCGTAGCGGCGCGAGTTCGGCGTGGGGCGTCGGGGCTTGCGTTGTTCGGGGACCCGAGCGCAGCGAGGGCGGTGCGCTCGGGGGGAGCTCTTTGCCTACTTTCTGGCGGTCCAGAAAGTAGGTCGCCCGCCGGGGCGAAATCCCGGCACCGTACTCACGCGGCAACGAGAAGTACCCAATGACGACCCAACCCGTGCTGGAACTCGCCGGCATCCACAAAGGCTTCCCTGGCGTCAAGGCGCTGAGCGACGTCAGCCTGCGTCTTTACCCCGGCGAAGTCCACGCGCTGATGGGCCAGAACGGCGCCGGCAAGTCCACGCTCATCAAGGTGCTGACGGGTCTCTACCAGCCCGACGCCGGCACCATCACGCTCGACGGCCAGCCCATTCAACCGAAGCGCACCGAAGACGCGCAGGCCCACGGCATCCGCACCGTCTACCAGGAGGTCAACCTTTGCACCAACCTCAGCGTCGCGGAGAACATCTGCGCCGGCCGCTTCCCGCGCAAATCCTGGCTGGGCGGGGGGCGCATCGACTGGCCCGCCGTCAACGCCGAAGCGAAGCGCGTGCTGTCGCAGATGGACCTGGACATCGACGTCACCGCGCCGCTGTCGCGCTACTCGCTGTCCATCCAGCAGATGGTGGCCATCGCCCGCGCGCTGCGCATCTCGGCGCGCGTGCTCATCCTCGACGAGCCCACGTCCAGCCTCGACGACGCCGCCGTGCAGCGCCTGTTCACGGTGCTGCGCCGCCTGCGTGACCAGGGACTGGCCATCCTGTTCGTCACCCACTTCCTCGACCAGACCTACGCGCTGGCCGACCGCATCACGGTGATGCGCAACGGCGAGACCGAAGGCGAGTACCTGGCGAGCGAGCTCAGCCGCCTGGCGCTCGTCAACAAGATGGTCGGTGCGCCGCCCGACCAGCAGCCCACCCGCCTGGACAGCCGCGCCCCGAAGACCGGCGCCCCTGTGCTGAAGGCCGAGGGCCTGAGCCGGCGCGGCGCACTTCACCCGCTGGACCTGGAACTCAGGCGCGGCGAAGTGCTGGGCCTGGCCGGCCTGCTGGGCTCCGGCCGCACCGAGGCCGCGCGCCTCTTGTTTGGCGCCGATGCGGCTGATGGCGGCCATGTCGCCACCGAAGGCCGCACCGGCCGCTGGGCGTCGCCGCGCGAGGCCATCGCCGCCGGCATCGCCTTCTGCTCCGAAGACCGCAAGCACGAGGGCGCCATCCTGGACCTGTCCGTGCGCGACAACATCCTGCTCGCGCTGCAGGCCAAAGCGGGCCTGCGCCTCGTCATGAGCCATGAGCAGCAGCAGGTGCTGGCCGACGACTACATCAAGCGCCTGGGCATCAAGACCGCCAGCGCCGACACGCCCATCGGCCAGCTCTCGGGCGGCAACCAGCAGAAGGCATTGCTGGCCCGCTGGCTGGCCACCGAGCCCGCCGTCCTCATCCTCGACGAGCCCACGCGCGGCATCGACGTGCGCGCCAAGGAAGACCTGATGGACGCCGTGCGCGCGCTGGCGCACAAGGAGGACGGCACAGGCATGTCCCTCCTCTTCATCTCGTCCGAGCTGCCCGAGGTGCTGCATTGCAGCGACCGCGTCCTCGTGCTGCGCGACCGCCGCGCCGCCGGCGAGTACCGCCGCGGCGAGCTGGACGAGCGCAGTGTGCTCGAAGTGATTGCCGACCATGCCTGAGACCGCCCTGCGCCGTGCCCTTGCGGCTGTCGCCCTGGCCGGCGCCGCAACGCTCGCGTTCGCCGCACCACCCAGCGGCCTGGACGCCCACGGCCAGACGCTGCGCCAGCCGCTGCCGTCGGCCGCGCAAGGCTTTGCATGGACGCGGCTGGACGCGGGCGTGCAGCTGCAGCTCGGCGCGCTCACCCGCAACGTGCTGTTCTACGGCCCGGGCCTCGTGCGCGTGACGGCCCACCTGGGCCAAAGCCACGCGACCCAGCCCAGCCTCGTGGTCGTGGCCTCGCCGCAGGCCGTGCCGCTGGTCGTGGAGGACGGCGCCGAGTCGCTGGTGCTGACCAGCGCGGCGCTGCGCGTGGAGATCGACAAGCGCAGCGGTGCGCTGGCCTTCTACCGGCCCGATGGCAGCCTGTTCACGCGCGAACAGGCGCCCGCTGCGCTCACGACCGCAGAGGTCTCCGGCGCGCCGACCTATGCCATGACGCAGGCCTTCCGCCTGACGCCCGACGAGTCGCTCTACGGCCTGGGCCAGTACAACGAGCCCTACATGGACTACCGCGGCCGCGATGTGTCCATGGTGCAGACCAACATCGGCATCGTGCTGCCCTTCATGGTGTCGACGCGCCGCTGGGGCGTGCTGTGGGACGTCTATTCCAAGATGCGCTTCACCGACGACGCCCAGGGCGCCCGCTTCTGGGCGGAGAGCGCGCCTGCCGGGGCCGACTACTACCTCGTCGCCGGCAAGACGATGGACGAGCTGATGGCCGGCTACCGCCAGCTCACTGGGGCCGCGCCGCTGTTCCCGAAGAGCGCGCTGGGCCTGTTCATGAGCAAGGAGCGCTACAAGACGCAGCAGCAGTTGCTCGACGTCGCGCGGCGCTTCCGCGCCGAGCACTTCCCGCTCGACACCATCGTGCAGGACTGGCAGTACTGGGGCGGCGACAAGGACGGCACCTGGAGCGGCATGACGTGGAACGCCGAGCGCTTCCCCGACCCGCGCGGCATGGTGGACACGCTGCACCGCGAGCTGAACACCAAGCTGATGGTCTCCATCTGGCCCTCGGTCGGCGACGACACCGCACTCGCCCACGAGCTGGATGCGAAAGGCCTGCGCTTTGCGCCCAAGCACTGGATCTCCGGCAAGGCGCAGATCTACGACGCCTTCAGCGCCGAGGGCCGCCGCATCTACTTCAAGCACGTCAAGCAGGGGCTGCTGGACGTGGGCGTGGACGCGCTGTGGATGGACGGCACCGAGGTGGAGGTGGGCGGCGCGGCGCACGACGCTGGCGAAGTCGAGGCCGACATCAAGCGTCTGGGGTCCAACGCGATGGGCGACTTCACGCGCTACCTCAACGTCTACAGCCTCGTCACCACGCGCGGCGTCTTTGAGGGCCAGCGCGCCAGCGCTGACAATCGCGCGATGACGCTGACCCGCTCCGCCTGGGCCGGCCAGCAGCGCTACGCCGCGCTGCCCTGGTCGGGCGACACGACGGCGAGCTGGGCGACGCTGCGCGCGCAGATCGCCGGCGGCCTGAACGTCGGCATGGCCGGTACGCCCTGGTGGACGCAGGACACCGGTGGCTTCTTCGTGCGTCACGCGGGTGGCGAGCGCAACCCCGCCTGGCGCGAGCTTTATGCGCGCTGGAACCAGTTCGGCGTCTTCAACCCCATCTACCGCATCCACGGCACCGACGTCGAGCGCGAGCCCTATCTGTTCAAGACGCTGGACCCGGCCGTCTACCGCTCGCTGCTCGGTGCCGCCCAGCTGCGCTACCGGCTGCTGCCCTACCTCTACGGCCTGGCCTGGCGTGCGCACGACGAGGGCTACGTGATGATGCGTGGCCTGGCCATGGACTTCCCCGACCAGACCGCGCTGCGCAAGGTGGACGACACCTACATGTTTGGCCCGGCCTTCCTCGTGCAGCCCGTCACGCGGTCCACGCTCTACCCCGAGACGCCGCCTGCCGTCACCGTTCCCGCCAGCGCGCTGCGCACGCCGCAGGGCGAGCCGGGCCTGCAGCTGGACTACTTCTCGGGCATGGCCTTCGAGAAGCCGGCGAGCACGACGGTGGACGGCCCGGTCGACCATGACTGGCCCCCCGCGCCGCTGGGCAGCGTGCCGCCCGGGCTGGCAGGCCTGCACCAGTTCTCAGCGCGCTGGCAGGGGGCGCTCGTGGCACCGGAAACGGGCGAGTACGAGATCGGCCTGGAAGGGGATGACGGCTTCCGCCTGTGGCTGGACGACAAGCTTGTGGTGGACGACTGGAAGAACGGCGCGCCCCGCTTCCAGAGCACCCGCGTCAAGCTGACCGCCGGCCAGCGCGTTCGCCTGCGCATCGACTTCTACCAGGACGCCTATGGCCGCAAGCTGCGCCTGGCCTGGCGCACGCCCGCGCAGTTGCAGGCGCTGGCGGGTGCGCAGCGGCGCATCGACAAGCGCCAGACGACGCTGCTTCCCGCGGGTGCCGGCTGGTTCGACTTCTGGACCGGCAAGCGCCATGCTGGTGGCCGGTCGGTGGCCCGCGAGTACCCGCTGGACCAGTTCCCGCTGTTCGTGCGCGCCGGCAGCATCGTGCCCATGGGCCCGGTCGTCGAGCACGTGGGCGAGCGCCCCGATGCGCCTTACGAGATCCGCATCTATCCCGGTGCCGATGCGCAGTTCACGCTGTACGAGGATGACGGCGAGACCTACCGCTATGAGCGCGGCGAGCGCGCCACCGTCACGCTGCGCTGGGACGACGCGCGACGCGTGCTGGACGTCGGCGCGCGCGAAGGCCGCTTCCCTGGCCTCGTCGAACAGCGCCGCTTCGATGTGAAGCTGATCGATGCCTCTGGCCGCGCCGCGGCCACGCGGTCCGTCCTCTACCGTGGCGACGCGACGGCGCTGCATTTCAAGACCCCATGAGTTCTCCCACGCTAGCCATGTCTTCCCCGCCCGCGCGCGCCGCCTTCTGGCGCCACCCTCTGCTCCGCCCGGTGGCCGCGCTCGCGCTGCTGCTGGCCGTCGCGGCCGCCTTCGTGCCCGGCTTCCTGCACCTCGAAATCAAGGACGGCCATCTTTACGGCAGCCTGGTCGACATCCTGCACCGCGCCGCGCCGCTGATGCTCGCGGCCCTGGGCATGACGCTGGTCATCGCCACGCGCGGCATCGACGTGTCGGTGGGTGCCGTCGTCGCCATCGCCGGCACGGTCGCCTGCGTGCTGGTCGGTTCGCACGGCCTGGCCGTCGCCTTCGCCGCGGCGCTGGGCGTCGCGCTGCTGTGCGGCCTGTGGAATGGCCTGCTCGTGTCGGCGCTGGGCCTGCAGCCCATCATCGCGACGCTGATCCTCATGGTGGCTGGCCGTGGTCTGGCCCAGCTGTTCACCGACGGCCAGATCATCACCGTCTACGAGCCGGCCAGCTTCTTCTGGCTGGGCGGCGGCTACCTGCTGGGCCTGCCTGTGTCGCTGTTCGTCGTCGCCATCGTTGGCGGCCTGACCGCACTGCTGATGAAGCGCACGGCGCTGGGCCTGTTCATCCAGACCGTCGGCATCAACCCTGTCGCCGCGCGGCTGGCCGGCGTGCGCACGGCGGCCATCGTCTTCTTCGTCTACGTCTACTGCAGCCTCGGCGCGGGGCTGGCGGGGCTGATGATCTCGTCCAACATCAAGAGCGCCGACGCCAACAACGCCGGCCTGCTGCTGGAGCTGGACGCCATCCTCGCCGTCACGCTCGGCGGCGGCCAGCTCAGCGGCGGCAAGTTCAGCCTGGCGGGCAGCCTCATCGGCGCACTCATCATCCAGACGCTGACGTCCACCATCTACGCCCTCGGCGTGCCGCCGCAGGTGACGATGGTCGTCAAGGCCGTCGTCGTGTTCGCGGTCTGCATCTCGCAGTCGTCGTTCTGGTCCACGCGAGGTGGCAAATGAAAGCCTTGCGTGCGGCCATGGCCGCTCCTTCCTTCACCAGCTGGGTCAGCGTCGCGCTGATGGTGGTGCTGTTCATCGCTGGCGCCAGCAGCTACACCGGCTTCGGCGCCACGCAGGTGGTGCTGAACCTGCTCATCGACAACGCCTTCCTGCTCGTCATCGCGGTGGGCATGAGCTTCGTCATCCTGTCCGGCGGCATCGACCTGTCGGTGGGCTCGGTGCTGGCGCTCACGACGATGGTCGCCGCCTGGCTGCTGCAGGTCGCGCAGTGGCCGGCCGAGCTGGTCATCGTCGTCGTGCTGCTGGGCGGCGCGGCGTTCGGGGCGCTGCAGGGCGTGGTCATCCACGTCTTCAAGCTGCAGGCCTTCATCGTCACGCTGGCCGGCATGTTCCTGGCGCGGGGTCTGTGCTTCCTCATCAGCGTGGACAGCATCACCATCGACGCGCCGCTGTTCGTCACGCTGTCGCAAACGCAGATACCGCTGTTCGGCGGCGCCTTCCTGTCGCCCGGGGCGGTCATCGCGCTCGTGGTGCTGGCTGCCGGTCTGTGGGTCGCGCACTGCACGGCCTTCGGTCGCACCGTCTACTCGCTGGGCGGCAACGAGACCTCGGCGCTGATGATGGGCCTGGCCGTGGGCCGCACCAAGATCGCCGTCTATGGCCTCAGCGGCTTCTGCGCCTCGCTGGCCGGCCTGCTGTTCGCGTTCTACATGCTCAGCGGCTATGGGCAGCACGCCCAGGGCGTGGAACTGGACGCCATCGCCGCCGTCGTCATCGGCGGCACCGTGCTGACGGGCGGCTACGGCTACGTGGCCGGCGCGCTGTCCGGCGTGCTGGTGCTGGGCCTGATCCAGACGCTGATCGCCTTCGACGGCACGCTCAGCTCCTGGTGGACCAAGATCGTCATCGGCGCGCTGCTGTTCATCTTCTGCGCCGTGCAGCGGCTGCTGTCCCTGAAGAAAGCCCAAGTCTGATTAAGAAGCTCCTGCTCGCCGCCGCGCTCGCCTGCGGCGCGATGGCCCACGCCGCCCCCAACCCGCTGTTCGCGCCGCTGTACACGGCCGATCCCGCCGTGCTGGTCGATGGCGGCCGCGTCTACCTCTTCACCGGCCGCGACGAGGCACCGCCCGAGGGCAAGGACTACGTCATGCACGAGTGGCGTGTGTTCTCCACCTGCGACATGGTGACCTGGAAGGACGAGGGCGTGCCCGTCAAGGCCCGGGACTTCACCTGGGCCAAGGGCCGCGCATGGGCGTCGGACGTGGTGAAGCGCCACGGCAAGTACTGGTTCTACTCGACGGTGGAGCACGCGACGGTGCCGGGCTTCGCCATCGGCGTGGCGGTGTCCGACTCGCCCACCGGCCCGTTCAAGGATGCGCGCGGCTCAGCGCTCATCACCAACGACATGACGAAGCAGACCGACATCGCCTGGGATGACATCGACCCTGGCGTCTTCGTCGACGACGACGGCCAGGCGTACCTGTACTGGGGCAACACGGTGCTGAAGGTCGCCAGGCTCAAGGCCAACATGACCGAGCTGGACGGCCCGATCACGGCGGTGCCCGTGGCCAACTTCGTCGAGGCTCCGTATCTGCACAAGCACCAGGGCACGTACTACCTGAGCTACTCGCAGCACTTCCCCGAGGAGACGGCCTACATGACCGGCCCGTCCCCCACCGGCCCGTGGACCCCGCAGGGTGTCGTCATGGAGCGCAACACGAAGACCAAGACCATCCATCAGGCGTTCTTCGAGTTCAACGGCAAGAACTACGTGGCGTATCACAACGCCGAGCTGCCGGGTGGCGGTGAGTACCGTCGTTCGGTGGCCATCGAAGAGTTCTCGTACCGGGCGGACGGCACCATGCCGTTCATCCATCAGACGAAGACTGGGCCCAAGGCGAATCCTTCGGCTGCCTGCACGCGCTGAAGCCGGCGCGGGGTGGCGCTTCTGCCAGCTCCGTCGCGTCCCTTTTGCCTGCGGCCTCGCTGGCCGCCCTGATGACCCGCTCATACTTGGAGGTCATCAGGACGTGCCCGCCATCCGCACCCGTGTCGTCGGTATCTATATATAGGGTTGGCAGCGAGTGATGCCATGAAGGAGCGAGCTGACTGGCTGGTTGGCAGGCGTGCTTGAGCCGCCTGCCTTTCGCGGCGGAGGGCGACGAGCCGCGCGGAAGAGGCCCCGAGAAGTTTTCTCGCCGAAGTCTTGCCAAGCCGAAAAACCCTGTGCTACAGTCGTGGGCTTCGCTGATCACAGCACTGCGTCGGAAACGGCAACGAGTTGCAGCGAAGGCGGATCGGAAGATCTGCAGGCGAGCTTGAGAGAGTCGCCAGGTGCTAGAGAGTTCCAAAAAGAATTTTCAGAAAGTACTTGACGA
>NZ_JBXAGX010000022.1:0-54792 GCF_058794515.1 Roseateles sp. GW823-FHT07B05
CCTGCAGGCGGCTGCGGCGATGTCAGAGGAGCCGGAAAGTTCTACTTCCGAGCGGTACTGAAACGGGGACAGGGTCAAACCCAGCGGATTCCTCAAATCGACTGGTACGGGTTCTGGGGGCAGGTCACCTTGGCGATCATGAACGAGGGGCACTCGTCACGCATTCCGCGCGGTGCCACGAATGGCCAGCCACTTGTGGTTGCCACCAAGGAGGTCGGCGAGTTCCTGAACATGGGCAGTCACGTGTTCGGCATCCAGTATCAGGAGCATCCGGCGGCCAAGCTGCGTCGGCACTATGGGAAGAGGCACGAGTGCGCTCTGGAAAACCTCCTGCAGACCTGCGGTCTGACGGTCGTTCCTGCAGCTGCCTTCATGTTGCGAGGCTACGCCCACACCGACCCGCCAATTGACGCCTTTGCTATCAACGAATGGCTCGCCCAGTTTCGCAGGCTGAAGGTCGGCAAGTACGGCGTGGCTGTCTTGCGGCAGATTCGTCTTATGGATCAGGCTACCTTGGGCACCCTCTTGGCGGAGGCCGGCATCCCTGACGACGCGGCGATCTGCGTGAACCGAGACCGTGAGACGAGCGGAAAAAGCGAGGCTGTCGTTGCCAACCTCGTCCTCAAGCGAGCTGCGGGCGGAAAAGTGTTTGACTCGCCGAAGGACGCCGTCGACGCAGGCCACAAGAAGGTTGCGATCTTTGAGGATGGACTGTGGACGGCGACTGAGTTGATCGGCGTGTTGCAAAGCATGCTCGGCATCCGGACGAAGAATCTAAAGACGCCCGTTCTGAGCGATTTGAGCAAGCTTCCTGAACTCGAGTTCACGCTGGTTTTTGGTGTGGCGACAGACTACGGGCTCGCATGCCTCGACCTGTTTTTGCGAGAGCAGGGGATTACAAACATCAAGGCGATCGCCGGTCAGACCATATCTGTGACGGGCGGACAAGACGTCTGTGCCGTCTTCACCGCATCCGGGGAAACGACCGCCAACCTGCGCAGCGTTGGGCCGCCAGGCGGTCTCATCAAGCCCACAGCCTTCTCAGATACAGCCCTCACAGCCCCTCAGGAGGCTGAGATGCGGCAATTCTGCGAGGCTGTTGGGCGACAACTCTTCGTCAACTACAACGAGATCATGAAGTCCCGGCGGGCTGACTACCGGACATGGCCCTCGGACAAGCTGGACAGGTGTAGCCTGGGGATGTGGGGTTTTGGCCTGACGTTTGCCTTTGCCCACTCAGTGCCAAAAGCGTCTCTACCGCTTCTTTGGGCCAAAGGGGCTGTCACTTGGAGCACCGCAACAGTCCCAGACTGGAAGCCGCTGTTTCCCAACGTGATCTGAAGCGCTCCTCGTCAGCGCGTTGGCGGCGAGGAGCTCGATCAGCCCAACGAATTTACGTCTTGTCCCGTATGACATCCACGAGAGCGCCCGATGACAATTAGGCGCATGGCGCAGCACCCACTCACCGAAGCTCGCAGGACGCGCCCAGACGTAAGCGGCCAGCGAAGTCATGTTGATCCGCTGAGCCGAGCCTAGGATGCTCGTATCCATCAACGACTTAATGGATACGTACGCACTATGGACCAAGCAGCACCAGGCCGCCGTCGGCGAGCTCACAGCGCCGAGTTCAAGGCGCAGGCAGTGCAAGCCGCGCGGCAGCCGGGAGTCTCGATGGCCGCTGTAGCGATGGCTTACGGCATCAACGCGAACCTGCTGCGGCGCTGGGTCCATGAGTTGGCACAGCCGCCCGCCGCCGCAGTGGCTGTCAGCGACCAGTCTGTTGGCTTCATCGCGCTCCCGATGCCGGCGCCATCTGCGCCGCCTGTGCCGACCGGTGAACCCATCCTCATTGAGGTCCGCCGCGGCTCGACCACTATCGCAGTGACCTGGCCGGCCGGTGCTGCCGACGCATGCTCGGCTTGGATGCGCGAGCTGCTGCGTTGATCCGCGTCGACGCCGTGTGGCTCGCGACGACGCCACTGGACATGCGCGCCGGCACGGAGACCGCCCTGGCCCGCGTTGTTCAGGTCTTCGGCGGCGCCAAGCCGCACCATGCTTACCTCTTTGCCAACCGACGCGCCACGCGCATGAAGGTGCTCGTGCATGACGGCATCGGTGTATGGCTGGCAGCGCGGCGCCTGCACCAGGGCCGCTTCGTGTGGCCTCGCGACGTGACGTTGGAGCACTTGCCGCTCACGCAGCCGCAGGTGCAGGCCCTGGTGCTGGGCCTGCCGTGGCAGCGCATGGAGGACGACGGCGCAATCCGGTTGCTGTGACGCAATCGGTGCTCGCGCCGATGCGCGCGGCCTGCGCGCGCACCACACTGCCGTCATGGCAGTCGCCGCGCCTCTCAGTGCCGAAGACATCGCCTCGCTGGAAGCCGCGGGGCTCGGGCACATCGGCGCCAAGGTGCGAGCGCTCTTGGACCGCCAGGCGCACGACCGTCACGAGATCGAGTGGCGCGACGCCAAGATCGAGAAGCTGACTTTCGAGATGGCGCAACTGCGGCGCGTGAAGTTCGGCAAGAAGAGCGAGCAGCTCGACGCCGAGCAGAAGGCGCTCTTCGACGAGGCCGTCGACGCTGACCTCGCCGCCCTGGAAGCCCAGTTGGCCGAGCTGATGGCAGCCAAGCGCAAGGACGCCGAGCCTGCGCCCGAGCGGCCCAAGCGCGCCGCGCTCCCCGCCCATCTGCCGCGCGTGGAGCGGCACCACGAACCCAGCGACACGACCTGCGCCTGCGGCTGCCAGATGAAGCGCATCGGCGAGGACGTCAGCGAGAAGCTGGACTACACGCCCGGCAGCTTCACCGTGGAGCGCCATGTGCGCGGCAAGTGGGCCTGCGCGAAGTGCCGCACGTTGACCCAGGCGCCAGTGCCGGCGGAGATCATCGACAAGGGCCTGCCCACCTCGGGCTTGCTCGCCCATGTACTGGTCGCCAAGCACTCGGACCACCTGCCGCTCTACCGCCAGGAGGCCATCTTCGAGCGGGCCGGCCTGGCCATCCCGCGCTCGACGCTGGCGGCCTGGGTGGGCGTGTGCGGTGTGCGCCTGCAGCCGTTGGTGGATGCCATGAAGGCCGATCTGCTGCGTCTGCCGGTACTGCACGCCGACGAGACGCCGGTGGCCATGCTGGCGCCTGGCACCGGCAAGACGCATCGCGCCTACCTCTGGGCCTACGCTAGCGGCGCGTTCGAGACGATGCGCGCCGTGGTCTACGACTTCACCGAGAGCCGCTCGGGTCAGCATCCGCGCACATTCCTCGGACACGGGACCGGAAGCGCCTGGAAGGGCAGCCTCGTGTGCGACGACTACGCCGGCTACAAGGCGCTGTTCATCGACAGCGGCATCAAGGAGGCGGGCTGCATGGCCCACGCGCGCCGCAAGTTCGTGGAGCTGCACCTGACCAACAAGAGCACCTTGGCGGCCACCGCCATCGAGTTCATCGGGCAGCTCTACGGCATCGAGCGGGAAGCGAAGGACCTGCCAGCCGAGGATCGCTTGCGAGAACGACGAACGCGCGCGGCGCCGGTCGCGCAGGCGCTGCACAAGTGGTTGCTGGAGTGCCGGCCGAGGGTGCCCAATGGCTCGGCGACCGCGAAGGCCATGGACTACAGCCTGCATCGCTGGGCGGCGCTCACCCGCTACCTCGGCGACCCCGCCTTGCCCATCGACAACAATTTCGACGAACAGCAGATCAGGCCTTGGGCCACGGGGCGCAAGAATTGGCTCTTCGCCGGGACATTGCTCGCAGGACAGCGCGCTGCGGCCATCATGAGTCTGATCCAGACGGCCAAGCTCAACGGGCACGACCCCTACGCGTACCTGCACGACGTGCTGACGCGCCTTCCGACTCAACGGGCACGCGACCTACCGGACCTGCTGCCGCATCGTTGGGCGAGCCTCACCTAAAGAGGTTACTTGGTGGTCTGAGGGAGGCTAAGCGTTATGGAGAGTCTCCATGCCATCGGCAAAATGTTGGCATGCGTTGCCTCCGGGCCACCTATTGAGAACATTCAGGAGGACTCATGAAACTCACCATCGCCTTACTGGCGAACTGCCTGCTCGTCGCGTTCAACGCCGCGCAGGCCGTCGGTCTAGATTGCACCCCTTCACAACTCGTCGCGCTCGAGAAGATTGAAGCTCGCGTCATCATCGTTGGGGAGCTTCACGGAACCGAGCAGACACCCGCATTCGTCGGCCAACTGGCGTGCGGACTGCTTAAGCTGGGACGCCCAGTCGTGCTGGCGCTGGAGCGCGACGGCAGCGAGCAGTTGGCGCTGAACCGGTACCTAGCCTCGGAGGGCCTGGCAACCGACGTTCAGGCATTACTCGCGGCGGGAGCTTGGCGACAGTCGGTCCAGGACGGCCGGAACAGTCAAGCCATGCTTGCGTTGATCGAACAGATGCGCCGCTGGCGTCGCGCCGGGCAGCGTGTGGGTGTATTGGCGATGCAGATGGACTGGTCGCCAGTCCTGCCCGAGAGCGAGTTCGGCAAGCAGCCTTGGTCGCAGGCCGACGCTGACTATTTCACGGCCATGAACGACCGTGCCATGGCCGACAAAGTTTGGGGCACCGCGCTCACCTACCCGGCCTACACAGTAGTGGCGCTAGCGGGCAACACGCACACCGCGCTGGGGTCGGCATCACGAGCGAAGCAGGTCTCGTCTCCCTCATTCAGTGATTTGCTGGCAGAGCGGATGACTGTCCACATCGTGGGTGTCGGCAGCCAGGGCGGGACTGCGTGGAACCTAACGGCTGAGGGAATGGGGGCGAAGTCTGTAATGCGCGGCCCCCTATTTAGAAGTGATTCGCGCATCGACACCCAAGTCGACCTTGGAAAACTCACTGCATCCGCTCCCGCAAAGGGCTCTTGGCCAGGCACCGAGTTGTGATTGCTGCAAGTCGCAAGCGTCCGACGTCAACCTGACATGCCGGCACGCTTACGCCCAGACGCCATGTTGTGGGCCAACATGGCAGTGCGACCAGGATTCTCTTGGCCCAACGTCCAAGTGGAGATTCCCTTCGAAGGCCGGACCATGGTGCTCCAGCCGGGAACCGAACAGCACTCACGCGCCGTGTCTGTCTATGACGAGAGTGGCACGAACATTGAAGAGGGCGGCTCGAGGGTGAGTCGCTTTCTAAGCTACCTTGCGTGGTCACAAGATGCCGCGTTGGTCGATCTGTTCCTTACCGGAACCAACAACCCGGCGCACCCGGGCTACTGCGGCGCCAGTGGGCAGGCTCCTGCACTCTGGGCCGCGGTAGATCCCTGGCACACCTTGTACGTTCCTGTATCCGTAGGCCCCCGTGGTGATCTGGCACTTGCATTGTTCCGCGAAGGCATGGGGCTGGAGATCGACCTGTCGCCGTTCGCACTGCTGAGCTTCGCGAAGGTACTCAACATCTCGTTGGCCCAGGGAAAAGATCAGATCTCGTGGATCAACGGCAATGTCAATGTCAACGTCATTCCCAGTTGGTCCCGGGGCAATGCACGGCTTGAAAAACTACTCGCAAGCGGCGTCCAGGACATTGGCGAGTACTTGTACGGCCAGGGACGCTGCGCCGTAGCCCATGCAAACAGCATGACGGTGAACCCCGACGATTACGCAAGCAGGAGCCGAATCAGGTCCGACATTCCGCTGATGCGGGATGTGGCCGCCCTGTTCATCGAACGGGAGTTCGGGATCGAGCGAGAGCACACGTTCTCGGCTCGAGTCAGGGACCAATGGCCACCGCCGTCGAATGTGCTCATGCCAAGAAAGCAGCCAAGCGGCGCGGTTCGGTATGTGCCGGCAGAAGAGGCCATGTCGATGATCTGAGAGCAGCCACGTCGCGCGGTGATCAGGCACGGACATGTGATGCCACGAGAACGGCTTCTACCGAGCAGCCGCCCAAGTCACATAGCCGACCAACACCTCAGAAAATCACGCCGGCGAATGCCTCCTGCCCGCCAGTTCAAGCAGCCGCCCAAAAGCTGCGCGGTCCCGCGATCGCCGGCGCTCTTCACGGAAAACCAAGTTGTCCTCGGTGGTATCGGGCAGATACGCCCGAACACGCTCCGCCGCCACTGGACTCAGTCCGCCAATCACAGCGACAGGGTGCGCTCCGTCATAGTCAGCACAGAGAACGTAGTTGCCCGTGGCTGGATGACGCTGGAGCAGCCCCTTGTAGGTGGGCACCGCTGCCTCACTGATGCTGTTCCCATCAGCCCCTATGCGGTAAACCCAAAGAGTCGTACTCTTGTCTCTCGGATCGCCGGTGCGAGTAAAGCGCCACTCGCCGTCCTGAACGATCAGCACCTGTCCGGCCTTCTCGTCCAGCATCCGGGACTTCGCGCCTAAAGACAGACCAATGCCAAAAAGCGGGGCGATGTTGTCGTCCGAGCTCGACGCTGAGCTCGGGATGCGATCCAGCAATTCAGGCGGGCAGGAAGGCCCAAGAATGATGGGGTAGACCGCAAGGCGTGGGGTACTCAGCGCCTGGATGGCATCACCACCAGATTTCTCGCTGATCGTGTAGCAGGGAACGTAGTCAAGGGTCGAGAAGCAGTAGTGCGAATCAAAGGTAAGCGGCGTGGCGAGCTTGCCCCACTGCTGCGAGGCCGCGCCTAGGAGGTCCGCTAGCGCGTCGAACACGTCCGCGTAGAACATGCAGGGACTGTCGTCTTTGCACAAATACCAAGGCTGCAGTAAACCTGAGCTGTGATCGCCATAAGGTCCGGCCAAATGGTTCCAACTGCTAGCGCCTAGTGCGATCGCGGCCACCTCCTGGAGGGTGGCAGCAGTGACATCGTCCCGTCCGCAGGCACCGCAAAGCAGGCGGGCGGACGCCAGCCACTCCTTGGGGAGCGGGTGGTGAGCCATCTGCTCACGATATGTCTGCATTTCACTCACGTCGCGCAGCGGTTGGCCCTCCAGCTCAGCCAGTTGTGGCCACCGACGAACACGCTTCAACAGCTCTTCTTGGGCGCAGGCGGACTTGCGCAAACCAGACGCAGTGCTAAGCGCCCGTCGTCGGAGGCTGTCGTTCACCCGCGTCATGCTTATCGGTGCGATAGTTGCGAGCAGTGCATCACCGACAAAGAGTTGCAGCGTGCGCCGCGCGCGGTCATAGGAAACCCGGCTCGGTAGGCAGCGCACATCCTCACAGTTCTGGATCAAAGCGGCGACAGCATGCCGCCACGACGGCGCGCAGACCATGCCTTCGCGATCGTCGTCGAGCCGACGCCCGGCCGGCGCATACCGAGTCACAAACCAGTCAGGGCCACCTCGCCGGCCCGACAGGATTTGTGAAGCTACCGCAAGGTCTGCCTCTGAGTAGAGGGCTTCGAGCTTCTCATGCCACGTCGGCCCAAGTGCGGCTGGAACATCGCCGAGCAAGGGAGCAAGCCTTTCACACATCAGGCCCCATTGGCTGGTGCGAAGGAATTCTGAAAAGGGGGAGTCCATGCAATACCTCGAAGGCCTGGGCATTGCGGTGCGCACCTTGCCGCGCCCAGGTCACGAGGTACCAAGGGGGAGGGAGAAGCGAAGGGCCCGGGTTCACCATCCGCGGGTGCGGGTGCACGGCAGGCTAGGGCAGCCTGGCGGAATGCTATCGCAGGCCCCACATGGTGAGCAAGTACGAGGTCGGTGCGCGCACCAACGCTTTCCTGGAACGCAAGCCGAAGCGGCAGAAGCTTTTCAGGGCCGGAGCAGTCCGGCTCCGACTCGGATGCCCAGCCCTAAATTTCATCGGTGCACGACATACACCTTCACCGAGATGCCGCGGCCATTCTGAAGGTGCTCGCCGTCAAGGTCTTTCAGGCCATCAGGATTCGTTAGCAGATGCTCAGGGTCATACACGACGCACCAGAGCTTCTGGCAACTAGGGTGTGCCGCGTAGTGGGCAACGTCAAGGGCCAACTCGTCGCCGACCGCACGGGCATGTGAACGGTCGCGAACGCACTTGGTTTCGATAACCAGGCTATGCGCAGGAAGAAGGAAGTCCATGCGCGTGCTCTTGCCCGCGTAGCTCGGCGTGTACTCCTCGGGCCGGATGTCCTCGACCCACGGGCGGAGCAGGGCGTGCAGCAGATCCTGCACGTCGTATTCGTTGGCGAACCGCAGCGTCTCCGCGCCCTTGCGCCGGTAGGTGAGGGGATGCATCGCCCGTCGCAGTCCTTGAACGACGACGTGGACAACCTCATCGACGGTACGCGGCTTGGCTGGAACGAGGCGCGCTGCGACCAGGCTGCTGTCCGCATCCCGGAGTCCGCTCAGTGGCAGCACGCGTCCGTGCCGGAAATAGCGCAAGCCGTCGTCACTGAGTGCGGCGTCGATCCTTGCGCGGCTTTGCGTCCAGGCATCAAGTGCCTCGGGATCACTGGGCTTCGTGTCCATGAACTCTTCGATCACGTTGCCCAACACCTGCAGGCTGTCCGTGTTGGCATCCTGGCCAGCCCGGAAGAGCCATTCCTTCCACTTGGAATGGTGTGCAAGCTGCGGTGGCTCACCCGGCGCGCCCGACGACAGGAAGAGCGCGTCCAAGGTGGCATGCCCGCCTGTAGTCTGGATCACGTCGCCAACCGCTTTGCAGAGGGCCTTGGAGAGCCGAGTATTTGTCATCGACACGCGTTCTGCTTGATGGGTTGCGGGCTCAGGACGGAAGCTCGACACGCAGCCGCTTGGCGCGCTCCTTGAAGGCATGCTCGCCGCCTTCAAGGATCGAGCACACCGCACCACGAATCTCGGGATCTTCGAGGCCGCCGCTTTGGTACGTGATCTCGGGCAATTGGTCCGGCCGGTGGGGGCCGCACCGGGCAACGATCACCTGGTCCACGTCGGTGTTCACGACCAAGTTGGCGTTGTGGGTGACGATGATGATCTGGCGGCGCTTCTTCGCTTCGCAGAACGCCGGCACCAGCTCCTCGAAGACGGATTGAGGGTCGAGGTTCTCCTCAGGCTGGTCGATGATGAGGGGGCGGTCGTCGTCGGCGTCCAGCGCAAGGTAGAGCAACAGCAGAACGATCCCGCGTGTGCCCGGCGAGAGCCGTTCAATGTCCACGCCGTCGTAGCGCAGTCCGTACCCAACGCTGACGTGATCGGTGCTGTAGAGCCAGTCAGCGGTGTCCTTCGCCCATTCCAGCAGGGGCCGGTCCTGAAGGCGTTGCTCGCGCATCTTGATCGCGTACTTGTCCAGGAATGCGTGCATGGCGGCCGCGGCGTCCTCGGCCGTTCCCTGACGCCAAGCATTGCCCAGAATAGCCTCGGCGGCGTCGGCCAGTTGCTCCTCGCCCCGGAAGGGTCCTTTTCTGAGATCCAGCAAGCGTTCTCCACGTTTTGCCCAGGCCGCGATGTCGACCTGGCGGCGGATGGAGAAGGACAGTTTCTTCACCGCCCGGGCGCCTGCCTCGATCCGCTTCTCAAGCGGGCTGTACAGGCTGCGCAGCTCGGACTCTTCGTCGATGATGGCGGCGAACACGCCGCGGTACTGCTCGGTGCGTTCGGCCCGAAGCGTCTTCAAGGTCTCATCGGCGCGCTGGGCGCGGCCGATATCGGTGGTCTGCTTGGCAAGAAGAGTCTCGGCCCGCGAGATCTTTTCCGTCAGCACCTTGTACCGGCGGGCGTTCTGTTCGTCGATGCCCGCCAGTTTTTGAAGGCGAGCACGCTCGCCGTTGAGCAGGTTGAGCGGCTGCGCTGACAGCTGAGCAGCGTCGGCAATCAGCGGCACATTGGGATCCGGCTCAGGAGTGCCAGCGACCACCGGCTTTGCGACACCCTGGAGCGTTTTTTGTAGCGCCTGGGCCTGCTGCAGTTGGCACTTCAGAAGCTCGTCGACGTTTCCAACGAAGTCCAACTTGAACTCCGACCAGTCCGCCTGAGACAGACCGGCATCTGACCGGCTCTCTTGCGTGTCGAACAACCACTCGGGACCATCGACCTCCCTGAACTTGCGCACGTCAGCCTGCAAACCTGTCAGGGCGCTCACGCGCAGTTGGACGGCCGACAGCGCGCGCTGCTTTTCTTCGACCGCGACAGTGACTTCGTCCAGCCTCTTGGCACGTGCCTCCTGTCCCTTGGGCACCAGGGCCGCGCGATCCGCCCGGTCCTTCTTCAAAGCCTTCTCGTTTTCATCCTTCTCCTTGACCAGCTTGTCGAGCCCATCCTTGCGCGCCATCTCGGCGTTGATGCCTGCTGAAGCGCGTTCGAGGGCATGAATGTGTCGGTTGCGCGCAGCTTGGGCCTCGCCCATGCGCATGGTCAACAGGTCGTCGAAGGTGTTGGCACTCAGGCGTTCTTCGACGGCATGGCTCTCGAACACGACGCGCTGGATTTCTGCGACGAGGGCGTCGTCGAGACCCTCGGATGAACAGAGCTGCTCGACGAACTGCTGAGACAGGTACTGCACATGGGGCGCATCCCACAAGCTCTCGTTGTCGACGTCATCGACGCCGTTTTCCGTGGTCGTCCCCGTGCCCCAGGTGAGTTCGATGAAGGTCTTCTTCAGGAACCGCTCGGCGCGGCGAAGAAAGGAGTTGTCGCTGAGCCGTTGCGCGGCCCCGAATGCGCCGGTGGCGATGAAGTCGGCCAGTGCCGTCTTCCCCGATCCCCGCGCGCCGATGATCGCCACCATGCCGTCGTTGGTCTGCAGGGTGTCCGGCCTCATCCATGGCGCGTCTGACACATGGATTGAGCGGATGATGTTTCCTGGCAGGGCGCCTTGCGGTGGCGCCTCCCCAATGTGCACCCGACCTTCAGGCTCAATGACGGCCTGCCTCAGGGTTTCGAACGTGAGATTGCCCTTCAACCAGCAGTACCTGTTCTCGTCAGGCGCGCCGACACGGTCGGTTCCGTGAGCATCGGAGCCATGGAGGCATGGCTTGCGACCGTTCCACCGTGCCTCAAGCTCTTGGCGGTCGGCGCTGCCCTTGCCCAAGAAGAAGTCCACTTGCTTTTGGCTGGATGCAAAGACGATCTGCGCGAATCGCTCGATGTTCTGCCGGGTAGCCGCCCACTGGCCACCGTCGCCTTGAAGACCGGCCGTGCCGTCCGTGCTGCTGCCAGACACCGCGACAAAGCAGTTCGCACGGGCCCAGGCGCTGGTCTTCATGGCGTCTTGGAGGGCTTCCAGGCTGACCTTGAACTGATTGGTGCCGGCCTCATGAGCTTTGCGATCGTCGACGAGCTTGTCGTCGAACAAGCGGCCCAGACGGATCAGGTCCTGGCGCGTGCAGCGAAAGAGTTCGTCCTGATGCCTGAACGTCAGGTTGTTCAGGAAGCCGCAGATGCGCTCGACGTGCTCAGGATCTTCGGGTGAGAAGAGCAGGTGCAGGTTGACCCCCACGCTCTTCTTGGTCTCGATGGATAGGCGGAATTCGACGTTCGGAAAAATGAGGCCGACGCCCTGCATACGGCCGGCCTTGTGGTGCTTCACGGTATCGACGTAGCAGTCGATGCTGCAGTAGTCGGTGATCCCCAGTACACGGATGGGAGGCTCACTGGCTTCGATCCGCGTAAGGAAGCCTTCCCAGGGGTCGGAGCCGCCGTATCCGTCGTTCAAGATCGTGCCAGGCGCATGGATGTGCGGATCCCACCTGTGCCACATCGACCCGCGTGGGCTGACGATCTTCACTCCCTCTTCGTGCGTCATAGACGGACCTCACCGTGTGTTGATGCAGCCGCCCTTCAGGGGTCTGTGGCTGCCCGCACGATTTTGCATCTTAGGGATGTCGGGAACGTCGAGTGGAACTGCCGGTGCGCGTCAGCCCGGCGTCGGTCATCCGATGCATGTTGGGCAGCGATTTTTTCAACTACCAGCCGAATTTCAGATTTCCCTCCGTATAGATAGACCGGGCAACCGCCCATTTCATCAACTTAGCTAACGGAGATCCCCGATGAAGACCTACGAATTTTCTGCCTCGAACGATGAACTTGAACGAGCGCTGCGATGGGTGCGTTTCTGGAGCGACAGGCGTCACGAGTTCCAGTCCCGACTGACCGCGGTTGACTTGGGGGCGCTCGCCGATGCCGATCGCTTCAACTTCTGTGAGCGACGCCTCGGTCGTGCCCAGCAGCGGTTCAACGGCTGCCTGAAGCTCAAGCGCACGTGACGCTGTAGGCCATCAGCCACGCAGGCTGGTGGCCTTTCGGATCGCGGAAGCGCTTGGTCACCTAACCCCGCAATCGCGGGAGACGCTGCGGTCCCGTCGCTATGGCGCCGCTAAGCTGTCCGATCGCCAACGGACAGCTCTTATGCGACACGAAGTCCCACCTGAAGTCCTCGAAGTTATCGACCGCCACTTGCTCGACCATGGCAAGCGGAACATCTACGACGTGTTGGAAAAGCTGGGGGTGCGCGACGTTCAAGCCAAGGTATTCGACTACGTTTGGGAGGTTCCGACGGGTGCGCCGATCTTCACGATTTGGGCTGAGGATGTCGGCGTGCATCCGTTGAACGGCAGGATGTTCTCGGTCGAGGGCTTGGAAGAGCGAACCACGTTGATGGGTGGCGCCGAACTGGACGCTGCGCAGCGGCAACGGGCCGACGACCGTCGCAGGCTGATGGGCAAGGTTCGCGATGGCCAGCCGTTCATCTCCGTGCTGCAGACCAACAAGCGCTCGATCGAAGAGCTGATGCAGAACGTCATCTCGAAGCCGGACCAACGCGTCAAAGACTCAAATTGGCACGTCGCGCGCTGGGACGAAGCCCGCGAGCGGGCGATCCTCGTCAGGGGTGAGCGCGGGTGGGAGCCCAGCTTGGCCGAGATCGAACAGTTCATCGTCCATCGAAGGATCGTCAAACCCGATGATCCTGCGGACCCCGGGGCACCGCCTGACGGCGAAGACGACGCAGAGGGGATGCGGCTGAGCTTCCCCGACCAGGCGCATCGGGATTTGGTTGAGGCGAAGTCCATGGAGAAGATGGAAGCTGTGTTCCGGGAACTCGGGCTGAACCCGCAAGACGTCAGCAAAAAGAACCTGGGCTACGACCTCGACGTGCTCGACGCCACTGGTGCCAGCGTCCACCATGTGGAGGTCAAGGGCACTGCATCGGGCGTGCCGGGCTTCTTTCTGACCCGCAACGAGTGGTCAAAGGGGGCGACGGACGATCTGTGGGAACTCGCCGTTGTTACCGATGCGCTGGGTGACTGCCAGGTGGAGCGATACAGCTGGTTGGAGGTGGAACGGTACTTCGGCCGCGAACCGCTGGTCTGGCGCTGCGATCTGAAGCGTAGATGACGCTGGCAACATGACGTTCTCCGATCTGCTGCGCTTGCCGTTTGATAGACACACCGATCGCGTCTCGGTCGAGGCAATTCTCAGCGCCTTGCCCAAAACGCCAGAGGCTGTCGCGTCCCAGTTCTACGCTGATCATGGACGCAAGGCAGATCATCAGCAGGCGTACGGCGATCTCGTGCTCGACACGATCGCCTGGTCGTTGGTAATCGTGGAGGCGGCATCACTGAGTGATGCATCCACGCTGCCCCAGTTTCAAAGCTGGTACTCCAATGTCGGGGAGCGCTCAGCTCGGTTCGAGGTTGCTGGCTGGACATGCATCGACTCCCGCGAGGACGTGCAGCAGCATTGGGCTGCGCATGGCACGTGGTTGGTACCTCCGGTTGCGCTGACAGGATCGATAGTCAACAAGTCCTCGGCGTTTCATGTTGCCGAGGGGCACACACGCATCGGTCTGCTACGAGGCTTGGTCAAGCACGGCGTGCTGGCACCTTCATCCAGGCATCGGCTGTGGGTGGGCTCCGCCGCGTGACCAGAAATACCGCGCCCTTCGCCCCGTCCGCCACCTCGGGGTAGCCGCGCCGACCGCAAACGATCGCGGGACTTGGCTGGTCGGGCGCTTGGGGTCATCATCACGCACAACTGGCCGTGCTCTCGAAGTTGGCGGTGCGTATCCGTCCGGCAAAGTCATCTTGAACCGGCAGTCGCCTGCGACAAGGATGCTGTCCACGTAACGTAGGTGGACGCATGACAAGCGACAAGAAGACACGGCGGCGATACAGCGAGTTGAAGAAGGCGCAGGTGCTGGCCGAATGCAGCGAGCCCGGCGCGTCGGTGGCCAAGGTGGCGATGGCTCACGGCATCAATGCCAACGTCGTTCACCGCTGGAGGCAACTGTCTCTTGGCCAGGCTCCTACCGGACTCGCCAGGACAAGCGAGTTCATCGCGCTCCCGCTTCCTGCGCCGACGGAGCCCGCCGCGGTGGCGCCTGATGTCCGAGTCGAACTCCGGCGCGGGCCAGTCTCGATCACGGTTGCCTGGCCGGTCAGCGCGGCGGCAGAGCTTGCCGCCTGGACCCGCGAGTTGTTGCGGTGATCCGCGTCGACGCCGTGTGGTTGGCGGTCGAGCCGCTTGACATGCGCGCCGGCACCGAGGCCGCCCTGCGACGCGTGGTGGCCGTGTTCGGTGCCGCACGGCCTCACCACGCCTATCTCTTCGCCAACCGCCGCGCCAACCGGATGAAGGTGCTCGTGCATGACGGCATCGGCGTGTGGCTGGCGGCTCGTCGCTTGAACGCCGGCCGCTTCGTGTGGCCACGCGACGTGACCGGCACGTTGAGCCTGAACCGCGCCCAGTTCGACGCCCTGGTGCTGGGCCTGCCCTGGCAGCACGTCGGCGAAGCTGGCGTCATCACGCTGCTGTAGCTCCACGTCCATTGCGGCATCTGCCGATGGGCAGCTCGGTCTGCGCCGGGCAGCATCACATCTCGTGATTGCCGATGACCTCGACACGCTCGATGCCCAGCAACTGCGCGAAGCCCTAAGGGTCGCTCGCGCCGAAGCCGCGTTCAAGCAGGCCGTCATCGACAAGCTCACGCACGAGAACGCCATCCTCAAGCGGTTGAAGTTCGCAGCGCAGAGCGAGCGCTTCAGCGCCGAGCAGAAGAGCTTGCTGGACGAGACGCTGGACAGCGACCTAGCGGCAGTGGCCGCCGCGATTGAAGGGCTGCAGCCCAGCCGGGCTGCCGGCGAGCGGCAGCAGCCGCGTCGCGAGAAGCTGCCGCCGCACCTGCCTCGCCGCGACGTGCGCCACGAGCCCGAGAACACCACCTGCGGTTGCGGCCAGGCCATGCATCGCATCGGCGAAGACGTCGCCGAGAAGCTGGACTACCAGCCGGGCGTCTTCACCGTCGAGCGCCACATCCGCGGCAAGTGGGTCTGCAAGTGCTGCGAGCGGATCGTGCAGGCGCCCGTCGCCCCGCACATCATCGACAAGGGTCTGCCGACGACGGGCCTGCTGGCCCAGGTGCTCGTGGCCAAATACCTCGACCACCTGCCGCTATACCGACAGGAAACCATCTTCGAGCGCGCCGGTCACGCCATCTCGCGCTCCACGCTGGCGCAGTGGGTTGGTGAATGCGGCGTGCAGCTGCAGCCGCTCGTTGACGCGCTGACCACCGAGCTGCTGCGCCAGCCGGTGCTGCACGCCGACGAGACGCCGGTGGCGATGCTCAAGCCCGCAGGGCAGCGCGATGGCAAGACCCACCGCGCCTACCTGTGGAGCTACTGCAGCACGCAGTTCAGCCCGCTGCAGGCCGTGGTCTTCGACTTCGCCGACAGCCGTGGTGGCCAGCACGCTCGCGACTTCCTGGGCCTGCCGGGGACGCCGGCCAGACCTGGCTGGCAAGGCAAGCTCGTTTGTGACGACTTCGCCGGCTACAAGGCCTGCTTCGAGCTGGGTGTGACCGAGGTCGGCTGCATGGCGCACGCTCGACGCAAGTTCCACGAGCTCTGGGCCAACCACGGCAGCCAGGTCGGCGAGCAGGCGCTGAAGTTCTTCGGCCAGCTCTACGAGATCGAGCGAACCACCGCCAGTGCCGACAGCGCGGCTCGGCTTGAAGCCCGGCAGGCCGCAAGGCCGCTGGCCGACGCCCTGCACCAGTGGCTGCGACAGCAACGCCAGCGCGTGCCCGACGGCTCAGCCACCGCGCGGGCCATCGACTACAGCCTCAAGCGTTGGGCGGCACTGACGCGCTACCTCGACGACGGCGACTTGCCGATTGATAACAACTGGGTGGAGAACCGCATCCGTCCCATCGCGCTGGGACGGCAGAACTGGCTGTTCGCCGGCAGCTTGCGCGCGGGCAAGCGGGCCGCGGCCGTGATGAGTCTCATCCATTCGGCCAAGCTCAACGGGCTTGATCCCTATGCCTACCTCCGGGACGCGCTGGAGCGGCTTCCGACCCTGCCGGCAAGTCGGGTCGCCGAGTTGTTACCCCGCTATGGCGCCTGAGATAGGCAGGGGCGGGCTGGTGCGCACGAGATGGCGAGTGAATTGCCACCATTGCCTCTAGCACCGCTGGCGGGCAGACTCCAGCGCTTCGTTGCCCAACCTGGGTCGCAAATCACAGGAATGCGATGCGCAATCTACCTCTTCTTCCTCTTGTACTGCTGCTCTGCGTCGGCTGCTCCACGGCGCCGGTGAATGCTCCTGTGGCCGCCTCCCCTAAGGCTCCCGTGATTGCTGAGCCTACAGATCGGGTGCTCGACACGGCCGAATGCTCGGAACTCGGCAACATCGACCTGGATTCCTTTGCGAAGGGGAAGTTTGAAGGCAATCCTTATGGTTGGACGCACGCCCGGATTGACGTCGAACACGGCGCTGTCGTGAAAGTCGAAATCGTAAATTCAAGCCCGAAGAAGCTTTTCGACGAACAAGCCATCGCCATGATGAAGAGCTGGAGGTTTCCGTCGGGCGCATCCGCCAGCGGGTGCTTTGTGAGCCACCGATGGGACTGAAGCGCAGTACAAGACGTCCGCTTTACTGACCTGCCAGGTGTCGTTGTGACTGTCGACAGCAGCCACTCAAGATGACTTGGCCGGACGGATACGGCGGTGCCGGCAGATCAAAGGGAGAACCTGACGATGCCGTCTTCGATGGTCCGGCCAAGCGCCGCGCTTTTCCTTGTGCTGGCCGTTGCTCCGGCGATCTCCTGGGCTCAGGCGAAGTGTGCTGCGCCAACGCAGCCCTACGGTGAGCGTTGCGTGAGCGCCCGGATGGCGGACTACATCTCGTGTATCGAGGCGAGCGGGGGGAATCGCGAAGAGTTGCTCCTCGAAGTGAACCAGGCGGGCGGCAAGTCGGCTGGTGGGGCGTTGTCAGCGTCCGCCGCAGGGCCGGTGATCCGTGGCGGTGGATCGATCACGTTGAATACAGCGTCTGAGAACGCTCTGGCCAAGCGCCTGCAGCAGCGGTGGTTCGGCAACTCGATGGCCGCATGCGCATCGATCCTCGACGGGCCGAAGCCAGCGCCCGCCAAGCCGGCGAGTACCGATGCCAAGACAGCGGCGCGGCTGGAGGCGGAGATTTCCCAGCGGTTGCGCACTGCTCGATTGAAGGCCGATGGCGGCCTGCTGATGCACTACACCAAGGTCGGCTTCGTCCAAGAGATCGTCGTGGGCAAGCCCATGGTCAACGAGGCACTCTACGACGACTTCAAGTCGCGACCGATGCGATCGTTGTTGGTGGAACTGAGGCCGATTGCACCAGCCGCTCACAAGGTCGCCGTTGAGAAGGCCTTGGCGTGGGTCGACGAGATGATCCGGAGCTCCCAGACCGAGCAGAAGGTGGATCCGGAGTTTCTGAGCGAGGTTTCAGCGTCGATCGGGCGCTTGCTGCAGGAGCGTGCCTGGTCAAAGTGAGCGAGAGTGGTTCAGCGACTCTTGACCGTCCGGTGAGCGATAGAAATGAAGGCCGAGGACCAACCGGTGGCTGCCAGGTCTCGGCGCGCCACTTGCGCCAAACACTGTATGCGCATACAGTTTCCACAACGTCGGCAGTCGCTGGCCAGTATGGAGAACGTGATGCTGCTGAACCTCGGAGATCCCGAAAGCATCGTCGCTTGGTGGCGGGTGTTTCCTGAGCAACACGACAACTACCTGTCGCACAAGCTGAAGGTGAGCCCTGAGTTTGCCTCGTCCATCTTGGAGGCGAGGCGCAGGATCGAAGCCGATCCAGCTCTCTGCGGCCTTCTGCGAACGATCCAGAGGCATGGATCTGAAGGTCAGGGCAGGGAAGTCGTCGGCAGAAGGCATGAGGACCTGCTGGCCGCCTGACCGCAATCGGGACGTGTCGACCATGCCCCCACTGGGCAGTTGCCATGCGTCTGTTGACGACATGGTGTCGGAGTTGCCGTGCTCTTTGGCGGGCCCTTTTTTGCTTGCGGGCGCGTCCAGGCTATGGCCGGCGAACGCCCTGACTACGTGACGTCAATGGCCGAATCAAAGCTTCAGACAAGTACAGCCCTGGGCGACTGGCCTGCAGGGTGGCGCGACAACTGGGAATTCAGGGAGAACAGCGTGCCGGCGCCGCAGGCCTGGCATCGCAGCGGCCTGTGCTTTTTCTTCGAGTTCGAGCAGGTCGACGAGGCAGGCAACTGGGCCTGGGTCGTCATGGACGACGATGTTTCGCAGAGCCGCCTCGAAGAACTTCGAGTGGAGCTCGGTGAAGAGGGCTTCTTCAAGCTCTGCACACAGCTTGGCCGGGAGGCCAAAGTGCGATGGCACGAGCTCGGCTACAACGATTGGTCGTGGCGTGGCGATGGAACGCCCAACCTCAACGCCGACCGCGACGTAGGAGCCGGCTGAAGTTCGTCCAGCGCGGCCGACGCCGCGGCGGGTTGAGCGCGAACTTAGTGCAGAGCAACGATGGGCTGCGAGGCCGCCACGGACAAGGATTGCATCCTGCTACTCGCCGCAAGGAGGTAAACATTGGGCGATGCAGTCATTGACCCAATGTGCAGATTGCCAAGCCCTGGACGCTCGCCGTGCCACAGTAAATGCCGTACCGCTCCGAGGAAAATAGCGGCGACTCTTGAAGAGCGTTTCAGTCAACACTTTCAATACCGTTGTGACGGCCAAGCCATTGCAGGGCTACTGCGACACGGGTCTGATGGCTCAGGACGAGATTTTCATAGAGTTCAAGCATCGCACCGTAAGTCTTCGAAGGAAACTGCCGAGGCATTGACTTTAGTGCCTGCAAGCTCTGGATCCAGTGGGCAAACACACCAGCCTCATCATCCTTCAATGTTTCGAGGCAATAGTTGTCCATCGCCAACTCCAAAGCAGTGTCTTCTACAAATTCCTGCATGGCGGCAAAGTCATATCGCCATGGGAATCTCTCATGTTCTGTGCGCCAATAGTCCAAATATCCAGAAGTTTTGAGCGCTACAGTGAAACGTTGATCAAACCATCGGTTAACGCGTATAAAGACGAAGGCGTCTTCTATGCCAAGTATGTCCCTGGACATTTCGCGCGCCTGCGCCAGGAATGCGTTGGTTACGGAAATCATGCCATCGACGCCTTTTGGCTGCGCTTCGATCTCAGCTGCGTCCTCTTCCGAAAGATAGACCGCTGGGCTTTCAAGGATTTGCAATAGCGGAGAGTCCTTCAAATCTTGCGGCGTGCAAAAGTCTGGATTTTCGACGAGATCGATACCTGCTGCGCTGTAGGCGCGTGCCACTAGGCGGGAGCAAAACTGCTTCCGGCTTCCTGCCCGGGTCTGAGTCGTGACCGACCGGACCGCTTCAACCAAGCTATAGGAGGTGCCGTTCGCAATACGTGCATAGGCAATTACGATGCTTAAGGCCTTCGGCGCTAGCGGAGTCTTCGGTCGAAGCGCATATATCTCACACGAATCCTCATAGAGCATCTTTTGCAGATTTCGCGAATGGACGCCGTCACCCGTGGAGTCCATCACCGAGGTGGATGCAAGATAGAGCATGGCGTGAGATATATCGCTCTTAGTTCCGAACCGCACAAGCTTGCTATCAATATGGGGGCTGGTGGTCAGAAGGATGTCGCCAGGCTGAAGCGCGGAGTGATCGATTATCTTCATCTTATAATGATGCCTAGCTCCGAAGCTTCAGTCAACCTTATGGACATACAAACGGCCAATACCATTTAAATCAGACATTTAACTCCCGACTTGTACTTGCAGCTGGCGGCAAGTTGATCCGACATGCTCGGCACGAACAGCTTGTCGGTCGGGTAGATATTTTCAAGACCCGCCTCCGATGACTGGACCAGTTCGGACTTCGCAATCGAGTCTCGCTTGCTCACAGCCCAGCCGACTGTCTACGCGTCGTTGGACATGAGGCTGCTGAGGCAGGCGTCACATGGGCCCACCGGGTACAGAGATGAGGAGGTCCTGCCAATGAGCGCTAGGCAACTGGGCAGAAGTGAGTCCGCCGGCTAGCATCGACGCGCATACAACCGACCAATTTCAGGGGGGACCATGAAGCTGTCCGTGACGGGCGAGGCCTACGACATTCCGACGCTGGAGGACATGCCCATTGAGGAGTACCACCGCTATCTGGAGACTGACCTGCTGTTCGTTGATCCCCACGACGTACTTCGGTCGGGCATCGGCGGGTTTCCCCTGGCGGCGACACCGGAGCAGGCCAAAGCGCTAATGGCATTCCTGCAGGACAACATGGAGCGGATCGGGCGCGAGTACCGTCGCTAGCGGCGGCGACATCGCATGCGGAATTTTCATTGCCTAAGGGTAGGGCGCTTGGCCTCTGGAGGAGGGCGGTTCACACCTTTTGGCGGCCGGAAGAGGGCGATCAGTTGGCAGTCGCTCTCTGCTTGGGCGTCGGCAGATGCGGCAAGGGCAGCGCTTCGATGACCATGATTTCCTGATCAACGGAGCCGTTCCGCCGGCTGGCTTGCCCAAGTAGTGCAGTGACGTCACCGGTTCAAGACGAGTAGTGCCATTGCCGCCAGACTCCAGAAAGCGATTTGAGGACTGCGGATAGGAGTGCCCAGCGCGAAGTTGACGTAGTGCTCGCAGTTGAACGTCATCCAGGCGTAGGGCGGGTGCTGGCCAGACCGGGCGCGAGACAGGACAACCCAGGACGGCGCAGCCGTTTTCGTGGGAAGTGCCTTTATGGGCTTGCCACGGGAAAAGGTCGACAGCGACTCTTCAAGAACCTGGTTGCCCAGGGGGCCGGGGTTGAGTGAGATGACCCGCCGTTCGGTGCCATAGGTCGGCTCCGTCAGGATCCCCACATGCCCGTACAGGCCTCGCGAGGTTGTAACGACCGTGCCGGCCGGTAGCAGATGGATGTCCGTGGAGGGGTTCATTGAGGCAAAATCAGTTTGGTACATACATGCATTAGACGAATATATGAATGTTGCGTCAAGCCCAGCTTTGCCGTCTCCGGAAGTTCCCTATCCGTCGCTGGTCGGTCAGGTCATCAAGCAAGCCCGCCAGGCAGGCGGCGTCCAACAGGCCGATTTGGCTGCCGTGCTGGGGATGACTCAATCCGCCTACTCGCGCATCGAGAGCGGGGACACAGTGATGAACATCTGGCAGCTCAGGCAATGCGCGCTCAGGATCGGCACGACGCCGGCGGACTTGCTGGCCGAAGTGGAGCGCGCGGAGGAGCGCGTGAAGAGGGAAGGGCTCACGATCGTGGCCGAGAAGAAGACCAACCCCGCCGCTGCGATGGTTGGGATCGCGCTGTTGGTCGCCCTGCTGTCCAAGATGTAGCTGGCGCCGACATGGCGTCACGCGGCGCCGCCGCCCCAGTGGCTTGCTCCGGCCGGTGCCGCCGGCGGCCCCTAAACTTCTCGAGGACGAACCACGACTGGACTCCAGACAGACCTGATGACCGCGCCCGACGTCTCCACGCTCTCGTACAACGAACTCGTCACCCTCAGGAAAGCCCTTGACCAGCAGATCGCCGCCAGACGCATCGAGGAGTTGAAGGTGCTGGCAGATGGATTTGCCAGGAAGATCGAAGCAGCCGGATTCACGGTGCGGGAGGCGATGCAGGCACTCGAACCCTACGACGCCGCTGACACGAAAAGCTCCAAGCGGGTATTCGGCGCTGCGGTGCCGCTGTACCGTGATCCCCAGAACCCCGAGAACACCTGGTCCGGGCGCGGTCGACCCGCGAGATGGCTGGCCGCCTACGAGGCGGCGGGTCGCTCGCGCGACGAGTTCCGCATCCCGCTCTGAGAAGCGTCGTTCCGGTTTCAAAGTCGTAGCCTGACGCCACTCCCGAAGTCCGCGCATGGGCCACCACTACGTCCCGAGCCGCTATCTGGCGGGTTTCACACGGGACGATCGGCTCAACGTGCTGTTGCTTCAAGACCGCCGCGTCGAGCGCGACCAATTGGGCCAGGCCATCGACGCGTAAACGGCGCTGCTGGAAGGCCTGGCGAAGCTGATCAGCCATGGCAAGTTGGTGCGGTGCAAGCCGACGGGAGGCAACTCTGCGCGACGCAGCCAGACGATGACATCTCTGTGCGGCGTCATCGGGGAAGACAGTTCTGTGCGACGGGGGCGCTGGTGTGGTCAACTGTGTGCGATCGCGCCAGCGGCGCGTGATCCTGCGCTAAACGCTTGTCGATGCGGCTGCTGAAGCAGAGATCACATGGGCCCGCCATTTGGCCTGTTTGGCATGAGTACCCGACACTGATGTGAGATTGGCAAGATTACCAATTAGACATAATGCACATTGTCGGCAATTCAGCTGAGCAGGCGGCGAGCCCGCCGCTCAGCCGCCGCCTCCCGTCACGACGTGCAGCGTCGACGTCTGCACCCAGACGCCGGCCTGGTCTTCCATGACGGCGTAGTCGACCAGCGCGTTGCCGTACGGATCGGTGCCGGTGGTGAGTTGCTGCAGCTGGGTGCCGGCGGCCACGTTGATGACGTCGCCGGTGTCCAGCTTCAGCGTCAGCGAGTGGTTGGCGTCGGTGATGCTGGTCAGCCCCAGGCTGGACAGATCGATGCTGCCGGCGCTGCCGTTGCGTAGGTCCAGTGCCTCGATGTTGCGGGCGACGTTGATCAGCGACGCGATGTCGAAGCTGGCGCCGACGCTCGTGAACTTCAGCAGGTCCACGCCCGCGCCGCCGTCGGCCGAGGCCAGATCGGCCGGCGACGCGGCGATCAGCGTGTCGTCGCCGTTGCCGCCCAGCAGCGTGTCCAGGCCACCGGCGCCGGTCAGCGTGTCGTTGCCATCGCCACCGGTCAGCGTGTTGGCCGCGGCGTTGCCGGTGATCTGGTTGTCCAGCGCGTTGCCGGTGCCGTTGATGGCGGCACCGCCGGTCAGCGTCAGGTGTTCGACGTTGGCGTCCAGCGTGTGCGACACCGATGCCTGCACGGTGTCCGTGCCGGCGTTGGCGCCTTCCGTGACCGTGTCGCCGGCGTTGTCGACGACGTAGGTGTCGTTGCCCGCGCCACCTGCCATCGCGTCGGCGCCGGCGCCGCCGTCCAGCACGTTGTCGCCGGCGTTGCCGGTCAGCTGGTTGTTCAGGCCGTTGCCGGTGGCGTCGATGGCCGCCGAGCCGGTCAGGATGAGTTGCTCGACGTTGACCGGCAGCGCGAAGCTGATGGACGACTGCACAACGTCCGTGCCGGCGTTGGCGGCCTCGGTGACGGTGTCGGCGGCGTTGTCGACGATGTAGATGTCGTTGCCGGCGCCGCCAGCCATCGCGTCGGCACCGGCGCCGCCGTCCAGCAGGTTGTCGCCGCTGTTGCCGGTCAGCTGGTTGTCCTGCGCGTTGCCGGTGGCGTTCAGGTTGGCGGTGCCGGCCAGCGCCAGGTTCTCGACGTTGGCGGCCAGCGTGTAGCTGACGGACGCGGTCACGCTGTCGGCGCCCTCGCCCGCGTTCTCGGTGATGACGTCGCCGAGGTTGTCGACGACATAGCTGTCGTTGCCGGTGCCGCCGATCAGCGTGTCGGCGCCCGCGCCGCCGTCCAGCACGTCGTTGCCGGCCAGGCCGGTCAGCGTGTTGGCGGCGCCGTTGCCCACCAGCACGTTGTCCAGCGTGTTGCCGGTGCCGTTGATGGCGGCAGCACCGGTCAGCGTCAGGTTCTCCACGTTCACGCCCAGCGTCCAGCTGATGCTGGCCTGCACGAGGTCCGCGCCCTCGCTGGCGGCCTCGGTGACGGTGTCAGACAGCGAGTCGACGACGTAGGTGTCGTTGCCCATGCCGCCGGCCATCGCGTCGTTGCCCACGCCGCCGTCCAGCAGGTCGTCACCGTTGCCGCCGGTCAGCGTGTCGTTGCCGACGCCGCCGAACAGCGAGCCGCCCGTGCTCGCGATGGTGAAGACGGTGGGCGCGGCCGTCTTGTACGGGTTGGCCGCGGCCAGCTGGCCGACGGTGCCCCATTTCCAGGCCAGGTAGCCGTCCAGCCGCTGCTGGTCGGCCGCGCTCAGCGTGGTGCCGGTGACGACGACCTCGCTGTAGTCGGCGCTGGTGTTCCACTGGCCGCCGTAGGTGCTGCCGATGGTCAGCGTGCCGTTGAAGCTCAGCGCCTGGTTGACGGTGGAGACCACGTGCGTCGCCTCGGTCAGCGTCGTGTAGACGTTGGCGCGCGTGTTCCAGGTCTGCAGCGTGCCATCCACTGTCCAGGCGGACTTGAGGTTGGTGTTGCCGGAGCCGACCACGTCGGTGGTGTTGTCGCCCTGCCCCGAGATCAGCAGCCAGGCGCTGCCGCTGGCGCCGGTGTACATGGGCATGGAGAAGCTGTCGCCGCTGCGCTGCACCCAGTAGAGGCTGCCGCCGGAGGCGATGGTGGGCAGGCTGACGGACAGCCGGTCATCGAGGCCGTCCAGCCGCAGCGTCGGCAGGCCGTTCATGCCGTCGGCGATGAACAAGGGCTCGTAGCTGCCGTTGCTGGCGGTCGCGTCGCGGCCGTTGCCGCTCTTGTCGCGCCACAGGGCCACGCGGCCGTCGGCGGTCAGCCCGCTTTCGGCGAAGCCTTCGCGCACGCCGTCGCCGTCGAGGTCGGCAGCGTCCAGCCACAGGGACAGGTTGTTCAGCTGGCCCGGTGTCCAGGCGCTGACATTGCCCAGCCGCAGCACGTCGTCACCATCGCCGCCCTGCAGCGTGCTGCCGCCGTCGCCGGTGAGGTTGTCGTTGCCGTTGCCGCCGATCAGCGTGTCCGCGCCACCGCCGCCGATCAGCGTGTCGTTGCCATCGCCGCCGTCCAGCGTGTTGGCCGCGGCATTGCCCGTCAGCGTGTTGGCGGCCGCATTGCCGGTCGCGTTCACGGCGGCGCTGCCGGTCAGCGTGATGTTCTCGATGTTGGGCAGGCTGGCCAGCGTGAACGTGGCGCTGGATTGCACGGTGTCGGTGCCCTCCCCCGCGGCCTCGACCAGCGTGTCGGTCTGGTTGGTGACGACGTAGGTGTCATCGCCCGTGCCGCCGGACAGCACGTCGACGTTGGGGCCGCCCACCAGCGTGTCGTTGCCGGCGCCACCGTTGAGCGTGTCGCCGGCCGCGTCCGTGGCGGCCGCGTCGCCGTAGCTGAACACCGACGACGGCACGGCCGTCATCGTCGCCGAGGCCGGCGTCGTCCACAGCAGCTGCGCATAGGCGCCGCCCGAGCCTTCGTTGGACTGCATCTGGATGGCATGCAGCCCGGCGCTCAGCGTCAGCGCGAGCGAGTTGACCTGGCCGGCGGCATAGGTGCTGCTGACGAGGAACTGGCCGTCGATGCTGAGCGAGGCCGCGTCGTCGGAGCGGACGGCGAAGGTGTAGGTGCCGGCGGTCGCGATGTTGATGTAGCCCGTCCAGCGCGCCGAGAAGTTGTCGACGCCGATGACGCCGGTGGCCGGCGAGCCGCTGCCCCAGCTGAAGTTGATGTCGGCGTCCTGGCGCGTCAGCACGGGCACGCCCAGCCAGCTCTGGTTGTTCCAGTACTCGCCACGCAGGCCGCTCTGCTGCTGGCCCGCAAACGGGCTGGGGCGGCTGCCGGCCACGAGCAGGTCGTCGCCGTTGCCGCCGTTCAGCGTGTCGGCGCCGCCGCCGCCGTACAGCGTGTCGTTGCCGTCCAGTCCGGCGAGCGTGTCGTTGCCGCTGTTGCCGACGATGAGGTTGGCCAGCGCGTTGCCGGTGCCGGTGTGGGCGCCGGTGTCGGTGAAGCTCAGCCGCTCCAGGCCGGTGCCCAGCGTGTAGCTGGCTAGGCTGGTCTCGATGCTGTCCAGGCCGACGGTGTCGGTGATGACGTCGGACGCGCTGTCGACGACGTAGGTGTCGTCGCCGGCGCCGCCCACCATCGTGTCGTTGCCGGCGCCGCCGTCCAGCCGCTCGTTGGCCTGCGTGCCGGTCAGCGTGTTGTTCAGCGCATTGCCGAACAGCTTGAGGTTGTTCTGGTTGCCGGCCGTCAGGTTCTCGACGTTGGCCGGCGCGCGGAAGTCGATGCTGGCCTGCACGGTGTCCGTGCCCTCGCCGCTGTTCTCCACGATGCTCGTGAACGGCAGGGACACGATGTAGGTGTCATTGCCCGCGCCGCCGGTCAGCGACACCGCGTTGGGCGTGCCCAGGTTGCTTGGCCCGGTGAGCACGTTATCCAGCGCGTTGCCGACGCCGTTGACGTTGTACGAGGACGAGAGGTCCAGGTTCTCGACGTTGGCCGGCAGCGTGAAGCTCAGCATCGTCGCGTTGTTGGTGGTGCGCTGCAGGTAGACGGTGTCGGTGCCCTCGCCCGCGTTCTCGACGACGTTCAGGTTCAGGTTGAAGTTGCCGAAGCCATCGGCCTGCTGGTAGTAGCTGTCGTCGCCGGTGCCGCCAGCCATCGTCGTCGCGATGCCGCTGTAGACGCTGGCATACAGCTGGTTGTTGGCCGTGTTGCCGGTGATGGTGCCCGCCGCGCGGCCGATGTAGTAGATGTTCTCGACGTTGGCGGCCAGCGTGTAGCTGGTGGCGGCGTAGACCGCGTCAGTGCCTTCGCTCGCGTTCTCGTTGACGAGGTCGCCCGCGTTGTCGACGAAGTAGACGTCGTTGCCCGCGCCGCCGGTCATCGTGTCGGCGCCGGCGCCGCCGTCGATGCGGTTGGCGCCGCTGTTGCCGAGGATGGTGTTGGCCAGCGCGTTGCCGGCGCCGTTGATGGCGGCCGTGCCGGTCAGCGTCAGGTTCTCGACGTTGGCCGTCAAGGTGTAGCTGACGGCGCTCAACACCAGGTCGGTGCCTGCGTTGGTCTCTTCCACCACCGTGTCGCCGACGTCGTCGATGGTGTAGGTGTCGTTGCCCGCACCGCCGGCCATCCAGTCGGCCCCGGCCTTGCCGTCCAGCGTGTCGTTGCCGTTGCCGCCAAACAGCGCGTCCACGCGCACGCCGCCGTTCAGCGTGTCGTTGCCGTCACCGCCGAACATGACCGCATCCACGCGGCCCGTGCCGCGCGCCGACGCGCCGTTGTAGGCCGCGGTCAGCGTCTCGGCGGACGCGGTGCCGAACTGGATCTTGGCGCCGGTCCACAGCGCGTCCAGCCCGACGGTGCCCAGCGCGCCGCCGGTCAGGTTGGCCGCCGTGCCCACGCCCCACTTGGTGGCCAGGTAGTTCTCGATGACGCGTTGCTCGCCGGCGGACAGCACGTGGTCGAACACCAGCAGCTCCGACACCGCGCCGCGGCTGGCCTCGCTGTTGGCACCGCCGTAGCCCGACAGCTGCACCTTGCCCAGCCAGCCATCGAAGGTGCTGCCGGTGGCCGGCAGCGCCACGCCGTTCTTGTAGAGCACGCCGGCGCCGACCTGGTCGGCCGCCGTGTAGAGGATGGGCGTGTTGGGCTGCACCGTGCCGTTGGTCTGCGACACCCAGTTCTGGCCGTACAGCTGGTCCTGGTAGCCGCCGTGCCAGCCGATCAGCGAGTTGTCGGTGGACGAGGACACCAGCCGCCCGTTCTGCGTGCCGGTCAGCTGGCCGACGACGAACAGCGAGTAGTTCTGCCCCACCCACAGGCTGCTGGTGAGGTTGTCGTTGCCGTCGAAGCTGATGGTGGGCTGGCCGTTCAGGCCGGTCAGGTCCAGCTTGGGTGACGCGCTGGCCGTGGCCTGCGTGAAGTTGTTGCCGCTGCCGCTCTTGTCGACCCAGGTGCTGAGGTTGCCGTTGCCGTTGATGAGGCCGGCCTCGCCCAGGCCCGAGGACGTGCCGTTGCCGTCCAGGTCGGTCGCGTCCAGCCAGGTGATCTTGCCGCCGATGCTGGCGAAGGTCGGGTCGGCCGACATGCCCCACAGCGTGCGCAGGTCCGACAGGCTGGGCAGCACCAGGCCGCTGATGTCGATGGCCAGGTTCACGCCGCCCGCCGTGATGGCCGTCAGCAGCTTGCCGGTGTTGCCGTTGGTCAGCAGCACGTCCGGCGCGTTGGTGCGGTAGTCGGTCGCGTTGTTGTAGTCGCTGCTGTTGAGCAGCAGCAGGTCGTTGCCGTCCAGCAGCAGCTCCAGCTTGCCGCCACCGTCGGCGCCGACGAAGCTGGTGGTGTTCACGTCGGCCGAGCGCACCGTGACGGTCTCGGCCGTACCACCGAAGAAGTCCAGCACCTCGATGCCCTGGACCTTGGCGGTCAGCTGGTTGACGTTGCTGACGCCCAGCCCGTCCAGCTTCAGGCTGTCCACGCCGCTGCCGCCGTTGACGGACGCGAAGGTCAGGTCCGCGACGAGGATGGTGTCGGCGCCCGCGCCGGCGCTGATGGTGTCGGCGCCGCCGCCGCCGACGATGAGGTTGTTGCCGGCGTTGCCGGTCAGCACATTCGCAGCGCTGTTGCCGGTGGCCGAGATGTTGGCGCTGCCGGTCAGCGTTAGGTTCTCGAAGTTGGCCGACAGCGCCCAGCTGACGCTGGACAGCACCGTGTCGGTGCCGCCGCCGGCCTGCTCGTACAGCGAGTCGCCGACGTTGTCGACGACGTAGGTGTCGTTGCCCGCGCCGCCCACCAGCACGTCGGCGCCCTGCCCGCCGTCGAGCTGGTTGTTGCCGCTGTTGCCGGTGATGGTGTTGCCCAACGCGTTGCCGGTGCCGTTGATGTCGCCGGTGCCCGTCAGCACCAGCGTCTCGACGTTGGCCGTCAACGTGTAGCTGATGCCGGTCAGCACCGTGTCCGTGCCCTCGCCGAAGAACTCGACGACCAGGTCGCCGGCGTTGTCGACGACGTAGGTGTCGTCACCCAGGCCGCCGGTCATCTGGTCGGCGCCCGCGCCGCCGTCGAGCTGGTTGTTGCCTTCGTTGCCGGTCAGCAGGTTGACGAGGCCGTTGCCGGTGGCGTCGATGGCGTCCGCGCCCGTCAGCTCCAGGTTCTCCAGGTTGGCGCCCAGCACCCAGCTGATGGAGCTGCGCACGGTGTCCGTGCCTTCGCCGGCGTTCTCGGTGATGAGGTCGCCCACGCTGTCGACGACGTAGATGTCGTTGCCCGCGCCGCCGACGAGGCGGTCGTCGCCCTCGCCACCGTCCAGCACGTTGGCGCCGGCATTGCCGGTGATCTGGTTGTTCAGCTCGTTGCCGGTGCCGTCGATGTCAGCCGTGCCGGTGAGCACCAGGTTCTCGACGTTGTCGGCCAGGCCGTGGCTGAGGCTGGCCGACACGGTGTCCGTGCCGCCGCCGGCGGCCTCGACGACCGTGTCGCCGCTGTTGTCGACGACATAGCTGTCGTTGCCCGCGCCGCCCACCAGGCGGTCGGCGCCGGCGCCACCGTCCAGCTGGTTGTTGCCGCTGTTGCCGGTGATGACGTTGTCCAGCGCGTTGCCGGTGCCGTTCAGGTTGGCCGTGCCTGTGAGCGTCAGGTTCTCGACCTCATTGACCAGCACATAGCTGATGGACGCCTGCACCGTGTCGCTGCCCTCGCCCGGGTTCTCGGTGACGACGTCGCCGGCGTTGTCGACGACGTAGGTGTCGTTGCCGGCGCCGCCGGCCATCGTGTCGGCGCCCAGGCCGCCGTCCAGCACGTTGTTGCCGGTGTTGCCGGTCAGCGAGTTGGCCAGGTCGTTGCCGGTGCCGTTGAGGTTGTTGCTGCCCAGCAGCAGCAGTGCCTCCAGGTTGGGGCCCAGCGTCCAGCTGACGGACGCCTGCACCGTGTCGTAGCCCTCGGCGGTGTACTCGGTGATGGCGTCGCTGCCGTTGTCGACGACGTAGGTATCGTCCCCCGTGCTGCCGGCCAGCTGGTCGGCGCCGGCGCCGCCGTCCAGCACGTTGGCGCCGCTGTTGCCGGTCAGCTGGTTGGCCAGCGAGTTGCCGGTGGCATTGATGTCGTTGCTGCCGGTCAGCACAAGGTTCTCGACGTTGGCACCCAGCGCGAAGCTGACGCTGGCGCGCACCAGGTCCACGCCCTCGCCCGCGGCTTCGATGACGACGTCGCCCGCGTTGTCGACGAGGTAGGTGTCGTTGCCGGCGCCGCCGCTCATCGTGTCGGCGCCCAGGCCGCCGTCGATGAGGTTGTTGTTGACGTTGCCGGTGATGACGTTGGCCACCGCGTTGCCGGTCGCGTCGATGCGGTCCGTGCCGGTCAGCACCAGGTTCTCGAGGTTGGCGCCCAGCGTGTAGCTGATGCCGGATCGCACGGTGTCCGTGCCCTCGCCGGCGTTCTCGACGATGACGTCGCCCGCGTCGTCGATGACGTAGGTGTCGTTGCCCGTGCCGCCGACGAGGCGGTCGGCGCCCGCGCCGCCGTCCAGCACGTTGGCGCCGCTGTTGCCGGTGATGACGTTGTCCAGCTCGTTGCCGGTGCCGTCCACGCTGGCCGTGCCGGTCAGCACCAGGTTCTCGATGTTGGCGCCCAGCGCGAAGCTGGCCGCGGCGCGCACGGTGTCCGTGCCTTCGCCGGGGTTCTCGACGACCTGGTCGCCGGCGTCGTCCACCACATAGGCGTCGTCACCGGCACCACCGGCCATCAGGTCCGCGCCCGCACCGCCGTCCAGCGTGTTGTTGCCGGCGTTGCCGGTGAGCTGGTTGGCCAGTTCGTTGCCGGTGCCGGTCAGGTTGGCCGACCCGGTCAGGATGAGGTTCTCGACGTTGGCGGCCAGCACGCGGCTGACGGACGAGATCTCGGTGTCGTTGCCCGCGCCGACATCCTCGACGACGACGTCGCCCGCGGTGTCCACGTAGAAGGTGTCGTCTCCGCCGCCGCCGGCCATCGTGTCGGCGCCCGCGCCGCCATCGATGACGTTGGCCGCCGCGTTGCCGGTGATGCTGTTGGCGCCCGCGTTGCCGGTGCCGCTGATGTTGCCGGTGCCGGTCAGCACCAGGTTCTCCAGCGTGGCGCCCAGCGTGTAGCTGATGCTGGAACGCACGGTGTCCGTGCCCTCGCCGCTGGCCTCGATGACCTGGTCGCCGGCGTTGTCCACGCCATAGGTGTCGTCACCCAGGCCGCCGGTCATCACGTCGGCGCCCGCGCCGCCGTCCAGCACGTTGTTGCCGCTGTTGCCGGTCAGCTGGTTGGCCTGGCCGTTGCCGGTGCCGTCGATGTCGGCCGCGCCCGTGAGGATCAGGTTCTCGACGCTGGCCGACAGCGTGAAGCTGACGCTGCTGCGCACGAGGTCCGTGCCCTCGCCCACCGCCTCGGTGACGGTGTCGCCCGCGTTGTCGACGAGGTAGGTGTCGTCCCCCGCGCCGCCGGCCATGCGGTCGGCGCCGGTGCCGCCGTCGATGAGGTTGGCGCCGGCGTTGCCGGTGATCTGGTTGTCCAGCTCGTTGCCGGTGGCGCCGAGGTTGCCGGTGCCGGTCAGCACCAGGTTCTCGACGTTGGCGCCCAGCGCGTAGCTGATGCTGGCGCGCACGGTGTCCGTGCCCTCGCCGGCGTTCTCGGTCACCACGTCGCCGGCGTTGTCGACGACGTAGATGTCATTGCCCGCGCCGCCGGCCATCGCGTCGGCGCCCAGGCCGCCGTCCAGCGTGTTGTTGGCGAGGTTGCCGGTCAGCTGGTTGTCCAGCTCGTTGCCGGTGGCGTTGATGTCGCCGGTGCCGGTCAGCACCAGGCGCTCGAGGTTGGCGCCCAGCGCGAACGTGACGCTGGAACGCACGGTGTCCGTGCCCTGGCCGCTGAACTCGGTGACGGTGTCGCCGAGGTCGTCGACGACGTAGGTGTCGTTGCCCGCGCCACCGGCCAGCGTGTCGGCGCCGGCGCCGCCATCCAGCGTGTTGTTGCCGCTGTTGCCGGTGATCTGGTTGGCCAGCTCGTTGCCGGTGCCGTCGATGTTGGCGCTGCCGGTCAGCAGCAGGTTCTCGAGGTTGGGGCCCAGCGTGAACGTGACGCTTGAGCGCACGAGGTCCGTGCCCTCGCCGGCCGCCTCCAGCACCGTGTCACCGGCGTTGTCGACGACGTAGCTGTCGTTGCCGACGCCGCCGGCCATCGCGTCGGCGCCGGCGCCGCCGTCGATCGTGTTGTTGCCGGCGTTGCCGGTGATGACGTTGTCCAGCGCATTGCCGGTCGCGTCGATGTTGGTGCTGCCCGTCAGCACCAGGTTCTCGACGTTGGCCGGCAGCACGAGCGTGACGGACGAGCGGATGGTGTCCGTGCCCTCGCCGGCGTTCTCGGTCACCACGTCGCCGGCGTTGTCGACGACATAGCTGTCGTCGCCGGCGCCGCCGGCCATCTGGTCGGCACCCGCGCCGCCGTCCAGCTGGTTGTTGCCGCTGTTGCCGGTCAGCCGGTTGGCGGCCGAGTTGCCGGTCGCGTTGATGTTGGCGCTGCCGGTCAGCGTCAGGTCTTCCAGGTTCTCGCCGAGGCGGAAGCTGACGCTGGCGAACACCTGGTCCGCGCCCTCGCCCACGCCTTCGGTGACGGTGTCGCCGGCGTTGTCGACGAGGTAGCTGTCATCGCCCGCGCCGCCCGCCATCGCGTCGGCGCCGGCCTTGCCGTCCAGCAGGTTGTTGCCGCCGTTGCCGGTGAGCTGGTTGTCCAGCTCGTTGCCGGTGGCGTTGAGGTCGCCGTTGCCGGTCAGCTGGAGGTTCTCGACGTTGGCGCCCAGCACCCAGCTGATGCCCGCGCGCACGAGGTCCGTGCCTTCGCCGGCGTTCTCGGTGACGGTGTCGCCGGCGTTGTCGACGACGTAGGTGTCGTCCCCCGCGCCGCCGGCCATCTGGTCGGCGCCGGTGCGGCCGTCGATGAGGTTGTTGCCGCCGTTGCCGGTGATGACGTTGGCCAGCGCGTTGCCGGTGGCGTCGATGTCGGCGCCGCCGGTCAGCGTCAGGTTTTCGAGGTTCGCGCCCAGCGTCCACGAGACCGAGCTGCGCACGAGGTCAGCGCCCTCGCCGGCCTGTTCGGTGACGCTGTCGCCGGCGTTGTCGACGACGTAGGTGTCGTCGCCCGCGCCACCGGTCAGCACGTCGGCGCCGGCGCCGCCGTCCAGCACGTTGTTGCCCGCGTTGCCGGTGATGACGTTGGCCAGCGCGTTGCCGGTGCCGTCGATGTTGGCGGTGCCCGTCAGCGTCAGCTGCTCGATGTTGGCGCCCAGCCGGAAGCTGACGCCGGACTGCACGAGGTCGATGCCCTCGCCCACGTTCTCCGTCACCGTGTCGCCGCTGTTGTCGACGACGTAGACGTCATTGCCCGCACCGCCGGCCATCGCGTCGGCGCCCAGGCCGCCGTCCAGCGTGTTGTTGCCGCTGTTGCCGGTGAGGGCGTTGTCCAGCGCGTTGCCGGTGGCGTTCAGGTCGCCGGTGCCGGTCAGCACCAGGTTCTCCAGGTGGGCGCCCAGCGTGTAGCTGAAACCGGCACGCACGGTGTCGGTGCCCTCGCCGGCGTTCTCGGTGACGACGTCGGCCGCGTTGTCGACGACGTAGGTGTCGTTGCCCGCGCCGCCCGCCATCACGTCGGCGCCCAGGCCGCCGTCCAGCACGTTGTTGCCGCTGTTGCCGGTCAACGCGTTGTCGAGGTCGTTGCCGGTGGCGTTGATCGGCGCGGTGCCGGTCAGCACCAGGTTCTCGACGTTGGCGCCCAGCGTGAAGCTGACGCTGCTGCGCACGAGGTCGGTGCCGCCGCCCGCGGCCTCGGTCACCGTGTCGCCCGCGTCGTCGACGAGGTAGGTGTCGTCGCCCGCGCCGCCCAGCATCGCATCGGCGCCTGCGCCGCCGTCCAGCAGGTTGGCGCCGCTGTTGCCGACGATGCGGTTGTCCAGCTCGTTGCCGGTGCCGCTGGTGTTGCCCGTGCCGGTGAGCTGCAGTTCCTCGACGTTGGCCGACAGCGCATAGCTCACGCTGCTGCGAACCGTGTCGTAGCCCGCATTGGCGTCCTCGGCCACCGTGTCGCCGCTGTTGTCGACGATGTAGCTGTCGTCGCCTGCGCCGCCGGCCATCGTGTCCGCGCCGGCCTTGCCGTCGATGAGGTTGGCGCCGGCGTTGCCGGTGATGACGTTGTCGGCCGCGTTGCCGGTGGCGTCGATGTTGCCCGCGCCCAGCAGCGCCAGGTTCTCCAGGTTGTCGCCCAGCGTCCAGCTGATCGACGAGCGCACGAGGTCCGTACCCTCGTTGGCGGCTTCGGTGATCTGGTCGCCGGCGTTGTCGACGACGTAGGTGTCGTCGCCCGCACCGCCGGCCATCTGGTCGGCGCCGGCCTTTCCGTCCAGCACGTTGTTGCCGGCGTTGCCGGTGAGCGTGTTGGCCAGCGCATTGCCGGTCGCGTCGATGTTGGCCGTGCCCGTCAGCGTCAGGTGCTCGATGTTGGCGCCCAGCGTGAAGCTGACGCTGCTGCGAACCAGGTCTGTGCCCTCGCCCGCGGCTTCCGTCACCGTGTCGCCGGCGTTGTCGACGACGTAGATGTCGTCACCGGCACCACCCGCCATCGCGTCGGCGCCCGCGCCGCCGTCGATGAGGTTGTTGCCGCTGTTGCCGGTGATGACGTTGTCCAGCGCGTTGCCGGTGGCGCTGTTGCTGGCGGTGCCGGTCAGCACCAGGTTCTCGACATTGGCGACCAGCGTGTAGCTGATGGACGAACGCACGGTGTCCGTGCCTTCGCCGAAGTTCTCGGTGACCACGTCGCCAGTGGACTCGACGACATAGCTGTCATCGCCCGCCCCGCCGGCCATGCGGTCGGCGCCCAGGCCGCCGTCCAGCAGGTTGTTGCCGGCGTTGCCGGTGAGGACGTTGTCCAGCACGTTGCCGGTCGCGTCGATGTCGGCGGTGCCGGTCAGAGTCAGGTTCTCGACGTTGGCCGACAACGCATAGCTGACGGACGCATTGACGCTGTCCGTGCCCTCGCCGGCCGCTTCGACGATGACGTCGGTCGAGTCGTCCACCGTGTAGGTGTCGCTGCCCGCACCGCCGGTCAGCACGTTGGTGCCGGCAGCGCCGGTCAGCTGGTCGTCGAACGCCGAGCCGATGAGGTTCTCGATGCCCGCCAGCGTGTCGCCCTGCGCGTCGCCGCCGCTGCCGCGGCCGGTACTCAGGTTCACCGTCACGGCCGCGGTCGACGCGGCATAGGTGGCGGTGTCGATGCCGGCGCCGCCGATCAGCGCATCCGCACCGGCGCCGCCGTTCAGCAGGTCGTTGCCGGCGCCGCCATCCAAGCGGTTCGCGCCGGTGGTGCCGATCAGCACATCGTCGAAGCCCGAACCCGCCAGGTTCTCGATCGCGTCGAACGTGTCGCCGGCCGCGTCGCCGGTGTTCAGCGCCGTGTCGGCCAGGCTCACGGTCAGGCCGCTGAGCGCGCCGGCATAGCTGGCGGTGTCGCTGCCGGCGCCGCCGGACAGCACGTCCGCCCCGGCGCCGCCGATCAGCACGTCGTCGCCCGCGCCGCCCAGCAACCGGTTGACGCCGGCGTCGCCTTCCAGCGTGTCGTCGAAGGCTGAGCCGGTCAGGTTCTCGATGGACTGGAAGCTGTCGCCGGCCGCATCGCCGGCGTTGGTGGCCGCGTTGACCAGGCTGGCCTTCACGCCGGACGTGGAGCCGACATAGGTGGCCGTGTCGTTGCCGGCGCCGCCGAGCAGCTGGTCCGCGCCCGCGCCGCCTTCCAGCAGGTCGTCGCCGTTGCCGCCATCCAGCCGGTTGTCGTTCGCGTCGCCCTTCAGCGCATCGCCGAAGTTGGAGCCGATCAGGTTCTCGATGCCGCCGATGACGTTGGCCTGCGCATCGCCGCCGTTGCCGGTGCCGGCCACGAGGTCCACCTGCACGGCGGCCGCCGAGGCGGCGTAGCTCAGCGTGTCATTGCCCAGCCCGCCCTGGATGACGTCCGCGCCACCGCGGCCTTCGATGAGGTCGTCGCCATCGCCACCGGCGATGACGTTGGCGTTCGCGTCGCCCACCAGCGTGTCGTTGTAGTTGGAGCCGGTCAGGTTCTCGATGGACAGGTAGCTGTCCCCCGCCGCCGCGCCGGTGTTGGTGCCGGGCGCCAGCAGGCTGGCAGCCACGCCGGCGGTGGCCGATGCGTAGCTGGCCGTGTCGCTGCCGTCGCCGCCATCCAGCACGTCCGCGCCGTCGCCACCGTCCAGCACGTCGTCACCGCCACCGCCCACCAGCTTGTTGACCCCGGACGTGCCGGTCAGCTGGTCGTCCTTGTCGGAGCCGGTCAGGTTCTCGATGCCCGAGAGCCGGTCGCCTTCGGCGTCGCCGCCCAGGCCGATGCCGGTCGCGAGGTTCACGCGCACGCCCTGGCTGGACGTCGCGTAGGTCGCCGTGTCGGTGCCCGCGCCGCCGCTCAGTTGGTCGGCGCCGGTGCCGCCGTCCAGCAGGTCGTCGCCGTCGCCGCCGTCGAGCCGGTCGTTGCCCGCCAGGCCGGACAGCGTGTCATTGCCCGCACCGCCGATCAGCGTGTTGGCGCTGGCCTCGCCGGTCAGCTGGTCGTCGCCCGTGCCGCCGGTCAGGTTCTCGATGGACTGGAAGGTGTCGCCCGTCGCATCGCCGCCGGTGACGACGCCGGTGGTCAGGTTGATCTGCACGGCCACCGTGGACGTGGAGTAGTCCGCCGTGTCCGAGCCGTCGCCGCCGATCAGCGTGTCGGCGCCCGCGCCGCCGATCAGCACGTCCGCCCCCCGGCCGCCGTCCAGCACGTTGTTGCCGTCCCCGCCGACGAGGCGGTCGGAGAAGCGCGAGCCGGTCAGGTTCTCGACGTTCACCAGCGTGTCGCCCGCGGCGTCGCCGCCAGTGTTGGGCGTGGCGCCGGTCAGGTCCACCTTCACGCCTTCCTGCGAGTCGGCGTAGCTGGCGGTGTCGGTGCCGTCGCCGCCGTCGAGCTGGTCGGCCCCGGCACCGCCGATCAGCGTGTCGTCGCCGGCGCCGCCCTGCAGCCCGTCGTTGCCGGGGTTGCCGATCAGCACGTTGTCGAAGCCGTCGCCGATCAGCAGGTCGTCGTTCTCGGAGCCGGCCAGGTTCTCGATGCCGCTGTACGTGTCGCCACGCGCCTCGCCGGTGTTCAGCGCCGCATTGGCCAGGTTCGCGGTCACGCCGGTCAGCGCGTCCACGTAGCTGGCGGTGTCCCGGCCTTCGCCGCCCACCAGCGTGTCGGCGCCCTCGCCGCCTTCCAGCTCGTCATCGCCGGCGCCGCCGTCGAGCTTGTTGTCGCCGGCGTTGCCGATGAGCAGGTCGTTGAAGCCGGAGCCGGTCAGGTGCTCGATGTCCTGCAGCCGGTCGCCGGTCGCGTCGCCGCCGCTGCCCTGGCCGGTGCCCAGGCTCACGTTGACGCCGGCAGCCGAGCTGGCGTAGCTGGCCGTGTCGCTGCCGGCACCGCCCTGCAGCATGTCGGCGCCGCCGCGGCCTTCCAGCAGGTCGTCGCCCGCGCCGGCCTGCAGCACATTGGCGGCGGCGTCGCCACGCAGCGTGTCGTCATGGTCGGACGCGATGACGTTCTCGACCTGCGACAGCGTGTCGCCCTCGGCCTCGCCGCCCTTGCCGGTGCCGGCGGCCAGGTCGATGGTGACGCCCGCGTTCGAGCCGCTGTAGACGGCCGTGTCTGTGCCCGCGCCGCCCACCAGCTGGTCGGCCCCGCCGCGGCCTTCCAGCACGTCGTTGCCGGCGCCACCGTCCAGCCTGTTGGCGCCGGCGTCGCCGCGCAGCTGGTCGGCCCCGCCGCTGCCGGCGAGGTTCTCGATGCCTTCCAGCGTGTCGCCGTCGGCGTCGCCGCCGCTGGCCGTGCTGGCCGCCAGGTCCACGCTGACGCCCGCGCCCGAGCCTTCGTAGCTGGCCGTGTCGTTGCCACTGCCGCCGACGAGCTTGTCGGCGCCTTCGCCGCCCACCAGCCAGTCGCTGCCGGCGCCGCCGTCCAGCTTGTCGTTGCCGGCGCCGCCGAAGAGGCGGTCCGCGCCGACAAGGCCGTTGATGGTGTCGTTGCCGGCGCCGCCGTCGATGACGTCGCCCAGGCCGAAGGCCGGGAACACGACGCCGGCCTTGCCGCCGACGTCATAGGCCATGTCGGCGGCGCTGGTCACGTCGCGCACGATGGCGGGCAGCGTCAGCTTGCCCTCGATGGTGGCGCCGTCGATGTCGGCCGTGGCGGTGACGACGATATCGAAGGTCGTCGATGGCGCGGCGGCCGCGTCGGACGCGACGGCGTACCGCACCATGACGCTGTAGCGCGTGGCGGCGGCCGGGTCGGTGGGCACCGTCAGGTCCCAGCCGGTGGCGCCCTTGGTGGCACCGACGACCTCGAAGCCCTCGGGCAGCCCGGTGATGGCCACCGTCTTCACCAGCGCGCCGGCCTTGGCCGACAGCGAGATATCGAACTGGCGCGCCCAGCCCGAGCCCATGCCCTTGCCGCCGTCGCCGTTGATGGTGTCGTCGCCCGACGTGCCCTGGATGAGCTCGGGCGCGGCCTGCGCGGCGGCCGAGAAATCGGTGGCCGACTCGGCCGAGCCGCCGGAGCCGGTGATGGTCGTGCCGCTGACCTCCTGGCCCGTCACGTTGTGCACCTGGCCGGCCACCGTCAGCACCGCGGCGGCGGGCGGCGGGGGCGGCGTGCCACCGCCGGGCGGGCCGCCGGCGGGCCGCGGCGCCACCTGGATGACCAGCGAGAACGGCCGCGCCTCGTCGTGGAACTCGGCCTTGCTGGCGCCCTCGCCGCCACCGGTGCCCGACACCATGCCGCTTTCCACCAGCGGCTTGGGTGGCGGCGGCATGTCGCTGCTGCTCTCGCGCGCGGCCGGTGCCGGCGTGTCGGCATCGGTGGTGTTCTTCTCGACGGTGCGCAGCAGCGTGTCGGTGATGTTGACCGGGCCGGCCTGCGTGATCAGCGAGGACGCCTCGGTCGCGCCGTCCTGGAACTGCAGCTTGAAGTCGGGGTCGGCCAGCGCGCGCAGCGCGGCGCCCTGCAGCACATGCTGCGTGCCGTCGGCCATGACCAGCACCAGGTCCACGCCGGCCACCTGCACCTTGGCCACCGCGGCGCGCGACAGCGCCAGCTTGACCGTGGCATCGCCCGAGGGCGGGTGGATGACGACTTTGCCGTTGTCCATCGACTACTCCGTGAGTGGCTGCATCGCATCCGCGCAGGGGATGCCGACGCTGCGCAGCAGCTGCGCGTCCGCAGGCGTGGCCGCATCGGCGGCCAGCACGCGCAATTTTTCCGAGGAGCCCAGCTCGGCCATCAGCTGCAGCAGCCGGCGCTTGCCGGCGCTGCCGTCGCCGGCCAGGCCCGTGCTCAGGCTGCTGCCCAGCCGCAGGTAGCCCACGCCCAGGCGGCGCAGCAGCGCCAGGTCTTCCGGCGGTGCCGTCACGCGGCGGATGCCGATGTGGACACCGTGCCGCTGCAGCACGGCGGTCAGCGGGCCCAGCACGCTTTGGACCTGGCGTTCGCCGTCGATGTCGAACTCCACCGACAGCCGCTGCGCCAGCGGCCCCACGCCGGCCAGCGCCTCGTCCAGGCGGCTCACGAACGTGGGCCGCTCGGCCGAGCGCGGCGAGATGCGGATGGCGACCTTCTCGTAGGCCTCGGCATGGCCGGCGATGCGGGCCAGCGCCAGCTCGGCGACTCGCAGGTCCACGTCGGCGATGCGGGCCGTGCGCAGCGCCGCGGGCAGCACCTCCTCGGCGCCGAAGCGGCGGCCGTCGGCGTTCTCCAGCTGCGCGTCGGCCAGCAGCTGCGCCGTGGCGCCGTCGACCGCCCGCACCGCCGCCAGCGCCAGCGACACGCGGCCGGTCAGCAGCGCCTCGTCGATGAGGCTGCGCCACTGCGCCAGCGACACCGTGGGCCCGGTGCGCGTCGCGCGCACCATCATCCACGCCGCGTCGCCGCCCTCGCCGGCCTGCAGCCCGCGGTCCACGCGCGACATGACGGCGCCTATCGTCTCGCCGCCGTGGAAGGCGCTGGCCGCTAGCAGGCCCACGCGCGGCCGGTCGGTCAGCTCGCGCTGCTTGAGGCCGTGCAGCGCATCGGCCAGCTCGCGGGTCCAGCCGTCCAGTGCGTCGGGCGCCACGCGCGGCACCAGCACGGCGAAGTCCGCGCCGTTCAGCCGCGCGACGGTGCCGCCGGCAGCGTCCAGCCGCAGCGCCCGCGTGCGCATCAGCGTGGCCACCTGCTTGAGCAGCTCGTCCGCGCGTTCGCGGCCGGCGCGCTGGTTCAGGCCGGCGAGGTCGTCCACGCGCAGCAGCACCAGGCCGCCGGTGGCCTCGGTGTCGGGGTCGTGCAGCAGCACCGCGAGCCGGTCCATGAACTGCGCGCGCGCGGCCAGGCCCGTGACCGGGTCCACCGAGATCTCGGCATGCAGCTCGCCCAGCCGCTGGTCGCGGTCGTCCAGCTGCGCCTTGATGCGCGTCAGCGCCACGTTGATGCTGCGCGACATCGCGGCCCATTCGACCGGGCCGTCCTGCGCGCGCTCGGCGATGCGGCCCTGGCCCGCGGCGTCCAGCTGCGCGATCAGCGGCTCGCCGCCGCGCAGCCACCAGCGCGACACGACCCACAGCCCGGCCAGCGTGGCGAGCGCCGCCACCCCGTGGATGATCAGCAGCCAGCCCAGCTGCGCGTGCGTCAGCGTGCCGTGCAGCAGCGTCGCCGTGGCCACGGCCGACAGCGCGAAGCCCGCCGCCACCGCGCCAGCGGCCCGCCGTGTGGCGCTGCCGATGCCGCCGCTCATGCGTCGCCTCCGGCGGCGATCTGCGCGTACTGCGCGCCGAAGCGCTCGTCCAGCCGGTCCGCCACCAGCGACGCGGCGGCCACGAGGCCGGCGTCCAGCTTGTGCAGCGCGCGTTCGGCGTTGTCGCCCGCCTCGATGGACGCGGCCACCTGCGTGGCCAGCGCCAGCACCGGCGCCAGCGTGCCGGGGGCGACATCGGCGTCGAGGTGGTGGGCCACCGCATCGACGACGGACGCGGGGAAGCCCAGCTCGTCCAGCCACGCGGCGCTGACCTGCGCATGGTCCAGCCCACAGGCCTCGCGCTCGAGGGCGGCCAGCTCAGCGCCGCGCGCCGACCGCACACCGGCCAGCGCGGCGGGCAGCGTGGCGGCGAAGGCCTGGCACAGCATCAGGTGGCCCACGTTGTGCAGCAGGCCGGCGAGGAAGGCGGCCTCGGCATCCGCACCGGCCAGCCGCGCCAGGCTGCGCGCGGCCTTGGCAGTGACGGTGGCGTCCAGCCAGAACTGGCGCAGGTTCACGCCCGGCACGGCGACGAACACCGCCTCCAGCCCGCCGCTGATGACCAGCGTGCGCAGCGTGTCGGTGCCGATGATGGCGACGGCGTCCCTCAGGCTCGCCAGGCTGCGCCGGCCGGCGTAGTACGGCGAGTTGGCGATGCGCAGCGTGCGCGCGGCCAGCTGCGGCTCCTGCTCCAGCTCGTCGACCAGCTCGATGATGGACGCGCCGGGGTCGCGCAGCTGGCTGATGAGCCGGCGCACGACTCGCGGCACCGACGGCAGCTGCAGCTGGCCGCCAGCCGCCGCGCGCACCTGGTCCATCGACACGGTCATGGCGCCCCCTTCGCGCTGCGCGCTGTCCCGCCAGGCGTGCGCTGAGCTCCTTCGGACGGCCGTGCGGGGCTCATGTGCGTGGCCCCTTGTCGTCGCTCAGCGCGTCGCGCAGCTGGTCCTTCTCCAGGTTCCACAGCGTCGAGTCCATGCGCTTGACGAGCGTGGCCTGCTGCAGCACCTCGTCCTTGAGTTCGCGGTTGGCCGACGTCAGCGTCGCGATCTCGCGTTCCAGGCTCTCCACGCGCGACAGCGCGGTGCGCACATCGCCCACCAGTGCCTCCTGCGCGGGCAGGAAGTCCAGCATGCGGCCGACGCGCTCGTTGGACGAGCCGCTCTCCTGCAGCATGCCCTCGGCGGCGCTCGCCAGCCGCGCCATCGCCGGCACCACGTCGCCCACGCCGCCCACGGTGGCCGTCGTGCGCTCCAGCACCGCCTCCTGGCTGGCCAGCCGCTCGCTGAGCGCGGCCGACGCGCCGGCCATCTGCGCCACCTGCGGCACCAGCATGTCCAGCCGCGCGACGACATCGGCCAGGCCGGCGCTGGACGCGCGATGCTGCTCCAGGATGTCCGCCAGCAGCGTGGCCAGGAAGCGTTCGCTGATCTCGACGTTCTCGTTGACGCTGCTCTTCTCGGCCAGCGACAGCACCTCGCCGCGCACGGTCTCGATGAGGTCCGTCGCGGCCTTGCGCACCGCCACCATCTGGAAGCCCAGCACGATGGAGCCCACCAGGCCGAACATCGACGCCGAGAACGCCGTGCCCATGGCCGACAGCGGCTTCTGCAGGCCGCCGACGATCTTGGCGAACTCGCCCTCCATGTCGGCGCCGCCGCCGGCGCTCTTGGCGATGGTGCCGATGAGGCTGGACGTCTCCACCAGCGTCTCCAGCAGGCCGACGAAAGTGCCCAGCAGGCCCAGGCCCACCATCAGGCCGACGAGGAACTGGCTCAGCTCCTGGCGCTTGTTCAGGTACTGCTCCAGCGCCTCGATCTCGGGCTCCATCGCGGAGCTGTGGATATAGACCTGGTGGCCCAGGCCCAGCTTCTGCAGCCGGTCCAGCATGCCGGTCACGAAGGCCGGTGGCCCGAGGCGCGGGTGCTGCTCGCCGCTGGCGTCGCCGTCGCGCAGCCAGCGCATGCCGGCACGGAACACGCGGTCCTCGCCGAACAGCTCGACGAGGTGGCCCGCCATGGTCCACATGCCCCAGCACAGCACGGCAATGATGATGCCGTTCAGGATGGGGTTGGACATGATGGCGAACGACACGAAGTGCCACATCGACGCGGCGCCGGCCAGCATGGCCAGCAGCGGCAGCGCGACGAAGAACACATGCCGGCGGCCCATGCCGTGGTCGTGCGGCTGCGGGCCGCGCGGGGGCAGCGGCTCGGTCACCGTGGCGGCGGGGGTGTTGCTCATGACGGTTCCCTCGGAATCATTTGCGATCGCGCAGTGCCGTGTCGGCCAAACCGCGGATCGGAGAAAGCAGGTACTGCAGCACGGTGCGCTGGCCGGTCACGACGTCGGCGCTGACGCTCATGCCCGGGCCCAGCAGCTGGCCGAAGCGGCGGGCGCTGGCCGGGTCCACGGCCGCGACGACGCGGAAGTAGCGTTCGCCGCGCTCGTCCAGCAGGCTGTCGGCGCTGATCTCGGTGACCTTGGCCTCCAGCGTGCCGTAGGCGGTGTAGTCGAACGCGGCGACCTTTACGCGCGTGGGCAGCCCCACGCGCAGCGTGCCGCGCTCGGCGGGCGATGCGCGCGTCTCCACCACCAGCGCCTCGTCCAGCGGCGTCAGCTCCAGCAGCGTCTCGCCGGGCTTCACGACGCCACCCACCGTGTTGCTGGCCAGCTTGTTGACGATGCCGGCCACCGGGGCGGTCAGCACCGTGCGGCGCACGCGGTCGTTCTCGGTCTTGATGTCTTCTTCCAGCCGGCGCAGCTCCACGCGCGCATCGCTGAGCGCCGTGCGCGCCTCGCTGCGGAACTGCGCGATGGCCTCGGCCTGACGGGCCGACAGCTCCGACGCCGCGGCCGCGATGCGCGGCATCGACGCCTCGGTCTCGGCGATCTGCGTCGTCAGCCGCTCGACGCGGCCGCGTGCGTCCAGCAGTTCGCTCTGCGAGCCGGCGTTGCGCGCCACCATGTTCTGCACCAGCGCCAGCTGCGAGCGGGCCACGTCCAGCTCGGCGCGCAGGCCCTTGGCGCGCGCGCCGGCCTCGGCGGCCTCTTGGCGGCGCTGGGTGGCCTGTTCTTCGAGCACGCGGGTGGTCTGCGCCAGCTTGGCGGCGCGGGCCGCGAACGCCTCGGCCTCGGCGCGCACGGCCGGGTCGTCGGCGGCCACGCCGGCCGGTGGCTGGAAGCGCCCGGCGCCGCTGGCCTCGGCATCCAGCCGCGCAACGCGCGACGCCATGCCGGCCAGCCGCGCGCCCTTCTCGGCGCGGGACGAGTTGGCCTGCAGGTCCGACACGGCCACCAGCGACTGCCCGGCCGCCACCACATCGCCCTCGCGCACGAACACCCTGGACAGGATGCCGCCCTCAAGGTGCTGCACCAGCTGCTGCTTGCCCGACGGCACGATGCGGCCCTGCGTGTGCACGACGAGGTCCACGCGCGCCAGCGCCGTCCACAGCGCCAGCGCGGCGCAGATGCCGGCCACCGCGTAGATCAGCGCGCGCGGGCGGCGCAGCCGGCGCGTCTGGCCCAGCGTGTTGTCGAAGTAGCCCAGCAGCAGGTCCACCGGGGCGTCCCGGGTCGCGGCGTTGGCCGTCATGGCTTCTCTCCCAGCCGCACGGCCACAGCCGGCGCCGGCGCGCTGGCCTTCATGTCGATGCGGGTGACGATGCGGTCGCCCGCGACGCCCTGCCCCAGCAGCTCGTTGCGCACCGCCATCGCGCGGATGAACGCGGCGCGCTGGTTCTCGCTGAGGTGGATCTCGGGGCCCAGCGCCACCACCTCCATCCGCAGCGCGGGCGACTCCGCCAGCCGCGCCTTCAGTGGCGCCAGCGCCTCGGCCAGCGCCTTGGCGGCCTTCTCGTCCACCGTCAGCGCGCCGGGCGCGAAGTCCAGCTGCAGGTAGTGCTCGGCCGGCTTGACCTTGGCGGCCGCCGCGCTCGCCGCCAGCGCGGCCTCGTTGCCGGCCACGGCGATGCGGGTGCGCTGCGGCGCCGCCGTGTCGACCACCGGCGGCGTGCCGCCCGGCTTCTCCTTCTCGGCCGCCGGCGCCACCACCGCCTGGCGGGCACGGCCCAGCTCGGCCTCCTGTTCGGCGATCTTGGCCGCCATGCGCTTGGCCAGCATCTGCGCCGAGAAGCTCAGCGCGATGGCCAGCACGACGATGACGAACACCATCGCGATGACCACGTTGGTCAGCGCATCGACGAAGCCGGGCCAGAAGTCCCCGCCGCTGCTTTTTCCGCCGCCTGCCATCGCGGACTACCTGCCGACGACCTGGCGCAGCGCGCCGGTCAGGTGGGCGATGCGCCACTCGTTCTGCGCCGCGGCCACCACCACCTGCACGATGTCGAGGCGGCTCTGGTGCAGGCGCTGGTAGGCGTCCAGCACGTCCAGCAGCTGGCGGTTGCCGCCGGTCAGCTGGGCGCGGAAGGCGTCGACCACCTTGCGGTTGGCCTCCAGCTCGTCGCGCACCGACGTGAAGCGCTCGGTCGCGGCCTGCAGGTTGGCGTAGCTGGTCTCCAGGTCCTGCACGACGCGGCGGCGCACCGCCTCGCCGCGCGCCTCCAGCTCGTTGCGGTGCGCCTCGGATGCCTTCATGCGGGAGTAGTCCGCGCCGCCGTTGAGCAGCGGCACGGTCATCACCAGCATGGCCTTGCTGTCCTTCTGCTGCGCCTCGGTACCGGCGGCGTTGCGCGTCTGCGAGTGCGTCAGCTCCACGGCCAGCCGCGGCAGGAAGGCCGAGCGGCTGCCCTTGCGCTCCGACTCGGCGGCCTGCTGTTCCAGCCGCGACGCCAGGATCTCGGCATTGCCGTCGCCGGCCTCGGCCATCGCCGCGTCGGCGTCGGCCGGCAGGTACAGGTCCAGCGGCGCGTCCAGCGCCAGGCCGAACGGTGTCACGGACGACAGCCGCTGGAAGTTGCGCAGTGCCGCGGCCAGCGCCGCGCGCGAATCGGCCAGGCCCGAGCGCACGTTGGCCACGCGCGCCGCGATGCGCTCGCGCTCCGCGGGGCTGGCGCCGCCGGCGGCCACGCGGTCACCGATGTAGCGCAGCAGCTCGCCCAGCTCCTTCTCGTAGCCCTGGCCCAGCTCCACGCCCACGCGCTGCTGCAGCACGGCGAACCAGGCGCTGCCGGTGTCCAGCAGCGTCTGCGACTCGACGCCCGCCAGCTGCACCTCGGCCGACGCGGCCAGCAGCTCCTGGCGCGTCCACTCGTGGCGGGCCGTCTCGTCCACCAGCGCCTGGCTGAGCACGGCGGAATGGTCGCCGCGGCCCAGGTTGACCTGGTTGTCGGGCGTCTCGAAATGGCCGCGGCCCACCGAGAAACGCGTCTCCAGCTTGGGCAGCAGCGCACCGCGCGCAGCCTTGCGGGTGTAGTCGAAGCTCAGCGCGCGGTAACGCGCGGCGGCCACGTCGGGGCTGTTCTGCCAGGCCTGCTGCAGCGCGTCGCCCAGCGACAGCGCCGGGCCGCTGCCGCTGATGGCGAGCACGGGCGGCATGCCCAGCAGCTGCTGCAGCACGGCGACGCGGGGCTTTTGCGCGGCGGGTGCCGAGGCGGCGGAGGCCGGCGCGGCGGGCGGCTCAACCTGGGCCAGCGCCATGGCGGGTGCGATGCAGAGCAGGGTCAGCCCGCTCAGGCGACGCAGGGATGAAGACATGGATCGCATTCCTTAGGCGGACGTCGTGCGGTTCGGCGCGGGCGTGCGCGGGGTGACGGCGCCGGGCGCCAGCAGCCGCTGCGGCGGCGCGTCGGCCACCAGGCGGCCGCGCTCCAGCACCAGCACGCGGTCGCAGATCTGGATGAGCTCGGCGCTGTGCGTGGCGACGACGATGCAGCGGCCGTCCTTCCAGCCCGGCAGCGCGGCGATGAAGCCTTCCTGCGCCTGGCGGTCCAGCCCCAGCGTGGGCTCGTCCAGCAGCAGCAGGTCGGACGGCTGGTGCAGCACGCGGGCCAGCGCCAGCATCTGCCGCTGGCCGCCGGACAGGCCCGCGCCGTTGGGCCCCAGCTCGGTGTTCAGGCCCAGCTCGCCACGGTCCAGCTGCGGGCCCAGGCCGGCGACGCGCAGCGAACGCAGCACGTCGGCCTCGCGGGCGCCGTCCTCGCCGGGTGCGACGACGTCCTGCAGCCGGCCGGCCAGGAAGCCCGGCTCCTGCGGCTTGTAGGCCACCGTGCTGGCAAGCCAGCGGCGCGTCAGGTCGTCGGCGACGACGCGGCCGCCCAGCGCGAACTGGCCCGACGTGGGCACCACATGCCCGGCCAGCAGCTTCAGCAGCGTGGACTTGCCGGCGCCCGAGCTGCCGACGACGGCCACCAGCTCGCCGGCCTGCAGCGTGGCCGTCACGTCGGCCAGCACCGGCGCCCGGTCGGGGTAGGCAAAGCCCACGCCGGCCAGCCGCACGCCCTCGGCGGTGGCCGCGCCCAGCGGGCCGGTGGCCTCGCGGTCGGGCAGCACGGCAGCGTCCAGCGCCACGGTCTGCGCCATGTCGCGCAGCGCGCGCATGAACTCGCGCCAACGCACCACCACCGGTGCGAACAGGCAGATGGAACTGACCAGCCGCCCGCCCAGCATGGTGGCCGAGATCAGCCCGCCGACGCTGAGCGCCTGCGCCTCGATGCGGTAGACGCCGGCCACCAGCGTCAGCACCGTGCAGGCCGACATGCCCACCGGCAGCAGCTGCTGGCTGACCTGCTGCCACACCCGTGCCCGCGACGCTGCCCGGGCACCCACGGCCGACGGCTCGCGCAGGCCGCGCTCGGCCACGCGGGCCGCGGCGGTGGACATCAGGCTGTCGCGCGCGATCAGCACGTCCACCAGCCAGGACAGCTTGGTGGCCGACGCCTTGTTGGCCACCTGCGAGCGGCGCGCCGCCGCGCCCTGCAGCACGGCGCCGGCACCCAGCAGCACGAACCCGGTGCCCAGCGGGATCAGCACCAGCGGCCCGGCGACGACGGCCAGCGCGATGGCGAACAGCAGCGCGAACGGCACATCCGCCAGCGGCAGCAGGAATTGCGCGGACAGCACGTCGCGCGTGGCCGCCAGCTCGCGGTAGCGCGACATCAGCGTGCCCACCGGCAGCGGCCTGGAGGCCGGCGTGGCCAGCACGCCGCGCAGCAGGCGCTCGTCCAGGTGCATGTCCCAGCGCGCGCCGGCATGCTCCACCAGCAGCACGCGCGACAGCCGCAGCACCAGCTCCAGCGCGAACAGCAGCCCCATGCCCAGCGCCAGCGCCCACAGCGTCTCGTGCAGCTCGTTGCCCACGGCCTTGTCGTAGACCAGCATGGAGAACAGCGGCAGCGTCAGCACGAAGGCGTTGACGAGCAGGCTGGCGAGCGCCAGATCGGTCAGGTGACGACGGTTCGCGCGGAGGAACAGCAGGAGGGCTTCACGCATGCGTCGACGGTGGCCGGGGCCTCTCGCTGGCGAAAGACGGCCAGGCGGGCTTGGGCGGGAAAAGAGAGTAAGAAACAGCCGGCCGATGATAGCCATCGCCCAGGGGGCGGCATTGGAGGGAAAACCAGTCAAAAACCACATTGATGCGCGGCTGTCCGCGCCCGTGCGGCCCGCCGACACCGGGCCGCAAGACCGTGCCGGCGCGGGCATGGGCAGCGCGGGCTATCCTGCCCGGATCACAGCCCCTGCGAGTCCGACATGACCCTTACCTGCGACGTGGCCATCATCGGCGCCGGCACGGCCGGCATGGCGGCCTACCGCGCCGCGCGCCGCCACACCGAGCGCGTGCTGCTCATCGAGGCCGCCCGGTACGGCACGACCTGCGCCCGTGTCGGCTGCATGCCCAGCAAGCTGCTGATCGCCGCCGCCGATGCGGCCGAGGCCGTGCGCGACGCCCTCCGTTTCGGCGTGCAGGCGGACGCGCCGGCCATCGACGGCCGCGCCGTCATGCAGCGCGTGCGCAGCGAACGCGACCGCTTCGTCGGCTTCGTCACCGACACCGTGGAAGGCTGGCCCGAGGCGACGCGGCTGTTCGGCCGCGCAAGGTTCATCGACGCGAACACGCTGGACGTGGACGGCCGGCGCATCGAGGCCCGCGCCGTCGTCGTCGCCACCGGTTCCCGGCCGCGCATCCCGGCGGGCTGGCGCGAGCGGCTGGGCCATCGCCTCATCGTCAACGACGACGTGTTCGACTGGGTCGACCTGCCGCGCTCGGTGGCCGTCGTCGGCGCCGGCGTCATCGGGCTGGAGCTGGCGCTGGCGCTGCACCGGCTGGGCGTGCGCGTGCGGCTGTTCGCCCGCGGCGAGCGCATCGGCCCGCTGACCGACCCCGAGCTGCAGTCGCTGGGCCGGCAACTGTTTGCCGAGGCGCTGCCGTTGACGGCCAATGCGGGTGAACTGCAGCCGGCGCTGGATGGCGACCGGGTGCTGCTGGGCGGCGAGCGCTTCGACGTGCTGCTGTGCGCCAGCGGCCGCGAGCCCAACCTCGACGGCCTGGGGCTGGAGGCCCTGGCCCTGCCGCGCGACGCCGCGGGCCGGCCGCGCATCGACCGCCACACCGGCCAGTGGGGCGCGGGCCCGCTGTTCGTGGCCGGCGACGCCACCGAGGACCGGCCGCTGCTGCACGAGGCCGCCGACGCCGGCCGCATCGCCGGCGACAACGCGGCGCGCTTCCCCGACGTGCACCGCCGCCCGCGCCGCGCGCCGCTGGCGGTCGTCTTCAGCGATCCGCAGATCGCGATGGCCGGCGCCAGCCATGCCGAGCTGACCGCTGCCGGCACGGCGTTCGACACCGGCCGTGTCAGCTTTGCCGACCAGGGCCGCAGCCGCGTCATGGGCGTCAACCGTGGCGGCCTGCATGTCTACGCCCAGCGCGGCACGGGCCGGCTGCTGGGCGCGGAGATGATCGGCCCCGCCGCCGAGCACATCGGCCACCTGCTGGCCTGGTGCGTGCAGCGTGGCGACACGGTGCAGCAGATGCTGAACTACCCCTTCTATCACCCGGTCGTCGAGGAAGGCCTGCGCACGGCGCTGCGCCAGCTGCACAACGACCAGCACCTGCCCGACCCGCCCATCGAGGACTGCCTGGACTGCGACACCGAGGCCGAAGTCGGCGGGTGACGCGCGGCACTCAGCCCACGTCGACGACAACCTTGCCCCGGCCCTGCCCGGCCGCGACGAGGGCGTGCGCGTCGCCGGCGGTGGCCAGGGAGAAGCGCCGCGCGTCCAGCCGCGGTGTCAGCAGGCCTGCATCCACCAGCGCCGCGGCCTCGCGCAGAATGGCGCCGTGGGCTTCGCGGCCCTCGCCGCTGAGCAACGGCAGCAGCGTGAACACGCCCGAATAGGTCGCCGCGCGGAAGGACAGCGGCGCCAGGCTGTGCGTGCCCCAGCCCAGGATGCTGACGACATGGCCGCCGTAGCGGCGCGCGGCCGTGAACGACGCCTCCAGCGCGGCGCCGCCGACCGCATCGAAGACGACATCGAAACCCCGGCCGGCCGTGTGCCGGCCGACATAGTCGGCCACCGTCTCGGTGCGGAAGTCGATGGGCGTGGCGCCCCAGCCGCGAACGAGCTCGGCATCCTCGGCGGCGGCGGTCGCGAACACCTCGGCGCCGCGGGCGCGCGCCAGCTGCACGGCGACATGGCCGACGCCACCGGCACCGCCCTGCACCAGCACGGTCTGGCCGGGCTGCACCCGGGCGCGATCCACCAGCCCCTCCCAGGCCGTGATGACGGCCAGCGGCAGCGCCGCCGCCTCGCGCATGCCCAGCCGCGCGGGCTTGCGCGCCAGCAGGCGGGCATCGACGGCGATGAACTCCGCCAGCGTGCCCTGCAGACCGGCGATGCCGCCGGCCATCGCATAGACCTCGTCGCCCGGCTGCCAGGCCGTCACGCCCGCGCCGGCCTGCACGACGACGCCCGCCATGTCGATGCCCAGCACCGCCGGCAGCGGCTGGCGGGCGTGGGCGGCCTGGCCGGCGCGGATCTTGGTGTCCAGCGGGTTCACGCCGCTGGCATGGATGCGCACCAGCACCTCGCCGTCGCCGGGCTCGGGCCGCGGCAGGTCGACGGCCATGAAATCGCCGTCGGGCTGGTTCACGCGCAGCGCGCGCATCGTCGGGGCAACTGAGGTCATGAGGAACTCCTGGGTGGTGGTGATGTCCAGAGTTTTGTTCATGCACATTCGAATGAAAACCAACGAGCTCGCAAGTCAAGCATGCAATTTCGTATGCTCGCCGGTATGGACTGGGACGACATCAAGGTGTTTCTCGCCGTCGCGCGCGCCGGCTCCCTGGGCGGCGCCGCCCGGGCGCTGGGGCAGTCGCAGCCGACGATGGGCCGGCGGCTGAAGGCCTTCGAGGAGCGGCTGGGCACGCCGCTGTTCCAGCGCGGGCCCGGCGGTTTCGTGACGACCGACGCCGGCGCCGAAGTGCTGGCCCATGCCGAGCGCATGGAGGACGAGGCCCTCGCCTTCGAACGCCGGCTGGCGGGGCAGGACGCCGAGCTGGAGGGGCTGATCCGCGTGTCCTCGTCCGACTGGTTCGGCGTGCAGGTGCTGGCGCCGGTGCTTGCCGGTTTTCAGGCGCTGCACCCGCGGGTCGTCATCGAGCTGATCACCGACTCGCGCCTGTTCAACCTGGCCCGGCGCGAGGCCGACCTGGTGTTCCGCATCCGCCCGTTCGACAGCGCCGAGGTCGTGCAGCGCCGGCTGATGACGCTGGACTACGCGCTCTACGGCGCCGCCGGCCTGGCGCCGCCTACCTGGGGCGATGGCCGCGGCACTGAGCTGATCACGATGGACACGGCGTTCGCCGAGATGCCCGACGTGCAATGGCTGCGCCGCGTGCTGCCGCAGGCGCGGGTCACGCTGCGCAGCAACAACCGCCAGGTGCAGGCGGCGCTGTGCGCGGCCGGCCGGGGCTGGACGGTGCTGCCCTGCCCGCTGGGTGACGCCCTCCCGGGCCTCGTGAAAGCTTCGCCGCCCGAGGCGCCGCCCGGCCGGGAGGTCTACCTCGGCTACCACCGCGACCTGCGCCGGCTGGGGCGGCTGCAGCGCCTGGTCGAACACGTCGTGGCCCGGCTGGCGCCGGTGACAATGCCGGCCGATTCCCAGCCTTGAGACCCACGCGATGAAGAAGTTCGCCACCTGGAACGTCAATTCCCTCGCCATCCGGCTGCCGCAGGTGCTGGACTGGCTGGCCGCCCACCCCGTCGACGCGCTAGTGCTGCAGGAGACCAAGCTCACCGACGACAAGTTCCCGACGATGGAGATCGGCGAGGCGGGCTGGCAGGTGCAGTGGTTCGGCCAGAAGACCTACAACGGCGTGGCGCTGATCAGCCGCGAGCGGGCCGACGGCGTCGTCAAGAACATCACCGGCTTCGCCGACGAGCAGGCCCGCGTCATCGCCGGCACGGTGGGTGGCGTGCGCGTCATCGGCGGCTATTTCCCCAACGGCCAGGCGCCGGGCAGCGACAAGTTCGCCTACAAGATGAACTGGCTGACCGGCCTGCGCACCTGGCTGGCCGACGAGCTGAAGGCGCACGAACAGCTGGTGCTGATGGGCGACTTCAACATCGCGCCGGAAGACCGCGACGTCTACGACCCGGTCGCCTGGGCCGGCCAGATCCACTGCACGCCCGAGGAGCGCGAGCACTTCCAGCAGCTGCTGGGCCTGGGCCTGACCGACGCGTTCCGCCTGTTCGAGCAGCCGGCCAAGAGCTGGAGCTGGTGGGACTACCGCAACCTGGCCTTCCGCAAGAACCAGGGCCTGCGCATCGACCACATCCTCGTCAGCGAGGCGCTGAAGGGCCGCGTGACGGCCTGCGAGATCGACAAGGCGCCGCGCAAGAACGAGCGGCCCAGCGACCATGCGCCGGTCATCGTGACGCTGGACATCTAAGCGGGTGAGAGTTTTCATCCGTGCCCGCCCTGCCCGCCAAAACACCCTCGCCCGTCGTTGCAAATGCTCGCCATAGCCCGCTATGGCTGCGCTTTCCGCCTAGTTCGAGGGCGTTTTGACGCGCCTTTCGGGCTCGTCTGAAAACTCTCACCCTCTGAGCATTGCGTCACACGCCGCCGGCCTGCAGCACCGGCGGCTCTCAGGGTTTGCGCCAAGTCAAGGGGAGCGCTCGCGGGGCGCCGCATGCTGTGTCCGAGAGAGGACCTGTCCATGCGCCACCAAGCCGTCACCCACCGAGAAATCCCCTTCCCCACCGGCCGCGCGCTGGTGTCCACGACCGACCTGAAGGGGCGCATCCTTCACGCCAACGCGGCCTTCGTCGACCTCAGCGGCTACGCGCTGGAGGAGTTGCTGGGCCAGCCGCACAACATCCTGCGCCACCCCGACGTGCCCGAGGAGGCCTTCCGCGACCTGTGGGCCACCATCGCCGCCGGGCAGCCGTGGTCGGGCCTGGTCAAGAACCGCAGCAAGAGCGGCGACCACTACTGGGTGTATGCCAACGTGACGCCGCTGCTGGACGGCGGCCGGCCGGTGGCCTACCTGTCGGTGCGCACCCAGCCCACGCGGGCGCAGATCGAGCAGGCCGAGGCGCTTTACGCGGTGATGCGCGCCGAGAAGGCCGACGGCAGGCTGCGCCATCACCTCAGCGCCGGCGAGCTGCTGCGCCCCGGCCTGGCCGGCGGCGTGCAGCGGCTACGCCGGCGCCTGCCGTGGCTGGGTGGCATGCCGGCGCCGCTGCTGGCGGCGGCCGCCAGCGTCGCGGCATTCGCCACGGGCGGGCTCTGGGCGGCGGGCGCCGTGGCGCTGGCGACGGCGGGCAGCGCCGCCTTCCTGCAGCACGCCAGGCTGCGCGGCATGCTGGGCGCGACCGAAGGCTTTGCGAATGCGCTCGCCGCGGGCGACCTGTCCACCACGCTGCAGCCCAGCGGCCACGCGCTGACGCGCCCGCTGGAGTCCGCGCTGGCCCAGGTGTCCGTCAACCTGTGCGCGATGGTGACCGACACGCGGCACGAGATCGACCGCATCCGCCGCGTCAGCGAGGAGATCGCCCAGGGCAACCAGGACCTGGCCCAGCGCACCGAGAGCCAGGCCGCCAGCCTGCAGCAGACGGCGGCCAGCGTCGAGCAGATTGCCGCCACGGTGCGTGACACCAGCGAGCACGCCGGCAACGCCAGCGGCGTGGCGGGCCAGCTGCACGAGGTGTCCAGCAACAGCGCCAGCGTCGTGCACTCGGTGACCGACACGATGGGCGGCATCGCCGCGTCGTCCGGGCGCATCGGCGAGATCGTGCAGCTCATCGACAGCATCGCCTTCCAGACCAACCTGCTGGCGCTGAACGCGGCCGTGGAAGCGGCACGGGCGGGCGAGCATGGCAAGGGCTTTGCCGTCGTCGCCGGCGAGGTGCGGGCGCTGGCGCTGCGCAGCTCCACGGCGGCACGCGAGATCAAGACGCTGATCGACGACTCCACGCGCCGCGTGCGCGACGGCGAGGCGCAGACCCGCACCGCCCGCGAGAGCATCGACGCGACGCTGGCCCAGGTGCGCGCCTTCACGGGGCTGATCTCGCACATCGACAGCGGCGCCCGCGCCCAGCTGCAGGGCGTGGCCGAGGTCAACGGCGCGATGCATGCGCTGGACGGCATCACGCAGCAGAACGCCGGCCTCGTCGAACAGCTGGCCCGCGCGGCGGCGCAGATGCAGCACGACACCGAGCAGGTGGCCGCGGCGCTGCATGTGTTCCGGCTGGCGGCCAACGAGGAGCGCTCGCTGCCCGACGCGGTCGAGCTGCGCCGCGCCGCTCGCCGGGCCTGACGCGGCGCCGGCTACTTCTTCAGGAAGTAGGCCACCAGCGCGTTGGCGTGGCCATGGCCCAGGCCATGGTCGGCCTTGAGCCGGTTGACCATCTCCATGTGCTTGAGCGGACCGGCGTCGGCGATGACCTGCTGCCAGTGCGCGATCGGCTGGCCGTAGGTCTTCTCGATGGACGGGAAGTACGAGGCCGGACCTTTGACTTTCTCTTCGGCGGGCATGGGATTCCTTTCGATGCTGGCCTGATCCACGACGGATGACGCGGCGCCGGATCGACAGCGGCTAGATGTTGAGTTCCAGTAGGTTGTTCATGGCCGGGATGCGGCTCATGGGTGGCTGGCGGTTGAGTGCGGAGTGTGGCCGA
>NZ_JBXAGX010000023.1:0-52067 GCF_058794515.1 Roseateles sp. GW823-FHT07B05
CATCCGAACATCATCCCGACGCCGCTGCTGCCTTGCCACCAGATCAACCCGGAAGGCAGACCTTAATCAGCGTAGCCTTAGTCCGAAGAACGTACCCACAATAAAGGCAATCGTCGGATCGGTCGCAATCTGTGCGGTCGAATATGAACCTAACTTCAGTTCGACGATGCCGCTGGTGAACAGCAAACCGAACAGCATCGTCAAGGTGCCAATGAACAGCAATCGGGTAGACGGGGGAAGTCGGTCAGGGCTTGGACTTATCAGATCTGTCAGCGTGAGCGTAGTGGTACGGATCCCATACGACAAGCACACGCCAGTGAAGCAGCCGATCCACAGAATCAGGAAATTGGCCAAAACAGTGCGGTCGATTCGCAGCGTAGTCAGCATCTTGTCAATGTCGCCCTTGCCGGCGACAAGCAACACGAAGTAAGCAATTGCCAACGGCAGCGAGAGCATCAGCGCCGTCTCGCCGAGCTTCGAGATGTTGCGTGTCTTGACCCCGAATCCTTCATCTTCAATCAGAGAATCCTTTAGTGTCTTGAGCTCGCTAAGCGCGGTCTTTGGCACTGGATCGCCCCCTTCCAAACCGACCTGCGCAAGACGGAAGATGCGAACGTAGTAGCGCCTGAACCGTGTTGCATCACGCCGCAGCGGGTCGTCCAGGTAGAGCCGTTGGACGACGGTGAGTACGTGCCCGACATCTTCGAGAAGCGTTTGCTGATCGTCGGTTGGACGGCTGTTGGGATGCGGGTAAACGTAGAGTTCGGCGGCCTCCGGATTGCCTGGATCCGGATCGTCGAAATGCTGTCCCTCCCGTGTCGCGGTCAGAACGGTGTACGCCCCGACCTTTTCATCGGCTGGTGCCGCGACTGCGGCCGGCTGCTGCGGCGGTGCAGCGTCTTTGATCTGTGGCTTGTCGCCTGACTGAACTACAGACTTCTCCTCCGCCATCGCCGGTCCCTCCGTGACGTGTCGTCGCCAGAGTGTTGCATCAGCTTGTTCGCACGAGCCTAGGCTTCGATGCTTGAGTCATTAGGGTTGATGAAGTGCTCATCCCGAAAACTGAGGATGACCTGCCGAGGTGGCCTCTGCATCCTCCGCCCCTCGACAAAGAGGGGGATGCATGCAAGGCGTTAGATTCATAGTCGATGAAGGCCCTGGTGCCGCGCCGAGAAAATCGGGGTCAGGTCGTGCCATAACCGGCCGGATGTGTTGGATCTCGGTCGCTCTTGCGGCCTGCCAAACCATGACTGGCTGCGCGCTGCTGCACCGGCCGGATGACGACAAGATCGCGCAAAGCGCTTCCAAATCCTTCGACGAGGCAGCGCTCGGCAAGACGCTCGACGCTGAGCGTGATGCGCTGTCCAAGACGCAGCAGGAACGTCAAGAGCTGGTCAAGCGCTCCGAGTTCGCGCTGCGCGACGCGATGCTCGCCGCCGTCATCGGTGGAACGACTCCTGACACGACTTGGGGGGCCTTCAAGGATGCGGTATCGCTGCGCATCAGGTATCTGCAGGGCTCGGAGAAGGTCACCCTTCCTGACGGTTGCAATCCGTCCCTCAGTGTCGCCCAGTCAGACGCCGGTTTCGACAACACCAAGGTCCTCCTGACGGAGGACAAGGTCAAACAGTCGGCTCTGAGCGCGCACGAAACCGTACCCTTGTCCTGCTCCAAGCAGCCTACCCAACTTACGCCCAGTCAGGCTTCCAACATCGAGCTCAAAGGCCTTGTACAAGCCTATGACCGGGCATGCGATGGCTTGAACCGCAGGAACGTTTGCGTTAGCGCACACCTGTCCAGCGGCGGCGAAGTGAAGCTGGCCCAGACCAGGATCGAGACCGCTGAGGGTGAGCGTCAACGGGTGAAGGACCAGATCGCTAAAGCGACCACGGCGTATCAGGAAGCGCTTAAGACGGCCGACGCCGCTAAGCCCACGGCCGGGGCAGCGCGGCAACTGGCCAAGACTCTTCAGGATCGCCTTGACGACATCGGCGCCCTCGCCAAGAAGGCAGCGGACGTGAACGATAAGGCGGCCAAACTCGGCTTCGCCGAGCTTGCCAACCTTGAATCGCTGGAGCAGCGCAAGGAGATCATTGAGAGCTACATCAAAGCGCTTCAAGGCACCGACCCAGGTGCGAAGGAGCTGGCGCAGCACCGAACATTCCTCATCGCGAACCTGGTCAACCGCGCCAGCGAGAAACCAGCGCCGCCGACGGCGGGCATCGTGCTTCAGGCTGAGCTCTATCGGCAGCAGATCGCGAACTCGCAAGCGCGAATGCGGCGGGTCGATGAGGCGCTACAGGCACTCAAGGCGCGCCACGCTTCCCTGGTGATCGAGCTCGCGGAACTGCAGAAGGCGTCCGCCTACCTCGCCAGCGCAGCCGGTGCGCAAGGCGGTTGCAACCAGACCGTCGCCTTCTACGAGAGTTTTTCGGCCGGCAAAGGCTGCGAGATCCATACAGGCGGCGCGCTGCTTGCCTTTAACAACGCCTGGACCTTGGGGCGAATGCCCGCGGAGCAGGCTGACTATCGTCAGATCGACGTGCAGGAGCAGATCGCGCTGGATGAGTCGGAGGCAGGGCTGAAGCAGACACAAACGGTGCTTCGCGCGTCGCTCGATCAGATCGTCAAGCTCAACGCCGCAGGCATAAGGCCTGAGAACGTCGCCGCGCTCTGGCAAGCCCTAGGCATCACCGTGATTGCGTTCAAGTGAGGTAGCACATGCGGTTCCCCATCACTCACCTGGGCCTGAGCGCGCTGGCCGCGTCCTGGCTGCTGTCCGGCTGTGGCGGCATGCGAAGCCTTGAAGATACGCGCCAGGACACCCGCACCGTTGGTTTGCTGGTCAAGTCTGTGTCGAGCAACGTCGAGAGTTTTCAGAAGCAGCGCGACGCGATCGCGGTCTCTTCGATGCGCAACCGACAGGCGCTCGAAGCTCTGGCGGTGCAGTACGAGGCCAGTTCGGCAGCAACCATCGCTGTTTGGGAAATCGGCGGCGATCCCAAGCGAAAGGAACTTTTCACGCGTGTGCATACGCAAGCCGATGCCTTGGCTGCGGCCCAAGAACAGCGTGCCGCGCGCAAGGCGGAGCAGGAGAAAGAACTGTCCAAGGCCCGCAGCGCCGTGAATGCCAACACCGCCAAGCTGGCGGAGGCCTCAGTCGCGCTCATCAAGCTCGGCGAGGCAAAGAACGTCAATGACGAGGTGGCCTTCTACCTCCAGTTCGCGAAAGAAACGCAGGCCGAGATTGCCAAGGCGAGCGAGGCCGCAGCGTCCGCCGCCAAGGGCGCGGCCGTCGACACCACCACCGGCAAGGGAGCCCCGTGATGCCAAAGAAGAAAATTCAATTCGCCACATTGGCCTTTCCGGTCGAGATGGCCGCGGCAGCTGCACCGCAACCCACTTCCGAAGGTGAGCGCTATCTGTTGGCGCTGCTGGACTCGCAGCGTGCGTTGGATGTCGCGCTTGACGCGCTGATCGCGCGAGCGGCCGCTGCCAGCCAGGAGGAGTCCGCTTACATCGAAGTCCAGAAGGGCAACATCAAGGCCGACTACTTAAAGATGGACGCGATGCTCAACGCCTACCTTTCCTCGAAGGCGATCTTCAAGCCGATCAGCGATCAGGAACTTGCAAACATCCGAGCCATCCTGGACCGTATGCAGGCGTTCACCGCGAAGAAGGACAAGGCCAGCGCGGTCATGCAAGCGGTCACCGACCTCTTGAACGAGTGGAGCCCCGACGACGCTGAAGCTTGAAGCGTCTGGTCGAATGAGCTTGGTGGCAACGTGGGACTGGCACCCGGTCGGGGAGTTCGCTTTGCGATCAGCTCGGCTTTGTGCGCCGGCGTTGTGACCGCGCCTCCATCACGCTAGAGCCGTGCGGACTCTGCTGATGTGCTCGCCGTCTGCCCGTACGCCCGATACCAAGCGGATGCGGGCAGCGGGATGCGGAAATGTCTGCAGGCGATGAAATCCAGCGCGCCGAGCCCCGCGTCACGACTTGGCGAGCTCCCAAGCCACTCGTACTCGGGCTTCGCCAGGAAGTCCGCGATCCGCTGACGCATCTCGTCGACCTCCTCGGGTAGCGCATACGGCGCCTCGCTGTAGCCGCTTTGCGTGGCGTCGCCGAAGTACCAACGCTCAGCCCAATCAGACGTGGGATGCCACAGTTGGGGGCACACGCTCTTGTACGACTTGGAAACTCCACGGGACAGCATCTCGTAGTGCTGATCCAAGCCCAACACCGCGCACCATCCTGCGATGGTCGCCACGCACCACGACGCCCGCATCAGCTCCTGGTTTCGCTCGGTATCTCCGGGAAATAGTTCCAGGTCGACGAGGTCTTCCAGCGAATCGGTCGATACCGGAAACCGGGTCTTTGTAATGAAGCAATAGTCCAGTCGTTCCGTCAGCTGTCCGAGCCAGGTCGTCGCCTGTTCGACACGACCTACGACAACCAGGAACTCCAGGGCGAGGCAAATGTCGATAGCGTGCCGGTCCAGTCGTGGGGACGCGCTGGCGGGATTGTTTTGAAGCAGCGCGCACAACGAGTCCGCCACCACTTCGGCGTTCGCGCGCATCGCGCGATTACCTTCGTCATCGCTGACACGCTGAACCATGCAAGTCATGCCGACCGAAGCATGGAGCCCGATGTGTTCGAGGAGCACGATGGCGAACTCAGCGCCTTCGCGCCCGTAGCCAGCCAATCCATCGCGCACAAACACATGCGGCTGTAGAACCTCGACATAGCGCTTGGCAGCTGCCGTGTAGGAAATCAGCAGGGCGCCGATCTCCGGATACAGGTGCTTGCGGTGCTCTGCTGGCAGGAGCTGAACGCGATGCCAAGCCCAAAGCAAGGCCCGCTCGCTGACCCACAGCGCCTGTCGACTGTCAGCGTCGGTCTCATCCTCGGTCCAACTCGCGCAGATCCCCGCAGCCAAGTGCGCTCGGCGAGTCGCCTTGCGCAAAGTCCGCGCGTCCGTCGCCGCCGTGGCCAAGCTGCCATCGGCGTTCAACCCGAGTTGGCGCAGCAACAACCAATTCAGGTGCCGAAAATCGTAGTCACCGTCGCCGGCAAGTGCGAGCGCCTTGCGCAGATCCGCGCGATCCTCATCGACGAACAGGTGCTCGTCGAGCATGTGCACCTCAAGGAGTCCGGCGACCATGTCGGCGCCCCAGAAATCGAACTCAGCTCGGGCGGCGTTGCTTTCCTTGAAGCCCGTCCAGACAAAGTCGACGTCCTGCTTGAAGTCGCCTGTGGTGGCAAGGATGATCTTCTTTCTACGCGCCGCATGCTCTGGCGGGATGAGCTTGGTCAGGTAAAGGTCCAGCACCTCGTTGAGACTGGGCCTGATCGATGTGGGTTTGCCGTTGTCCCAGTCGTTCCGGCCTACGTCGCCGCGTTTGATGACGAACAGCAGGAGTTCATCGGTGCCGTCCGCCGCCTTGCCAACTGCAGCCAGGTCAACCCCATACTGGCGAACCCCAGTTTGCGGCTTGGCCAAGGGCACGTACCCCATGGCCACCAACAGATCTGGGAGCAGTCGATCAAACTCGTCGCGCTCGCGGAGGGTGCGCAGGTACTGGGAGAGGATGAGCCTCATGCCGCACCCTTCTTTGCCAGCCTGAAGTTCATGATTCTGATTTCGTTGCCCACGGGGTCAAAGACTTTGCGGCGCGGCACCTCTATGGAGTGGGAGAACGAGACCATCTTCATAGGCGGTCCGTATGAAGCATTGAAGTAGCTGAACGACCCTTGCCCGGCCTTGACGGGAATCTCGGTTGCCATCTGGCTCAAGAGCGTGCTTTTCCTGGCGCGATCCATGTCCTCGTTCATCTTGCGCCAGCGCGCGACCAAAAGCTGGTGTCGCAATCCGGCTGGTGGGTGCAGTTCCCTCCGGCGCGGCAACGCCTCAAGCGACCTGTCCAAGGTCTCGAGAGCCTCCACCACTGCATTTAGGAACTGCACCGTCTCCTCGGCGGCGCCATCCACGGCAGCCCTGCACGCGTCGGCAGTGCTTCCAGGGTAGTCATAACCGATCTCATCGACGAGCAACAGGCGCAGCAGGGGGAAGATCCGATCCTTGGCATCGTGAGACTCCACCATGGACAGGGCCAGGTTCGTGACCTGTTGTCGATCGAGGACAAAGCCCAGCATGCGGCGAGCCAGGAAGTAAAAGTCGTCCTCGCTCAAGCTGTCGAGGCGCTCCTTGTGCAAGTGCAGGCGATGAGCATCCAGTTTTTGCAGCTTGCTGAACAAGCAGGCGAGGTTCGCGACGTGCTGACGGGGTTCGCGTAGCAGCCAATCGGTCAGCAGCGCAGACCACGCAGGTTCCATGGTGCAGAGCTTTTCGAACGTGCTATCGAAGCTGGTGGCGACCGTATCGTCGAGCAGAGCCTGCGTACCATGTCGCTCGGTCCAGCGCGTGATCATCGCAACCACCACCGGCACCTTGTCGGGCTGGTCCAGCACGCGAGACAGCGCGAAGTCGAGGCTTCTGATGGCATTGCTTTTTCCGGGGGCAAGCCCATCCATCAGATCAATCCACTCATTGCAGTCCGATCGCTCGTTCATCTCCTTGCTGCGCAGGAACATCGACGTTGCCACGCCGGCAAGCACGTCCTGATCCCCACCGACCGCCAGCTCCTTCAGCACGTGGTCAAACGCCGGCACGAGATGCATCGAACGGGTCGCGACGACGATGGCCTGCTTGCGCACATCCTCAAGGGGACTCTCCATCAGACCAGATATCGCCGTGCAGACCTCGTCATGCATCGCCGCAGTAGAAGGTACGTTCAGCAGACGACCCAACGTCCAGATGCCGACCCTGGCTCGCAACATCGACGCATCAGTCGCGTCGTCCCTGGCAAGTTCGAAGGCGCCGGCGTAGTCCATCATCGCCAGCCCCACGATCGCGCTGCTCAGCAGATTGGCCGTCGCATCACTTAGGCGGGCAACCAGGGCGCGATGGAGCTGCCTGGCGGTGGCGGGTCGGCTCCCGAGCCATGACTCCAGGGGCTGATGAAAGGTACCGCTGGCCAGGTCGTCCTTCGTTCCCTCGAACTTGGCATCGCACAAGTCGACAAGCGACTCGACGGTCATGTTGTCCAGAAATGGGACGGCGGCTTCCAGGAGGAGGAGTACTTCAAATGGATCGTGACCTTCTCGGATGCGCTGAGCCGCGAGAGACAGGACATCGACCTGCTGCGCTGCTAGCGCCAGCAGCCTCGCCGACGCGAAATCATCGTAGGCGCTCTCGCGACGCCATAGCTCATTTGCTCGTTCGAACAGCAGACCTGGCGTGCTCGCAAGGTCCTCGGCGACGTGCGCGTAGGCCAGGTCAGCGACCCGCCGGTTCCTCTGCGCCAGCGACGCAAACTCGATGCTGTCGACGGCCAGCTCGTAGCCCTCTCCAGGCTGGGCGTCCGCGATCGCTGTGCCGGGCTCCAGTTCGAGTCGAAGCGCGGGCTTCTCGGTCTGGTGCAGCCTAAGGGCGAGTTCTGCAACAGTGATTGGAGACGACATGGTCTGCAGCCGGCTCACGGCCCGCCATCCTTGAAGAAGAAGCTGAAAGCCCCTTGTGATGGTCGGCGCAACAAATGCTCTGGCTTCAGGTGAAGACGTGCACTTGAAGGAACCCCGTCTTCTCCGAGCACTTGCACCTGCCGATCGGCGGTCAGTTTCAGCAACGCCCTCTCAACCATGTCGCGCGTTGCCGGTGTCGAGTTGATCACCCGCATGAAGAAGTCGTCGAAGGATATGCCGTCGGAACCTCACTAAGCAGCCGGGGAATCTGTTCCGGCATGGTGTCTTGACTCACCGTGGCAGCTACCTCGGAGAAGTCGAACCCTGACTGCAGCTTACCCCAGACCACCTTCGAGAACGTCGGCCAATGGCGCCTGCGCATTTCACGCAGTTGCCAGACGCCCACCGGCTGCGCCACGACCTCAACAGCACGCCCGTCTTCTGGTTGCGCGCGAACCTCCTGTTACACGCCAAAGAGCGGCAGGTGCGGCGCTGCGCGACGCCTCCCAATCCGTTGAAGTGGTGCTTCCAGTCCTCCAACTTGACCGCATGGCGTAAACCACGAGCACCACACATCAATGCATGAACTATGCTGCCATAAACGCACTATTGTGCAAAAAAACAAGACGGAGACAGCATGGCGAGTTTCAAGCTGGGGCACGTTGAGCGCCCCCAAAGGCGGAGCTATTGTCTTTTCAACGTGGCACGGCTTCGAATCTGGCTTGGGCTTCTGTGCTTAGTCTTCTTGCCTCCCGCAGCACATGCAGGAGAGATCGTAATCGCCCAGGTGGCGCCCAAGAGCGGCCCCCTGGGTCCCAATGGAATTGGCAACTATATTGGGGCAAAGGCAGTATTTGACGACGTGAACGCCCGGGGAGGTATTCACGGGCAGAAAATACGATTCATCTCTGAAGATGACAAATACCAACCAAGCGAAACGGTTCGGCTTCTAAATCTGGTCGGCACCCGAGAACGTCCCGTCCTGTTTGTCAATCTGCTTGGATCCGCCAATGTGACGGCTGTGCTCAAGGACCAGACGCTGGAAAAGTTGGGCATCCCTGCCGTGGGGGTCACGCCCGGCGTAGAGAGCCTACGATCGCCAGGTAGTGCGCTGATCTTCCACACCCAGGCAGGCGACAGGCTGCAGTTGGAGCGAGCGGTTGCTCATCTCTCAACGGTAGGCATCAGGAGCCTCGGCGTCGTCTACCAAGACAATCCCTTCGGGCACAGTGGCCTGGCGTATGTAGAAGACTCAGCCAAGCGCCTTGGCCTGGCGCTTTTGGGCCGAGTGGCCGTCAAGGTTGGCGCGGACGACCTCACTCACGCTGCCGCAGAGTTGAAGGCAACAAACGCGCAGGCGTACATCATGGTGCTTGCCTCGAACAGCGGGGCCGCATTCGTCAGAGATGTCCGCAACGGCGGGGACAGAACGCTGATCTACGGCATGTCGTACGTGGCTGTTGCCGAGGTAATCGAGAAAGCCGGCGCCAACGCGGCCGAAGGCGTCGCCCTGACACAAGTCACTCCGAACACATTCAACGAGGGCGCCGGAGTCGTCCGCTCCTTCCGAGCGCTGATGCTTCGACAAGCCCCCAAGGAGGTGCCAACGCAACTCCACTTCATCGGATATCTCGCCGCACGGGCCGCAGTGGATGCACTACAACGAGCAGGTGCTTCCGTCACCCCAGCCACAGTTGCAAGCGCATTGAAAGCCGTGCGAATTGACGAAAACGGGTACACCCTAGATTTCACGAAGGGAAATATAGGTTCGTCTTACGTCAATATAGGTATGATTGACCGGCGCGGCCGGCTGATATTCTAAAAACCTGAAAACACTGCTCCGCGTTTTATCGAAAACCAGCGGATAGGAGCTGCGGGGCAAGGCCAAGGAACTTGCACCCCGGAGGCAATCGAACGTCGCCGACAAGCAAGATCTTGCTAGCCGACGCCGCGAGCCCGCCCTTGTCAGCCCTCGGTCTTGAAGACAGAGACGGTCAACGCCAGACGCTTTGACTGATCCCTGAGCGACGCCGCCGCCGCCGCTGCTTCTTCCACCAACGCTGCGTTCTGCTGCGTCACTTGGTCGATGTGGCTGACCGCATGGTTGATCTTCTCCAATCCGCTGCACTGCTGAACTGAAGCCGCGGATGCGTTGGCAATCAGACCAGCAACCGCCTGAACGCCAGTCACCACGCCGTCGATCACCGACTTGGCGACGCCGACCTGCCGGGATCCAGCCTCCACGGTCTCCGATGACTGCGCAATGAGCGCCTTGATCTCACGAGCCGCCTCACCGCTTCGCTGCGCCAGAGTTCGAACCTCGCTCGCCACGACTGCGAAGCCCCTGCCCTGCTCTCCCGCACGAGCCGCCTCGACCGCAGCATTAAGCGCCAGGATGTTGGTTTGGAACGCGATGCCGTCAATCACGCCAGTGATGTCGGCGATCTTGCGCGACGCCACCGTGATCTCTTCCATCCGCGCCACAACCTCAGCGACGACCTGGCCACTCTGAATGGCGGAGTCACGCGCCTCGCTCGCAAGCTGGTCCGCTTGAGTCGCGATCTGGTTGGACTTCTGTGCGCTTGCCGTCGCCTCATGCAGGTTGGAAGCTGTCTGCTGCAGGCTCGAAGCCGTTCGCTCAGTGCGGTTGGATAGATCCAGGTTTCCTGCGGCGATTTCAGAGGACGCGCTGTCGACCATCTCGACGCCTTGCCGGACTTCATGCACGACGTTGCGCAGCTTCTGCCCCATGGCATTCATGGCATCCATGAGCCTGCCGACTTCATCTCGCCGGTCGACAACGTGGGTTTGCCTGAGGTCCCCAGTCGCGATTCGTTCTGCTGACGCCACCGCGGTGCCGAGGGGCCCAACGATCGACCGAAGCAGAAGAGCAGTGGCCGCCAATGCAACCAGCAGTACCGACACAACCTGGACCACGGCCCACGTAGCGTTCCTGTCCAAGCTTGCCTGCGCCTGCGCCAATGCCTCGTCGCGCTTCGACTCCTGCAGCTTCAGCATGTCCAACTGCGCTTTGTCATAGCCGGCCAGCGCGGGCATGAACTCTTGCTCGACAAGTTTTCGAGCCCCGTCCATGTCACCCTGCTTTCGAAGCGCGCCAATCTTCGGAATGACCGCAAGCACTGCCTTGCGCTTCTCCTGCATCTGTTCAGCCTGGGCCTTGTCCCGGTCTGACTGCGCCAGTTCGCCAATACGTTTTTGCAGATCAGAGCTTTCCGCGATGCCGTCCTTCAGGCGCTGAGCGAAGAACGCGGAGTCAGCGTCATCTCTGTTCAGATGGGTGGCGAGCGTTCGATCGGTGTTGCGCTGGCTGATCATTCGCCACTGCGTCACGAGCGTGATCAGCTCGTCGGCGCTTCGAAGCTTCGCGGTGCTTTCGTCGTGAATTCGGCGCGCACTTTGCTGGAGCAGCACCGTGACTGCTGTCGTCGCCAACAGCAGGGCAACTACCAGACTCCAGAGCTTCGTCGAGATTGGAACGTCGTTGATTCGCACCGTGATGTCTCCACTTGATGTTGCAGCGATGCCGTCTGCTCTGACGGTCTATGGCGGATCGGAAGCCGCTCACAATGTTGTGCTTGTCGGGAGATTTTTTCTAGCCTGTCCGCAGAGCTCTTCGTGAATTGATGCAGGTCTAGTGACGGTCAGAGTGATCAGTGGTTGCTCCCGAGCATCGATGTCATCGGCTCCTGCGACAGCCTATGGCAAGGAATCGCAACGACATCGACTCGCAACTGAAGTCGATGTCGGCCAGGCGGGTATCAAACTCGCTCGACAAGCAGCGCGATCCCCTGGCCGACACCAATGCACATGGTGCAAAGCGCGTACCGGCCATTGATCCTGTGCAGTTGATTGATCGCGGTAGTGACCAGGCGCGCGCCACTAGCTCCGAGTGGATGGCCGAGTGCGATAGCGCCGCCATTGGGATTCACCCGACGATCGTCGTCGTCAATTCCCAGGCCGCGCAGGACCGCCAGACCTTGCGCAGCGAACGCTTCGTTCAGTTCGATGACGTCCAGCTGATCGATCCCGATGCCAAGCCGATGCAACAGCTTCTGCGTTGCAGGCAGGGGACCGATGCCCATGATGCGCGGCTCCACACCGGCCGTGGCCATGCCCAGGACGCGAGCTCGTGGCTTGAGCCCCTGGCTGGCACATGCTGCTTCGTTTGCCAGGATCAAGGCGCAGGCGCCATCGTTGACGCCGCTTGAGTTACCCGCCGTAACGGAGCCTTCCGGCCTCACGACGCCCTTCAGCTTTGCCAGGGCTTCAAGGCTCGTTTCACGAGGATGTTCGTCCTTCGCCACAAGGATCGGATCACCCTTCTTCTGCGGAACGGACACGCCAACAATCTCGGCGTCGAACACGCCGTCTCGCTGCGCGGCAAGGGCCTTCACCTGACTTGCAAGTGCCATCCTGTCCTGCGCCTCCCTCCCGATGCCGTATTGGGCAGCGACGTTCTCAGCGGTCTCTGGCATCGAGTCGATGCCATGGGACTTCTTCATCAGCGCATTGACGAAGCGCCATCCGATGGTGGTGTCTTCGATCTTGGCGCTGCGGCTGAAGGCGGACTCCGCCTTGCCCATGACGAACGGCGCGCGGCTCATGCTCTCGACACCGCCGGCGAACATGATCTCGGCTTCGCCAGCCCTGATAGCGCGTGCAGCGGTGCCCACGGCATCCAACCCAGATCCACACAGCCGGTTCAGCGTGCTGCCCGGCAACGTGACAGGCAGGCCTGCCAGCAACGAGCTCATGCGGGCGACATTGCGGTTGTCTTCGCCAGCCTGGTTGGCGCAGCCCAAGATGACATCGCCCACTCGATCCCAGTCAAGGTTCGGATATCGAGCTGCCAAAGCGCGCAGGGGGATTGCGGCGAGATCGTCCGGGCGAATGCTGGACAGTGCGCCACCGTAGCGGCCGAAGGGTGTACGCAGCGCGTCGCAAATGAAGACGTCAGTCATGGCTTGAAGAGGCTTGTGGCCTCGAGGTCGAGTACCTCTTGGCCGTTCTGGTTGTGAAGCTGCCAACGCCACCGCAGGATGCCGAGGCCGCGACTGGAGAGCCTCGCTTCGATCACGGTGGCGGTGAGTTGGAGGCGGTCATCCGGGCGAACCGGGTTGGGCCACTTCAGGCCGGCAAGGCCGGGCGACGCGTAGCTCTCGGATCCGGCCAGCGCGGCATCGGCGACGAGACGCATGGCGATGCAGCACGTGTGCCAGCCGCTCGCGATCAACCCTTCGAAAGGACCCTCTGCTGCAGCTTCGGGATCCGTGTGAAACCACTGGGGGTCCCACTGGCTGGCGAACGCCACGATGTCCTGCTCTGACACAACATGAGGACCCGCCGTGATGACCTGGCCAGCGCGAAAGTCCGCGAACTTCATGCGGTGAATCTCGGAGCGCGCTTCTCTTGGAGGGCGGTGAGCCCCTCGCGAGCGTCAGCTCCAGAGAAGCCCAGGATCTCCAGCGCCAGCGAATGCTCGAAGGCTGGCCAGGCGGCGCGCAGCCAGTGGTTGAGGCTGCGCTTCGTGAACGCCATCGCCGTTCGGCTGCCGGCGGCGAGTTGATCGGCGACGGCGCGCGCCCGATCTAGAAGTTCATCGGCGGGCACACACAAACTGATCAGTCCGATGCGCTCCGCCTCCACACCCGTCAACGGCGTGCAGGTCAGCAGATGGTATTTGGCCTTGGCCATGCCGCAAAGCAGCGGCCAGATCACCGCGGCGTGGTCGCCGGCTGCGACGCCCAGCTTGGTGTGGCCGTCGATGATCTTGGCGTTCTCCGCGGCGATCGAAACGTCCGCCAGCAGTGCCAACGCGGCGCCGGCACCGACGGCCGCACCATTGATCGCGGACACGATGGGCACATCGCAGTCGATCATGCCCTGCACGAGATCACGCCCCTCCTTCAACACACGCAGTCGAGCCGCCTCGCTGCTGAGCATTTCCTCGACCAGCGAGATCTGGCCACCAGCGCTGAATCCCTTCCCCTCGCTGCGAATGAGGATGCAGCGCGTCTCGCTGTCGGAAGCCAGTCGACCCCATACGTTGGCCAGCTCTGCGTGCTCCTGTGCATCACAGGCCGGCAAGGTGCCTTCCGGGCCGAGGATCAGCTCAACGACACCGCCAGCGCGTCGCTCAACACGAATACTCATCCCAGCCTCCTCAGAACCGGGCTGACGCGATAGCGCTCGCCGCGGTAGTAGCAGTCCAGAGCCTCAACGAACGAGACCACGCGGCGTGCGCCCATCTGCTCCAGCCACTCGAACGGCCCCTTCGGATAGTTCACGCCCAACTTCATTGCGTCGTCCGCGCCGGTCGGCGTGCAGACACCCTGTTGCACGGCGTCCGCTGCTTCGTTGATCAACATGCTCAGCGTGCGAGCGACAACGAGCCCAGGCACGTCCGCAACTGCGACGGGCTGGAAACCGAGAACGCTCAGCCATCCGCCCGCTTGGCGGCGCCATTGCTCATTGCCAGGCGCTGTGAAGGCCAGCGCGCCTGCCGAAGCGCCGACAATTTCGTCGAACAGCGCCACTTCGGAGATCTCGCACTCAAGCGAGACATCGAAGGCGGTCCGACCATCCGTGCGGCGCAGTTGTGCCTCGCCCACCTGCAGCCCGGTCCAGCCACTGGCCGGCTGATGCTGAGGAGCAAAGCCTTTGGACTGCAAAGTGGACCACCATTGCCTGGCCAAGGCATCGTCCCCATGCACGATGACCTGCTGCGCCTTGTCGGGCTCAATGATCTCGGGTGCGACCAGTGCTGGCGCACCTTCCGGATAGCGGTAGAACCCTCGACCGCTCTTGCGCCCGAACAGGCCACCGTCTACCAACTCCTGCTGCACCAGCGACGGCGTGAAGCGCCGATCAAAGAAGTTCGCCTCGAAGACCGAGGTCGTGACGGAGAAATTGGTGTCGTGTCCGATGAGGTCCATCAGCTCGCAGGGGCCCATGCGAAAGCCCGCGGCTCGCAGGCAGGCATCCAGACCCTGCGGTGATGCGGCCCGCTCCTGAAGCAGCATCAGCGCTTCGGCATAGTACGGGCGCGCGATGCGATTCACGATGAAGCCCGGGGTGCTGCGCGCGGTGACAGGAACCTTCCCCCAGGCCTTGGAGAGCGCCGTGATGCGATCAACAACGGCGTCCGAGGTTTGGATGCCGCGCACGACCTCTACGAGCCGCATCAGCGGCACAGGATTGAAGAAGTGCATGCCGACGACGCGCTCCGGATGGCGAAGGCCGGCGGCAATCTTGGTGACGCTGATCGAAGACGTGTTCGAAGCGAGGATTGCGTCGGGAGGCAGTAGCGCTTCAAGTTCAGTCAGCAGGCTGCGCTTGGCGTCTAGCTTCTCCACGATGGCTTCAACGGCCAAAGCTGCGGACTTCGCGTCGTGCAGGTGCTGCAAAGGGACGAGCCGCGCAAGAGTGGCATCGGCCGCGTCGCGTGTTCGCTTGCCTTTCGCGACGAGCTGATCCAGCTGGGCCGCAAGTGCCTCACGCGCCTGCGGTGCAGCACCCTGGCGAAGATCGAACAGGAATACACGGTGGCCAGCTTCCGCTGCCACCTGTGCAATGCCGATGCCCATGACGCCGGCACCGATCACCAGCACGTCGTCGAGTGTGTTCATTGGGGAATCCAGTTGGCAGGACGCTTCTCGAGGAATGCCGAGAAGCCTTCCTTGGCTTCTTCGCTGGTGCGCACGCGCGCGATGGTTTGGGCGGTCAGCTCTCTGACGCTTGAGTCGACGGGTCCAACGTAGAGCCGAGAAAAAAGCACCTTGATCTCCTGCTGTGCGGTCGGACCGCAGATGAGCAGATCAGCCAGAGCTACATCGATCGCTGCGTCCAACTGGTCGGCTTCGACGATCTCTTGGACCAGACCGATCTGCCTCGCCTCGGAAGCACCGATGCGGGTAGCCGTCAGCGCGAGGCGGCGCGCGTTCCTGCGCCCCACCGCGTTGACCAGGTGTGGCCCGATGACAGCAGGAAGGATGCCGAACTTGGCTTCACTGACGCTGAAGGTTGCCTTGTCTGCCGCGATGGCGATGTCGCAGGCGCAGGCGAGACCTACCCCACCACCAAGGGCCGCGCCTTGAACCCGGGCGATCGTCGGCTTGGGACAAGCCTCGATGCAGGACAGCGTGTCGGCAAACCGGCGGGCGTCGCTCAGATTCCAATCGGTGTCAGCGGTTGATGCGCGCTTCATCCACTGCAGATCGGCGCCTGCGCTGAAGTGCTTGCCAGCCCCTGCAAGCACGATGGCACGCACCTCTGGATCCTTGGCCAAGGCCCGGAAGGCCACGCCCAACTCCTGGATCATGCGTTCGTCGAACGCGTTGAAGACGTCGGGGCGCGACATCGTGACTTGCGCGACGCCAGGCGCCCGAGTCGTCACCTGGATGGTTTCGAAGTCCGTCATGTCGATGAACGGCCGCCTGGCAATGCCCTTCGGCCGAGTTGCGTGAAAGGAAGAGGCAGCAATCGCAGCCTCCGATGCTCAATAGGTCTCGAGATGCAGCCGGCCTTCGCGCTTGAGCGTCGCGCCAACCTGCTCCCAGTCCAATCCCGCTTCGTGTGCCACTTCGCGCAGTGCCAGCACGACGCCTTCTTCCATGGCCTTCAAGCCGCACACGTAGAAATGGGCGTGAGGGTCGGTCAGCAACGCAGCCAGGTCGGCGCTGCGCTCGCGCATCGCATCCTGCACATACTTCTTGGGCTGACCGGGTGTGCGCGAGAAGGCGAAGTTGGTGTCGATGAAGTCGCGGGGCAGCGTCTGCAACGGGCCGAAGTACGGCAGCTCTTCCTTGGTGCGGGCACCGAAGAACAGCATCAGCTTGCCGCCATCAAACTTTCCACCGGCGCGCAGACGGCGTCGCCATTCCGTCATGGCTCGCATCGGTGCCGACCCGGTACCGGTGCAGATCATCACGATGTGGCTCTTCGGGTGGTTCGGCATCAGGAACGTGCTGCCGAACGGTCCCATGACCTGCACGGTATCGCCTACCTTCAAGTCACACATGTAGTTGCTCGCGACGCCACGAACGGGATTGCCGTCGTAGTCCTCGAGCACTCGCTTGATGGTCAGCGAGAGATTGTTGTAGCCGGGTCGCTCGCCGTTTCGGGGGCTCGCGATGGAATATTGACGTGCGTGGTGTGGTCGACCTTTAGCGTCGGCGCCAGGCGGCAAGATGCCAATGCTCTGCCCTTCCAGCACAGGGAACGGCAGCGCGCCGAAGTCCAGCACGATGTGGTGGGTGTCGTACTCCTTGCCCACTTCGGTGACGCGCACGTTACCGGCCACCGTGGCGGTGATGAACTTCTCGGCGGCCTTGGGACCGTAGAGGTTCGTATAGGCGTGAGCCGCGCTCCACGGCGGCTGGGTCGAGCCGTAGGACGAACTCTTGAACGCGCCATCCAGGTCCGCGCGCGCCGGCAGTTGGGGAGCGAGGGGCTCTTCAACTGGAACGCCACCGCCCAGTTGATCAGCCGGCAGTTCTTCGGGGAGGCTGTCCCAACCAAGTTGGGCTTCGATGCTGTAGGCGAGCGCCTTCGGCACGGTGCGCCAGTTGTCGATCGAGCCCGTCGGGCACGGCGGAACGCACGCCATGCAGAAGTTGCACTTCTCGGCATCCACCACGTAGTTGCGGCTGTCGTGGGTGATGGCGTCGACCGGGCAGGTCGCTTCGCAGGTGTTGCAGCGAATGCAGATCTCGGGGTCGATCAGATGCTGCTTGATGACGATCACGTCGGATGCGTCCATGTCTAGATCTCCTATGCACCGGTTTCGGCGCTCGCCCGGCGTCTTCAGGAATTTGTGCCGGGGCCGCGGCCCCGGCTTCTACGTTCGCTTAGGCGAAACGCACGTACTCGAAGTCCACGGGCTGGCGGTTGATGCCCATGACCGGCGGCGCAATCCAGTTTGCGAACTTGCCCGGCTCGACCACGCGGCCCATCAGGCTGGAGACGAACTGACGGTCACCTGCGGTGGGCAGCCATTCGGGCGAGCGAGCCGACCATTCGGCTTCGCTGATCACGTTGCCTTGCGGGGAGATCTTGGCGCCGGACAGCGAACCGATGTTGCGGTGGAAGGCCTTGTGCGGGACGGTGAGTCGGAACGGGATACCGGCCTTTTCGATGACCTTGTTCCAACGGTCCACGCCGGCGATGCTGTCCTTGATGTAGTCGTCGCGCAGGACTTCGTTGAGCGCGTTGAGCATCGGCACTTGCTTTTCGACAAGGCGGCCGTTCTCCACGTGCAGCACCGGGTAGGTCTGACCCTTCAGGATGTGGTCGTCGACGCGCTTGCCTTCTTCGTAGCGGCCCTTCAGGCCGGTGGAGTAGAAGGTGGCAGCGTTGCTGGACTCGTCGGCGCCGAACAGATCGATCGTGACGCTGAAGTGGAAGTTCAGGTAGCGCTGGATCGTCGGCAGGTCGATGACGCCGGCTTCGCGCAACTTCTTCGGATCGTCCGTCTTCAGGTCGTTCATCACCTGGCAGGTGCGGTTGATGACGCGGCTCACGCCAGACTCGCCCACGAACATGTGATGGGCTTCTTCCGTCAGCATGAACTTGGTGGTGCGGGCCAGCGGGTCGAAGCTGGATTCAGCGAGCGCGCACAGCTGGAACTTGCCATCGCGGTCGGTGAAGTAGGTGAACATGAAGAACGACAGCCAATCCGGCGTCGGCTCATTGAACGCCTGCAGGATGCGCGGGTTGTTCTCCTGGCCGCTGCGGCGCTCGAGCAACGCTTCGCCTTCCTCGCGACCATCACGGCCGAAGTACTTGTGCAGCAGGTAGACCATCGCCCACAGGTGGCGGCCTTCCTCGACGTTGACCTGGAACAGGTTGCGCAGGTCGTACTGGCTCGGGCAAGTCTGACCCAGGTGTCGCTGCTGCTCAACCGAGGCCGGCTCGGTGTCGCCCTGCGTCACGATGATGCGGCGCAGGTTGGCACGGTACTCACCGGGCACGTCTTGCCAGGCGTCCTCGCCCTTGTGGTCGCCGAAGTGGATCTTGCGATCCTGCTCGCCCGGGTTCAGGAAGATGCCCCAACGGTAGTCGGGCATCTTGACGTGGCCGAAGGTGGCCCAGCCCTGCGGGTCGACGCTCGTGGCGGTGCGCAGGTAGACGTCGAAGTTCTGGGAGCCGTCCGGACCCATGTCGTCCCACCAGGACAGGAAGTTGGGCTGCCAGCCTTCGAGCGCGCGCTGCAGCGTGCGGTCGTCGTTGAGGTTGACGTTGTTCGGGATCTTCTGGCTGTAGTCGATGGTGCTCATTGCGTTCTCCTCAAACCCGGTTGAAATCGAAGGCGGCCTTGTCGCCCTTGCCGAAGACCTTCAGCGCACCCTTTTCGCCAACGGCGTTGGGACGCTGGAAGATCCAGTTCTGCCAGGCGGTCAGCCGGCCGAACACACGCGTGACCATGTTCTCGGGGCCGTTGAAGCGCAGGTTGGCCTCCATACCGGTCAGCGCATCGGGGCTCATCGCAACGCGCTCTTCGATCGCGATGCGGGTTTCATCCGCCCAGTCGATGTCGTCCGGGTTGCTGGTCACGAGGCCCAGCGCGAAGGCTGCGTCTGCGTCCAGCGGGCGACCTGCCTTGGCGCGGACCTGCTCCAGTTCAGCGACGTCGTCGTAGAAGCGACGGCCCAGGCGACTTTGGCCTGTGGCCATCGGGAACAGACCGAAGTTGGCTTCGTCCACCGTGATCTTCGGAGCGCGCGCGTCGTCATCAGGCAAGGCCAGGTGATAGATGCGATCGCAAGCCAGCGCGGTTTCGAGCAGCGAGCCGGCGAAGCAGGAGCCCGGCTCGATCAGCGCAAACAGGCTGCGCGAGGACACGTCCAGGCGGCTGAAGGTGCGACGCAGATAGCCGATGGTTTCGCGCACCAGCCAGTGATCCTTGTTGGCAAGTAGCACGGCGTCACTGGCCAGCACAGCTTCGGCATCGCCTTCTGTCTTAATCAGCCAGGTGCCGATGTCCAGCTCGTTGGTGCGCATGGACAGGATGGCGTCTTCGAGATCGCGGGCCAGTGCCAGCGGGTACCAGGCGGCGCCCTGGGCGACGATGCCCTTCACGTCGGTCGGCACAGCCTCCTTCGGGCCACGGATCAGGAACGTCGCGAGGCGCTTGGCGCGGTCGATGTCAACGCGAACGTAGGTGTAGCTCAGCGAATCGGGTTCGGCTGAACGCTGCAGCGGCGGGAACACCACACCCACCTCACCGGCCGGACGATCACTGCCTTCGGCGAGCTCGAGCGCGCGTGCCTGCACCTTGGCGGCGAACTGTGCCGGCTTGGCAATGTCATCGACCAGGCGCCAGTCCTTTGCGCGCTGGCCACGAACGCCTTCTGTCGTCGTGCAGAAGATGTCAGCCAGATCGTGGCGGACCTTGCGCTTGTCGGTGACGCGGGTCAGGCCGCCAGTGCCCGGCAGCACGCCCAGCAGGGGCACTTCCGGCAAGCTCACGGCGCTGGAGCGGTCGTCGACCAGCAGGATCTCGTCGCAGGCCAGCGCCAGCTCGTAGCCGCCGCCGGCGCAGGCGCCGTTCACTGCCGCCAGGAACTTCAGACCGCTGTTGGCGCTGGAGTCTTCGATGCCGTTGCGGGTCTCGTTGGTGAACTTGCAGAAGTTGACCTTCCAGCCATGGCTGGAGACGCCCAACATGTAGATGTTGGCGCCCGAGCAGAAGATCTTTTCCTTGTTGCTCGTGACGACCACCGTGCGCACTTCGGGGTGCTCGAAGCGGATGCGCTGCAGCGCATCGTTCAGTTCGATGTCGACGCCGAGGTCATAGCTGTTGAGCTTGAGCTTGTAGCCGGGGCGCAGGCCACCGTTTTCGTCGAAGTCGGCCGCCAGGCGAGCGACGGGACCTTCGAAGGTCAGCTTCCAGTGCTTGTACTGGCTCGGGTGGGTTTGATAGTCCACTCGCGGCGCGATGGACTGGACAGGGGAAAGATCGCTCACGGCACGCTCCTTGGATCGCAAAACAGTGCGGCCCAATGGCCGCCCGATGCAATGCAGTATCGTGCGTGTACGTTTTCAGTTCAAGCAGTAAAGTGCACTTGCGTGCTCGGTGCTTACCCTTAGTTTGCGATGAGGTGCTTCACCCGGTCGTGCAGCAGTTCGAAGGTTTGCGGCAGCGATTGCGAACTCGTGTTCACGTGCAACTCGGCCTTGGCGTAGAAGGCTGCGCGACCCGCAAGGATGGCGCGCAGATCGTCCATTGCTTCCTTGCTTGCGGCCATCGGTCGCATGTCGCCCTGAGCAGCAACCCGTTCCATGTGATCTTCTGGATCGGCCTGCAGCCAGACCGTCGAGCAATGCCCAAGCAATAGATTGAAGGTCGCAGGATCTGACACGATGCCACCAGGCGTCGCGATAACAGCCTCCGGATAGATCTGAATCGCTTCTTCGAGCGCTCGGCGCTCGTAGCGCCTGTACGCCGCCTGGCCATAGAGCCCCTGGATCTCACCCACGCTGCAGCCGGCGAACTTCTCGATGTCGCGGCTCAGTTCTACAAAGGGGAAGTCCAGCGCCTCGGCCAGCATTGAGCCCAGCGTGCTCTTACCGGCGCCGCGCAGCCCTACGAGTGCAATGCGCAGGCTTCTTGGCCTGTCCTCCTGGCTTTGCCCCCCACCCAGCAGATCGCCGATGGCGATCCGCACCTTGCGCAGCGTGCCTTCGTCGCGACGCTCCAGCAGTTCTCGAATGAGCAGCCACTCAGGGTTGGACGTCGTCACATCGCCAATCAGCTCGGCCATGGAGCACTGCAGCGCCTGGGCCACCTGAAGCAGGATCAGGACGGAGGCGTTACCGGTCCCGTATTCAAGATTGGCCAAGTGGCGCTCGCTGACATCCGCCAAGCCGGCCAGCGTCTTGCGCGTAACCCCTCGGCGTGAGCGCAGAGCGCGAACGCGCTCTCCGAGCTGACTAAGAAATGGGTGCCGTTCCGGGGCATCCCCGGCTTGGGTGTCTTCACTAGGTGATAACCCGTCAACATGCATTATCGTGCTTGACATGGGATGGTGGTGGTTCTAAATTGCCTGTACGCACAATACTGCATGACGGCACTGGCCTCAAGTCTGCCACGTCATGCGCCAACAAGGTGAATCAATGGACCCCCAGGAATTTCGTCGCAACCTGTCCGCACTGACTGTCGAACTGCAGCAGCGCCCTCTGGACAGTGGCCTGCGGGACTGGCTGAACACGCACCACGCGCCCGGCACCTCCACTTTCGACGCGCTACGGCTGGCGTGTGAGACCGGTGTACGCGAGGGCTGGCTCTGCCAACGTGAAGGTGGCGGCATCAAGTACGGCCGCATCTTCAAGCCGACGGACGACCTGCACGGATTCTCGGTGGACGTCGTGGACATGGACTCGATCGCCGGGCCGCATCACGTGCACCCGAATGGCGAGATCGACCTTGTCATGCCGCTTGATGAATCTGCCCGCTTTGATGGGCAAGGCGCTGGATGGGTCGTCTATGGCCCCGGCAGCTCTCATGCACCGACCGTCACCGGCGGCCGTGCGCTCGTTCTCTATCTGCTGCCCCAGGGCGCCATTGAATTCACGAAGGCCTGACATGTTCATCGAGACCCTTTCTAACTACATCGGCGGGCGCTGGGTCAGCGGCGAAGGCCCCGGCACCGCATTGTTCGATCCGGTGCTCGGCACCGAACTCGTTCGCGTTGACGCCACAGGTTTGGACCTGCCTGCAGGTTTCGAGTTCGCCCGCTCCCGCGGCGGCGCGGCCTTGCGTTCCCTCACCTATCGTCAGCGCGGAGAGTTGCTGGCGGCCGTGGTTCAGGTGCTTCAGAAGAACCGTGATGCCTACTACGAGATCGCGACGGCCAACAGCGGCACGGTCAAGAACGACTCAGCGGTGGATATCGACGGTGCGATCTACACGCTGTCCACGTTTGCCAAGCTCGCAGCACAGCTGCCCGATGGTCACTATCTCCCTGATGGCGACGCGATCAACTTCGCCAAGGACGGCAGCTTCCAGAGCAAGCATCTGCAGACGCCAGTTGCCGGCCTGGCGCTGTTCATCAATGCGTTCAACTTCCCAGCATGGGGCCTGTGGGAGAAGGCTGCACCAGCGCTGCTGTCGGGCGTTCCGGTTGTCATCAAGCCAGCCACGTCGACCGCCTGGCTGACGCAGCGGATGGTCAAGGATGTCGTCGATGCTGGCGTCCTGCCTGCAGGCGCCTTGAATGTGGTGTGCGGCAGCTCGGCCGGCCTGCTGGACGCGTTGCAGCCGTTCGACGTCCTCAGCTTCACCGGGTCTGCGGAGACCGCGGCGACCCTGCGGTCACATAACGCGATCACCCGCCTGTCAGTGCGCGCCAACATCGAAGCGGACAGCATCAACAGCGCCGTGCTGCTGCCTGGCAACGTGGCCGGCAGCCCAGTCTTCGACCTGTTCGTGAAGGAACTCAGCAAAGAGATGACGGTCAAGTCGGGCCAGAAGTGCACTGCCATCCGCCGCGCGTTCGTGCCGCAGGAACTGCTGCCACTGGTGACTGAAGCGCTGATCGATCGCCTGAACCGGACCACGATCGGCAACCCGCGCAACGAGAACGTGCGGATGGGTTCGCTCGTGAGCCGCTCCCAGTACAACAGCGTGCGCGAGGGCATCGACAAGCTCGCAGCCAGCGCGGAGATCGTGCTCGACGGCCGGCGCCCGACCCTGATCGATGCCGACGCTGCCGTGGCCTGCTGCATCGCTCCCACGCTGTTCGCACTCCCGAGCGCCAAAGCGGTCGAAACGACATCCGCTGTCCATGACATCGAGGTCTTCGGTCCCGTGGCGACCCTGCTCCCCTACCGCGACCTGCCCCAGGCAGCACAGCAAGTGCAACGCGGCCTTGGCTCGCTCGTGGTCAGTCTCTATGGCGATGACGCCCAAACGCTGGCAAACACTGCCAAAGCACTCGCCCCGTTCCACGGTCGCGTCCATGTGGTGAGCCCGGAGGCTTGCGCAAGTCAGACCGGGCATGGAAACGTGATGCCGCAATCGCTGCATGGTGGTCCCGGCCGCGCTGGCGGTGGTGAGGAGCTTGGCGGCCTCAGGGCGCTGAACTTCTATCACCGGCGAACGGCCATCCAGGCCGCACCCAGCGTGATCTCGGCGCTCTGAGCTTGAAAAGAAAACATATCAGGAGACAAGCTTATGAGCCCGACCACCATTGCCAGCCCCACCGACGTCCCCGCGCTACCGGAGACGTTCAATTGGGCTGAGCACCTTCTTCACCAGAACGCCTGCCGTCCCGAGAAGATCGCCTTCATCGATGACCTCGGCACGTTGAATTACGCCCAGTTGGACGAAGGCGTGCGACGCGCGGCGACTGGCTTGCGCAGCCTTGGCGTGAAGCGCGAGGAGCGGGTGCTGCTCTTGATGCAAGACGTCAACGACTGGCCGATCGCATTCCTTGGCGCCATGTTTGCTGGCGCAGTCCCGGTCGCGGTGAACACACTGCTGTCGCCCGACGACTACGCGTACATGCTGGAGCATTCCCGTGCCCAGGTAGTGCTGGTCTCTGGTGCCGTGCTTCCCATCCTCAAGACGGCCCTCGTCAAGAGCGATAACGAGGTGCAGAAGGTCATCGTGTCCCGCCCGGTGGCGCCGCTGGACTTCGGTGAAATGAACTTTGGGTCGTTCATCAATGCTCATGCGCCTCTGCCCAAGGCGGCTGCCACGCATCCGGACGATCCAGGCTTCTGGCTGTACTCCTCGGGCTCGACCGGTCGTCCCAAGGGTACGGTGCACTCACATGGCAATCCGTACTGGACGGCGGAGCTATACGGCAAGCGGATCCTGCAGCTGCGCGAGGACGACGTCTGCTTCTCCGCAGCCAAGCTCTTCTTTGCGTACGGCCTGGGCAACGGCTTGAGCTTCCCCCTCGCCGTGGGCGCCACGACAGTGCTGATGGCCGAGCGCCCCACGCCCGACGCCACGTTCAAGCGGCTGACGGGTGGCGTTGGCGGTGTCCGCCCGACTGTGTTCTTCGGCGCCCCCACCGGGTTTGCCGGAATGCTGGCCTCCGCCGCACTTCCCAAGCGTAGCGAGACCGCCATCCGCCTGGTGTCCAGTGCCGGAGAGGCTTTGCCGCCTGAACTTGGCGAGCGCTTCCAAGCTCACTTCGGCGTGCCCATCGTCGATGGCATCGGCTCGACCGAGATGCTGCACATCTTCCTGTCCAACCGGCCCGAAGCAGTCCGCTACGGCACCACGGGTTGGCCTGTGCCTGGATACCGGGTGGAACTGCGTGGCGAGGATGGCCAGGCGGTACCGGACGGTGAACCAGGCGATCTCTACATCGCCGGCCCGTCCAGTGCGCTCATGTACTGGGGCAACCGGGAGAAGAGCCGCGAGACCTTCCAGGGCGGCTGGACCAAGAGCGGCGACAAGTACGTGCGCAATGCCGATGGAACCTTCACCTATAGCGGTCGCAGCGACGACATGCTCAAGGTCAGCGGCATCTACGTCAGCCCCTTCGAGGTCGAGGCGACCTTGGTACAGCACCCGGCCATCCTCGAGGCCGCAGTGATCGGCGTCGAGGACGCTGAGGGTCTGATGAAGACGAAGGCCTTCGTGGTCCTGACGCCCACGGGGCAAGTGACTGCAGAAGAGTTGAAGGCCTTCTGCAAGGACAAACTCGCGGCGTACAAGTACCCGCGCCAGATCGAGTTCGTCGGTGAATTGCCGAAGACGGCAACGGGCAAGATCCAGCGCTTCCGCCTGCGCCAGCTCGAAGCCACCGCCAGGACAGCAGCATGAACCCGCGTTTTGCGCGCATCCAGTTCGGCGATCGAGTGATCGAAGTCGAATACGTCTGGCTCAACGCTGAGCTGACGGATGCGCCGGTCATGGTCTTCCTGCATGAGGGGCTGGGCTCGGTTTCGATGTGGAAGGACTTCCCACGTCAACTCTGCGAACGCCTCGGAGTGCGCGGCCTTCTGTACTCCCGCCCGGGATACGGCCGCTCCACGGCACGCCCGGAAAGCGAACAGTGGTTGTCGAACTTCATGCACCGCCAGGCACATGAAGTGCTTCCGGAGCTGATGGAGAGATTCGGCATCGAGCGCCCATGGCTCTTCGGTCACAGCGACGGCGGATCGATCGCGCTGTTGTACGCCTCGCGCTACGAGTGCGCCGGCGCCATCGTGCTGGCGCCGCACATCGTCGTCGAGGACATCTCTGTGACGTCGATCTCGGCAGCGCGCGATGCCTACTTGAATACCGATCTGCGTGAGCGCCTCGGCCGGTACCACGATGACCCGGACTCGGCGTTCTGGGGCTGGAACCGCATCTGGCTCGACCCGGAATTCCGCGCCTGGGAGATCGGCGAAGAGATCGAAACCATCGACTGCCCACTGCTTGCCGTCCAAGGGCTGGACGACGAGTACGGGACGCTCGAACAGATCCGAGGCATCGCGCGGCGCGTACCGCAAACGCAGCTCCTCGAGATCACCAACTGCCGTCATTCACCCCACAAGGATCAGCCGCAAGCGTTGCTGGACGCCTGCGACAACTTCTATCGACAACACCAGCGAGCCCATACCTGAGGGGCACAGGAGACCATCATGATTCAACGCGTAACCCTTCTGATCGCGGCCCTGCTGACCGCCGGCGTCGCGCACGCCCAAGGCAAGCTCAAGGTCGGACTGATGCTTCCGGCGACGGGAACCTTCGCCCAGCTGGGCACGGCGATCGAGAACGGCTTCAAGCTCTATGTGACGGAGCAAGGCGGCAAGCTGGGTGGCCGCGAGATCGAGTACGTCAAGGTGGACGATGAGTCCGATCCCGCGAAGGCGACGGACAACGTCAACAAGCTGATCAAGCGCGACAACGTCGATGTCCTGATCGGCACCGTGCATAGCGGCGTCGCCATGGCCATGGCCAAGTCGGCCAAAGAGTCCGGCACCTTGCTTATCGTCCCCAACGCCGGTGCCCATGCGATCACGGGCCCGATGTGCGCACCGAACATTTTCCGCAGCTCGTTCAGCATGTGGCAGTCGGGCTATGCGATGGGCGATGTGATGGCCAAGAAGGGCGTCAAGAAGGTCGTGACCATCACCTGGAAGTACGCCGCCGGTGACGAGTCGGTGGGCGGCTTCAAGGAATCCTTCGAGAAGGCCGGCGGCCAGGTCGTCAAGGAACTGACGCTGCCCTTCCCGAATGTCGAGTTCCAGGCGCTACTGACCGAAATCGCCGCGACCAAGCCGGATGCCGTCTACACCTTCTTCGCGGGCGCAGGCGCCGTGAAGTTCGTCAAGGACTACGCAGCGGCTGGCCTGAAGAAGTCGATCCCGCTGTATGGCGCAGGCTTTGTCACTGACGGCACCCTGGAAGCTCAAGGTGCCGATGCCGAAGGCATGTTCACCACCCTGCACTACGCCGACTCGCTAGGCTCTGCGCGTGACAGCGCCTTCCGTCTGGCCTATGCCAAGACTTTCAAGCTGCAGCCCGATGTCTATGCCATCCAAGGCTACGACGCGGCGCAAGTCCTGGGCCTGGGCCTCGCAGCGACCAAGGGTGACGCGAAGAACATCCAAGCCTTCGATGCCGCCATTGCCAAGGCGAAGGTCGACAGCCCACGCGGCGCCTTCACGCTGGGCAAGAACCACAACCCTGTGCAGGACATCTATCTGCGCCAGGTTGTGGGCAAGGAGAACAAGCTCGTGAGCGTCGCTGCCAAGGCGCTCGCCGACCCGGGCCGCGGCTGCCGGATGTAAGGCTCAACTGGCGCGCGATTCCATCGCGTGCCCCTCTTGCGAGTCGTCGCCGACGGCCGGTCAAACCGGACCGTCGCGGCTAGCCGCACACCCAACACGTTTGAGCCATGGACCTCGCCACCTTTCTCATCCAGTGCCTGAACTCGCTTCAGTACGGGCTACTGCTCTTCCTTGTCGCCTCCGGCCTGACGCTGATCTTCGGCATCATGGGCATCATCAACCTGGCCCACGGCAGCTTCTACATGATCGGGGCCTACATGGCCTACGCGCTCGCTGCGCCAGTGGCCGCGACGTTCGGTGGCGGGTTCTTCAGCGTACTGCTGGTAGGCATCCTGCTGTCGGTCGTGCTCGGCTACGCGCTGGAGTGGGCATTCTTCAGCTACCTCTATGACCGGGATCACCTGCAGCAGGTCTTGATGACCTATGGCCTGATCCTCGTGTTCGAGGAGCTGCGCAGCATGATCGTCGGCGACGACGTCTACAGCGTCACCGCGCCAGCTTTTCTTTCGGGATCCATCCCGTTGGGCGAGTTGATGACCTACCCGGTCTACCGCCTCTTCGTCAGTGGCGTCTGCGTGTTGCTGGCTATCGGCATGTGGTGGGTGTTCACGCGCACCCGGCTGGGGATGATGATCCGTGCGGGCAGCCAGAACCGAGAAATGGTTCAGAGCTTAGGCATCGACATCCAGCTGCTGTTCCGCATCGTGTTCGCCGCCGGTGTCGCCCTCGCGGCCCTGGCAGGCATGGTGGCTGCGCCGGTATCGAGCGTCTATCCCGGGATGGGCAGCTCCGTCCTCATCATCTGCTTCGTCGTCGTCGTCATCGGCGGCATCGGCTCCGTCCGTGGAGCGCTGCTAGCTGCCCTGCTGATCGGCTTCGTCGATACGTTCGGCAAGGTCCTGCTTCCACAAGCCTCTGGCGTGCTGGTCTACGTGCTGATGGCAATCATCCTTCTCTGGCGCCCCATGGGCCTCTTCAAGTCTTGAAAGCACGGTGATGAAAACTCAAATTGCCGTTCTGCTCGGGGCGCTTGTCTTCTTGGCCGCATGGCCATGGGTCGGCAGCTCCTACAGCGTGGACCTGGTCAACAAGATCATGATCTACGCACTCCTCGCACTGAGCCTCGAACTGCTCGTTGGCGGAACAGGTCTGGTTTGCTTTGGCCAGGCCGCGTTCTTCGGCATCGGTGCCTATGCCGCCGTGAAGTTCACACCGGCTTCGGGCGAACCCGCATCGCTGCTGGTCACCTTGCCGATCAGCATCGGCTTGGCAGGGCTCTACGCATTGATCGTGGGCGCGCTGTCACTGCGCACCCAGGGCGTGTACTTCATCATGGTGACGCTCGCGTTCGCTCAGATGGCGTACTACGTCGTGCACGACACGCCGCTGGGTGGAGGCACCGACGGCATCTACCTCTATGCGAAGCCGATGCTGGGTGACTGGCTCGACCTGGACAAGCCTCTCGTGATGTACGGGTTCACGCTGTTCAGCCTGGTCGCAGCCTTCGTGCTGTTGGCGGTTCTTCGACGCGGACAGTTTGGACGCGCGCTGGATGGCATCCGCGTCAACGAACTGCGCATGCGGGCCACGGGCTTCTCGACCTATCCGTACAAGCTGGCTGCATTCACGCTCTCCGGTGCGATTGCAGGCTGGGCTGGCTTCCTGTTCGCGGTGAAGGACGGTTTCGTCAACCCGGAGCTGATGAGCTGGCATCTGAGCGGCTCGGTGTTGATCATGGTCATCCTTGGCGGCATGGGCCATTTGCGCGGCGCAGTGCTGGGCGCATTCGCCTTCACCCTGCTGCAGGAGCTGTTCCGCAGCGAGGCCGTGTTCGGCAGCTTCGCCAAACACTGGCACCTCGGCTTGGGGCTGTTCATCATCCTCAGCGTCGCCGTGATGCCCAAGGGCTTGGCTGGCCTTCCACGACAAATTAGAGAGCGCCTGGCCGGCAAGCTGCTGGGCACGAACCGAATCAAGGCCGGCGAGGCCCCGCGTTCTCAGGAGCACAGCGCATGAAGTCTTCCGCCAACCCGGCTCTCTTGCGCTGCCATCAGCTCACCCGCCGCTGGGGTGGCCTCGTCGCAGTCAATGAGGTCAACCTGGATCTGCTTCAAGGTGAAGTCCACGCGGTGATTGGCACCAATGGTGCGGGCAAGAGCACGCTGATCAATCTGCTCTCCGGGCAGTTCCCCCCATCGGGCGGTCGTGTCGAACTGCTGAACCGGGACGTCTCGCTTTGGTCTCAGCCCCGCCGCGCGCGGGCTGGGCTCGGCCGCAGCTATCAGCGCAACACCATCTACGGCGAGTTCAGTGTCATCGAGAACTGCCGACTCGCCGCCCAGGCCGCGCGACAACGCCCCTGGCAATGGTGGCAGTCGGTGCACGCGCAGGCCGACCTCATGGAGACGGCCTGCAGCGTCGCGAAGCGAACCGGGTTGTCCGACTACCTCAGTCGACCCGCTGGCCTGCTCAGCCACGGCCAGAAGCGCCAGCTTGAGATCGCCATGTGCCTCGCGACGCGACCGAAGGTGCTGCTTTTGGACGAGCCGCTGGCCGGCATGGGCGCCGAAGAGACCGAACGCATGCTGGCGCTGCTGCGTGACCTGAAGGCAGATCACGCGATCCTTCTCGTCGAGCACGACATGGATGCCGTGTTCCGCATCGCCGATCGCATCACCGTGATGGTCAATGGCAGCGTCATCGCCACCGGCTCTCCGGACGAGATCCGCAGCAACAAGCTCGTCCAGAGCGCTTACCTCGGAGATCACTGACATGGCGGCATTGCTTGAGGCGCGCGACATCCACGCCTGGTATGGCAGCAGTCACGTGCTGCACGGTGTCGGGCTCATGATTGGCAAGGGCGAGACGGTCGGGCTGATGGGCAGGAACGGGATGGGCAAGAGCACGCTCATCCGAACCCTCCTGGGCCATGTCGCTCAGCGACGCGGTGAAGTCTCACTGCGTGGCCGCAACGTGTCACGCTCGAAGCCGCACGAGGTCGCCCGCATGGGTGTGGCCTATGTGCCCGAGGGGCGCGGCGTGTTCGGCAATCTGTCCGTACGCGAGAACCTGGTGATGGCGGCGCGCCGAGGCAAGGACGGTCGGCACGACTGGCCGTTTGAACGGGTGCTTGCCACGTTCCCTCGGCTGAGCGAACGCCTGTCTCACCTCGGCGGTCAGCTTTCTGGCGGCGAACAGCAGATGCTGTCCATCGGCAGAGCGCTGATGACCCACCCCGACCTCATCATCCTCGACGAAGCGACTGAAGGCTTGGCACCGCTCATCGTGGCGGACATCTGGCGTGTCATCGACGAGATCAAGGCGAGCGGCATCGCGACGCTGATCGTCGACCGCGACTTCAAGAAGATCCTCAGCCGCAGCGACCGGGCCATCGTCCTTCAGAAAGGTCAGATCGTGCTGCAGGGCAGCTCCGCCGAGGTCGCCAACAGCTCGACGTTGTCGGCGCTCCTGGGCGTCTGACGCGGACGCAGACGCGCTCGCTTGATCCGATCTTGCGGTGGACTCCCGTGGCAGTAGAGGCGGCAGATACGTGCACGGCGGATAGTGAACCCGGTCAGCAGGTTCCCGGTTCCGCCCACGTAACGGTTCTGCTGAACCGGGGCGGGAGACAGGCCCAGACCACGGATTGGGTCGCGGAAGAAGTGCCCGTGTCCCTGGTGTTCAATGGGCTGTCCCATGCGGTCATGCTTGCGACACCCCTGGACATCGAAGACATGGCCATAGGCTTTGCCTTCACCGAGGGCTTCCTGCAACGAAGAACCGAGTTGTACGGCGTGGACGTCGAGACAACCGCGCTCGGCATCGAAGCCCACCTTGAGGTATCCAGCGCTTGCTTCGCGCGGCTCAAAGACCGCCGACGAAATCTGGCGGGGAGGACGGGCTGTGGCCTCTGCGGCACAGAGAGTCTTGAACATGTCCACCTCTCACCGCCTCCGCTTCGAGCGCGTCCAGCGGTGCAAGCCACCGCCATTGCGGAAGCCCTGAAAGCTGTCCAGCGATTCCAGGTCTTGCAACGATCGACGGGCGCAGTACACGCTGCGGCCTGGTGCGACCTAAATGGCTCGGTGGTCCTTTGCAGGGAGGATGTCGGCCGCCACAACGCGCTCGACAAAGTGATCGGCGCCATGCTCGTGCGACAGATAGACCCGTCGACGGGGTTCTTGCTTGTGACCAGCCGGGCAAGCTTCGAGATGGTCCAGAAGACGGCCATGGCGGGCGTGTCCATGCTTGTGGCCATATCTGCCGCTACGGAACGCGCACAGCGCGTCGCCACAGGCGCCGGCGTCTGCCTGATCGGCTTTGCCCGCCAGAGCAACTTTGTGGCTTACACCTTCCCCGACCGCATCCTCTTCCCGCGTCGCGGCTGAGTGGCTGGCGACTGGAGTTTCATGCGATGAGCGAACAGAAGATTGAGTTCTACGATGGCCCCGCCGGTGGCTGGGGGGCGCTGAAGAGCGTTGGCCAGGCGCTCTTGCGCCAAGACATCCCCCTCAAGGGCGCGAAGACCCTGCTCTCCGCCAACCAACCCGACGGCTTCGACTGTCCGGGCTGCGCCTGGCCGGATCGAAACCACGCTTCGACGTTTGAGTTCTGCGAGAACGGGGCAAAGGCGGTCGCGGCAGAGGCCACCGCTCGACGGGTCACGCGCGACTTCTTCGCAACGAACACCGTCACCTCGCTCATGCAGAAGAGCGACTTCTTCCTCGAGGACCAGGGCCGTCTGACTGAACCGATGGTCTACGACGCGACCACGGACCGCTACGTGTCGATCGCTTGGAACCAGGCGTTCGCTCTGGTCGCTCGCCATCTCAACGCCCTGCGTGATCCGAACCAGGCCATGTTCTACACGTCGGGGCGCGCCAGCAACGAGGCCGCGTTCCTGTACCAACTGTTCGTTCGCCAGTACGGCACGAACAACTTCCCCGACTGCTCCAACATGTGCCATGAGCCCAGCGGCTCGGGCATGCGACCGCAGATCGGTGTCGGCAAGGGCACGGTCACGCTTGAAGACTTCGAGAAGGCCGATGCCATCTTCATCTTTGGCCAGAACCCCGGCACCAACCATCCGCGGATGCTGGGCGAACTGAGGGCTGCGTCGAAACGCGGAGCCAAGATCGTCAGCTTCAATCCGCTACGAGAGCGCGGCCTGGAGCGGTTCGCCGACCCTCAAGACAAGCTGGAGATGGCAACGCGCGGCTCCACACCAATCAGCACGCACTACCTTCAGGTCAAGGTCGGTGGCGACCTTGCCGTGGTCAAGGGCATGATGAAGCACCTGGTCGAACTGGAGGACGCACAGGGCGGTGTGTTGGATCACGCATTCATCCAGGAACACACGGAGGGCATCGATGCCCTACTTGAGGACCTCCGCCAGGAATCGTGGTCGCTGTTGGTTCAGGAGTCGGGCATCAGCGAAGAGCAGATCCGCGCTGTCGCGGAGGTCTATCGCAATGCGGGCAGCGTGATCGCCTGCTGGGGCATGGGCATCACGCAGCATCAGCATTCCGTGGCGACCATCCAGACGATCATCAACTGGCTGCTACTTAGGGGAAACATCGGTCGACCAGGCGCAGGCGCTTGTCCAGTGCGAGGCCACAGCAATGTGCAGGGCGACCGCACGATGGGCATCTGGGAAAAGCCGCCTGCCTCGCTGCTCGACAGGTTGAAGGAAGTATTTGACTTCGAGCCTCCGCGCAAAGATGGCGTGGACACTGTCGAATCCATCCAACTGATGCTGAGAGGTCGAGGAAAGGTCTTCGTGGCCTTGGGCGGGAACTTTGCCGCCGCGACGCCTGATACCTATGAAACGTGGCGCGCCCTCAGGAAGTGCGACCTCACGGTCCACATCACCACGAAGCTCAATAGAAGCCACCTCGTCCACGGTCGCGAGGCACTGATCCTTCCGTGCCTTGGCCGGACCGAGATCGACATGCAGGCCGAAGGGCCTCAAGGCGTGACGGTTGAAGACTCGATGAGCATGGTGCACCTCTCTTATGGCATCAACGCGCCCGCCTCCGAGAACTTACTGTCCGAGCCAGCCATAGTCGCGCGGTTGGCTTGTGCAACTCTGGGCCCGTGGACGAGGGTGCCATGGCTGTGGCTGATCGAGGACTACTCGCGCATCCGAGACAAGATCGAAGAAGTTTTCAGCGACTTCAAGGACTTCAACAAGCGCGTCCAGGTCCCAGGTGGCTTTCGTCTTCGGAATACTGCAAGCGAGAGGGTATGGGCGACGGCCTCGGGAAAGGCGTCCTTCCTTGCACATGGCGTCCCCACCGATACGCCAGTGCATCGCGCACGAGAAGGCAGACGAGACACCATCGTCTTCGCGCTGTTTACCACCCGATCGCACGACCAGTACAACACCACGATCTACGGCATGAACGACCGCTACCGCGGTGTGTTTGGTCAGCGCAGGGTCGTGTTCATCCATCGTGAGGACATCCGCGCGCTTGGCCTAAAGGACGGTGATCTCGTTGATCTGAAAACCGTCTGGGATGACGATCAAGAACGTCGGGTGGATGGCTTCAAGCTCGTCAGCTACGACATTCCGCGGGGATGTCTCGCAGCCTACTACCCAGAGACAAACCCGCTTGTGCCACTAGCAGCCACAGCGATATCGGCTGGCACGCCGTCATCGAAGTTCATCCCGGTTGTTCTGGTCGCCCAACATTAATAAGAACCCTTTGGCTGTCCTCGGTGACGGCTGCATGCGGATGCCGGCATGACAGGTGCCAGGCTTGGAGTGATCGCTCTGGAGGTGGTTGCCGAGATGGACATGCAGGTCATGGCCTTGGGCTATGGAGGAGGGCCTACATCCGAGCCGGCACCGAGGCCGCCCTGCGAAGCTTGGTCGCTGTCTTCGGCGCTGCCCGCAGCTTCAGTCGCTGCAGACGGTCGGACGATCAGATCCCGGCTATGAGCGGCTCGGTCGGGTCAATGAATCGGACTTCACGATGTGCGTACTTGCCCGTAGCAATGATTGATCGAAACTTGCTCTCAAGCTGGCTGCGGAGCAGCGCATGTGGCGCCCTGCGCTTAGAGAACTCCCTATTCCCCACCATGGCCGTTTCACGGTCTTGCGCCTGCAGGTCAAGGACGAACTCATCAATCATGGCCAGGCCAGTACCTTGCGCCAACGCGATCCGCTCGGCGCCAAGCGCGGCGGGATGGGCAGCTCCAAACTTATCCGCGACTGCCGTGATCCATGATTGGTAGAAGCCGCTGGCAAGCGCGTGCCATTCCCGCAGGCACCATCCCAGCGACCAGAGGTCACTGCCGAAGTCAATGCCACTGAGGTATGGCGCGGCCTCATGCTCGGAGAACTCCAGCGCCTTGTTAAAGCATGCGGCAGCGAATGGAGAGGTCCGCTCGTCTGGAAGTCGTGCGATGCGAAGGGTCCTCGGGTTGAAGGCCGTCTCGAAATCGATGAAGCGGACAGTCAGAGACGACAGTTCGATCGTCGCCGACTGGAAGGGGTGTGCCAAAGAGCTCTTCCTTGGCAGTTCCAGGCACAGATTGCGATCGTAGATATCGTTGTGCACGACACCGAACTCGCTGAGCTTCTCCAGCCCAATGAGCGTCTGGCGCGTGACTGCCGCAAGAAACTCCGGCTGCGCAAAGATGGGGATAGGCCACTGCTCGACGACACTTGTAGGACACCAGCTCAGCCAAGCCTCAAGATTGGGACCGCAATCGAGCGTCTCCATCAAGTCAAGCCGAGACCCTTCGCCGGCATATGTTCCACGCAGCCATCCGACATGCTGCCTCAGGCCTTGCCGCTTGTCACCGTCCGCACGGCCTATGTAGTGCAGGTTCAGCGATTCATTTTCTTCCCAGCGATCGTCGCCCTTGCTAAATCGCTTGCGGAAGAAGTATCCCCCGTTGCCGTCGGCGATGCGAACCACAGTGCTCCGACCCGCGCCCTCAGGAACTTTCGACAGTCCGCCCTCCGCCAAACGCCACCATTCCAACGCCCTGGCAGCCGCCTTATCGATCGTTCCTGCTCGCGGAGTCAGTTGTTGCAAAACGATGCGTCGAGCAACTCGTCTTGCCCAATCTTGATCAGCGGGGCTCGGCTTCCACGCAGTCGGGTGCTCATCCGGCTCTCTAGGCGCCGCGCCAGAGGGCGGAGCAGCCGAGGCCTGGGCAGCCATGTCGCTGAGCTGAAGCTCCAGAGCGCCCCCTGACGAGCCCCTGTTCTGATCAGAACGGATGGTCGGCGATTGCGCCGCAGTGCGCGCGGCCAACATCGCTCGAATACGCGCTGCTTCCGCCTCGGCGGCCTCGCGACGTCGGTCAGCCTCAACAGGCTGGGGTCGGAGCTTGGCAGCGGCGGCATCAGCGCTGCCGAGTACCGCGCCCTGTGGCTGCGCCCCAGAAGCGTCGTCCGCGCCAAGTGCAGTGGCGCTGGTTGCAACCGCTGCTGATTGAACAGTTCCACCACCCGGCTTAGGTGAGAAAACTCGGGGCTTCTTTACCTGAACTTCAATGGTGCGGGACTTGCCACTGGGGGCAGAGCCATCGGCCCAGCCGGACTGCTTCTTAACGAGGGTGATCTTCTTGCGATCTGCGCCAGCGGTGCCATGGGCGGCCCTGAGATGATCAAGCAATCGCTCCTTGTCGGCCTCAGTTAGCTGCTCTTGCGCCGACCCCTTTCTGACGCCAGCAGCAGCCAACTGTTCCATCAGCGTGGCCACCGGCTTACTCAACTCGGAGGCAAACTGGGCGACGGTAGTACGTGACATTGCGGGTGCGTTGGATGTGCTGGCGGGAAACTAACATTCTCTTTGACGGCCGCGCTCTCGGCCGCCCGGTCTTGGCTTCAGAGGAATTTCTTCAGCCGTTCGGCCATCGCTCGCTTGCGATACGCAACGGTTGCCTCCGAGACGCGATTCAACGCTGCAATCTCCTTCTGTTGAAGATCGGAATCCTGCAGCAGCAAATCCAGAACAGCTTGATCAATAGGATCAAGCGCTGATCGGAACGCGTCTAGCGCGGCCACCAAGCTGCGGTCCCCCTCCGAGAATTCGTCCGCGAAATCCAGTAGGTTGCCAGTGCTGTCGACCGGCCAATCGGTCTCGTTCAGCGGGCGAATCCCGCCGATCAAGGCTGCCCGAAGTTCAGGATTCCTGGCTGCTCTCTTGGGATCCGCAGCGCGTTGCAGGGCTTGGCTCACATCATGGAGGTAGTGCTGCACCAGCCGCCTCACGTAGCCCTCCAACCCACCATCGCCATCGTTGCGAAAGCCACCAACGACCGCGGTCAGGAAGGTGGCTCGGTCCTTCGCCTTCAGCGCGTTGGCCTCCAAGAATCCGTTTGCCATAGCGCTGGCGGGCTGTTGCTTGATAACCGGACTGCCATGCCGGCGGATCTCCTCGCTCACGAGCTTGGTCAGGAGATCGCCCTTCAGAAGATGAGTGTTGCCGTCGCTCGCGCTGGACCACACAGCGCCGGCCAACGCCTTCGCGATGCGGCTCCGCAGCAGGGGACGACCAGGGTTGGTCGCGCCCATGGCGTTGTACTCAAGCACGAGCGTGCGCAGTTCCTCCCAGTTCATTGGAGCTCCCCCTCCTGTTGCGTTCTATCAGGCTCAACGCCCTTGCCACCTTGCGTGCCAATGACGAGGGCGCGTGACTTGTTGGCGGCCGACCTGCGCCGCCGGGCGCGCTGGCTACGGCGGCGCCTGGTGATTTTTGCAGGCGCCTCGTCACTTGTGCTGCGACCATGGGGATAGAGCAAGGACCAGAGCGTCAGGCGATTGGGCCAGTCCCAAGCAATCTGTGCCTCCGGTGCCGCCATCGACATCAGAATATGCAGGGCAGCCAAGACCGCGTAGAGCTCCGCGACCCAAGCGCGACCAACGGCGTTACGCAGCAGCAGGCAGACGATGAGGGCCAGTTTGAGGCCAGGCCAGATGACGGGCGCCGGCACATCCGCGCCCTGGCAAATCGCGTGCGGCGAGTTGCCGTGCAGGTGAACCAGCGCTCCAATCAGCAGCTGGAGCAGGTTGACGAGTGCCGGCTTGGCGGCCAGGTGGAACTTGGACATGACATGGCGTTCATAGTGGGTCATGCCCGGGTAGTCTTGCTAACGCCCCGTCAATTCAATGTCCGACGGCTTGCTACACGCAGAAGTTGGACTCACCCAGGACAGGGATGGTCTAAGAGCGGACGATCTGTCGTGAGATGGCGTCGCACATGGTGCATTTGTCTATTTAATTGAGCTGCATTGCTTGATAAAAGTGCGCCACAAGATCGCCATGCAGGGATGGGATGCCAACAGATTTCGATATTCAAGTCGCAATTGCGGCTTTGTTCATGCTGCAAAAGCAGCCCAAGGGCCGACGTCGGGCGATGCTGCAGGAACTCGTGCAGCTGTGGCAGTTGCATCTGGGGCCGGGCCTCGCAGATGAGGTGTTAGGCGTTTGGAAGAAGGCCAGTCCGTCGGCGGCCACAACCTTGGCGACGCTAGCAAAGGACATCGATCCCGACAGCGAGGCCGCCCTGCGCATCACGGACCAACTGGAAGAATTGGCCCGCTTGGGCATCGAGGGGGATCCGTTTGCTGACGGCCTAGACCTTGTGGACGATCTCCAGGTGGCAATCCGCACGAAGGCCAGCGTCGAAGGCCCGAAGACTCAACTGGTCAACGGCAACCTGCGCGTGCAACGGTTGAACGGGCGCAGGCTCCGACCGATCGCGGATGGCGAGAAGCCAGCCGATCCACAACTGGAGCTGGCGGTGCAAGCGTCGGTGAAGGCAATTGGTCGCGCGCCAGAGCCTGCCGAGAAACGCGGCGAAGCTGGCTACGAGCTGCTGCCGATCTGGTTTGGTACTGATCGCCAGAACTCGGCAACCGCGATGGAGCGCGCACGATTTGGGGCACAGCGTAGCAACTCCGGTGTTGCCTATGGCATGGCCATGGTTTCCATCCCGAAGACGCATCGACAAGGCGAGATTGAGCGGCCAGCCAAGTGGTGGAACGTGTTCGGCGACGACACGGAGTACGCCGCCTCTCACATCGTCATTCACTCTGTCGACACGGTGAACAAGGCCGCCTGGGTCGCAAAGCTGGCCGATGAGGAGCCAGCCGATGGCCTGCTGTTCATCCATGGCTACAACACGTCGTTCGACGAGGCAATCTGGCGGACGGCCCAGTTGGCGCACGACCTGAACTTCCCCGGACAAGCTTTTTGCTTCTCCTGGGCGTCTGTCGCCAAGCTGCGTGGATATCCTGACGACGAGGCGACGATCGATTGGTCGACGGCCAATCTGCAGGAGTTCTTGAGCTCGGTGTGTGCTGATCTGGGCTTGAAGCGGTTGCACGTCATCGCCCACAGCATGGGCAACCGGGCCTTCTTGGCGGTGCTGGAGAAGTGGCAGCAACAGCAGCAGGGCACGCGCATCAGTCAGATCGTCCTCGCGGCCCCCGACATCGACGCGGACCGCTTTCGGCAGATTTCCGCCGTGTTCAACCAGTTCGACCAGGTGACCCTCTATGCATCCAAGCGTGATCGGGCGATCTGGCTGTCCAGGGGGGTGCATGGCAAGCCGAGAGCCGGGGACTCGGACCCTCCGCTGGTCACCCCCCATCTCGCCACCGTGGATGTGACGAAGGCAGGAGGCGGTTTGCTTGAGCTCGCCCACAGCTACTTTGCCGATGTGAAGGCGGTGTTCGACGACCTTATCTGCGTGATCAACGACGGCAAGACGCCTCAGGATAGAGACTGGCTACAGAAAGTAGAGCCCAATGGGCACTACGAACTCGTGTAGGACACGCCCGGTAGCGCGACGCGCAGCATGACGACATGCAGGGGACGCAGGAGAGAAGATGATGTGCTCAAGTTGTCAATTTTCACGACACCCCCAGATGCATAGCCGCCATCAGCACTCCGCACGTTGTGAGGGGCATGGGCTGCATGGTATGTTCCGTGCTACAGGGAGGCGAAAAATCGCCCCCCCACAAAGCCAATATTCAGGGATAGAATCCTCGGTTAACCCCATGATGGATGCCTACTATGCACACCAAGTTGCTTAGGTTGCAGGATGTTCTGGGGCCCGAGGATCTCGCTCAGCTTCGAGCTGCAGCCCAGCAGAGCCTTGGGGCTCCGGCTGGAGCGCTAGTCTCAGTGCCGCTTGCGGCGTTCCGCAAGCTGGAAGCTGCGGTGGATCAGCGCTTTGAACCTCAACTAGAAGCTGTTCGCCAAGCGGAGCGCATGCCCTCGGCTGACGCCGTGAAGCTTCGAATTCGCTGACGCAGTTGCAGGAAGCCCACTCGCCTGAACCCGGGAGAGTGGGCAACCGCTATTGGTTGATCCGATTTGACGCCAACCGCGTTCCAGCGGAACTCCTGTCGGAGATCTTGCAGCGAGCCGCCCCCGACAACGCGATCTACGCCGACTCGCTACCCGAGAAGCGGGGCCGTCCCTGGGACGAGGTGTTCCAGCACTTCGTTCAGCTTCAGTGCGTCACGCTGCTGATCCAGTGCGGGATCACCGACCCGGACTACCTCGACGAGCACGCTGCGTTCTACGCCAAGCAACACAAAGACGTGTCGCGCCGGTGCATACGCGTCCATGGCTTCGTGCTTGATGCACCGCCGAATGGCGAAGACCCACAGGCGGTTCTCGAGTTCCTGGACAGCGCCGTCCGAACTGAGCGCGCATACCTTGGGTTCGCGACGCTGAGACCCTTGCGTCACGCTCGCGTCGGCGCCTCGATCCTGACGGCGCCGGACACCGTGACGGTCAGGGACTTCTTTCCGGTTCACATCGGCGGCAACAACTTCCACGTCGACGGCACGCCCTTCCTGCAGCAGGACAGCGCTGTGGGGGCCTGCGCGCAGGCCAGCATCTGGATGGCACTTCGTGCAATGCGCCGGCGCTTTGGCAACGCGGCCTACAGCGTTGCCGAACTCACCGTGGCGGCCACCCGGTTCCTGGCGCTAGATCGCGTGTTCCCTGGCCGTGATGGACTGGAAATCTCGCAAATGCTTGAGGCCATCCGCTTCACTGGCCACGACCCGCTGCACCTGGACCTCAGTCGATCGCGCAAGAAGAAAATCGCCGAAGCGCGCAGTCACGCCGAAGAGGTCATCAGCAGGGCTGGCCCTTACATCGAGTCGGGCCTGCCTGTGATTCTGGCACTGGAGTTCGAGCATGCAGGGCACTCGCTGGTAGCGGTGGGGCGAGCAGTCGACTCGCTCACCCTCGCTGATACGCGCTCGCAGAAGCGGCCGAATTTCCGCAATGCAGAGGACTGGTTGGTAGAGTTGATCGTCCACAACGACAACACCGGCCCCTACATGCGAATGACCGAGCGGTCGACAGCAGATCCCGACGAGGAGTACACGCTCGACGACGTCGTCAGCCTCATCGTGCCCCTGCCAGATGCCGTCTTCACAACAGCCGCAGAAGCACGCGAGCTGGGCGCAAAGACACTCGAGTTGATGTCGATGTACTTCTGGGGCTCGTTTGTTAGCGAAGAGCCAGGGGCCCCTCCCGACTTTGACAATCTCCCAGCCGTGCCGCAGCACGAGGAGGTCACAGCACGGATTTACCTGTGCAAGCGCCACGATTTCCGGCGCTGGGTCAAAGACGTGTCCGACCTGGATCCGGGCATGCGCCAGATCTACCGCACGATGGAACTGCCGGCGCTCATCTGGGTCGTCGAGTTGCACCTGGCAGACCACTACAACCCCAAGGACCGCGCATCGAGCAGGTGTGGAGAGATCCTGCTTGACGCCGCGGCCGATGCGCTGCATGGCGATGGGCTAATTGCAGCACGCATCACCGGGCATCTTTTCCCGGACACGATCGTCGCCAACTATCAGATGCTCTTCGTTGACTCGTCGACCAAACCAGGCTTCAAGGTCGTGCAGGCAGGCCAGTTGGGTCAAGCCCTATGGGAGCCCTGGCGAACAGACGATCACTGAGCGCCGCATCGTCGAGGCCGTCAACCATATGCGCCGAAGGGGCTGGAAGAGGCCGCTACGGCAACGCGCTGGCCTCGGCACCCTCGATCCTCCAGCTCAGCTGCCGCGCCAGTTTCCGGGCGTTGTCCCGATCTTTCGCCGAAAAGTCTCCGTGAAATGGGATTGGCTGGAGAAGCCAACGGAGCCTGCGATTTCAGCAAGAGGGGTGCCCGGCTCCGCCTTCAGCCTCTTGCAAGCCGCGTCGATGCGTTGCTCGACGACAAAGGCATGAGGCGTCACGCCGAACGCTGCTTTGAAGCTGCGGGAGAAGTGCGTAGCGCTCATCTGTAAAGTGGCCGCCAAGTCCTCCAGCGCCAGCGCCTCGACGAGGTGCTGATCGATGTACTCAAGGATTCGCTTTCGCTCCGCAACGGACAGGCCCACACGGCGAGGCGGATTTGACGGGTGATGGGCCCCGTGCTCCTCGATGAGCAAGCCCAACATTGCCATCGATATTCCCTCGGCATACAGCCGTCCGCGAGGACTCCTGCCCGAGGCCTCAGCCCACAGCGCCACCGCCAGGTCGGTCAGTCGATGGTCATACATCTCATGGGTTGTCGCAAACCTGAAACCGGCCCCTTCCGCATGCAGCAGCCGGTTCACCATTGCCGTCGGAAACTGGATGCTCAGAACCTCCCCCAACTCGCCATCCCAGTTCGCCTGATCAATCGCGTGGTCCGGGCTGTAGAGCTCGAACATTGATGGCGCCGAATACAGGTAGCGCGCGGAACGGCCAGACGCATACCTGCGCTTCCCACGCCCCTTTACAGCAATGGCGAGCGTCGGGAAGAAGTGCTGGAGATCCTTGACCTCCGCATCGGCGGGGAGGATCACCATCTCCATCGGCAGACCGGACCACGAAGGATGCGTGACGGCTACAGGGCGGCGGAACAACTCCCTGTCCGCCCCCGAAATCTCGCTGCAACTTCCCCAAGCGGTTTCCATGCGCCTCCGGTAGTGAACTGCCTACTTAGGCCAACAAAATGCACTTTAGTGCCTGATCGCACTGCAGCCACCCGGGAAAACACCGGCTGGCGCAAGGTTGGATTTCGACAAACACCAATGGGATTTCGATATATGGCCGAGACCGCGCTCCCTACTATCCACTCCCATCGGGACCGAGAAAAAGCACTTTAGTGCGTATCCATGCTTGGATCCCGATGCATACAAGACATTAGGAGACAAGCTTGGAAAGCATTCTGAGAACCCGCGCCCGCCTTCAGGCGCTGGCGCCAACCACCGCGCTTTGTGCCGTCGCCGCAGCCATGCTGAGCGGCTGCTTTGGAGGGGATTCGTCGCCGCCGACGGAGGCCGCAGCCGCGCCGCTCACCTGCGATGACACGCTCAAAACGAGCTTCAAGCCTGATGCGAACACGAGCGTGGTCGCAGTCAAGGCGTTCAAGAAGGGCGACGCCTTGGTCGTCAGTGGCACCGCACCCGCTGGCACACCCGTGGCCGCCAACGACGTGTGCATGGTCAAGCTCAACGTCGGGCCCGGCAACTCGGGACCGGACGGCGCGCCATCGACGTCCCCAGGCATAGGGATCGAGGTCTGGCTTCCCGCCAAGACTGCTTGGAACTCGCGTGTGCACGCGCTCGGCGGTGGCGGTTGGCAAGGCGGCCCCGCTGGCAGTGCGACAGCGATTGCAAGCACCGACGCCGCAGGTGTTGCCGGCAACGAAGGCGCCGTGTCGTCCACCACGGATACCGGCCACGCATCGCTCGCCGGCGGCTCCTTTGCGATGAACCCGGACGGGACCATCAACAAGACTCTGTGGACTGACTTCGCCGTTCGAGGCATCCACGAGCAAGCCGTCAAGACAAAGGCGCTGGCCACGGCCTACTACGGTACCGCCCCCAAGTATTCGTACTGGGAGGGCGGATCGACGGGTGGTCGCCAGGGCTTGAACCTCGCGCAGAACAACCCGACAGACTACGACGGCATCATCGCCAACTACCCGGCCATCAACTGGAGCCGGTTCATCACGGCCGAACTGTTCCCGCAAATCGTCTTCCAACGCGATCTCGGCGGCGTTCCGCTGACTGCTGCACAGCAGGACCTGGTCTCCAACGCCGCCATCGCATCGTGTGACGTGGTCGGCGGCCAGCATCTCGGCTATGTGCTCGACCCGTCGTCCTGCAACTATGACCCGACAGCAGACGTGAGCGTCCAGTGCACGTCGGACGGCGGCACGAATGCAACCAGTGCCTGCGTCACGAAAGTTCAGGCAGCAGCACTCAACAAGATCTGGTACGGGATGACCGCTGATGGCTCGGCGCCCTCGCCGGCGACCGACAACGGCTGGACGGGCGCATCCTCCTCTGCGCTGCTCGGCTCTGGAAATCACCGTTGGTACGGGCTGACACGCGGCACGTCGTTGTACGGAGCGATCTTCTCCACCTTCGGCTTGAACGGCCTGGCCAGTCCCAACGGCGCGTTCCCCATCTCTTCGGATCAGGTCGCGCTGGAGTTGCAAAACCCCACCATCGGTGACCCGTCGTTCGTCAACGCCACGGGCAACGGACAGTCGCTTTGGAAGCAGTTGAGCTACGCCCAACTCAACAACGCCTATGACCGCGGGGTGACGCTTCAACCGCAATTCGGGAACATCAACACCGACAACCCGGACCTCTCCGCATTCAAGAACCGTGGCGGCAAGTTGCTGACTTGGCACGGCCTCGCCGATGAGTTGATCATGCCGCAGGGTACTGTCAACTACTACAACAGCGTCGTCGCCAAGACGGGCACGCTGAGCGATGTCCAGAGCTTCTATCGCCTCTACCTGGTACCAGGTGCAGGCCATGGCACCCCGAACGGCACATCGAATCCCACCGCTGACGTTCCGAACTTCGCGCCGGGCCAGCTTTACAGCGCGCTCACTGCTTGGGTGGAAAAGGGCACTGCGCCGGACACGCAGACGCTGGCCAGCATGACTGGGAAGACTCGTCCCGTCTGCGTGTACCCCAAGAAGATCACGTACACGAGCGGGGATGTCGGCCTGGCCGCGAGCTACACCTGCTCCTGAGAAAGAGCTGCCTGCGAGCCATGAGATGAGCAGGCGGTTCAAGGTCGATCGACCTGAACCCCTGCTCTGACGGCCCACTCAACGGCATTCCCCCACTGAGGCGCCCGTCCTGTGATGGCGCGCCCACCGATCCCTCCTCCGTAGGGTGCCAACGACGCCCGGCACAGCAGGCGACGTTGCGCGATATCCGGCCAGTTCACCAACCAGGTGAGCAGCCCCTTGTCTTAGCGACTTTTCAACCAACGGAGTAATCCATGTTCAAGCACCTGCTCGCATCGATCCTCGCGGCTGTTCTCGCAGTCGCCATGCCCATTGCTTCCGCTCAAGAGCGAGGAACCAAGGAAGAAGCCAAGGCGATGACTGAGGCCGCCGCCGCACATGTCAAGAAGGTTGGCGCCGAGAAGGCCTTCCACGACTTCAACAACGACAAGGCCACCTGGACCAAGAAGGACCTCTACATCGTCGCCTTCGACTTTGCCGGCAACTGCCTGGCTCACGGCACCAACGAGAAGCTCGTCGGCAAGAACTTGATCGAGCTGAAGGACCAAACAGGCAAGCTGTTCACCAAGGCCATCATCGAAACCGGCAAGGCCGGGGCCGGCTGGACGGACTATGAATGGGTCCATCCGGTGACCAAGAAGCTCGAGCTGAAGTCCACGTACTCCATGCGTGTGCAAGGCGTGGAAGCTGTGGTCGGCGTGGGCGCCTATCGCTGATCTGCCGCAGGCTGGTCATCGCAAGGAATGCCGATGAGATTTCAACTAGATAGCCTTTCCCTAGGGCAGAAGCTGGCGTTGGGGCCGCTGTTGGTGACTATCTTCCTGTGCGTAGTCACCGCTTCGAGTGCAGTCGGAAATCTGCGCACGCGAGACGTCGTCAAGGACCTGGCTGAGTCGAAGCTGGCGCGGATTGCAAGCACAGGTGCATTGGCTGAGCGGCTGGCGAATCTGAACAGCATGTTCATGCAGAGCCTCGCGTGGGAGGGTGTCGGCCTCAAAGCCGAAACCATCGCAGGGCTCGACAAGAAGATCCTTCTCGAACTGGCTGAGATCGAGACGGGAATGGGCGCCGTTCCAGCCTTGGCCGAGCCCATGAAGACCTACAGGACCGGCGTGAAGGACACGCTGGACATGAAGACGATGGGTCTCGCGTCAGCCTACGGAATGATGTCCCGCGCCGAGAAGTCCTATGGCGAGCTTCGCCGAGCACTCGCCGAGATCACGGACTCGAACGTCAAGGCAGGTTCTGATCAAGCCAATGTGGCAGCAGAAGCCGTGACGACCACGTTGACGCTCGCGTTCACCCTGACCGCAGTGGCTGTGGTTGCTTCCGTGGTCACCACCTGGTGGATCACGAGGAACACGCTCGCGCCACTACGCAGGGCTGTCGAGGTGGCGCAGACCGTCGCCTCTGGCGATCTGACGTCACGCATTGATGCGCGCGGGCGTGACGAGACCAGCCAGCTGATGCGCTCCCTTGGCGAAATGAACGCCAGCCTTGTGGATCTCGTCGAGCGGGTCAGGGAGTCGTCCGACTCCATCGCTACAGGTACAGCGGAGATTGCTTCCGGCAATGCCGATCTGAGCATGCGCACCGAGCAGCAAGCAGCAAGCCTGGAGGAAACCGCGGCATCAATGGAGGAGTTGACCGCCACGGTGAAGAACAACTCTGAGAAGGCTGCCACCGCCGCTCAACTTGCTGAGAGCGCCTGCGCCGTGGCTGAACAAGGCGGCCGAGCGTTCGGGCAGGTGGTGAGCACCATGCATGAAATCAGCGCGGCATCGACGCGGATCGCCGACATCGTGGGCGTGATCGACGGCATCGCCTTCCAGACCAACATCCTCGCTTTGAACGCCGCAGTCGAAGCTGCGCGGGCAGGCGAGCATGGCCGCGGATTTGCAGTTGTGGCGGCTGAGGTGCGCGCCCTCGCACAACGCTCCGGCACTGCAGCTCGCGAGATCAAAGGCCTCATCACCTCAAGCGTCTCTTGCGTCGAGTCCGGCGGCCGCCTCGTCGACGAAGCCGGCACCTCGATGGGCGAAATCGTCACACAGGTCAAGCGAGTCAACGACCTGATCGGCGACATCAAGTACTCCACCGAAGAACAGGCGCGGGGCATCGCGGAGATCAACGAGGCCGTCGTAGCACTGGACCAGGTCACCCAACAGAACGCCGCGCTGGTTGAGCAATGTGCAGCCGCGTCGGACGGCCTGCAGCAGCAAGCGAATCAGATGGTCGCCGCCATCAGCACGTTCAAGACCGGCTAGCAGCGCCTGCCCTCCCCTTTGAACACCTCAGCGAGGGTCTCTCAGCGCGTACTGAGACCCCTCGGCGTGAGCGATCACGCCCCTTTTTTCCCTTCCCTCCCATCAACTAAACGGAGACATCGCCATGAAGAAACAACGCCACATGATCAACCTGCTCTCGTCTTGCGCAGGCGCCGCCTGCGTCCTGATGGCCAGCAATAGCCACGCGCAGAACGTCACCATCTACGGCCTCCTGGATGCTTCCGTGGAGCATCTGAGCTCGACGGCTGCCGGTGGCTCCCTGAACCGCATGCCAGGCCTCACCAGTGGCTTCCCTTCCCGTCTGGGCTTCCGCGGCACCGAGGACCTGGGTGGCGGCCTGAAGGCCTCCTTCACGCTGGAGCAAGGCTTCGGTGTCGACGTTGGCACGTTCAACCAGGGCGGCCGTGCCTGGGGTCGTCAGGCCTTCGTTGCCCTGTCCGGCTCCTGGGGCACGGTGAGCCTGGGCCGCCAGTACTCCATGATGTTCTGGTCGCAAGTCGACGCAGACATCCTCGGCCCGGCGATGTACGGCACCAGTTCGCTCGACAGCTACCAGCCCAACGCACGCGCTGACAACTCCATCGCTTACCGGGGCACCTTCGACGGCCTGACTGTGGGTGCCACGTACAGCTTCGGTCGCGACGCCGTCAACGCTGGCCCAAGCCCCTCCGGCACCAACTGCGCCGGCGAGAACAGCTCGGACAGCTCGGCATGCCGCCAGTGGTCCGTCCTGCTGAAGTACGACGCGGGCACCTGGGGCGCGACCGCGGCCATTGATGAGATGCGCGGCGGTGCTGGCGCCTTCGGCGGCCTGACGCTCAGCTCGATGAAGGATCGCCGCTCCACGGTGACTGCATGGTTCAAGCCCACCGCTGACCTGAAGCTCGGCGCCGGCCTGATCGCTCGCAAGAACGACGGCAGCGCCACTACCCTGAAGAGCAACCTCTGGTACGCAGGCGCGTCATACAGCATCACTCCCGCGTGGGTGATCGACGGCGAGGCGTTCAAGCTGGACTACAAGGACAGCGCCAATGGAGCAACGCTGTATGCGGCTCGCGCCAGCTACCTCTTCTCCAAGCGCACGACCGCCTACGCCATGGTGGGTCACATCGCGAACGATGGAACGCTGGCTGTCAGCGTGAGCGCGGGCGCTGCAGGCGGTGCGCCTGCGGCGGGCGGCTCGCAGAGCGGTCTGGCTCTGGGTCTGCGTCACTCGTTCTGACGCATTGAGCTGAAGGATCTGGGCGGCGACCACGCCGTCCAGCCTTGCAACACTGGCAACTGGCTGCGAGCTTGCTGCAGCACAGTTGCCGATTCTTCAGGCTTCGGTACCTTTGATCAGCATCGACTCAGGCGTCTTGCCCTCCGCGAGTGCCTCGACGAACCAGGCTGGACGCTTTCCGCGGCCGGTCCATGTAAGGCCGGTGACGTCTTGGTACTTCGGGACGCCAGAGCCCTTCTTCGCTGCTTTCGCCACTTTGGCGCGAGTAGCGCGGGCAGAAGGCGCCGCCTTCGCTTTGCGGGCTTGGGCTGCGAACAGTTCTTCAGCCGTCAAGCCGTAGTGCGCAACGGCCTCTTGGATGCGTGCGATGACGCCAAGCCGCTCCTTCTGCTTCAGGGCGTCTGCTTCGACTTGCAACTTACCAATTTGCGCGAGCAGCTGCTTCAAGTTCTTCGCCATCAACGTCTCCAAGAAAACAGCCGCCATGGTAACGGCGACCTCAAGGCCTATCTCGCAGTCGCGGGAGATGACCAGACGCCCTCATCGACGGCACACCAAGCCTGACGAGCAGCTGGTTGATCTCCACCATCTTGGATGAAAGGAAAGTCGGGATGACGTCCTGGAACATTGGCCTGGAGGGCCGGCAATGGACAGGTGAAGAGCTATCCACCAGAGAAGATGCGATCCCCGCGGGAATAGAGCTGATCCGGGGCCAGATCCTTTGGTCCGAAGACGAGCGCCTCACGCTGCTCGCCATGCTCCTCGAGATCGTTGGCGCCAGGGCTGCGGTGAGGATGGGCAGCCCTGACATCTGGAGACGTGCGTTGGAAGAGGTCAACAACGCGTCAGCCACGATCGCTCGGCGCTCTGGTGCCAGGGATCGCGAGTCGATGCAGATTGACTAGATCCATTCGACATAGCCCGCAAATCGCGCCATAACGCCGAGCGATTTACATAGCCCGGCAGCCTGCCACAGAATGGAAGACGCACGGCCCAGGCGACATGGTGGGCCATCGAAGGTTCCGACATGGTCAACCGAGAGCGCAGTCAGCCAACTTTTCGCAAGGCGCTGCGTCATTGCGGGATCGCGGCTTTCGAATGGCTTACTCGCAAGCCGACACCGGAGCGTGCGGAGGTCCATGAGCAGTTGCTACACACGCTGCCGGACAGCCCGGCAGTTTTTGGCGTCTACGCTTTCTGGATGCTGGCTCTTCCAGGGCTCGCCCTCTACTTCAACGGGTCAGCCTGGGGAGCGTGGCTTCTGGTCATTCAGAGCCTCGTGAATCTAGCGCTACTTCGACTTCAGATCACATATGCCAGGGCGCTTGCGACGCATACACGACCACCTCGAGAAGCCGTGCTGTTCGTCAGAACTGTCTGGTATCTCGGATTGATGTTGTCGATCTGTTTGTCGTACGTAGAAGGGCATGTGGTCTTGATCGCGTTGGCCACGGGATCCGCCATGACGTTCTGCGGCTACACGTGGAGTCGCATGGCGGCTTTCCCGCGGCTCGCCCTCTTGATACTCACAGTCAACTGGATCTTCGTTGCGATGGGCTGCTATCTGACGCCGGTGCCCGGCTTCAAAGTGCTGCTCTTCTTCGTTCTTCCCGGCTTAGTGGCTTCCATAGCCACACTGAAGATGGAGCATGAAAAGTTGCTGTTCATTGTTCGTGCGCAGTACGAGCAACGTCGACTGGCTACGCACGATCCATTGACAGAGTTGGGCAACCGCTTGCTCCTCGGCGAGCGCCTTGACGAGCTGTGCCGCCTTGCGGTCTCAAGGCAGTCCCAGTCCGGGTTTGCGCTGCTTGCCCTGGATCTCGACGGGTTCAAATCCGTCAACGACACGAAGGGGCATGCTGCAGGTGATCGGCTGCTGCAGAGGGTTGCTGCAAGGCTTCAAGAGTCAGCGCGTTCCATTGACTTGGTTGCGCGCTTAGGTGGCGACGAGTTTGTGCTCGTGTTATCAGGCATGTCTGAGGATCACGCCAAAGAGGTCGCTCGCCGAGTGATGGATGCAGTGCAAGAGCCCGTTGAGGTGAAGCCTGGCTCACTCGTCATCCCTCGCACGAGCATCGGAATCGCCATGGCTCCTCGCGATGGCGCGTGGCCGGATGACATCATGAAGGCGGCAGATCGAGCGCTATACGCAGCCAAGGATGCAGGCAAAGGTCGTTGGGCGACTTCACAAGGTGAAGTAGAGCAGGCTCGCACCTAAACTCCTCTGCCAGTCTGCACGGGGAGGCTGATCAGAGCGTGGACAAAGGCGACTACCTTGAGTACGCGAATCGTGGTTGGAACCTGGCAAGCCGAACCGACAGCGCTGGCACCGATGCCAACAAGATTCTCAAGCTCCTTGAGGAGATTGAAGCTTTCTATCCACGACGCTGATTGCGCATGCCGATGTCAGCGTCCCTCAGACCAAGCCGGGGGCGTGGTCATCCGGCACGCAATGCCGCGTGGGCGTCCGCCGCCTTGGGCACGGCGTCCAAGCGATCGGGCCCCGCCAAACCCAGCAGGTCGCGCACCGCGCCGTCGACCGGATGAGGCCGGATCAGCTTCCCGACCAGTACCTCCACCGGCGTCAGCCCATTCAGCAGGTCGGTCATACCGGCGAGAAAGCCGTAGAGATCGGTCGGACTGAGGCCCGTCAAGCGGGCCAGGATCTGCTGAAGCGGTGCGCCGGCTACGCCAGGCCAAGCCTGGAACGCCGGGTACTCTCGGCAGAGCCCACGTCCCGGACGCAGCACCGAGAACAGCTCGCCGGCGCGCTCGCGCTGCCGCACGGTCTCATCGCTTGGACTACCTAGAGAACTTCCCAGCTCCACGGCGTAAAAGCCACGCATGGGATCGTCGCCAAGTATTTCGGGCATTGCGGCGCCGACGGCAGCTTGGGTTTGCATGTGGTTTCTCCACGGTCGTTCCTGCCGACGCGAGCCATCTCATCCATGAGCGCGCTCCCTGGCCAGAGCCGCCATGCCTTCGGCAAGGCACTTTGCCTCGTGCGCGTTGGCTTCCTCATGATTCTTGTAGCGGAAGACGCCCTTGGGGAACATCACACGGCCGCCAGCCAGTCTGGTGAGATCAGCATTGAACGCCACCGCTGAAGCTAGTGCGACTCCGCTCACTTCCATCGTCATGGGCGGCTCTCTGCGGACTCCAATTTCTCTCATTCTGCGACTTTCCTCGATCAGTTGGCGATGTGCGCCTCTCTTTGATCTCTCAGTCACACAGGAACCACCCGATCGGCCCAGTCCAGATCACTTCGGGACGGAAGCCCGCGGGCGCAAGCGCTGGTGAGCGTACGAAGAACGCACGCGTGATGGAGACCTTCATGCGCGAGTCGGTGAAGTCCTCAACATACCCCATGTAGCGCACACCATCGCGATCTTGGCAAACCGCACGTCCGCGCTCGCGCATGCGAGGCCACGCGGCCTGCGCTCTTAACTCTTCTGCCTCAGCTTTAGCTGCTGCAGCGACTTTTTTTTCCGCAAGGACCCGGTTCGGCACGAAACCCGCTCGCTGCAGCACGAGTTGGTAGTCGGGGCTCGGAGGCTGCACGGTCGGCTCTACGAAGATGATCTCCGTTGACGCCGAGCCGTCGTAGACCCAGGTCTTCAGCGCCACCGCGAAGAGGATCTTGTCCGGATCCTGGCGATCGTGGCAGAGCAGCTTGGCGTCAAAGTCGCCCTTCGAATGAAAACAAGCTCGCCGGAACCCTTCGGTCCACCGGCTCTCGGTGGCCGCGCCACCAGGCTTGCTGAACAACGTCAGCATCCGAATTCCGTCGCCAGGCTTAACCATCGGCCTCGGCAGGTACTTCGTGGTGTCGATGTTCACGGGCTCCGGGCCGTCCGCCCAGGCAAACGCCCAGCTCACCGGGTGATACCTCTCCAGCGGAGGTGTTGACGCGCAACCAGCCAGAAGTCCTGCGGCAAGTGCACACGTCAGCCAGCTGCCTGCCGCACCGCGCTTCAGCCGCTGGGCCACAACTGACGATCCAAGGTCACGAGATGAAGTCATCAATCCTCCTTGATGGCGAAGACCTGGCCGGGACGCCGGGCGCCTCGATGTAGAGATGTGCGAATTAGTGTGTGTTTGAATGAGTGTACTTTCGACAACCTTCCGGGGTGTCTCAGGCATCCCCCAAACCCCGATCGCGCGCCAAGGCTGTTGACGCTCGCGACCGACTGACCCAGGGTGCTCGTCCAATACTGACCCACTCCTGAAGGCTACCCGAGGGAGCCT
>NZ_JBXAGX010000024.1:0-49289 GCF_058794515.1 Roseateles sp. GW823-FHT07B05
ACTCCTGGCCCCTTCCTGGGCCTCTTCATGCCGGTCCATTCTGTTACCGAACGGTACGGAAACCTGGGACAGGGTCAAAAGCATCAGCCTCGCCGCCGAAGACGACCTTCGCTCCCGCCAAGGTCGGCAAGAAGCCAAAAACATCAGCGCTTCAAGGCGGTGGTTGCGAGGTAAAAAAGGTAGACGCAGGCCCGCTGCTCAACATCGCCTCGACCGACGACATCGAGGTTGCCCTTCGAGCGGCTCGTCGCGCCGGCATCATTACCGCTGCGGGCAAACTGTCGAGAAAGTACCGCTGACCGTTCGCCTTGAGGCAGACGCGCTGGCTTCTCTGCGCATCCTCAGTTGATGACAGCTGCAACCAGCACTCGAGGAAGATCGAGCGTTACGGTGCATTCCACCTCCTGCCCCTCGCGCAGCGAAGCGAGATCGATACCGCTGGTCTTTCGTGTGAGCACATAGCGCCGGTCCTCGCTGTCAAGTACCCAAGCTTGGTTGTACTCCGGCACGAGAGCGACCACGATGGTCCTGACGGTGCGGGTTTCACTGGACATGACAGGATTCTGCGCGCTTCACGATTCGTCAGCGCAGGGCACAGCTCGGCCGGCGCCGGCCCGATACTCCCCGAAAGCGACGCAACCATTTCGGGCTTGCCAGCTTTGCGCTACCGTGCGCTGCGCAAGGGCCCTGCCATGAAGCATCGATTGGAATACTGTCTGGAAAGCCATGAAGATATTTTTCGTTCTTGCCAGCGTGGTTGCCGGTACGGCATGTTTTGCCAATGACGCGGATATCAAGATTTCTATAGTTCAGGCAGGCGAGACCTTAATCTACCGTGTAGCGCATGGCAATGTTGAACTGGAAGCAAAAAAACTAGGCGCTGAGGATGTAGCCAGCTTCCCTTCCGGCGACCCGCTTGAAAAACACCCATTCAAGCAAGTCTTGACGGAAAGCTACTTGGAGAAATATTTGCAATGCGCGAGCAAAGATGCCAGCAATCCTTTAATGAAGGAATGGATTCTCCAACAAAGCGCCAATGCCTCGGAGTGGACCAAAAAGTTATTTTCCACGCCATTAAACGAGCAATATGGAATTGTCTCGGAAGCGCGCGGGCGCAAGGGAATGATCTTCAGTCAGGAAACAGGAAGAATAGTAGGCAACCTTCCATGCGGCATGTCTGTGAAATTCATTCGTGTATCTCCCGGGAGATCTCGCATCGCAATAGTCGTTGAGCGAATGCGCAACGTCGCATTTACGCAGGCGGGTCGTCTGGTGTCATGGGGGGCGAGGCCGGTCGGCGACAATGCCGTATTCATGCATGAGGTTGGCGCCCTGAATAAGGCGGCATCCATGCCGAACTTGGCCCAGGATATCAATGATATTAAACTGCCAGACGATGGCGAGTGGTTCGTTTTGGCTTCAAAACACACCTCCCCTAGAAAAAATCCTGCTGAGCTGCTGTACGCGCTTGCCGGCCACAGCGATAGACGATCGGAAATCTTCCTCCGCAAATGCGACTCGCTTGGGCGGACGATTATTGAGCAGTCAATCGCCTTTGACATTCCAATGACGTCCGCCAGCTTTTTATAAGCGGCCCGGCGAACCGTTGAGGCAAACCGGGGGCAGCAATGCCTTACGAAGTTCTGCCATATAGCTTTCGATTGAATCCATGCCGATGGCCTTTCTCCGCTTGTTTACGCTCGGAAGACTATCGACTGGAAGCAGTTCGACCAGGCATTGGCCTTTCACCTCGGCTTGTGTTCCATAGAGTTGCTGCTGCCCCGAGCCAACAGCGACCCGATCCTCAAGATACGCCAAGTGGGCACCAGGAGCCTCTCCCTGATGAACGCGCTGTCTGAGCAAGGTGATGGCCATCGTCTGGAAAGGGCGGTCTTGGTCGGCATGCTGCACCAGTGCCCAGACCAGGCCTTCTACGACCGCGCCGTGTCGCTTGGTGCTGGGCCATCCGCACCGCTTCAACCAAGGGCGAAGATGCGCGGTGTTCTGCCGATCAACAACCATGATCCGGTCCGCGGCCTGCAGCGCTTGTGCTGACTTCGGATCAGCCTCAAACGGGTACATCGCGCGAACTGCATCCCCAATCTCCTTCATGAGCTGGAGATTGACTGGTGGATCGCATGCGGACCTTCATGCTCGAAGGCGGAGCGCTCAGAACCTCGAGCGGTAGCGGACCTGAGTACAGCGAAAGCGAAGTCACATTGAGGTCCTTCGCAACCTCGTTGTATGCCGCAACCAAATGCGGGAGCCCATGCGTCACCAGCTGCTTCACGTTGGCGACCTTCTTCAGCCAGATCTTCAGGTCTGCGACCGTCATCTTCTTCTCGGCCGCCAGGGCGTTCATAAACACGTCGGCGTCCGCCTCAACGCCAGGATCGACGAACGGTGCTAGCAGCCAGCACGCGCCTGTCGAACTGGCGCGATGGAGGAACCCCACCGAATCCTCTGCGACCCAGGTCTGAGGCGTTCCTTTCACTTTGGACAGCCTCGCGCCTCCCTGGGCCGCCTTCGCTGGTTCGACCGATCCTCGTCCGACCAACTTCAGCTGCATCTTCGGCCCAAGCTCATTCGGCCGACGCGCGACCGTCGGGCCGTTCAGGTCCGGTGCATCGTCGATGCTGAAAGGCGCGCGCCCATCTGGACCGCTTGGCCTGATCTGGAAGATCTGTTCTGGTTCGAATCGGGAGAGCGTCTTCACCGGATCGGCGGTGAAGTCTCGGTAGAAGCCACTTGCTGCCGCCTTTGGATCGTCGGAGGCCGTCCGCGCATAGCAGATCAGCCGCTCGACCACGTTGAGTAGCGGCATGACGATGGCCTTGACCTTCACGCCGCTCTTCTTGCTCAGCAGCTTCTCAACACCGTTGAGGTGATCAGCGTGCGCGTGGGTGATGAAGAGGATGTCGAGATCGGAACCGATCCCTTCTGCCTTGACGTAGTTCGCCACGCATTCATCGCGGCGAGCTTGATAGGTCGACATCGCCCCGCAGTCGACGACGTACCTGATTTTCACTTCCCCATCTTCGGAAAGTTTGCCGGCGTGGAAGCCTCCCTGGCCCACCGGGAACTGCACGCGCTCGTTGAGCAAAGTCATCTTGTTCTCCCTGAAAACCGCGACGAGTATCGCCATGGCCGTAGGCTGCGGGCTGACGGTTTGGTATGACGGGGGCGCACCTACGTCAACGATCGCTCGATCGGTTTCAGGCAGGAACGCCTTTTGAAAGCCCATCTGCGGCCTGGCCGGCTGCTGGCTACGACGTCGCCGCCCCAAGTTCGACCAAAGGGTTTCGGGGGGAAATCAGGCTCCAACCCGGCACGACGACCCGGCCGAGCCCACTGACACTCAAGCCGATCTCGGCGCGTCGGCAATGGGGCGACGGAGATCGTCACCACCGTCAATCGAGCTGATCTCACGGCGCCTCGAAGCGCCGCACCGTTCAATCCGAAGGAGCTCCCGTGCTTGCCCATCTCACCGATGTCATCAATGCGCTCAAAGGCCTGCTTGAAAGCGCAGAACGACACCGGGTCGGCGCGTCCTTCGTGATTGCAGCCGGCTTGCTGAGCCTCGCAGCCATCCTGCTTGTTCGCTAGGAGTCGGCGGGATGCTGGCCTACATGGGAATGTGGGCCGAAGGGATAGACGCAGCCTGCGCGCCTGCTAACTTGACCTATTTCCGTCTGATGGAGACCGCTATGAACAGCCACGCCGCAAGCCCAGCCCCTGCACCTGGTGACCATCAGAAATCCCCAGTCAAGCTGCCAACCGAGCCCGACACGCCGACGCAGACGCCCGTCGCACCTCAGCCCGAAGACAGTCCTGGACATGCCAACGCAGCAGCAGCGCCGGATCGGCGCGCGCAGAGCGTCGAGGATGCTCATGCAGATGGCAGTGATCGATCAAGCGAAACTGAGTCGCCTCGGGACTCGGCTTCGTGACGGCGCACCGCTGATATCTCCCCTGCCCTGCGGCTAGGGCCCCCCTTGTTGATCCACGGTCACCTGCGAGACCGCCGTGCCGTGCCAGCGACGCACCGCCCGCTGGAAGAACAGGCTATTCGGCAACTGCAGCGTGGTGCCGTTCTGCGCATCGCCGCTCTCTAGCAGCGTGGTGTAGACCGGGTTGATTTCGACCACACGCCCCTTCATGCCTGGCTTGTCCCCGGCGTCAAGCAACTCGACGACATCACCGATACGGAAGGATCTGGTGATGTAGATCAGCAGCGTACAGAACAGGTTGGACAACACGCTCCACGCCGCGAAGAACGCCACGGCGCCGACGGTCGCGAAGCCGGTGAAGGCGGTCCAAAGGACGGCGCCGGAGACGCCCATACGCTCCAGCGCCCAAAGCAGCGCGCCGATGTAGACCAGGGCGCCAACCGCACGCAGGAACACCGCGGCGACATTGACCGGCAGACCGTACTTGCCGGTGATCCGATCGATCACCTTGTGCGCCAACCGCATCAGCAACCACGCGCCCAGGCAAATCATGACGACCTCGACGGCAGGCACCAGGATGTCGAGCCAGTCCGCAGCCCAGACGGGCAACCAATCATGCAGGGATTGAATGAGCTTTCTCATAGGTGGATGACGTTGGCGATGGAGGGAGCGCAGGTGCGCCGCAGTTTTACCCCTACGGGCGGCAGTCGACAGCAGGTCAAATCCATCGACTAGCTCCGTAGTTCAGCGGCATCTTGGTCGATCAGCGCACGCCTCTATGCTTCATGCCACTAACCATCTGTCACAGACCTCAAGTTCGGCTCTCGCAAGCCGAAGTTGATGAAGATGGTTTCGGTACTGGCGGCGACCGGCGTAACGGACGAGTAGGGCGTGGTCGCAGTGACCAGCGGCACCTTCCCAGCCTACACAGGCCTATGAACAAGGCGGGTGCTGCCCACCTATCTGAGGTTCACCATGATCACGAGCATCTCCCAAGCCTCGACACCTAGCGCCAGCAGCTCATCGCTCAACAGGTCCGTGGCGACACCCACGTCAACGGGTCCGACGGCCGAGCAGATCCGGGAGGCGCAGGAGCGCGGTGGCGGCACGTTTGACGACCCGTCTCTCAAAGCGACAGTCGTGGACTTGTCCAAAGTCAAGCAACCTATTGAGCAGTTTGGCGAGCTGCGCAGAGCCCAGAACACAGAGGCTGGCCGCAGCATGGAGACGATCAAGAAGGAGCTTGGGAAAATCGAAGCCATGATTGCCAAGCGTCGCCCCGAACTTGCTGGCAACTGGGACTTCAAGCTGGTCGACGGCAAGTTCAAGGTCACAGGGCTGGAAGCTGATGACGCGAAGTGGCTGGAAAAGAAGCTGAACTCCAACACGGCCTTGAAAGGTGCTGCACAGGCATTCGTGTCTACAGCCGTCGAAAACTTGCAAGTGTCCAGCTCGAACCCGCCCCGGGCAGACCTCAACTACGTCACCAAGAAGATGGAGAACTACACGTTCTACAACGTGAAGTCGCAATTGGATGAAAAGTTGTCGTTCAAGTCGCTGTTGTCGCAGGCCGACCAAGTGTTTGACTCAAACAAGATCACCATGGAGGCGCATGACCGCGGCATGAGCGGCTTGGCCGCCGTGGCGACCATGTTGACCGCGAGCAATCAGCCGATCGAAGGACGTGGCGGCTCTTTCTACAACGCCAAATACGACCCGTTGCAGAGCTGAGCGACAGTCGTTGTTGAGGCGCGACGCGCAGCATGACGTCAAGACCATGGTCGCAATTTTTGTTGTGATTCACACAACTGGCCCGCAGGCGTCCGCTGTGTCTGCCTCCGGCGTTGCCATCGCGGCGTCGATCTCAGCCCGGGCCAACCTGGCCCACCGCCCTCCTCCGCGCAGCGCGTCCAACTCAACGGAACGGGCCCTCGCAAAGAACATCGACTCGGCCAATCCATGGGCCAGCAGAACCTGCTTGACCCTCGCCGCCCGATGGCGCAGATCGAAGTCCTGGAACTCGGCTCCACGCACACCGCCACCAGCCACCTGTGCCACGATGCGTCTCAGGTTCTGCTGGGCAAGCACTGAGGCGGCTGGCACGGCGCGGGGCGCTGAGAGCTTGGCCTGTCGGATAAAGGGATTGCGCCCCACCACGAGCCCCCATGGCCTGAGCCCGCCCACCAGGTCCACGGTCATCGCCTCAAGCTTGGTCAGGCCGAAGTCCCTGGCCACCTGCAGCCGAAGTGCTAGGCCTTTGCTAGATTGCGCGATGGCACCCAGCGCTGAGTTCGCGTCCACGTCCCCGCCCTCAACTGGAAGTACGAACGTGCGCAACAGTCTGTGCGCGAGTTCGTCGCCGGCTTCCGCCGCCTGAAACAGCCAGCTCATGCCCAGCTCGACGTCGCGAAGCGCCCCTGAGGCGCGCAGGATGGTGACACCCAGACGTCGCTGCGCTACCACTTCCCCGCTGGCCGCCGCCTTCTCCAGACAGAACCTAGCCATCGGCGGGTTGGCGACCGAACCATTGTGGTTTGAGTGGATCTCGTAGAGACGCATCCACGCCTCAGCGTGACCACCGTCGGCGGCCCGCATCAGCAGCGCGGACGCCTTGCGGAAGTTCAGCCCGGCCACGAGCGACTGCCAGGACAGGCTTCCGACGTCCTTGCCACTCAATGCCTGCCCCAGCATCAAGGCTCCAGCAGTGCTCCCCCGCGCGACGCAGTCATCCAGTTGACCCTCGATGGCTCGACGATCAACCGCGATGGCTGCGCCAGGCAGCGTGCTGGCAAAGGTCAGCGCTTCGAGAACCTTGTCAGCCAAGCCGGGAGCCGGCGCGTCTTCCGATTCCAAGCTGAGAGCCAGCGCTCGGAACAGAAGAAGAGGCTGCTGCCGCATCAGGGCGCGGTCCATCGCAAACGTCAGCAGTTCCGACCACCCGATCCCCTGCAGGTTCTTGAGCGAGCGCAGGCGTGAGACGACGTGCTCTTCGGATCGAGCATCCGATGAATAGCCGGTCAGCACCTTCCTGGCGGCGACATCGCCGCCCGCGGCGGCGCTGCGGAACCACCGCATGCCGGCTTCAGCATCTGTCGTCGTCAGGGAGAGCCAGATTGCCAGCTTCAACTGCGCGCTGGAACGTCCCGCCTGCGCGGCCTGCTGCAGTGTCGCGACACGCCCATGGGCTGCGATCTCGAAGAGATCTAGCGATTCGACGATGAGCTGCCGCGTATCGTCGGCACGTACCGGCTCTGCCTGGTGCAGATACTCAAGCCCGAGTCTCACGTGACGTGGAAAACCGTTCGTGCCTTGCAGGTACTTCCGGCCCGCCTCCAGGCAGGCAGAGATGTCGCCTCGCCGCGCCCTGGAGATCAGTTGGGCGTCTGGTCTTCTCATCCCTCGCCTTCTCCGTACTGGCGCATGAAATAGCCGCCTGTTGATCGATGGGCGCACTCTCCGCGCCATGCCAGTACGCAAGCCTAAGAAGCTGGGCATGACCCGAGCCAGTCCGGCGGATTACGGTTTTGTCACGTTCACGCGGAGCGCGTCGACCTCTCTTTGGGATGACAAACATGTGAATCGAAAGCATGCGTTCTACGCAAGCGATGCCTGTTGAATCCAAGGCACACGAACGACCGGTTTTACGGAGCCAGCACCAGCGCGGCCCTGAGCAAATGGTCGAAGTCATGGATTTCCCTAGACGGTCTGCATAGCCTTCGCAGCGCTTGAGGCGATCCACGCCCTCGGGCATCGACTACTGAATAGGAGAAGTACATGAAGAAGCCAGTCCTCTTGGCCTTGGCATGCAGTGCGATGGCAGGTTCTGCGTTCGCACAAAGCTCGTCGGTCACCCTCTACGGCGTCGCTGACGCTGCAGTTCGTCAGGTGAAGAACGGCAGCGCAGGTACGGTCAAGGGCGTCGCTTCCGGCGCCAACTCGACGAGCCGCTTTGGCGTGCGTGGCGTTGAACAGCTTGGCGGCGGCCTCTCAGCCGGCTTCAACCTGGAGTCCGGCATTGAGCTGGATACCGGCAGTGCCAACGCCAGCAAGTTCTGGAACCGCCGTTCGACCATCAGCTTGATGGGCGACTTCGGTGAAATCCGCCTCGGCCGCGACACCACGCCGACCTACAACAACGCGCTCAACGACGAGTTCGGCATCGTCGGTGTTGGCTCGCGCGGTGTGTTCGTCTACGGTTCCAGTGCAGTGCTGGGTAGCGGTGCCACCACCGCTCAGCGCAGCGACAACGGCGTCAGCTACTTCCTGCCCAAGAACCTGGGCGGTTGGTTCGGTCAGGTGCACGTCGCCGCCGGCGAAGGTGTCGCTGGCAACAAGTACACCGGTGGCCGCATCGGCTTTGAGAACAGCACATTCCTGGTCGGGGGTGCCGTCGGCCAGACCGACGTTGGCGGTGGCCAACCGAAGTTCAAGAACTACAACCTGCTGTTCAACTACAAGTCGCCCTGGGGCACGCTGCACACACTCTACGACGTCAAGAAGTGGGGCCAGCGCAAGGCGCAGGAGCTGTCCGTCGGCGCCACCGTTCCGGTGACGCAGGCCGGCTCGATCCGGGTTGGCTACACCAACGTGAACCGCTCGGGTGGCGTGGTCGGTTCTGGCTATGCCGATGCCGACGACAGCACGCGTGTGGCACTGGGCTACGTGCACGATCTGTCCAAGCGGACGGCTCTGTACGGGACCTACGCCAACATCAGCAACAAGGGTGCCGCGCGCAGCTCCGTGCTGTACACGACGCCGACTGGCATGCGCGGTGGTGAAAGTTCGTCCGGCATGGAAGTCGGCATGCGCCACAACTTCTGATCTTCAAGGCAACTGCGATTGGGAGCGCTCCGGCGCTCCCCGTTTTCGGAGGATGCGCCATGTCCGATCCGCTCCGTCCCACTCCTAGCGCCGGCGCGTACGCTGGAGCGCCCGATGACGACTGGAAAGCTGCAGCGCTGGTCTTCAGAGGCCAGCGGCAGGCATTGATCGCCAGCAACATAGCGAATGCCGACACGCCCCACTATCAGGCGCGCGACATCAACTTCTCGGCAGCGCTTGAAGAGGCCAGTCGGGCCCGACCTGCGACGCCGATCGCGACCACATCACCAGGCCACCTTGCGCCGGAACTTGTGGCGCCACGCAGCACGCTGCAGTTTGCTCAATATGCCGTGCCGTCCCAAACCGCGCTGGACGGAAACACGGTCGACCTTGATCGAGAGCGAGCCTCGTTCGCTCAGAACTCCATCCTGCACCAGCTCGCCGTGACCTCGCTGGATGACGAGCTGAAGGAATTCAAGATGGCCATCGCGGATCCCCGTCGCTGACACGACTTCCGCCGCAAAACCGCGCGTCAGCTCCGTGGCCACCGCTGGTGTTCGTCATCGATGACGTAGGCATGCGAATGCCGCCCGGCGGCGTCGACGGCCGGCATCTTCAGGTGCTCGTGACCTGCATCCAGATTGCCATGGCTGTGAATGACCTCCATAGGATCCTCCTTGGGCCAGAGCCAGAGGCTGGCGAACGTGGTGGCGCCGGCAAGGACGCCAAGCGCGATGAAGCTGACGTCCAGTCCTGCCTTGGCACCGAGCCAACCTGCAACCGGGTAGGTGATCAGCCAACACGCATGGGACAGCGCGAACTGCGCTGCGAACAAGGCGGGCCGATCCTCTGCGCTTGCTGAGCGTCGCAGGAGACGTCCCGAAGGAGTCTGGGCCAAGCAATAGCCCATGCCCAGCACCAGCCACAGCAGGACCAACGTGGCGTATCCACGGGACGCAATCGGACCCAACAGGAGCCCAATGGTCAGCACGCCGGCACCGAAGACCATGACGCGCCGGTCCGGAAGCCGCTCAAGCAGCTTTGGCAGCCCCAGCGCGATGAGCATCGAGCCGGCCCCGAACGCAGCCAGTGCGCCAGCGGTGAATCGCTGGCTGAGCTGCAACTGACTTTGCACGAGCACGACGGTGTTGACGATGACCATCGCGCTTGCGGAGGCGATGGCCAGATTCAAGGCGAGCAGGCCGCGCAGGCGCGGCGTACCGAGGTAGATCCGGCTGCCACGCGTCGTGCGCTCATAGATGCTGCGACGCGGCGGCTGCTTGGCCTTGGGCAGTACGGCGGACACGACCAGGATCGCCGACGCCACGAACCCGACCACCGTGCCGAGGAACAGGCTGTGGAAGCTCACCACCGTCAGCAACGCTGCTGCCAGCGCGGGACTGGCGAGGCTTTCCAGGTCGTAAGCCAGGCGCGACAGGGACAGCGCCTTGGTGTAGTCCGCCTCCTTGGGCAGCACATCGGGAATCGTGGCCTGGAATGTGGGGGTGAAGCCGGCCGACGCCGACTGCAGCACGAAGATCAGGATGTAGACCTGCCAGATCTCCGTGACGAAAGGGAGGGCGAGCGCCACCGCCGCACGAACCAGATCCAGTGCGACAAGTAGCGTTCTGCGAGGCACCTGGTCCGCGAACGCGGAGGCGATGGGCGCCACACCGATGTAGGCCAGCATCTTGATGGCCAGCGCCGTTCCCAGCACGGCGCCTGCATTGGCGCCGGCCAGGTCGTAGGCCAGCAGGCCCAGAGCCACCGTGGCGAGCCCGGTGCCAACGAGCGCGATCACCTGCGCGAAGAACAGGTGGCGATACGTTCGATTTGCGAGGACGTCCAACATATGAGGCTCTCCAGGTGGAGCGCTCCGTCAGCGCAGGGCTGCCGGAGCGCGGATCGGCCGTCCGATCAGTTGCCGGTGTGGTTGGCGGCGATGAAGTTGCCCTGCAGCGTGAAGAACATGTAGAGGTTCTCCTTGGACTTGTCGGCGGCGGCGGCGTCCTTGAAAGTCACCTTCCACTCCTTGCCCTTCTTGCCTTCGATCTGCTCCAGGGTGGAGGGCTTCACGGCCTGCCACGACTTGTCCAGCTTGCCGCTGGAGATGAGGGTCTGCTGGCGCTTGACGGCGCACTGAGACACCGTTTCCTGCTTGGCAGGCGTGCTGCCATGGAAGTGGCAATCGCCATCACCGCCGGCAAAGGCGGAGGTCGACAGGCCCAGCGCGGCCACGACGGCCAGGGAAACGAACAGTTGCTTCATGAGAACTCCTTGATGGTTGGAGGGGGTTGGGGAAACTGGAAACTCGGTTGGCCGCTCAAAGGCTTTCGCGGCCGGGGTTGTCGGACATCTTTTCGATGTCCATGTCTTCGTGCAGGTGCTTGTGCTCCGCCTCGGGGAAGCGCAGGTTCTCCGCGTCCATGTCGTGGTGATAGCCGTGCAGCTGCATCAGCAGCAGCAACGCGCCAACGGCCATCAACGCGTTGTTGGAGAACGTGCTGAAGCGCTTGAACGATTCGCGCTTGCGCCACAGGGACAGCAGCCCCACCATGACCACGAGCGCGGCGATCTGACCGATCTCGACGCCGCCGTTGAAGCTCAGGATGCGCATGAGCATGCTGAAGTTGTCGTCACCCAGCGGCAGTTGCTGCAGGCGCGTCGACAGGCCGAAGCCGTGCAGCAACCCGAAGCCGAACACGACGCGCAACAGGTTGGGAGACGGCCGGTCGAAGTACTTCTGGAAGCCGCCGTTGTTGTCGAAGCCCTTGTAGATCACGCTGATCGCGATCAGGGCATCCACCAGCCAGAAGTTCCACGTGATCTTCATGAAGGTCGCGAAGATCAGCGTGATGCAGTGACCCAGCGTGAAGGCGGTGACGAACTTGGCCACGTCGGTGAACTTCGTGAGGAAGAACACGACGCCAAACAGGAACAGCAGGTGGTCGTACCCGGTCAACATGTGGCTGGCACCCAGCCCGATGTACTGCAGGTACCCGCCATCCAGCATGCGCTGCTTGTCGGCCTCGGAGATGCCGTGGGCCCATGCGGCCGCGGCGGACAGGAACAGGCCCACCGCGAGCAGCGGTCGAGCAAAACGTTGGAACATGATTTCCTTTACTGCTGAGTGAAAACCGATGCACGGCGGCGAGGCGAGAGGTCGCGCCGCCGTGACTGATCAGGCTTGAGCTGCCGTTTCCAGAACCGGCGAGGACTTGTGCGAGCGCCTCAGGACCAGGCCGCAGAGCGCCGGCAGGACGAACAGCGTCAGCACGGTTGCGGTGATCAGGCCGCCGATCACGACCGTGGCCAGGGGTCGCTGGACCTCGGCGCCGGTACCGGTACCGAACGCCATCGGGATGAATCCCAAGGACGCGACCAGGGCCGTCATCAGGACGGGACGCACCCGCTCCATGGCGCCTTCGATCACCGCCGCGCTGATCGCCATGCCGTCTTCCAGGCGTTTGCGGATCGCCGAAATCATCACCAGGCCGTTGAGCACCGCCACGCCCGACACGGCGATGAAGCCCACCGCCGCGGAGATCGAGAACGGGATGTCACGCAAGGCCAGCGTGAACACACCGCCCGCCACCGCCATCGGGATGGTGGCCAACACGGTCGCCGTCAGCCCCGCGCTGCCGATGGCCAGGTAGAGAACCGCACTGATGAGCACCAGGCATGCCGGGATGATGATGGCCAAGCGCTTGGAAGCAGCCTGCAGGTTCTGGAACTGGCCGCCCCATTCGATCCACGCGCCCGTGGGCAGCTTGATTTCTGCTTCGATCCGCTTCTGAGCCTCCGCGACGAAGCTACCCAGGTCGCGGCCGCTGACATTGGCCTCCACATAAAGGCGGCGCTTGCCGTTGTCGCGACTGACTTCGTTGAGACCCTGCGTGAACTTGAACTGCACGAGCGAGCCCAGAGGCACCGCACCGCGCGGCTTCCCGTCCACGGCGGCCAGGCTGATAGGCAACGCACGCAGTTGGTCCAGGTTGTTGCGCTGATCGCCTGGCAGCCGCACCACGAGGTCGAAGCGACGGTCGCCTTCGAAGATCTGCCCGGACGGACGACCCGCCAGCGCGGCAGACACCGTGTCGGCAACTTCCTTGAGCGTGAGCCCGTGGCGCGCGATGGCGACGCGGTCGAACTCGATGTCAAAGGTCGGGAAGCCAGACGTCTGCGCCACGCGTGTGTCGACAGCACCCGGGATCTTCTTCAGCAACGCCGCGATGCGCTGGCCGCTCGCAGCCAACTGATCGAGGTCGTCACCGTAGATCTTCACGGCCACGTCGCTGCGCACGCCGCCGATCAGCTCGTTAAAGCGCATCTCGATGGGCTGCGTCGCGTCGTAGGCATTGCCCACGATGGCAGACATCTTCTCGCGGATGCGTTCGATGACCTGTTCCTTCGTCGTGACGCCTTCAGGCCACTCGTCCTTGGGCTTCAGGATGACGTAGTTGTCGGACGCGTTCGGCGGCATTGGGTCGGCCGCCAGGCTGGCCGTACCGGCCTTCGAGTAGACCGTCTTGACCTCAGGCAAGGTCAGCAGCGTTCGCTCGATCGGCAGGTCCAGCGCCGCCGAATCCTCGATGGACATCGATGGGATGCGGACCGACGAGAGGTTCAGGTTCTGCTCGTCCAGCGTTGGCATGAACTCCTTGCCGACGAATCGGAACGTGACAGCCGCCGCGGCGACGATGACCAACGCAGTGATGATGGACGGCCAGGGGTTGGCGACGGCGCGCTGCAGCAGCGGCAGATACCGATTCTTGGTCGCCTCGATCGCGCGCACCTCACGCTCCTCGATGTGCTTGTTCATCACGACGGCGAGCATGGCCGGCACGAACGTGATCGACAGCACGAAGGCGGACGCGAGTGCCAGCATCAGCGTGATCACCATGGGCGAGAACATCTTGCCCTCAACACCCTGGAAGCTCAGGCAGGGCAGGAACACCAGGAAGATGACCAACTGGCCGTAGATGGTCGGCTTGATCATTTCCTTCGACGAGGCCATGACCTCCTGCAAGCGCTCGCCAAGCGTCAGCAAGCGACCTTCGTGGTTCTGACGATGCGCGAGTCGCCGCAACGCGTTCTCGACGACGATGACTGCGCCGTCGATGATGAGACCGAAGTCGAGCGCGCCCAGGCTCATCAGGTTGCCTGAGATGCCGAACGAGTTCATGCCGATCGCGCTCATCAGAAGCGACAACGGAATGACCAGGGCGGCGATCACAGCAGCGCGCCAGTTGCCCAGAAGCGCGAACAGGATGGCGACGACGAGCAATGCGCCTTCCGTCAGGTTCTTGGCCACTGTCTTGATGGTGGCCACCACCAGTTGCGAACGGTCCAGCGTCGGCTCAAGCACGATCCCCTCGGGGAGCGTCTTCTTGATCTCGCCGAGCTTGTCGACGACGGCGGCCGCCACTGTCCGGCTGTTCTCGCCGACGAGCATCAACGCGCTGCCGACCACCGTTTCGTTGCCGTCGCGGCTGGCCGCACCAGTTCGCAGTTCGCCGCCAATCTTGACCGTCGCCACCTGGCCGATCGTGACCGGCACGCCATTGCGCTGCGCAACAACCGTGGTCGCAATCTGATCAACCGAGCGCAGGCGACCATCGGCACGGACGAGGTAGTTCTCACCGGAGCGACGCAGATAGTTGGCGCCGATCGAGAGGTTCGCGTCTTCCAGCGCACGACCGAGTTCGCTCCAGTCGATGCCGTAGGCCGCCAGTCGCGTCAGGTCGGGCTCGACGACGTACTGCTTCACGTAGCCACCGAGCGAATCGACGTCCGCCACGCCGGGTGTCATGCGCAGCTGGGGACGCACGATCCAGTCCTGGACGGTGCGCAGGTAGGCCAGCTGGGACACCGAGTCGGGCAGGCGTTCGCCCTCGTCGGTCACGAAGCTGCCGTCCTTCTGCCAGCCGCCCTGCCCTTCGCGCGGCGCCGGCGCGCCCTTGCCACCGGGATGCTTGAAGGCGACGCTGTAGTGCACCACCTCACCCAGGCCGGTGGACACCGGCCCGAGGACCGGGTCCGCGCCGTCAGGGAGACTGGCGCGCGCCTGGTTGAGGCGCTCGGTGACCTGCTGACGCATGAAGTACAGGTTGGCGCTCTCCTTGAAGATCACCGTCACCTGGCTGAAGCCATTGCGGGAGAAGGAACGCATGTTCTCGACCCCGTTGAGGCCCGCAAGCGCGGTCTCGATGGGATAGGTCACGCGCTTCTCGACCTCGACCGGAGTGAGCGTCGGCACGACGGTGTTGATCTGCACCTGCTTATTCGTGATGTCGGGCGTGACATCGATCGGCAGCAGGTTCAGCTGCCAGGCGCCGAAGGCGGCGACCAGCGCCGTCAGAAACAGCACCATCCAGCGGGCACGAACCACGCCCTGGAGAAGAGCTTGGATCATTCGTCGTCTCCCGAGAGCTTCTTGGCCTCGGCCTTGAGCAGGAACGCATTGCGGACCGCGACCTGCTGGCCGGACTTCAGGCCGCTCACGACTTGCGCCAAGCCACCGCTGCGCAGACCGACGTAGACCGCCTGGACGCGGAAGCCTTCCGGTGTGCGCAGGAAGACCACATCCGTGCCATCCAGGTTCTGCACGGCCTCTTCCGGCACCGCGACGCCCTGCTGGGTCGCTTCGCCGCGCGTCTTCAGCCGCACCTGCACGCCTTCGCCGGCGAGCAGCGTCTGCGCGTCGGGCCCGGCGGTCGGCACGAGCACCACGGTGGCAGCCCGCGTCGTGGCACTGACGCCCGGCGTCAGACCTCGGACCGTCACAGGCACCGGCTTGCCAGAGCGGGAGAGAACCGTGGCCGCATCGCCCACTGCCACGCGGCGCAGATCGTCGGCGGTCAATGGTGCTTCGACCTGGACGACGCCCGGCATCGCAACGCGGAACAGTTCGAGGTCCGGAGTCACGTGCGCGCCGGCGAGGGCCGTCATCGAGGTGATGCGACCGGCGATGGGCGCCACGATGTTGAGCGACCGGCCATCACTACCGACGCGAGCCGCGCCCGCCACGGAGGCTGCGCGCTGGGCTTCTGCCTCCGCGACGTCGAGGTCAGCCTGCGCGGCTTCCAGCGCCTGGCGCGGAGAGACACCCTGATCAAACAGGCTCTTCTCGCGGGCTAGGGTCTTGCGCGCCAGGTCGACCTTGGCCTGCGCCACGCGTCGATCGCTCACCATGGAGGCAGCTTCCAGACTCTCGATGCTGGCCAGCACTTCGCCTGCCTTCACCGTGTCACCGAGTCGGCGCATGACGCGCACCAGCGTGCCGTTCGCGCGGCTCACCACCGCGGCTTCCGCCCCCGGCGCAGCGGTCACGACGGCAGGAAGCAGGAGCTCATTTCGGACGTCGGAGCCCGAAGCGGTCTCGACCGAGATGTTCGCGGCGGTGATGTACTCCGCCGGAATCTTGAGCTCGGACGCTTCCTTCTTGGACGCATCTGCGGGCTTTGCTGCCTTCGCAGGGGCCTCGGCTGCCGGCGCATCGCCGCTGTTCGAGGAGCGGCTGGCGATGCCATAGCCCAGCGCACCAGCACCTGCTGCGATGCAGGCCGCGATCAGCACTTGGTTCAGCTTGAATTTGCTTGTCATTGTGATTCTCCAAATGCGAGACGGCCCTCGGCCTGCGCCAGTGCAGCCAGGGAACGAACGCGCGCAAGTCGCGCGTCGATGGTTGAACGTTGAGCCTCGGAATAGGCGCGGCGTGCGAACAGCAACTCGACCAGCGAGGTCCGTCCGGCGTCGTAGCCGATCCGACCGAGTCGATAGCCTTCGGCGGATGCGCGCTCACCCTCAAGGGCGGCTTCCAGTTGGCCCTCCGCCGCCAGCAGCTGGGCCTGTGCCGAGCGGCGTGCTGCCGCGGTCTCCAACCGGGCAGCCAGAACACGCGCATCGGCTGCCTGGACGCGCTGGCGGGCGGCGGCGACGCCGTCACGATTGCGGTCGAACAAGGGGATGGAGGCCGATAGGCCGACCACGAATCCGTTCTGAGACGTCCAGGCATAGCGACGCACGCCGGCCGTCACGCTCAGGTCAGGGATCCAACGTCGCTCTTCCACCTGCAAGCGAGCTTCTGACGCCTCGCGTTCACTCTGGGCGACGCGCAGCGTCGGAGACTCGTCCGCCGTTGTGTTGGCGGCGATGGAAGTGCTGAAGAGCGAGCCGCTGATGCCGGTGAACCGCTCCTGGGAGCCGACGAGCGCGGACAGCTCTTCCAGTGACTGGGTCAGCTCGGCCGCCGCGGCACGATCAGCACCTCGCGCAGCAGCAGCACCTGCTTCGGCCTGGGCGACACGTACGGCGGCTTCCTTGCCTGCATCGACTTGTGCACGGGCCGCCCGCAGGTCATCGCCGGCGCGGCTCAGTTCTTCGGCAGCCACGCGTTGCCGGCCTTGCGCGGCCTCCACGGCACCGTAGGCTATCGCCAGCTTGGCCGCCCAGAGGACCTCGACCTCACGGCGGCGGGCCTCGGCAACGTCAGATTCGCGGTCAGACACCGCAATGCGAGACGCGCGCTTCCCGCCCAGCTCCAGCGGCTGGCTGATCGAGTAGGTTGTCTGGCGGGGACTCTGGCCGCCGTTGCTCGGCGCGCTCAGGTCTTCGGCCAGGGCATCGACCTTGGGATTGAGCCATTTCCGGCTCTGCGCCGCGTCCAGTCGTGCGGCTTCGGCGTTGGCTTGCTGCTCGAGCAGGATGGGCGCCCGAGCCAGCGACTGCTGCAGCAGTACGCCGAAAGCCGGCGCATCAGCTGCGTGTGCGAAGGGGGTTGAGAGGGAAAGGGCGAGCGCGATGGCGCTCAGCGCCAGGCTCGGCTGCGAGACGGCGGCACGGAAACTGGCATGACCAGCACCACGCAGCCTCTGCACCGGCGCGCAAAGGGAAAAATGCGATGACATGAAAACTCCACGGACTGAGCGCGCACGACGACGCGCCCGGGAAAAGCGGCTTGCGGCTTTTCAGGCGTGGAGCGGAGGGGCACGGCCTGCCGGTGGCAGGCTCTTGAAGGAGGTGAAAAGCGGCGGCCCTCGGTCGGGCCATGTCGGCGCCGGCGCGTCGACCTCTTCAGCTGGAAACACGACGACGAACGCAGTCGCGACGATCAGTGCATCGCCCAGTGAATGAACACCGCTGAGGTCCGAGGCGACTTGAGTGCGAAGTGCTGTAGCCGAATGACCGACGCGCGTATCACCATGGTCATCGTCGTGGTCATCGGCATGCACGCGGGATGCAACCGCTTCGGCCGTCAACTCGTGCGAAGCGGCGGCTTCTGCAAGTTCCACGGCCACTGCGTCGATGCCAGAGTCATGTTGATGATGATGGAACGGTGCGCTGAGCTGATCAAACACCAGAACCATCACCAGCAGCCAGCGAAACGCCCAGCCCAGTCCCCGCGGCCGGGATGCAATCCCGCCGCGCGAACCTGCTCGCTGGTTGACGCTGAATGACTTCACTGTTCTTAGAGGTACTTGCTCAGTTCCCTGAACTCGCCCACGGCATCTTGCAAGGATTTCGGCTGATGCTCGACCGCGTCGCCAAGGCAATGCTCAAGGTGGTCATGGATCAAAGCGCGCTTGGCGGCATTGATGGCTCGCTCGACCGCGTGCAACTGCTGAACGATCTCGGCACAAGGCCGGTGTTCCTCAATCAGTCCGACCACGTTGTTGAGATGACCGCTCGCACGCTTGAGGCGATTGATCACCTTTGGATGGCTCGTATGGACATGGTCGTGGCTCACGGTTCGTATCCTACCAGGGGGATACTGAAATCGGGCGGCAAGGTACGTTGCATGGCGTGAAAAGTTTGCTTGAGCCGGGCGTTGGCAGCGTGCGGGCGCGGACATATCACCCCATACAGACTCGGACTGGCCCGCTCAACGGGCATTACGCCACCCGTAGATGCCAAGAGCCGCGGCTGCTGTTCCGTTCAGCAAGGCGCTCGCAAGGTGCATGGCCGGTGACGTCTTAACTCCGAAGAGCATGATCTCAAAGCCCTGCAGCCAGAAATAGGCGTTGGCCAACGCGTGAAACGCCTCGAACCCCGATCCGAACTTTGCGAGCTCTTTCATGCGGTTCATGACAACGCCTCCGGGTCAGACCATCATTTCAATCATCAACAACGCCAGGAAGCCGACGAAGAACATCGACGTCAGCAGCGGCGTTTCGTCAACTTCGTGCGCCTCGGTGAGTAGCTCTTCTGTGACCAGATAGAGCAATGCTGCGACGCCAAAGGAAAGCACGCCGTCCAGGACGACAGGGCTGGCGCTGGCCAGAAAGTACGCCCCGACGCCTGCACCGGCGGTCAGCAGCGCCGCAAAACTCAGGGTCGTGGCCAGCACCAGACGTCGCGCGTTTGGGCCCCGTATCGCCGCGGCGGTCGCTACGCCGAGAAACAGGACCTCCAGCGTCATCGCAATGGTGATCAGCATGCCTTGCCGCTCTCCGGCTGCGAAGCTGACACCAATCAGCAATCCGTCCAGCGCGATGTCCAGCGCTGACGCTAACAACAGGCTGGTCGGCAACGCCGATGGTGCGGTCCTCTCTTCACGCTCCTCAAGCCGTCGCGCGAACGCCTTGAGCATCAGCATGGCGATCACGCCAAGAGCGAAACCGCCGAGCGTTACCCAGGGAAGGCGACGGTGGACAACATCCGGCAGAAGCTCCGTCGCCAGCGCCGCGAACAACACGCCGGCAGCGATGTGCTGAACAGCGCTCTGCACCTTGGGGCCAGGGGTGCGCACCGCTGCGACAACTCCACCGACCACAAGGGCAGTCGCCGGCACGGCGGCGAACATCATCACGCCGCCGAGTGATATTGGCTGACCGGTCATGCGGACTGTCTGCGGTTCCAGGTCAGGGGCACCAGCAGCCACATCGCACTGATCAGCGCGCCGATGACGGCCGCAGCCACGTTGCCGATCGTGTGACCAAGCACCTCCGACAGCACGAATTGCGTGGCCAGCACCAGCGCAATCGCAAGGAAGGCTGCGCCCACCAGCATCTGCTTGCTCGCCCTTGCCTTGAAACTCGCGCGTTGCCGTAGCGGCCGCATCAGCCGGTGCTGCACCGCCGGTGCGGTGAACAGGACCAGGGCCGCCACCGACAGCAGGAAGGTGGCTAAGAACACATTCTTCTCGGCTTGGACGATGCTGCGGAACCCTGGTGCAAACGGCACCGCGATCAGGAACGCAGACAGCAGTTGTGCGGTGGGCAGTAGCACGCGCAGTTCACCCAACATGTCGGTCAGGTCGCCGTCGTCACCGTCCAGCGCCGCATCGGTTGCCGTGTTTCGGCCTTGTTCGCCCCGCGCGTTCATGGGCGCGTCAGGCATTGGCCGGGGCGGGCTTGGCCGGTTCCGCGGTCTTTTCGCTCTTGTCGAACGGCTTGTAGGCCAGCAACCGAAGCGCGTTGAAGACCACGAGCAGCGTCGATCCCTCATGGAAGATCACGGCCGTTCCGATGCTCAGTCCCAGGATGGTGGATGGGATCAGCACCGCGACGACGCCCAGGCTCACCCAGAGGTTCTGCTTGATGACGCGGCTCGTGCTGCGCGACAGACCCACGGCGAAAGGCAACTGCGCCAAGTCGTCAGCCATCAACGCCACGTCAGCGGTCTCCAGAGCAACGTCCGAGCCGGCCGCTCCCATCGCGATACCGACAGTTGCGTTGGCCATCGCCGGTGCGTCGTTGACACCGTCGCCCACCATCGCCACCTTCCCGTGTTCTGTGCGTAGTTTCTTGATCTCCTCGACCTTCTGCTCCGGCATCAGGTCGCCGCGCGCCTCCGTGAGGCCGACCGTCTGCGCGACCGCCTCTGCGACCTTCTGGTTGTCGCCGGAGATCATGATGAGCCGCTCGATACCGAGCTTGCGGAGTTCGCTCATCACCTGGCCGGCAACTGGCCGCGGCGTGTCCATGACGCCAATCACACCAAGGAACCGCCTGCCCTTGCGCACGATCATCGTGGTGCGGCCATCGGCCACGAGCTTCTTGTTTGCTTCGTCGACGTCTACAGGCACCTCGGAGTCGGGCAACTCAGTAAACAGCACCGGCTTGCCGATGTGTACCGTCTCGCCACCGAGTTGTGCCTGCACGCCGCGACCGGTGATGCTCTTGACGTCGGACGCCTGCAGCAGGTCGGCCTTGTCGCCCAAGCGCTCCTTCGCGCCGCTGACGATGGCGGCAGCCAACGGGTGGTCACTGTGCTCTTCCACGGCAAGTGCCACCGCCAGCAACTCCGTGTCGGGCACACCCTGAGCCGGCACCACATCGGTCAGCTTCGGCTTGCCTTCGGTAAGCGTGCCTGTCTTGTCAAACGCGATCGACGTCAGCGTGCCGAGGTTCTCCAACGGTCCGCCGCCCTTGACCAACACGCCGCCGCGCGCGGCGCGAGCGACCCCGCTCAGCACCGCGCTTGGAACCGAGATCGCAAGGGCACACGGGCTCGCCGCCACGAGCACTGCCATGGCGCGATAGAAGGTCTGCGAGAACGGTTCGTCAACAACCAACCCGGCACACAGCAGCACGCCGACCAGCACCAGTACCGATGGCACGAAGATCCGCTCGAACTTTTCGGTGAACTGCTGGGTCGGCGACCGCTGCGCCTCTGCCTCGGTGACCATCTTGATGACGCGCGCCATCGTGGACTGATCGGACTTGCGCGCGACCATGACGTCCATCGCGCCAGAGCCATTGATCGTGCCGGCAAAGACGCGGTTCTCCGCGGCGACGCGCTCGAAGTTCCCGATTGCAGCCTTTCCGTCATCGACCGGGCGCTTGTCGACGGGCACGCTTTCACCGGTGACCGGCGCCTGGTTGACGCTGGACGTGCCAACGACCACCACGCCGTCGGCGGGGAGTCGCTCATTGGGCTTCACGACGACAACGTCGCCCACCTGCAGCTTCTCCAGCGGTACGACCTCGGTACCGGCCTCGCGGCGAACCGTTGCTGTCTCAGGGGCGAGCTTGGCCAGCGCTTCGATCGCGCGGCGCGCGCGGCCCATGGCGTAGTGCTCCAGCGAGTGACCGAGACTGAACAGAAACAGCAGCAAAGCGCCTTCCCCCCAAGAACCCAGGGCTGCCGCACCGGCCGCGGCGACGAGCATCAAGGTGTCGATTTCGAAGCGCTTGGCGCGCAGGTTCTCGATGGCTTCTCTGACGGTATAGAAACCGCCGAAGAAATAGGAGACGACGTAGCAGGCAGTCGGCAGCCACTCGGGGCCCGAGCCTGCGCGGCCGATCAGCCATCCAGCCAGCAAGAACACACCGGACAGGCTGGCGAAGATCAGCTCGGTCTTTTCGCCGAACAGTCCGCCATGTTCGTGGCTGTGTTCACCGCCCTCCCCGTCCTTGTGATCATGGCCGGCATGCCCCTTCTCGTCGTGTTTGTGAGCGGCTTTGCCTTTGTCCTCACCGGCGTGGTCATGGCTTGCGTGCGGATCGTGGTCGTGATCGCTGTGGTCATGGCCGGCGTGCTCGTCGTTGGCAGCTCTTGGCTTCGCCGACATCGGATCTGGTGGGGGTGCAGGAAGGTCAGGGCCTCCGTTGGCGCGAGGCTTGCCCGTCGACGCTACCGCGCTGTCTTCGGCCGTGATGTCCAACGAGGTAAGGCGCTGCTTCAGCCTCGTTTCATCGACGCGTGAACGGTCGTATTCGATGCGCACAACACCGCCTGGCGAGACATCCGCCTCGATGACGCCGTCCAGAGCGCGCAGCTGGTCGGCGACCCGTTGCGCAAATCGGGCGTGCATCGGCAGGTTGACGCGCCCCAGCACATGCGCAAAGCGATCGGTGAGCGCCAACCCTTCCGACGTGACCAACTCGCGCAAACGGCTGAGCGTGATCACGTTCGGGTCGTAGTGAACGCATAACTGAGGCTTTCCCTCTGCAACGCCTGTGACGTGCGCGTCGTCGACGCCAGGGCGCCCGACCAGCTTGTCCTGCAGCCGCTTGACGCAGGGGTCTTCGGTGCTGTGGATGTCGGGCAGCACCAACGGGAGGTCCAGCCGCAACTTCTGGGTATCGCTCATGGACGGCTTCGCTTTCTTGAACGAGTGCAGCCGGCACTTGTGAGGTTGGGCTGGCTGCCTGGTGGCTCGATCCGCTTCGGCTCGCGGCCTGATGCGGATCAATCTGAATCGCCCGGCGATGGTCGCCGCCGGAAATGTCCGAAGCCGTAGCTACGAACTCAGATCAAGAAAGTTGCCCAATTGGGGCGGTCGATGGCTGACACCACCAACCTGGAGTGTGGACGGCTGACCGTGGGTGCCGCCAGCTCTATCCGATCCAACTGCAGAATCGGCTGGACGTCGGACAACACAGTCACGCAGCTCATGTGGCAGGCGATGCAATCGGCGTCATCGCCGCCTACCTGCTTCGACTTTTCGGCAGAGTCGTCGGCGTGCTTGTCGGCCTGATGCTTGTGCGCGTGGTGACCGAAGTGGGTCGCCTCAATCCCTTGCTCGTGCTGGCAATACCCAGCCGCCGCCCCCCAGACAAACTGGAAGGGAAGTACTGCGAGCAAGAAGATCACGAGAGCTTTTCGCACCAAAAGATCCTAGCAGCGGGTCTCTGTAGGAGGCTACCGCTTTTGCCGAGCCCGCCGACGCTTCTCGCGGCGCTCTTCCCGACGCTGCTCCTTCTTCGCCCGATCTTGTCGAAGGAAGTAGATGAGCAGGATCAGCGACACCACGATCACCGTCATCGAGCTGGCGAAGATGTAGGTGGCTAGCCCATGGTGCTTCTCACGCAGATGCTCGAACAGGGTCAGCATGGCAGGCCTCCCTCTCGAACGGTAGGGGCCGTCGCACTACCGCTGCTGGCCGATTTGTCACTATCCCTTGCATCGGGATCTTCGAGCGTGAAGCGGATGTAGGTGCCATCGTTCGACGACTGCGCAACTGCCTTTCCGCCATGCATGCGTGCGATGGCCGCCACGATGGCAAGACCCAGGCCGTGATTGCGATCAGCGTTGGTGCGAGAGGGATCGATCCGGTAGAACCGGTCAAAAAGCCTGGGCAAGTGTTCAGCCGGGATGGCCTCCCCCTGGTTATGAACACCGATGCTCACCTGCGCATGATCCGCCCGGCCGATTCGCACTTCGATCAGCGAGCCACGCGTCGCATACCGCGACGCATTGCCCAGTAGATTGGACAGTGCCCGACGCACCAGCCCCACGTCGACCGCTACACGCGCATCGCCGCGTATCTCCACACGCAGGTCCGCTTCCTCGAGCACCGCCTCGTAGAACTCGATGACCTCGGTCGCCAGGTCAGCCATGCTCAGCGGAATGGCCCTGCGCGCCGGCACACCCCGTTCCGCATTGGACAGGAACAGCATGTCGGCCACGATCACGGCGATCCGGCGCAACTCCTCCAGGTTCGACGCTATCGTGTCATGCAACTCAGTGCTTGAGCGCGGGCGTCGAAGTGCAACTTCGCAGGTACCGATGAGGATCGACAGCGGGTTGTTCAGTTCGTGCGCGACGTCGGCGTTGAACGCCTCCATCTGCACGTAGGCCACCTGAAGCCGATCCAGCAAGGCGTTGAACTGCTGCAGCAGCGGCAGCACTTCCGCAGGTTGGCCCGTGTCGTCCAGCCGCTGGTCCAACCGGCTGGCGTTGAGCTCCGACGTCCTCCGGGCCAGGGCATTCAGCGGCGCCAGCCCTTTTTTGACCAAGACAAAGCCGCCCGCCGAAACCGCGCAGGTTCCCAGGACGGCTGCGGTGAACAGAGTCCACCACAACCGGCTCAGCAAGGAATCATCTTTGCGGATGTCGTAGATCAGCTCTGCACGCCCTGCCCCGCCCAACTCGCTGGGCAGCCGGACGTCGAAGCCCAGCCTTTTGCTCATCGCCTCCGGCCGCTGCGCGTCATCCTTCTCGAACACCGCGGTGTTGTCCTGTTGGCGCACGACGAGCGACAGATCGTCATGCCCCGCGAGGAAATCGCTCAACAGGTGCTTGATTCCAGGGATGTCGTGAACCTCCTGCCCCTCTGCCAGCAGGCGCTGGACGGCTGCCCGCTTCTTCAGAAGGGTGTCGTCCTGGCGGCTCGACAACGTCAAGGAAATGACGAGATAGACGGCGCCACAGACCAGACTGAGGCCAACGAGCGTTTGAAGCGCAAACTGCCGCGACAGCTTGGCGCGCAAGCTGGGCGCAGAGGCAGAGATCGCGCTCATGTCCGATCCTCCAGCACGTAGCCCATACCGCGGACCGTGTGCAGCAGCGGTCGCTCGAAAGGCTGGTCCAACTTCGAGCGCAAGCGTCTGATGGCCACTTCCACCACGTTGGTCTCGCTGTCGAAGTTCATGTCCCACACCTGCGCGGCGATCTCCGTTCGCGACAGAACATGGCTCTGGCGTCGCAGCAGCAAGATGAGGAGGCTGAACTCCTTAGGTGTCAGGTCCAGCCGTTGTCCGGCCCGGGTCGCCTTGCGGCGCACCGTATCCACTTCGAGGTCCGCAACCCGCAGCATCAACGTCTCGGCGTCTGTGCGGTGAGCACCGCCAGCGCGGCGCAACAACACCTGCACGCGAGCGACCAGTTCCGAGAACGCAAAGGGCTTGACGAGGTAGTCATCCGCCCCGCCCTGCAACCCACGCACCCGGTCCTCGATCTGGCCGCGCGCGGTGAGCATCAGGACAGGCACCGACCGCGTATGGCGCAGCGCCGAGAGGACCGCCAGCCCGTCGATGCCCGGAAGCATCCAATCCAGGATGACAAGGTCGTACTCGTTGACGGACGCCATGTGGAGCCCGTCGACACCGGTTCGGGCTACCTCGACTTGGTAGCCCTCTTCGGTGAGTCCTTTGCGCAGGTATGCGGCCGCCTTGACTTCGTCTTCGACGACCAGGATCTTCATGAGGCCCCACGGCCTCTTGGCCGCCCTCCGTGCCAGTGGTGCACCTTTGCGGGACACCGGCCTACCGGCCGGCGTGCCGCGATATGCGGCAGTGCCTTCATGCAATCACCTCCTGGTCCGGCTTGGAGCGAGGTGCGGCTGCCTCTTCCTCGTCATCCCTGCGATGAGCGATGCGGTACAGGACCGGCAGGACCAGCAGCGTGAGCGCCGTGGAAGACAGGATGCCGCCGATGACAACGGTGGCCAGCGGCCGCTGGACTTCGGCGCCCGTCCCCGTGGCGATCGCCATCGGCACGAAGCCCAGCGATGCGACCAGGGCGGTCATCAACACCGGACGCAACCGGGTGACGGCGCCTTCGAAGATGGCCTCATCCAGACTCTTGCCCGACTCCCGCAGGTTGCGGATGAACGAGATCATCACCAGGCCGTTCAGCACGGCCACACCGGATAGCGCGATGAAGCCGACCGCCGCCGAGATGGACATCGGGATGTCCCGCAGCCACAGCGCCACGATGCCGCCGGTCAGCGCGAACGGGATGCCGGTGAAGACCAGCAGGCCGTCCTTGGCATTGCCGAACATCACGAACAGCAGCGTGAAGACCAACAGCAACGACACGGGAACGACGACCTTCAGGCGGTTCGTCGCCGACTGCAGGTTCTCGAACTGGCCACCCCAAACCATCCAGTAGCCCGTGGGCAGCTTGACCTGTTGCTGGATGGCTTGCTCAGCTTCCGCGACGAACGTGCCGATGTCTCGGCCACGCACGTTTGCGCTGACCACGACCCGGCGCTTGCCGTTCTCGCGGCTGACCTGGTTGGGGCCAGGGGACAACGACAGCTCTGCAACTTCGCTCAAGGGAATGAACTTGCGTGAGGCGCTGCTTCCGCTGGCCGGCAGCGGCACCGGCAGGCGCTTGATAGCCTCCAGGTCGGAGCGCACGTTCTCAGGGACACGCACGATGATGTCGAAGCGGCGGTCGCCTTCGAACATCGTGCCGCCTTCCTTGCCGCCGACGGCCGTGGCCAGCGTGTCCTGCACATCCTGTACGTTCAGGCCATACCGGGCCGTCTTCTCGCGATCGATCTGCACGCTCAGCATCGGCAGCCCCGTGGTCTGTTCGATGTTGACCTCGGTGGAGCCAGAAATGCCCTTGAGCACGGCAGCGATCTTCCCGGCCGCCTCGTTCATGACGTCCATGTCGTCACCGAACACCTTCACAGCGACGTCAGAGCGCACACCCGAGATCAGCTCGTTGAAACGAAGCTGGATCGGCTGAGAAAACTCGTAGTTCTGTCCCGGCAGCTTCTCGACTTCCGCCTTGACCAACGCGGCCAGTTCGTCACGCGTCTTGCGCGGCTCCGGCCACTCGGACTGAGGCTTCAGCATCACGTAGGCGTCCGAGATGTTCGGCGGCATCGGGTCGGACGCGATCTCGGCAGTGCCAGTGCGCGCGAAGATGCGCTCAATCTCCGGGAACTTGTTCTTGAGCGTCGTTTCGAGCTGCTGCTGCATCGCCACGGACTGCGACAGGCTCGTGCCCGGGATCCGCAGCGTCTGGATCGAGAAGTCCCCCTCGTTCAGGCTCGGCACGAACTCGCTGCCCATGCGGGTGGCCAACAGGCCGGACAGGAACACCGTGACGATCGCGAAGGTGATGACCAGCGGCTTGGCGTTCATCACGCGCTTCAACGCCGGCTCGTAGGCGCGGCGGGCCCAGCCCATCAGGAAGTTTTCCTTCTCGGAGACCTTCTCACCGATGAACAGCGCGACGGCTGCCGGCACGAAGGTCATCGACAGGATCATGGCGCCCACCAGCGCGATCACGACCGTGAACGCCATCGGGTGGAACATCTTTCCTTCGACGCCCGCGAGCGCAAAGATCGGCAGGTAGACGATCATGATGATCAACTGCCCGAACAGCAGCGGACGGCGCGCCTCCTGGGAAGCCAGGAAGACCTCGTGGAAGCGCTCGGACTGCGTCAACGGCCTGCCCTTGTGCTCCTGCGCGTGCGCCAGGCGGCGCACACAGTTCTCGACGATGACGACCGCCCCGTCGATGATGATGCCGAAGTCCAGTGCTCCCAAGCTCATCAGGTTGGCACTGACCTTCTGGTTCACCATGCCTGTGAACGTGAAGAGCATGGAGAGCGGGATCACCATGGCCGTCAGCACGGCGGCACGGATGTTGCCCAGGAAGACGAAGAGGATGACGATCACGAGGATCGCGCCTTCCAGCAGGTTCTTCTTGACGGTGTTGATCGCCTTGTCGACCAGCGTCGTACGGTCATACACCGTCACCGCATGAACGCCCGCGGGCAAGTTCTTGTTGATCTCGTCCATCTTCTTGTCGACGGCCTGAGACACGGTGCGGCTGTTCTCGCCGATCAGCATGAAGACGGTGCCGAGCACCACTTCCTTGCCGTTGTCGGTCGCCGCACCCGTACGCAGTTCGCGGCCGAGTTCGACCGTGGCCACGTCCTTGATGCGGACCGGGACGCTGCCTTCGTTGCGCAGAACCACATTGCCGATGTCAGCGATGGAGCGCACCTGGCCCGGCGCGCGGATCAGGTATTGCTCGCCGCGGCGCTCGATGTAGCCTGCGCCGACGTTGGCGTTGTTGCGTTCCAGCGCATTGACGACGTCCGCGAGCGTGATGCCGTAGGACGCCAGACGGCTGGGATCCGGTGCAACGTGGTATTCCTTGGCGTAGCCACCGATCGTGTTGATCTCGGTGACGCCAGTGACGTTGCGCAACTGGGGCTTGATGACCCAGTCCTGGATCTCGCGCAGGTCTGTCGGTGTGTACGGCTCGCCGTTGGGCTTCTTCGCGCCAGGCTTCGTCTCCACGGTCCAGAGGTAGATCTCGCCGAGGCCGGTAGAGATGGGGCCGATGTCCGGGTCTACCCCGGCCGGCATCTGGCCTCGGGCGCTTTGGATGCGCTCGTTGACCAGTTGGCGGGCGAAGTAGACGTCGGTGCCGTCCTTGAAGATGACGGTGACCTGCGACAGGCCGTAGCGCGACAGCGAGCGGGTCTGTTCAAGACCGGGCAAGCCGGCCATGACCGTCTCGATTGGATAGGTCACGCGCTGCTCGGTTTCGAGCGGCGAGTAGCCAGGCGCTTTCGTGTTGATCTGGACCTGGACGTTGGTGATGTCGGGCACTGCGTCGATGGGCAGCTTCTGATAGCTGAAGACGCCCAGCGCAGCCATGCCAAGCACGGCCAACATCACAAGCCATCGGTGCTCGATGGCGAATCGGATGATGCGTTCAAACATGTCGACGCCTCTCTCAGTGCGCGTGGCTGGCCGATGCCTTGCCGGCTTCGGACTTGATGACGAAGCTGCCGGAGGTCGCGTACTGCGCGCCGGCCTTCAGGCCTGCAGTGACCTCCGTGCGCTTGCCGTCGTTGCGACCCAGCTCGACGGGCACGGGCGCGAAACCGCTCGGCGTGCGGACGAACACCACGGACTTGCCTTCCATCGTCTGGACAGCATCGGATGCCACCGTCACCGGCGCGCTGGACTCGCCGGCCGACACCTCGACGTTCACGAACAGGCCCGGCCGCCAGGCGGTGTTGGGGTTGTCGACGACGACGCGCGCTTGAGCCGTCCGCGTCTGTTCACCGATCAGCGCGCCGACATAGGCAACCTTGCCGATGGCCTTCTGTTCGAATGCCGTCGTCCGGATCACGACGTTCTCGCCGATGCGGACCTGCGGCAAGCTGCTCGCCGGGACATTGATCTGTGCCCACACCGACCGGAGGTCGGAGATGGTGAAGACGTTGACGTCCTCGCGCACCTGCTCGCCCAGGGCGATGTGCTTCTCGACGATGACGCCGTTGAACGGCGCGCGCAGCTCGAAGCGGTTCAGGGCTGAGGACTCGGCGGACGCGCCGATGGCGTTGAGCTTCTGGCGCGCGTTGGCGACAGAGATCTCAGCCTCGCGCATCGTTTGCTCGGCCTGCTGAACGTCCTGCTGCGGGGAGATGCGCTGTTCGAACAGTTGCTTCTCACGCTCGTACGTCGTACGGGCAAGCTGCAGGCGCTTCTGGGCAGCCTGAAGTTCGGCGCGCTGGTCGGACACGCTCGAGCTGCTGATCACGGCCAGGACCTGGCCCTTGACGACCTGCTGGCCGAGCGACACGGCAACCGATTCGACAACGCCGCCAACACGGGGCACCACGTGTGCTGTCTTGTCCTCGTTGAAGGCGATTTCACCCGGCAACTGCAGCGCGGTGCGGATGGTTGCCGGCGCCGATGATTCGACGGAGATGCCAGCCGCCTTGATCTGGTCAGCGGTCATGGTGACAGCACCCTCGTCCTTGGCGAACGAGTATTTCTGCAAGCCGCCGCCCGTCTGCACCTCCACCGTGCCCTTGAACAGGTGAGGTTCTTCGATGGCTTGAGTGCTGACCAGCGCGCCGCCTTCGGCCGCGAAGGAAATCTTCTCGGGATCCTGGCCAGGGCGCTCGAGTTGCACTGCAACCTGCTGGGGGCTCAGCTGCAGCGGCTTGCCGGCCTTGGTCAGCCACAGCTTGATCTTCGGCGTGCCACCTTGCTCCGAGAGAAGCAGCTCCACGGAAACTTCCTTCTGGGTTCCGAGAATGTCGCCGCCATTGGCGCCCTTCTTGGCTTCCTCATGATGCTCGGTGTCTTCGTGGCCGCCGGCGTCCTTGTGATCCTTCTCGCCCTTGGCTTCGCCATGGTGTTCACCGTCACCGTGGCCTTTGGCTTCGTCATGGCCGTGCCCATGCTCTTCCTCGCCCGCCGGCGCACCGCCGCCCATGCGGAGGATGGAAACGGTGCCGACGGCACCCAGCGCCAGGACCACCGCGATGGCGATCAGCTGCTTCTTGCCCAGCGAGGCGCGCAGGCCGTCGGTGTTGCTTTGATTGAATTTCATCGTCGATCTCGAAGTTGGTGTGCCCGTCAGGGGCGGTCAGACGTGGTGCCGAGCTGGCGGTCGATCTCTGCTGCCGTCCGGTGGACTTGCGCCACCGCTGTGAAGTACTGGCTGCGGACCTGAAGCCAGGTGCGCTGGGCATCGAGGGCGTCAAGGAAGCTGAACTTGCCAAGCTCAAAGCCGGTCTTTGCGGCCTCGTAGGCGCTCTGTGCGCCAGGCAACACCTCACGGCGGAGGGCTTCCACCTCATCCTTGCGAGCCTGCAGGAGGTCAGACATCTGCAGAAGTTCAGAGCGCAGGCGCAGCTCTTCAGCCTGCGCCGTCGCCTGGGCCGCGTCGCGGCGGCGCAATGCCTCCAGCTGCGTGCCTTGATTGCGATCAAAGAACGGCAACGGCACCGACACGCTGAAGACAGCCTGGTTCCGGCCCATCTCCTGCGCGCGACGCGCGCCAACCCCAACCGTCACGTTCGGCACGCCGTTCGCTCGCGCCAGGCTGTAGGTTGCATCGGCGCGCTGCACTTCGAGCTGAGCGCGACGCACGGCCGGTGCGTCCGGCAGGCGAGCCATGATGTCCGGTGCGGAGGGGGCGGCCGGCAGGACGTCAACATTGCCGTCCAGGCGCTGGATAGCTCCGTCTGGGGATCCGAGGACGGCTGACAGGGCCCGCAGGGCAGCCGACGCTTCAGCCTGCGCCTGGCGCAGGTCGATACGGGCCGTCGACGCGGCGACGCGTGCGCGCGTCTCTTCGGTCGGGGACACCTTGCCGGCCGTCACGCGCCGTGAGGCGGCGTCTACACCGCTGCCGGCGATCCGCAAGGATTCTTCGACGACCTTGACCCGCTCCTGTGCAGTTAATGCATCGAAGAAGGCTTGGATAGCCATGGCACGCACGTCAGCGCGACGCGCTGCGAGATCGAGGGCCGCGATGTCCTTGCCGCGCTGAGCGACTTCGACACGGGCGGCGCGCTTGCCGCCGGTTTCCAGCGTCTGGCTGAGCTGCAGGGTCGTGACGCGGGTGCCGGACTTCAGGTCTTCCTGATCGACGCCAAGCACCGGATTAGGAATGAGGCCCGCTTGCCGGACTGTGCCGTCATTGGCGTCCAGCTCGGCAGTTGCAGCACGCAGCTGCGGGTTCTGAGCGAGCGCTGTGTCCACGGCAGCGCGCAACGTGAGCGGTGCCTGCTGTGGCGCTACGTTCGCCGCAGCGGACGGTGCTACTGCGGCCTGAGCGACACGCGCTTCAGCGGAATTCTGGCTGGGATTCCCAGGCGTTTGAGCCTGAGCGAGGGATGAGATGAGTGCCGCACAAGCCAGCGGCACGAGGGTTCTGCGCATCGAAAACTCCGGGGTTGTAGGAACAACGCAAGGGTTTCGGCGAGAGCAGTGGTGCGGTCAGGGCCGCATCAGGGAGAAATTTAGGGACGGATCTGCGCTCGCCGAATCAGGCGATGCGCCAATTCGGGCGTTCGAGGAGATCAGGCCCACGCGAACGGAAGGCCTGCTTGGACGCAGATTCCATAGTGAAGACAGCATCAGCGTCGAACTTCAGCTCGACCGGCACCATGGGCTTGGCGAAGCTCAGGTGGCAGTAGCCGCAGTCGTTGTCGCCCAGGAGCTTGCCGCTCTTGGAGGCCGATTTGTCGTCGGCATGCTGACCGGAAGCCTTGGACTTTGAGCCCCCATCGGCCTTGTGCTCATGGGCGTGGTGCCCAATGTGCGTCATCCCGGTGACTTCCTCGTGCTGGCAATAGGCTGCTGCTGCCGACCAGGCGAACTGGACGGGCAGGATGAACAGCAGAAGGATGGTCAGCCAGCGACGCATGGACCGGATTGTGTCTTGAATGGGGGAAGTTCGGGTGAGTCGGCTGATGCCGATTCAGTGAAATCGTTCGCAGAGCGGTGCTGCAACGCCTTACAGAAGGCTGTTTGCGGTGATCCGCAGCCCGGTCCTGGCCGCGGATCACGAACCAGTCGCATCAGCCGCGCTCGGAATCATTCGGCGAGATGTAGACCTTCAAGGACTTTTCGCTGAAGCCGGCTGGCGCGATGTCGCTCAGGTTGACGGGACGGTGTGCGGCCGAGCTGAACTTCCAGGTGAAGTTCTTGCCAGCGCTTTGGAACGTCACCACGTCCCCGCAGTTGACGTTGATGGCTTTTCCAGCGTCGACATTGACGACGCGGGCGGCGGGTGTGGCAGCGACCACTTCACCGTGCATAGACTTGCCGTTGAGCATGCGGTCGGTTCCTGCGGTAGCGGCCTGGGCAGCTCCAACAGCGAACACGAGGCTGGCGATCAGGGAAGCGGAGAGGATGCGACTCATGAAGGTTCCTTCTTCGGCGGACGGGTTGCTCGGTAGAGCCACCTGAAGCGTTCACCATGGAAGAAACTGTAAAAATCTGCCCCCGACGGGATGCCTGCTCGTCTCATTACAAAGCTGTAATGTTGGCCAGTCCGGTGCGGCGCCCACCATGCGCTACTGCCCTTTGCACTTACCGCTGGCTATGGTTTTCAGATAGATCGCCAGTTGTACGAGGTCCGCCACGAGGTCTTTTCGTGGTCCCAGGCAGTCGCGCTTCTCAGCACTGGTGACAGCGAAGGCCAAGCGCTCATCTTTCGACATCACGCCGTGCTGCAGATCGACGCCAGATTTCCCGGCCATGTCGCGAAACGGCGCCTGTGTGTTGGCCATTGCTGCGCCGATATCCAGTCGCAGTGACCTTCGGGAGTCGGTGCTTTGTGCAGGGGGCAGTACGACTTGCGTCGGGTCTGCTTGGTCGACGTCCGGATGTGCGGCGGCGCGCTCAATCGCTGGATCCGCGATTTTGGCTGTCACGCTTTGATCACGTGACGGACGGGCTTCACGGTCTTTCGCTGCGCCGGCCCGCTTGATTGGGATGGCCGGCGCTGGTCTGACCACATCAGGGACTCTGATCAAGGTGATCGACAAGGACGTGCGGTCGGCCGGCGGCGCCGGCTGGATGTGTGCGGAACCAATGACGATGATGAACAGCAGACAGATCGCCGCGGATGCAGCCGCCGCGGTGACATGTGCGTGCCAACCTGTCCTGTTCCAAGCGTGGCGTGACTGGGCCATCAACTGACGCCCCTTCCCATGCCGACCTCCGCGAACTGATGCATGCAGTTGAATGTCGGTAGTGACTGGCTGCTTGTCTATCTGAACCAGTCATCATCGAGGACGTCCTTCCCTTCGGCGAGTTCACGCTCTACGTCGCGCATCACGCTCGCGATCTCCGGCTCCGGCAAAGTGACCCGCACCAGGTGTGAACTTGACACGTCCACGGTTGCTGCGCTGTGCACGGCAAGGACTCTAGGTTCCGCCAAGATGCGCGTGGTCTGTTTGTCCAGCGGTGTGTACGGCTTCAGTCGCTCGACGGTCTCCCTGAAATTGATCAACTGAGAGTCGAGGAGCCGCCGCAGGTTGGCCTCGATGTCCAAGCGCCGGCTTGCAACCCTGTCAGCGAATCCTTCGGTGTTCTTGTCCAGGACTCGTGCGATCTCGGACTCCGCCCGCTCGATGTCCCATAGCGCGTAGACCGCACTGAAGATACCTACCGAGAGCGCGGCAAACATGCGTGTCACGGGCATGTTGTAGTCGGGGCTGCCGATGCCATGCCTGGGATGCACCTGCGAGCTGGAGACCTGGTGATAGAAGGTACCCGCACCGTATGCATCCCGAGCCCAATCAAATCTCTGACGAACGGCGTCAAGCATCTGCGGATAGACCGTGCTCCAGATGCCGCTGACAGCGGGCCCACGATCCTCCGTGAAGAGTCGCTTCACGCGGATTTCCGTGCATCGCCCCAAGGCGGCCATCCGCCCGATCTCACGGTGATACCTCGGCGCGACGTCCTGGCCGTCCGAGTCGACGATCAGGATGAAGTGACACTGATCCAGTCCCACTTCCTCAAACGCCTGAAAGATCTCGCAGATCGCCCTGCCTGAGACCACGGTATCAACGAAGATGAATTTCTCGTTGGGTAGTCGGCTCGGGAGCATATGCAGCCACGGCCGTTTGGCCAGGCGTTCGACGAGGACCTTGTACAGGGTCAGATGAGGGTCGGCCCCCTGGCGGCGCACGATGGCCGCAAGCACGCGGCTCCAGTAGCGGCGTATGGCCATCGTGGTCTGCGTGGCGTCCTGTGGGTCTGCAGAAAAAGGCAGGACGAGTTCGCGGTCGAACGGCGAGTAGGTCAGCTTGTTGAGCTCCTGAATCCGCTCATTCATCGTGGGTAGCGAACGCGCCTCGATGCGCCATGCTGTCCCCGCCGCGTCGATGAATGGCACAGAGCCTCTGCTCGGGACCACGAGATGGTGATAACCATCCTGCATCAACACCCGCACGTAGGCGGATAGCTCCACGGATGCACGGGCATAGTCAATCAGGTTGTCGACGGTGAAGTCGGTCTGCCAAAGAGCCGACACCGACGTGGAGTTCGGGGTGATCAACTCTTCGCCCCCGGCTGACGTGCCTCTCGGCTGTCTATTCCTTCCGCGAGCATGACTTGCACGTCGTCGCTGTCTGGCTTGCCCAGACGAACCAGCCACGCAGAAATCGGATTGGCCGCCTCGCGCGGGTCGCCAGCCTGCGAATCGAACTCCAGTCCCACTTTCGCGTGAGTCCAGAGAACACCGGTCAGGTACGCCACGTCGGCGACGAGTTGCGGCCTCGACCTCACGAGCAAATCCTGGTGACGGGCCAGTGAGCTTTCCCCGAACGGATTGGGCACGTGCAGGTGCTTTCCGGCACGCTCGTAGATATCGACGAAACGCTCCAGCGTCTGCTTCTCCTTACCGGCATCGAGGTGCCACAGGCCGTCGCCCAGCACCTGCACGCTGCCAATCGGGATCGGCAGGAAGTGGGGCGTGATCTTGGCCAGGCGCTTCAAGATGTCACCCACCTTCCAGTCGCGCGTGTGGTCCGGGTTGTCCTTGGCCTCGGCGCGCAGAGCAGCGTAGCGTGCCTCGTCTGACGAGATGCACGAGAAGGCCACGAGTTCAACGACCTTGCGCACCTGAAGCCACATGAACTCGGCGTCGGTGGCGTCTGTGAGCGTGCGAGGCTTCTTGGCGCCTAGGACGCGGTTGACGGCGCGCACGCGCTGCTTCACCTCGACCATGGCGGCGTGGTATCGCTTGTGGGCATCGACTTTGCTGTCGACCATGGAACTCTCCCGTGGTGAGGACTCGTCAGCGTATTGCCCGCGGCGGCGGTGCGAGCAGTGAGGTGACAAGTGAGGCGCTGCGGTACGCGAGCATCAAGGCATTCTTGGTATGTCCATCCGCGCGCCCGCCCCCGATCTGCACATTTGCGACTTCAAGTGCCCGCTTCAGGTTCCGAGCAGACTCGTGAATCTCAGCGAGCTCGTGATCAAGCGATATTGCGAGTCTCAGGATCTCGACATGCCGATCCACTTCTCGGAGCTGAGCCAGCAACTGACGCTGCCACGGCTTAGAAGGTGGCGTCCGGTCCAGAAGTCCCTGGACGATGATGCCCACGTCGTTGATCCCCTTGCCGAGTGCTTCGAGATGGGCTGCGGCGGATTCGGGTGGAAGCGCAGATGCCTGCTCATCGCCTTCGACGGCGGGCTGCTGTTTGTCCATCATGGGCGCCCCTTCACCTCGACGTTCGCGACCAGCCGACTTTTCAGCGCCCGATCACGCGAAGAAGGCAGTTCGCCCATCTCGAGGCGATATGACTGGCTCCATATCCATAGACTACCGATCAAGTCCACGAACACCACCTGACCGGCAGCGCCGCGGATTTCTAGATCCCCCCTCCCCTTGTTCCAATCGAACGCCAAGCGATGTGTGCCCGGTGCCACCACCAGTCGTACCAGCGATGCCGGCGCTGTTGCTACCGAGTCCCCACCGTCGATGGACAGGTTCACCAGATTGACCGTGTCTCCCCAACGATTGCGGACCACGTAGATCACGAGGCTCCCAGGTACGGCCTCGAACCGCTTTGCCTGCGCGTCGGTAGCCGCATCCGGTGCGAGACCAGGCGTGCATGTGGGGCGCGAGCCGATGCGCGAATTCGCCCTGTAGCAGTACCGATCATCAAGGGGCTTGGGAAGTGGCGTGGTGCACCCTGACAGCTGCAACCCACCGGCTGCGATCGCCGCGCCCAACGCTGTGCGTCTGTTCATGGTCATCACGAAGCCGGTTTGCCGCACTGGGCACAAAAGCGAGCCCCGGGCGCGAGAACAGCAGAGCATTCTTTGCAGGTGGCTGCCACCAGCTGCCCGCCACATCCACCGCAGAAGCGCGCGCCAGGTGCGCCCGGCATGCCGCACTTTGCGCAGACCACGCCGCCATTGACCGTTGCCGGGCCTGCTTGCGAGGACGCGGTGGTGCCGGTCGAGTACTGCCCACCGTGGCTGCCACCATGTTGTCCATGGCCGTGCGAGCGTGACCCGCCATGGTGGCCACCGCCGTGACCTCCCAGTCCGCCTCTGAGTGAACGTTCCCAGAATCCCATCTCATGCTCCTTGGTATGGCGCGGGCTCGGCGCGCCGTTCAATGAATCTCAAATGCCCTGCCCAACGGATGTGCATAGCCCCGCAGTGATCGACACGCCACATGCGATCTGCCGATGTCTGCGGGTTGTTGTGCAGTCGCGAAGGCACCTTCTTGCGCGTGCCGTGTCCAGCGTCGCGTCGCGCCTTGCCCCCCAACGGTGGGAGGTCGTACGCCGTCATCCGCAGCGCGGGATAACGGGTCAGGGGCGGCTCAGCCCAGGTCGTCGTGGGCGCCGTCGGTTGCGCTGTGCTGGTTGAACATCGCAGAGCGACAACCGCGAGACCAGCACCGGCAAGCGCCAGCGAATGCCTTCGCATCGAATTCTCCTAATGGCAAGAACCAAAGGGGAATCCGACGAGACGTCGTCTAGGTTGAAGAGGATGAAGTAGCGCGCGTCTCGCCGGATCAGGCGGCGCGCGGTCTGTCTGGTCGTTCAGGTAACGACGGGATGTGAGATGCGTGCTCCAGTGGCTCCGCAAAGACATCCTGGTTGGGCACCAAATCTGCCGCAAGCAGCACTTCCATGCTCGGAATGCCCGAGCCGAAATGGCACATCTCGCAATCCGCGTGAGAGAGGCTGGTTGCCTTGGATTCCTTCGAATCCACCTGGCCAGCATGCTTGTGCTCGTGATGTCCGAAGTGCTTCGCTGCGATGCCACTTTCATGGCCGCAATACCCCGACGATGCTGCCCAGGTGAACTGCACCGGCAGCACGATCATCAAAAGGATGACGAAGAGGCGTCTCACGTGATGGAGTGTAGCGAGCACAACAAGTTTTGGCACGGCTTTGAAGCGGACCGGAGGACACCGACCTTGTGGCGCTGGGCTATGCCGCTATGGCGAGAGGCAAACTGGTCTTTGATGTGCTTGCTGGGCGCGACATCGATGTCGCTCACGGATCAGCCACGCGCGTCCGTCACCAACGACAGCACCGATAGGCAAGGCCAAGGCCAGCAGATACCGAACTGGTCTTGACTGTCAAAGGGCTGCTCGCCGCTTCGCCCAGCAGTCGCGACGCACCTACGTTGCCGAACAGGATCCAGCGCGGTGTCAACGCCGTGATGAAGCCCGTGCCGGCGTACATGCTTCGCAAGCCACTCCCGGTCATGAACACCGGCAACATGGACGTCGCGGACTGCTCCGGGGTGATCCCGAAGTAAGTCTGCATGTTTTGGCGGCTCCCCATTGAAACGCCGACACCAGCCGACCACTGAACGTCCCGCCCCAGCCTGCGGTGGTACCCGACGTCGAAGCTGCCAACAGCGCCGCCCTGCCGGCCCAGCAAGTCTTGCGAGACGTTGGCGCTGACGTCCCAGTTATCGCTCAGCCGATAGCCGATGAAGACACGGCCTCGCAACGTCCGTTTCACGTCGGGAAGCCCAGCCAGACGCGGCGAGTCGCCCGACTGACGGCCGCTGTCGATGCGCAAGGCACCGCCGAATCGCAGGCGCTTGCCATCGATCAGCAGCGCGCTCGCACCGGGTCCTTGAGGGTCCGATGCGAAGTTCATCGCCGCTGCCGATCGCGAGGTGCTCAGTCTGAACCGTCCCCACTGGTAGGCCCAGAGCGGCCGTATCTTGATCACCCGGCGCTCTGCCCCCTCATATTCGGGCTGTGAAAGCGCCATCGCACCAAGCAGGTAGTTGTGCCCCGACGTCTTCTGATCGTCCTCGTCGGTGGCGACCGCGGGGAGCGGCAGCGTCAGGGCAAGGGCACATGGAAGCACGCGGATCAAGGGCCGAACGTTTGAGGTCATGCCTCATCGTCAAAGCGCGAGGCTTAAGCGTCGCTTAAGAATGCCGGCACGAGCATCGGACCTGAAAACTAAGATGAGCCTGCCGAGGAAAGAACAAGTACATGCGCCTGCTATTGGTCGAAGACGACGAGATGGTCGGCAAATCCCTTCAACGAGGTCTCGTGCAGGCCGGCTTCCGTGTGGACTGGGTGCGTGACGGTCGAGAGGCCGAGCTTGCGCTTGGCCACGCCATTCATGACCTTGCGATCCTGGACCTCGGGCTTCCCAAGATCGATGGCATGAAGCTTCTCGAGACGATGCGCAAGCGCGGCAACGGCATGCCCGTTCTCATCGCCTCCGCCCGAGACACCGTGCGCGACAAGATTGCAGGGCTGGAGGCCGGTGCTGACGACTATGTCCTGAAACCCTTCGACCTGGACGAGCTGATCGCACGGGTGCGCGCCCTGCTCCGCCGCCATGCCGGCAGCTCAACGCCCATTCTGCGTTGTGGGGCGCTGACGCTCGACCCCGCCAAGCGCGTCGTCACGCTGAACGACCAACCTGTTGAGTTGTCCGCCCGCGAGTTTGGGCTTCTGGAGGCATTGATGCTGAGGCCCGGCACCGTCATCTCCAAGGAGAAGCTTGAAGAATCGATCTACGGCTGGGGCGAGGAGATCGCCAGCAACGCCATCGAGGTGCACGTCCACAACCTGCGCCGAAAGCTGGGCTCCGACCGTATCCGCAACATGCGCGGCGTCGGCTACCGTGTGGCGGAGGCGTGATGCGCTCCCTTGAACGCGACCTGCTGAAGTGGATCGTCGGCGCCCTGACACTCGGCACGGTACTGCTCACCGCGGTGGCCTACTGGGTAACGCTGGCGGAGATGGACGAGGTCTTCAACGATGAGCTCAAAACCATCGCTGAGGGCGTCGTCCGCATGCACCAGGCCAACCCCGACTGGAGCGCCAGCGCTGACCTGCCTGTGCGTACCGACGAACCGGATGATTCCGAGATCGTCACCCAGAGCTGGACCATCGGTGGCCGCCGACTCTTCATCTCCGATCCTCGCGTGGCGCTGCCGTTCTCGGCCGTCGGCGGCCACAGCGAACCTGTCGTTCGCGGCGAGCGCTGGATCGTGCACACCATCGTGAGCAAGGGGTACGTCGCCCAAGCTGCCCAGCGGCATTCCCAGAGGCAACAGATGGCCGGCGAGTCGGCGGCGCAGATCTCAACGTTGATGGTGGCGCTGGTTGCCTTCGTCGGCGTTCTGCTCGTGCTCAGCCTGCGACGCGGCCTGACCCCGCTGGACGTGGCCGCCCGAGACATCGCCAGCCGTAGCGCTGGCGCGCTCTCCCCGATCCGCGCGGGCGACACACCGCGCGAGCTGATGCCGGTCATCGATTCCACGAACGAGCTGCTGAGGCGGCTTGCTGAGGCGTTCTCTGCTCAACGGCGCTTCCTTGCCGACGCTGCGCATGAGCTCCGCACGCCGATCACCGCCCTCAGGCTGCAGCTCCAAATGCTCCAGCGCAGTGACGATGAGGTGTCGCGGCGCGCCAGCCTGGAGGAGCTTGAGGCAGGCATCGACCGATCGCAGCATCTGGTCGAGCAACTGCTGGAGATCGCGCGAAACGAGCGGGACGTCGAGACGGTCCGGATGCAGCCCGTTGACTTGGGGACGCTCGCGCGCAGCGTGGCCGGCACGTTCGCGGTGCAAGCTGATTCACGAGGCGTCGATCTGGGCGTACGTGTGCGCGGTGATCCCTGCGTCGACGGCGATTTGATGCAGCTCACGGTGCTGCTGAACAACCTGGTCGACAACGCGCTGCGCTACGCGCCGGGAGGTGCGGTCGACATTGAGGTTGTGACGGAAATGGCCCAACCCGTGCTTCGCTTGATCGACAACGGGCCTGGCATCCCTCGCGAGGAGCGGGACCGAGTCTTCGACCGATTCTTCCGCGGTGCGTCCGGCAGCAACGATCCCGGTGGCAGCGGCCTCGGTCTTGCCATCGTCCGGGCGATCGCTGATCGCCACGGGGCAGAGGTCGAACTTGATGACGGACCGCATGGGCGTGGCCTGGCGGTCAGTGTCGTGTTCCTACCCCGTTCGCCGGCCGGCAGTTCCAGCACCGCAGAATCCCAAGCAGACACCGAAAACACTGCTGTATCCCCAGGCGCCTGAACGAGCAGTTCAAACGCATCGAAACCCACGGGTGAGATGGTCAACTGGCCTAAAGTTGAGCGCAGTCTTCGATTGAAGGGGATGTGCCATGGATGATCCGATCATCAAGCGCTTTGAGGCCACTGCCGAACTGCTTGATATCCAGAACGATCAGTCGACCCTCGACGATGCCATCGCGCGTCTGGCCGCTTGGATGGATTTGGCCGCCGACCACCTCACAGATGACGACTGCGCCGTGCTGGTGGGCATCGGCGCGCTGCTGTACAGGGACGGCCTGAAGCGGCGTGTGGGCTGATGCCACTGCCGATCTAACCGATCGGCTTGCTCTTGGCCTCTTCAGCTGACCTTGCTGCTTGCGCCAAGCCCATCAGAGCGAGTTGCGCATGCTGTTTGACATTCACGGCCTCCTGATCGACCGCGCGTACTTCGCATGACGCCGCCAGGTCATCCAGCAAGCTGTCACCGGTACCCATCCAAGCTGCCTGCAGCGCCTTTCCGCTCATGCCGACATACGGATGCGATGACTCACGCTGACTCACCAAAGCTCGCATTGGCTCGTACAGGGCACTGAGTTCAAGCTGGGGAAGATGCTGCTTCAAGGCCATGGCGATCCGCAGCCCTTCGCGGTCGAGATCGCCCCAGAAGAACATGCAAGGGTGGGCAAACAACGCGTCCAGGTTGTGCCCACTTCCGCTGCGACTCAGGACCTCGCAACCTTTGTTCCTCACGCTCTCGAGCAGCGCCAGACCAGCGCTGCTGTCCGACATCATGTTCAGGCCATAGCCGTAAGCAGCGATGAGGGCGACCTCAGCGTCAAGGCCAGCCTTGACTGCAAGCTCGAAGCTGGTCGTGTTCTCGATGAAGAGCACGGCCGCTGGATGCGTAGGCCCTGCGACCACGAGATACCGCGGCGTTGACGGAAGCCGGTCGACGCCAAGCAACCTGAGCGTGGCCGAAGGCAAGCGGCTCAGAACCTTGGATGAACCCAGCACGTGCTGGGCACTAACGCTGAATCCGAACTCGTTCCCCAAAGATGCGGCTGCTCCCCGGATTCGCAGCAGCCCTTCGATGACGTACCGCATGTCGAGGGCTTCGAGGCCGTCAAAGAGCGCATGAGATACCGCCAAAGCGTCAACGAGCTGGTCATCCTCGACGGACAACACCAGTGCGTCACGCCAAGCCTTCTCTGTTGGCGACACGTCCACGACAGCAGGGACGACGGTGAGATACCCCGCGTATGGAATCCCCATCGTGTCGGGCTTGTACGAGATCAGTTCGCTCGCTCGAAGCTGTCGCAGCGCGTCGAAGACAGAAACCAGGTCCGTGCGAAGCGCCTGCGCGGCCCGGGCCGCGACGTCTGCTGCAAGGAGCTTACGCCCCTTGGCGCCCGAGGTTCGACGCAGCCAGGCGAGCAAGGGGTCAACGATGTCATCCATTCGCCGAATCTCTGGCCGGTGGCTGCCGCTTGTGCATGAACGTTGCAAGGCCCATCGAACCCTCGGGCCGCCCGTCCTCAAACTTGATGTAGTTGCGCCCTCCTTCGGTGTCACGATTACCGACGCGCCGGCCGACGACGTACGTCGGGAAGATCGTCGAGTTGTTCCGGTACTCGGGGTTGTGGATCAGGCCAATCAGTTGCAGGCTGCTGTCGGCCTCCCCCAGCCCCTTGAACGCCTCGTCGATGAGACGGCGATCTGTCAGGTTGCTGAACAGACCATCGAAGAACAGCACACGCTGGATACGGCTGCGGAGCTTCTTCTTAGAGCCGCCGCCGAGATGTCGGCGCACCGCACACTCCAGGTGGTACTCGGATTCGCGGATGAGCCACAGCATCTGCAACGCAGACTTCTGGCCTTCGGACATGCCGGGTTGGACCGGGCGCTCCTTGCCCTCCCACATGCCAACGTGGATGAACTCGACGGATGGATTGATGAAGATGCGCTCGATCAGCGCGCGCCGGATGTCGGTGCTGAGGCTGGTCTCGACGACGCTGCGCGTCAGCTTCTGGCGCGCTTTTGCTTCACGCTTGCGGCCCTCGATGTGATCGCGCAAGTCCTCCATCAGCTTCTTGATGCTTTCCGTCGAGATCACCTCTGCCTTGATGGTGAACCGCGCGTTCGGATTGCGCGCCATGACGGAATTCATCGTCACCAGGTTGCCCTTGCAACTCTCGACCAATCGCGTCAGTGTTTCGATGCTCGCGTCTTCGATCACCGCCGTCGACTGCTGCAGCTGCTCAAGATCTGATTTCTCCTTCTTCAGCTGCTCGTGCAGGCGTTCGCTGATCTTGGCGAGGTCCGAGAGCTCGGCAGCCGTGTTGGCAGTCTCGACAGCTTCAATTTCGCCTTCCGAGAATCCGCTGCTGGTTGAAGCGCGCGCCGTGGTGCAGAACTTGGCGCGCACCGCTTCAAAGTCTGATCTGGTCCGCGTCGCCCGTGCGCGAGCGTCCCCGACTTCCTTGCCTGTGCGAGCGACGTCCATGGCTTCGACGTCACCCCGAACCATGCCAATGGTGGTGCGGTCGAACCGCCCCTGATCCGGGCGCCAGTCTCGCAATTGCCACCGAAGTGCTTCTGCTGCCTGGTAGGTTTCATGGGCCTCAGCCCTGGAGCTTCCGAACTCTCGATTGCGTAGATCTTCTTCGAACGGGGCTGCTGCATTCCTGCGGTTGCGTAGGAAGTAAGCCAGTTCGTGCAGCGCATCAGCGGCGAGCTGCGTCTCCGCGATATCACCGTCCAGAGATTCAACCTCGGCGCCAAGCTTGAGGGCCTTCGCTGACGCGTCCGAGCGACGAGACTTGGCCTCACCGATCAGGCGTTGTAGTGACGCTTCATCCTGTCCTTGATGCTGCTTGAAATCATGCGCCCGTTGATAGTTGATCGTCCTCAGAGGGTCAAGCGCGTCACGGTGTTCCTCAAGCCCGACAAGGACGTGGGCGTGGCTCTCCATGAAGGCTGCGTGCCCGTCCGCCTCAAATCTCATCGCTCGCACCAGACGGTCCAGCGTCGTCTGGAACGTCGACATGAAAGTGAGCTCGCGAGCGCTGGCTGCTTGGAGATCTGATTGGCACGTCGTCAACCTGGCCTCGAGGCGAGGCATGTCCGCGTCGATTGCTTGAACCTGCCGTTCAAGCGTCAACCGTTTGTCGGTGAGCGTCTGGAAGGTTTCATGCCCTCCGGCCAACGCGAACCTGCGCGCGCCGTCGTGCGCAACGATCGCCTGCTGGGTCACGAGCGGAGCAAGTTCCGCCGCCCGCTCTTCCAACTCGACGAGCTGACCGGCCAGTTCCTCGATTTCTAGATTCAGTCCGGCCAGCGCGTCATCGCCTCCGGCCTCGATGAAGCTCTTCGCATCCTGTAGCAGCGCCAGGGCATCAGCTGATACAAGGCGCTTTGCGACGTCGATCGACTTCTCCAGCGTTGCAAGCTCTGCCTGGGCCACGCGCGTCTTATCTGCAGACCCCTGCTTCACGGCATCCTGGGCGCGTACTGCCTGCCGATAGGCTTCAGTGTGCGGCGTGAGCAACTTCGCCTCTTCCGTTGCGGCGTGTTGGCGCTCCTGCTGCTGCTGACGTTTCTGGTCGAGCGCTGCGCGCTCTTCCACCAGCGCCTGCGGATCGACGATGGCCCGCATGCGGCGAGACTTGGCGCCGGCGAAGAAGCCCAGTGACGCAGCAGTCGCTGTGTCTTGAGTCGGTCCCCGCTTGAGCAATTCAAGAAGGGGATCCAGCAGCACCACAGGGACATCGTGGTCGCTAAGCTGCAGGACGGAAAGCGCCGCCTCGGCTTGCGCCATACCCGCGGCAACTGGCGCATCCAACAGTGGCCCCAGCGCGGCCAGCAAAGGCAGCGCGCTCTCCTTGGGCAGCTCAAGGCCGAGGACCACGTCCAAGACCCGCCCGACATGGACGCCAGCCCCGTCGAGAGCACTGTGCGCCGAGGCGTAGTCGGAGTTGCCGACCTGGTCGAGGTTGTCGAGCGACGCCAGCTCGAGGTCTAGCTCATCGATCAGCGCGCGGGCCGTCCTCGCCCGTTCCACGGCCGCAGCGTGAGCGACATCCGTGTCCCGCAGCCAGTCGCTGGGTTCCTGTCCCGTGCGTTCAAGATGCGCCTCCAGACTTTCTGCCAACGGCTGGTGCTGCGAGTAGGTTGCTTGAACAGCGCTTTGCTCCTCCAACAGCGCTTGGTAGCGTCTCTGGGGCGATGCTGTCAGCGGATCGATGTCGCCGAAGAGCTGCTTGAACGACCTCGTGGAGCTCGAAAGTCGGTGCAGCCTATCTCGGTCCTGGCGCTTCGTGCGGCCCTGGCCTTCCAACTGCTGCCCCTTCCTGCCCAGTTCCTGATGCTCATTGATCGGCGGAGCAACCTTCTGCGGGTCGACGTCGCCGAAGATGTCAACAAACACCTCGAATGCCTGTCGGTGCTCTGACAGTGTGCCGAGCTGCGCTGTTGCACGGGACATCTCATCCCGCAGGTTGGACACTGCCGTCACCGAGGCTTCGCGATCTGCTTGGGCCGCCTGCGCTTCGTTCGCACGACTCGTCTTGGTGTTCGTGACGAAGGTGCGCTCGGCGTTGAGCTCTGAGATCCGATCCTCGATGCCAATCAGGCCGAGGTCGTTGCGAACCTCCTTGAGTTCCACCCATCCGCCAGTCAGCTCTCCGACTTGCCTGTTGTGGTGGTTGACCGCGTCGACGCGAGCCTTGGTCTGTGCTTCAAGCCAAGCGGGCACCCGGTCTGGGGCATCGTGAAAGTCTGCAGGAATCAGGTTCAGTCGCTCGCAGAACTCCTGATAGGAGCCCTGGTTCTCGCGCCATTCGGTGACCTGCCGTTCGAGGCTTTCTTTCTCGGCATCGGCCGCTCGGCCGGCGCTTTCAGCCTCGGCAATCTGGCCCTTCAAGACGATCTTCTTGCGCGCCAGCCGCCGCACCTCGTGACGAAAGACGTTTGTATCGAGCATGGTGCGCGCGAAGTTGAACGCTTCGTCCAGAACTGCGACTGAGTCGGCCGAGTCTTCCGAGCGACGCGATGCAAGCTCGCGCGCCGACGGCAGGTCGTAGTAACGCAGCGCCTTGCGTTGACCACCGCGGCCTTGGGAATCTTTGATATCACAATACAAATCAATAACTTGCGAGCTTGGCGACTGATTCGCCACGGCCCCTTTCGTCGTCGTGACGCGTCCGGCAAGCTGGTTCAGATGGCCGGTTGGCAACCCCAGGAGAGCCGCAAGTCCGGAGCTTTCTATCAGCAGGCTGCCATCCTTGTCCAAGACCATCGCCTTCAAGCAATCCCGGACCTTGGCGCTCAGCGAGAACTCGCCCGGCGCCTTGGGAACACCAGGCATCCTTGCATCCTTATCGTCGGCAAACCGCGCCAGGAACGCGGCATCGACCGCCAGCGTCTGCAGTTGGGTTTGATAGGCCGTCCAGGCAATTTCGATCTTGCCTGCGGCGTCCAGCACTGGTTGAAGCTCCTTCTGCAGTTCCTCGCGCCCTTTGAGATATGTCTCTTTCGCTTCGACCTGAAGCTTGGCGTCGATGAAGCTGTTCATCGATCTCATGATGGTGTCTTCGACGTTGCGTTCATCCTCCTCTGCCGAGTCGCCCATGACGTTCATCAGCAGTTGTGGAGCGACGATCTGGCGGAAGTAGGCTTCGTCGAACCGTTCCCCGGGCCCCGCGGAGACTTTGGAGAAGGCGGCTGAGGCGTCGCCGGCGCCTTCGCGATGGAACATGACGTTCTGCCGCACCACGTCCGGGCTCATGAACACCCCGACGACCTTGCCCCACTCTGCGGCGGTGTTCCAGATGTTCCACTGGCCCCGGATGCTCTTGACCGCGGCTTGCAGGGCAGACGCCGTGATGAACTCGATCTTGGTGCCTTCCATGCGGCAGGCCGGCACGTCTTCCAGGGTGCCGGAATACCGATAGAAGCGCGGGCTGTCGTCGTCACGATTGGCGCAAACCCCGATCACGAACGTCTCCGCCGGAGAAAACTCCGGGTCTGGCGTCATCAGGTCGCGCTGGGTCAGGTCTTGATCCTGAAGGATTGCAAACTCGATGCGGATGTGGGTGGACACCATGCCCGCCGGTGAGCACCGTTCAAGGAAGCGCCGCTTGAGAACCCGGTCCTGGCTCAGCAGGTAGAGAACTGCGTTGGCCAACGACGTCTTGCCGCCACCGTTGGGCACCTGCACGGCCGTCGACGCTCCGCAGAGGTTGATCACGTTGGCAGGCCACAGCGGGCGCCAGCTCGCGACGCCCATGCTGGGCACCCAGCCCTCGCAGAGGTAGTTGACGATCTCGATGCGGTTGATGAGCGCCATGGTGTTCTCAGGTTTCGGAGGTGTCGGTGGGACGGACCAGAAGGTTTCGACCGGCTTCAAGCGGGCTGGTGGCCTGGATCCATGGCTCCAGTCCTTGGAGATGGTTGTTCTTCATCTCGAGTGCCCCAAGGAGTGACTGCCGGTAGCGGTCCGCCCCGAGATCGTCGACTTGCGCGCCGTCCACCATCAGGTCGATGAATCGCCCAGCGTATTTGTCAACCTGGGCGCCGCTCTCGGAGATCAAGCAGCTGTAGACCGCATCGCCCTGCAAGGCGTCCTGACCCAGTTTGCGAACCATGTCGTTGATGTACTCATGCATGGCCTGAACCAGGTCGGCGCGCGTGAACGTCGTATCTACGTAGCGCATCACTTCAGTCGCGACACGGTTGCGATGGGTGTAGAAGAGCGACAACAACACGAACCAGAGCTGGGTGAACCAGACGCGTCGGGATGTGATGGTCTCGTTCTTGAGCTGCATGCGCTCGTCGATCCATCGTTCGCTGAACAAGGCGCTCACCTGATCCAGGCGGCGCGGCAAGAGGAACACCTTCCCGCCGTGCGCCAGTCCTTGGGTCTGGAAGTCATCGAGCGAAACAAGATCAAAGCCGAAACCCTGCAGCAGTCCTTCCAGCTCGGTACGAGCCTCAAGGTCTGCGTCATTCAGGAGCCGCGCCAGCTCACGCTCGTCCGCACGCCCCTTCCCTCGCGGGATGGTCTCCATGCGGCGATGCTGAAGCAGGAAGGCCTGGACGCGCCCCATCTCGATTCGGTTCATGCTATGTGCTCCCCTCGACCCTGGCCAATTCCAGGTCGGAATAGATCAACTCTCCGATCACCCCATCGGTACGGGTCGCCACCGCCCGCGGAACGCGGATCTCGATGGGCGCGTCATCACCCAAGGCCCAGGGCGCGACATAGACGCCAAGCAACTCAGCCAGTTCGAGCTTGCCGTCCAAGACGCACCAGCCCTTCTCCAGCGCCTCCGAAAGCGGGAGCGGCCCAGATGCGAGGCGGGACCTGATCACCTCGGCGTACTCGCCTAGGAAACGCAGTCGCGTGTCGACGGCTTCTGCTCCATCGACGGCGGTATCAAAGCGCGGTGCGATCTCCTCTTTGGCCAGCGAGACCCGGACCTTCCCTCGGACGTCTATAGGCGAAGGAAATACCCCGTCGAGCCGCAGCGGGCCAAAGTGCCGAAAGAGCGACGCGAGCTGCCGCTCTGAAGGCGGCCTCTTGACCAGATTCAGCGCAACCTCAAGGAAGTCGGTTGCAGCGACGGCTGAAGTGCGACGTTTGGCGGCGATGCGCGTCAGCTCAGCCAGGTCGCGGCCGAAAGACTCCAACGCCTGGTAGACGCGCAGGACCAGCTGCTCGAGGTCATACACATCCATAGGCAGCGCATCGTCCAGCTCGTCGTTCGCCGGGGCGCGCCAAGCCGTCAAGCGCGCCTCGGCTTGACGCAGCAGATCGGACGTCTTCTCGATGACGTCGCGAAAGCGCGGCATCTTGACCTTGAACACCTCAGATTCCTGATCCACATGGCCGCGTTCGATCTCTTGCCGAAGCTCCACGCGGGCAAAGCGAATCGTGTCCAGAAGGCCGTCAGAAAAGGACGGCACCACATCGAAGTCGCCGGATTCGATCGCTCGCAGAAGCTTGAGCGCGTCCCCTTCCGCGTAAGCAAAATCGCTGATGTTGGAAGAGACGCTGATTGCATCCCTGCCAGTAGCTGTCAGCCGGTAGTCGTCCGCGTAGCGCGTTCGCTCGACCAAGTTGGTCTGCTTGTCGCTGACGAGGTCGACCCTCCCCTCCGATCGGTCGACCGCCCACAGCTCTGTCGGCCTCGCGAGCACATTGAGGACGTAACGCAGTTCCTCAGGTGTTGACGCTCGCCGAAAACTGACCCGCCAACCGGGGTGATGCTCGCGCAAAACTGACCCACGCAAACACACTGCCC
>NZ_JBXAGX010000025.1:0-48106 GCF_058794515.1 Roseateles sp. GW823-FHT07B05
GGGCAGTGTGTTTGCGTGGGTCAGTTTTGCGCGAGCATCACCCCGGTTGGCGGGTCAGTTTTCGGCGAGCGTCAACAATCTCCGTCCAGCATCATGGGACCGCGCGTAGTCGTGGCCGCAATGCATGACTGCGATTCCTGCTTGCACGAGGTTCATCCCAGGCCCTGATGGCTGCGCGAATCCTGCCGCGCCCCGTCGCCGTACACGAAGCGGCTGAACAAGTGCCGCACCCTCCAGCGAGACGTCGACGCCGGGATTGCGAACCTCCAGCCTCACCTGGCTGTCCTGCGCTTTCGACTCGATGTGGGCATCGCCGCCGCTCGCTGAGTGGCGGGTCGCATTGCCAACGTTCACAATGGTCAAGCCAGCCGGTTGCAGCGCTACAAGTGCCGAGGCTGCAAGGACATTCAATATGCTTGCGACCGCAAGCGCCAAGCCTGCGTGCTGCGCCAGGACCTCAGCGGGCTCTAGGCGGCCAACGTCTTGGCCGTTGCCACCCGCACGGCCTTCTGTCAGCTACCTCGGCTGGTTCTGCGCTCTAGCCGGTCGCCCCGATCTCTTCGCAGACCCGCGCCGTCCTCGCGATAGCTGTAGACGCCTGACGCCAGCACAAAGCAATGCGCAACGAGACTTGAACATCGGCGACCGCTAACCTGAGTCGCTCGATTAATACCCGCGATTCGTATTCATGCGGCGCAGCGACCCGTCCTCGCGCGCGCGACGCAATTCCTCGATCACTTCCGCCCGGGTGCGTGCACCCGCTGCCGGAGCTTCGAAAACGAGTTCGCCGCTGCCCGAAATGTTGCCATTGGAGGCTTCCTTCGCCCGCTTCGTGCCAACCGACTTCGTCGGCATGTCATAGCCCAGCTCGTAAGACTGGTTGCGGCTCATCCTCGCAAGGGTGCCATCCCGTCGGGCCGCTTCGAGTTCCGCGATGACCTCGGCTCGTGTCTTGCCGCCGGGCATGGCGTGGTACTCGCCGCCGGAATCGTTGTTGGCCGGCGTGAAGCCGTTGCTCGCGAAAGTAGGCGCAGTTGTGATCGCAAGGACTGCGGCAACGATAGCGGTGGAAAGATTGATGCGCGACATGATGTACTCCTTAAAGCTAAATCAGCGCCGTAGCCGGCGGCTACGGCCCAAACGCCGTTTCCGGACGTCATGGATCTCACTGTAGGAATCGCGCTGGGACGGCAGCCCAACGGGGCCATTACGTTTTCGTCATTTGCGTCGCCCCGCGAAGATAACCAACGCGCCAATCAGTTAGGGCGCAACTCTCCTGCCGACCCGATACGAGCCTGACGGCGGCCCGCTTGATGAGGGTCACTTTCGGGCAGTCCGCGCGAAGGCTGCCGAGCACCTGGCGAAGGACCCCCTGGAGTCCAAGGCATCGTTTGTCGTACAGGGCGAGGAACGGCGAGAGCCACCGGGTGGTCGACCAACTGAGAAGCTCTAGACAAGGCGCAGCGCACGCGGCTGTCGTCGGTTCTCCAGCTAGGCATCTGCCACGTTCCGCGGAAAACGTGCAGCGCCAGAGATCGCCACTATTGACCGGATCGGACGCATCCAAGCAGCTCGACGGCGCGTTGGTATGCGTCCGCCCAAGTCACCTTGATGTCGTCGCGCGCGCCTTGAAGGTGCCATGCACTTTTCGAGCAAACGGCTGTGCTGCCGTTGCGAGACCCCGGGGACGTCTGCCTTGGATGGGAGCCTGTGAAGCGGCGCATGACCGCTGCGAGCCCCGCAGACTACGGTCGTGTCAGATTGGAGCGCGGATTCCCATCTGTCGTCAGGACGCGTTCACTTCTGAGCTCGCAAGCGTGCGGCGATCACTTCCATCTGCTCAATCTCTGCACGTTGCGCTTTGACGATCTCTCCGCAGAGCCTCAGAAGCTCCGGGTCGGCGAGCTTTGCCTCTCGGCACATGAGGATCGCACCGGAATGGTGGGGAATCATCGAGTCGATGAACTGGCGGTCGTCGACCAGCGCCTGGCGGCGCGTTGCCAACAGCGAGGCAAGGAACAGGACCGTCAGGCCGGCATAGAGCGCAAGGTTCAGCGGCTTGTTGACATACATCTTGCCCATCGTCGCCAGCATGATCACCCCCATCGGGGCGAGCATCGTCAGCGCCATGTAGAGCATGTTCACGTTGTTCCGGTAGTCACCCCAGCCGTCGATCATGGTGAACATGGCGAGGTACATCGGGATCAGGCTCAGCGCAAGGTTGAGCGCGAACATCCAATAGGCGCGTGCCGACGAACTGTCGTGAGCGGTGCCGTGCTTGCCGGCCTGGGCCGGGTGTTGACCTTGATGATCCATGTCGAACTCCTGTTGCTGGTTTCAAGACGGTTGTGACCTGCCAGTAAAGGGGACGAGGTCCCAGCGGAAGGCTCAACCGCGCGGAGGAAGCGGCATCAAGTCGTTGCCCGCAATCGCAGCGAATTCGCCACGACGCTCACCGAAGAGAGGCTCATGGCCAGGGCCGCAATCATGGGCGACAGCAGCCAGCCAGTGAACGGGTACAGCAGACCGGCGGCGAGAGGTACGCCCAGGCCGTTGTAGACAAAGGCAAACAGCAGGTTCTGCCGCATGTTGGCCACCGTCGACTGAGAGATTTCTCGCGCCCGGGCGATGCCGCGCAGGTCGCCCTTGACAAGGGTGACCTGCGCGCTGTTCATGGCCACGTCGGTGCCCGTTCCCATCGCGACGCCTACATCGGCCTTGGCCAGCGCCGGCGCATCGTTGATACCGTCGCCGGCCATGCCGACCACTTTGCCCTCGCGCTGCAGGCGCTCGACCAGCGCCAGCTTGTCGGCAGGTTTGACTTCGCCGTGTACGTCGTCGATGCCGAGCTGCTGGGCCACCGACCGGGCCGTGGTCAGGCCGTCGCCCGTGGCCATCACCACCCGCATCCCGGTGTCATGCAAGCTCTGCACCGCTTCCGGCGTGCTCTGCTTGATCGGGTCCGACACCGCCAGCAAGCCGAGCAATTGGCCATCGCCGGCCAGGAACATGACGCTGCTACCCTGCTGGCGCAGCGCCTCCGCCGTCCCGCTCAGCGCGGTCACATCCACGCTGTCCTGCTCCATCAAGGCGGTGTTCCCCAAAGCGATCCGCCGACCGTCGACCTGGCCGCGCACACCGATGCCGGTCGACGACTCGAAGTCGACGGCCGTCGACAGAGTCAGCTTGCGGCCGTGTGCCGCCGCGACGATCGCCTGAGCCAGCGGATGCTCGCTGCCCTGGTCCAGGCTGGCGGCGAGGCGCACCACTTCGTCTTCGGACTGCCCAGGAACCGGAACGGCGCGGTCAAACGCCGGCTTGCCTTCCGTCAACGTGCCCGTCTTGTCCACGATCATCGTGTCGACACGCCGGAAGTGCTCGATGGCGGAGGCGTCCCGAAACAGGATGCCCTGCGTGGCCGCCTTGCCCGTGGCCACCATGATCGACATCGGCGTGGCCAGCCCGAGCGCGCAAGGACAGGCAATGATGAGAACCGACACGGCGTTGATCATGCCGAACTGCCACCCCTGGTCGCCACCAAACAGTCCCCAGCCGAACAACGACGCGAGGGCGATGCCGACGACGACAAGCACGAACCAGCCGGCCACCTGGTCCGCCATGCGTTGCATGGGTGCCTTGGAGCGCTGGGCCTGGGAGACCATCTGGACGATCTGCGACAGCATGGTCTGCGAGCCCACGCGCTCGGAGCGCATCACCAGCGAGCCGGAGGTGTTGATGGTGGCGCCGATGACCTTGTCGCCCGGTCGCTTGGTGACCGGCACCGGCTCACCCGTGAGCATCGCCTCATCGATGGCACTGGTGCCTTCGATGACCACGCCGTCCACCGGCACCTTCTCGCCCGGGCGGATGCGGAGATGGTCGCCTACATGGACATGCGTCAGCGGCACGTCGGCTTCGGAGCCGTCAGGTTCGATCCGGCGCGCCGTCTTTGGTGCGAGGTTCAGCAACGACTTGATGGCTGCCGAGGTCTGTGAACGGGCCCGCAACTCCAGCATCTGACCCAACAGGGTCAGGGAGATGATGACCGCCGCCGCCTCGTAATAGACACCGACGCGGCCATGCGCCACGAAGCTGGTCGGGAACAGCTGCGGCGCAATGGTCGCCACCACGCTGTAGACGAACGCAGCACCCGTGCCGATGCCGATGAGCGTCCACATGTTGGGACTGCGATGCAGCATCGACTGCGCGCACCTCACGAAGAATGGCCAGCCCGCCCACAGGACGACCGGCAAGGACAGCAGCAGTTCAACCCAGCTTTGTGTGGCCGGTGCCATCCAGCCCAGGCGATGGCCGGCCATTGCGACCGTCGTGATGACGACCGTCAGCGGCAAAGTCCACCAGAAGCGGCGCGAGAAGTCGCGCAGTTCAGGGTTGTCGTCATCCGCCGTCGCCTTGGGGATCAGTGGCTCCAGGGTCATGCCGCACTTGGGGCAGTTGCCCGGATGGTCCTGGCGGATCTCCGGGTGCATTGGGCAGGTATAGACCGCGGCCGGGCTGTTCACTTGGCTGTTGCTTGCCGCTACGGCCGCCGTCGGTCGCAGGTTTGCTGGCGGCGTTCTGGCGTCCAGCGGGTCACGCTGCTGGGGTGCGTGAGCAGATCCATGCACCGCGTGAGCAGACGTGCCATGCCCGTGGTGGTGGTGCGAGTGAGTGTGCTGCGACTCCGGCACGTCGCCGCCAACGGCTGCCAGGTGCATGCCGGACTTGGGACAGTCACCGGGCGTGTCTTGACGGACCTCCGGGTGCATGGGGCAGCTGTACTCCCGCGCTCCAGCGGGCTCCGCCGGCTGCTTGTCATGGCTGGCGTGATCGTGGCGGTATGGATCCATGGGGTCGCTCCGTTCGAACTGCAATACGCCAGCGTGGCGGGTCTCAGCGGCTGCACCCGCAGCAGCTGCCGGCTGCCTTCTGCGGCGGCTCGGCTGCAACTGCAGCAACGGGCGTTGGGGTGTAGCCCGCCTCTTCGATGGCGGTCTTGAGTTCCGCCTCGTCGGCGGCGCGAGATTCAATCTGAACCCGCTTGCTCGCCAGGTCGATGGCGACCTGCGCGTCACCGTCCAAGAACTTGACGGCCTTCGTGATCATGCTGACGCAGTGGCCACACGTCATGTCCTTCACTTCAAAAGCAACCATGTCCATCTCCTACAAAAACGTTCCTGGCATCCAGTGGCGCCACTTCGAAGCTTCCCCCCGTGGCAAGGTCCAGCAGTCTCTGCGCTAACCCCTCCGGCAGCAGGGTCTTGAGGAGCGACCAGACTCAGCCGCCCAGCGTGCGGTCCTGCCGCTGGAACCACGCAAGCGCATCGTCGAGATGAGACGGCTGGAAATCCGGCCACAGCTCATCGACGACATAGATGTCCGCATAGACCGACTGCACCGGCAGGAAGCCGCTCAGCCGGCGACCACCGCCCCACCGGACGATCAGTTCCATCCTGGAGACCTGATCGGATTGCAGTTGGCCGGTGCGCAGCCCGTCGAGATCCCACTCCCAGCCGTAGTTGACGAGGAAGTTGACCTTGATGCCGCCGCTGCATCGTTGCCTGAAGGGCTTGAGCTCGGGCGGGAACACCGGCGAACGGTCATCACCGACCACCAGCAGCGCAGCGCCGCGGCGAGCGACTTCCAGTGCGAACGCAACGCAGGCAGATCGGAAATGCTCGGTCTGCACAGTGGGCCGGCGGGTGTCGTCCTGGGTGAAGCCGTACACGGAAACTTCTTCCACGCCGAGTTGCTGACACTGCTCGAACAAGCCCAGGCCCGGCGCGATGCCGTGCGCGTAGCCGGCCTCTTTGGGGAGTGTCCTGCCTGTTGCCCAGCGACGGTTGCCGTCGGGGATGAAGCCGATGTGGCGGGGAAGAACCATGCGTCCCTTCGGTGGGATGTTGAAAACCGAATGCTCGCTGGATGAACGCCGCATCACTAAAAGGTCTCCGCTTGGACGGAGGTCAGCGACCAGAGCGTCAGCCATGCTCATTGCGTGAAAGGCGCCAAGGCGGGTGGCAAGTTCAGCACGTCAATGCCCGTGCTCGCTGGTCGACCGCGTAGACGTCGCCCGCGGGGACTGCGCCATGCGACGGCACTCTTGTGCACAACGACGGCAAGCTTCGGCGCAGGACTGGCAATGGTCCATCGAGTGCTTGCCGCACTCGTCGGCGCACGCGTCGCAGATGTCAGCGCACAGTGCGCAGATCGCCTGAACGTGTTCGCTGTCCCGCGCCATCGCCGCTGAAGCCAGCTGGCAGATGGCCGCACAGTCCATGTCGAGCGCGATGCAGCGCGCCATCATCTTGACGTCCTGCTCTTGAAGGCATGCAGTTGAACAGTGGTGACACGCGACAGCGCATTGGTCGCATGCTGCGATGCAGGTTGCATGCAGTTGATGAGCCATGGGATGCTCCTTGAACGCGGGGGATTCCGCGTCGCACAGGCGGCAAGGCACGATCCCGGCGAAACCCGCACAAAACGCCCGCGTCAACCGGAACCGCCCCCTGCCAGCGCGTCGGGCGCGGCATGAGGCGGGAAGCCGGCAGATGGTGCAGACGCTCAGGTCATATCTACAAACGTACTTGCCAGACCGAACGACTCTGCAATCACTGCGCGGGCTGAATCTGAGTCACGAACAGGGCGCAAACGAAGGGTCTGGGCGTTCAAGAGGATTCCGTCACAGAGGCTCAACGAAAGTAGGACTGGTACACGCGCGTGCTGCCGTCCTTGAGCACGAGCAGCACGTCGTAGGGCTGCGTCTGGTTGTCGAAGTCGGGGCCATCCATGCCGGGGCTGCCCAGGGGCATGCCTGGCACGGCCAAGCCGATGGCCGTGGGCTTCTCCTTGAGCAAGCGCTTGATCTCGCGCGCAGGCACATGCCCTTCGATGGCATAGCCTTCGATCTTTGCCGTGTGGCATGAGCCGAGCTTGACGGGGATGCCCAAGGCCTGCCGCGCGCCAGCGTTGCCGATGTCGTGGATCGTTCCAACGCCGATGCCCTGGGCCTCCAGGTGCTTGAGCCAGGTCTTGCAGCAGCCGCAGTCAGGCGACTTCCAGACCTCGACTTTGGCAGGCTTGGCACTCGCGAGCGCTGGCAATGACAACGCCACGGCGATGCCCAGACTGGATTTGAGGATGCGGCGGCGATTCATCTTGATGCCCGCCATCAGTGCTTGTGGTCGTGGCCGTCGGCCGCCTTTACGCTCTTGGCGGCGGGTTTGCCGCTGCCTTTGGCGACGGTGACCGCGCCCTTCATGCCAGCGTCGTAGTGGCCGGGCTGCAAGCAGGCGAAGTCAACCTTGCCGGCCTTCGTGAACTGCCAGACCACCTCGCCGGTCTTGCCGCCAGCCAGCGTGATCATGTTCGGGTCTTCATGCTCCATCTCCGGGAACTTGAGCATCTGCTGGTAGTGCTCTTTGAGTTCCTTGTCAGTGCCGAGCACGAACTCGTGCTTGAGCTTGCCGGAGTTCTTGATTCGGAAGCGGACAGTCTCGCCTTGCTTCACCTCGATGCTGGCCGGGTTGAAGCGCATGCCATCGGTCATGTCCACATCCACGGTGCGCGTGACCAGGGCGGGTTTGCCTGGCACGCCGATGGCGTTGTCGCCACCTTTGTCATGCCCGTGGCCGCCGGCGTGGGTGCCACCGGCGAAGGCCATGCTGCTGGCCGCGCAAAGGGTGACCATGGCGGTGAAAGTGCGGAGCTTCATCAGTCGTTACTCTGGGTTGGGGTTGCTGGCGCGTGTCGGGAGGTGACTTGGCGATGCGCAGGTGGCGCAGTGGCGAAGCGCGTTAGGGTGCTTTCGACAGCTCGGTGACCTTGATCGAGCCGTCGACCTTGTCGGCCTTGAACTTGACTTGGTCACCGACCTTCACGCTCCCGAGCACTGCCGGGTCGGCGCGAAACACCATCGTCATGCCAGGCATGCCGAGGTTGTCGATCGGACCGTGCTTGAGCGTGATCTTGCCTTGGCTGACATCGATCTTCTTGACCTCGCCAACGGCGTAGGCAGCGCCTGCCGGGGCGCTGGCCGCCGGCGTGTCGTTGGCGGCCATCGCGGACCATGGCAATGCAGCGAAAGCGCTGGACAGCGCGACGGCCAGGGAAATGATGCGGAGTTTCATGGCGGCTTTTCCTTCATACAACAGGGCAGTCCGGGGGAGCATCCCCCTTCGCAGCCAGCGTCGGAGCACACGGAAACCACTTTAGTGAGGCCGGAGGAACATCAAGCCCACTTGAACATGACAGTTCTGTAATGTTCAAAACCTTCACCGACTTGTGACCCTGCGGCACACTTGGCGCCATGCGAATCCTGGTGATCGAAGATGAGGTCCGCTTGGCGGAGTACCTCCGAAAAGGACTGTCAGAAAACGGCTATGTGGTCGATGTCACCCATGACGGCATTGATGGCCGACACATGGCGCTGGAGGGCGAGTACGACCTCGTGCTGCTGGACGTGATGCTGCCTGGGATCGACGGCTTCGGCGTCCTGCGCGACTTGCGTGCGCAAAAGCAGACGCCTGTGCTGATGCTCACTGCCCGCGACAAGGTGGAGGACCGCGTCCAGGGTCTCAAAGGCGGTGCCGACGACTATCTGGTCAAGCCGTTCGCGTTCTCTGAACTGCTGGCCCGGGTCGAGGCGTTGTTGCGCCGCGGGTCGTCGGTCTCGGCGCAGGCCTCGACGCTGATGCGCCTTGGTGATCTGGAGGTAGATCTGGCCCGCCGCAAGGTCACGCGCGCGGGCAAGCGCCTTGACCTCACGCCGAAGGAGTTTGGTCTGCTGACGCTGTTGATGCGTCGTCACGGCGAGGTGTTGTCCCGCACCGTGCTGGCTGAGCAGGTGTGGGACCTGCATTTCGACAGCGAGACCAATGTCATTGATGTGGCGGTCCGGCGACTTCGCGCGAAGCTCGACGAAGGCTTCGAAACACCCTTGCTGCACACGGTGCGTGGCGTCGGCTATGTGCTCGAGGTGCGTGAGTGAGCGGGTCCGCACCCGGCAACCATTTGCTACCGCGCTCCATGGCGCTGCGACTGACCCTGGCCCTTGCTGCACTCGCAATCGCCGTGTTTGCCAGCGTCGCCTTACTGCTGCATCAGGGTCTGGAAGAAGAGATCGGCAATGCCCGAGCGCAAGACCTGGAGGGCAAGGTCGACATCGTGCGACACCTGCTGGAAGAAGTGCAGCAGCCGCAGGACCTGGAGTCGTTCACGCATCACCTCAACGACGTGTTGATCGGCGACGGACAGATCCGCATCTGGCTGCTGTCCACGGACGGCCGCCTGCTCTACGGCGGCCAGAAACGGCCGCTCGTGAGGCCCGCGACCCATCGCCGCCCGGGCCTGATGGAGGTGGTTCGCGAGGATGGCCTCGTCATGGAAGGCCGCCTCGTGCTGTTGCAGCCGGATGCGGTGCTCAGCGCGCGCGAGCTGATCGTCGCTGTGGACACCCGCCCTCAACAGGCGCTGCTGAGGCGCTATGGGGCTCGCTTGGCCACGGTATGCAGCGCAGGCGTCGCGTTGACGGTGCTGTTGGCGGGGGCGATCGCGTGGCGTTCGTTACGGCCGGTACAGCGCCTCTCGCGGGAAGCGGCCGCGCTCAACCCGCAATCGCTGTCAGCGAGGCTGTCCCCGGTCGAAACCACTGAGCTTCAGACGCTGGTCCACGCCTTCAACCGCGCGCTCGACCGGGTCGAGGCGGCTTACGAACAGCTGGAGGGCTTCAGTGCCGATGTCGCCCACGAGCTGCGCACGCCTTTGGCGACCATGATCCAGGGTGCTGAGGTAGCGCTGCACCGCGAGCGCCCGGCCTCAGAACTGCGAGAGACGCTGCAAGTGAATCTGGAGGTGTTGCGGGAGCTGGCGGGTCTTGTCACCAACATGCAGTTCCTGGCGCGAGCGGACAAAGGTGAGCTGGCGGAGCAACTGTGCGCCATGGACCTTCGCGCGGAGGCTGAACATGTGGCGGAGTACTTCGAGCCGCTGCTGGAGCAGCAGAACCTTCGGCTGCTGATCGAAGGCGACGCAAGAGCGGTCGCCAACCCGACGCTGATACGCCGGGCCCTGGTGAACCTGGTCGGCAACGCCACCCGGTACACCGCGGATGGCGGCGCCATTCACGTCGATATTGGCGCGCACGGCGACCAGGTGCGCATGGCTGTGCGCAATCCAGGGGTCGGCATCCCCGCGGAGCTGTTGCCACGGCTGTTCGATCGCTTCGTGCGTGGCGACAGCGCCAGGCAGCATTCCGGCAGTCACCAGGGCTTGGGCCTTGCCATCGTGCGGGCGATAGCCGTCATGCACGGAGGGCGGGTCTTCGCGCGGTCGGACAACGGGTGGACAGAGATCGGCCTGGAGTGGCCATCGGGGACCACGAGCGCTGGATGACGAACTTGTAATGCGCCCGTGGCCTTGGTGTTGGTGAGGTTTTTCTAGAGTCAATTGCGTGCACAAGGCACGCCTTTGAAAGGACCCCACCATGAAGACCTTCCTGATCTCTGCAACTGTCGCCGTCGCGCTCGCGGGCATGGCCGCTCAGGCCCAAGCAAGCGACGCACTGGCCAACGCTGTCCAGGCGTCCGTCGAGCTTCGTGATGGCTCGACGCTTCACATCTTCAAGGACGGAAAGATGGCGAAGGAAGACGCTTTTGGCCGCGCGGTTTACCTCAAGCGAGGCGAGGTTCTCACTGCCAAGGACGGTCGACAGATCACCGCCGTCGGCAACGAAGTCGCCCGCCTGGAGCGCCTGCTGAAGGACGGGCATACGGGGTGAGCTGAAGGCTGGGTGGCCGCTTGGTGCCGCAGACGGTGAACTGGTCTGGCATGCAGCCTGGTCGTTACGACCATCCCGTGTTCAGCAGCCGCCGGCTGAGATAGAGTTTCTGGATGCGCGCAACGCTTCGCTGCTTCCTGATCAGCCTGCTGATCCTGGCTTTGCCCCTCAAGGGGCTGGCGGCTGCCGGCGACATGGCCTGCGGCCCAGCGCATTCGGGTACCGAATCGGGTGAGCATCACCACGCGGCGGACAGCGCTTCAGACCATCACCACGCGCACGCGGTCATCACGCTTGCCGTGGCGCATGAAGTGTCGGGTGCAATGCTGGCCGATGGTGAACACAGCTCGAGCAAGGCGGACGTGTCACCAGCCACCAAGTGCATGAAGTGCGCGCCGTGCTGCGGCGCTGCAATGCCCCATGCCGGGTCACCCACGCTGGCGACGGCGTTCAACGCCGATACGGTATTGCAGGACATCCGCTACCTTGCCGTGGGCGGCCGGATCGACCGCATTGATCGCCCCCCTCGAAGCCACTCCTGAGTCGACCTAGCGGATGTGCCTGAGCGCCCATCCGCGAGCTGGCCCTGTTCGACCGCGTGACCCCGTGCGCCTGCTGAATCGGCAGGGGCTGCCGGCGGCACTTCGATCTACTTTCCCGAGAGGAATCTATGTCCCGCTTCTCACCGAACGACGGGCGTTCTGACGTCCGCGCGGCCAAGCCATCCTGCGCCGCGGCCATGAGCTTGAGCTTGAGCTTGATCCTGTGCGCGGCCATCTTGCCTGCGCAGGCGCAGACGGCCACCGCAAAGGCCGGTCCGGCCGACCCCACCGATTCGCGAGCCAGCGTGCCAGCGGTTCAATACTCCAGCGCGCTCGCCCGCTACCGCCCCATCCAGGAAACGCCCCTTGTGTCGTGGCAGCAAGCCAACGAGAAGGCCAACCAGGCCGGAGGATGGCGGGCTTACGCCCGCGAGAAAGCGGAGGCCGATGACCGGCCGACAAGCCCGACCGCGCCTGCTTCCCCCGCTTCCCAAGTCACAAAACCCGCTCCCGCTGCAAAGGGCCATGAAGGCCATGCGCCCCGCTGAAGGAGCCCAACCCATGACACGATTCCGACTTCCCCTTTCCCTGCTGGCCGTCGCCGTGCTGGCGGGGTGCGCTTCCGTCGAGCCCGGCGCGGCGCTGAAGAATGTGCAGTCGCTGACCAAGACGCACACCGATCAAACGCTGACGGTCCATCGCTCGCCCGAAGACCTGACTCGAACGAACGACAAGGTGGCGGAGCTGCTGCGCCAACCCCTCGGTGTCGACGCCGCAGTGCAGATCGCGCTGCTGAACAACCGCAGTCTGCAGGCACGACTGCAGCAGCTGGGCATCACCGAGGCCGAAGTCAGTCAGGCGTCCAGGCTGCCCAATCCCGGATTCAGTTTTGGCCGCCTCACCCGAGGCGACGAGGTCGAGCTGGAGCGGGGGCTGCATATCAACCTCGCCCGCTTGCTGACGCTGCCTCTGGTCAGCCGGCTCGAGGAGCGCCGGCTGCAGTCCGTCCAGCGTGAGGTGGCGATGGATGTGCTGACCCTTGCCGCCGACACGCGCAAGGCCTGGGTGCAGGCCGTCGCAGCTGGTGAGAGTCTGCGCTACATGCATCAGGTGCAGGAGGCCGCGGAGGCCAGCGCCGAGCTAGCTCGCCGGCTGCAGCAGGCCGGCAACGTCAACGCGCTGATGCGCCTGCGTGAACAGGGCTTCTACGCCGATGCAGCGCTTGGCCTGGCCCGCTCGGAGCAGATCCATCGCTCCGCCCGTGAGCGCCTGGCCCGCCTGCTCGGGCTGTGGGGCGAGCAGCTGGCCTTCAAGCTCCCCGAGCGCCTGCCGGACCTGCCGGACGCGCCCAAGGATCAGCCGGACATCGAGCACCTGGCTCTGAGCCAGCGCCTCGATGTGCAGGCGGCGCGCCTGTCGGCCGAGCAAACGGCGAAGAACCTGCGCCTGACCCAGGTGACGCGCTTCATCAGCGTTTTCGAGCTGGGTTTGGTTCGCAACACGTCGAACGAAGCGCCACGCCAGACTGGCTGGGAGATTGGACTTGAACTGCCCCTGTTCGACTGGGGCGGTGCGCGAAACGCCAAGGCCGAGGGCATCTACATGCAGTCCCTGCATCAGGCCGCAGCGACGGCGATCAACGCTCGCTCAGAAGTTCGCGAGGCCTATGGCAACTACCGCGCCAGCTACGACATCGCCCGCCATCACCGCGAGGAGATCGTGCCGTTGAAGAAGCGCATCTCCGAGGAGCAGGTGCTTCGCTACAACGGCATGTTGATCGGCGTGTTCGAGCTGCTCGCCGACGCACGCTCTCAGATCAGCAGCGTCAATGCGTCCATCGACGCACTGCGTGATTTCTGGCTTGCTAAGGCGGATCTCGACGCCGCGCTGATCGGCCGCGCTTCCCTCTCCATGCCGACCGCATCTGCCGGCGCCGCCAGTGCCGAAGCAGGCGCCGGTCACTGAAGTCTTCCCAAGGAACTGACATGTTTTTCAATCGTCGCTCTCTCCTGGGCGGTGCCGGTGCGATCACTGCAGCCGCCTCTATGGCCTCCGTCAGCAAGGTGGCCATGGCCGCCTTGCCCGAGCCGGTGATGCAGGACAAGCCGGACACCATGCCGCCGCTGGTACCCAACACGGGCCGGCCCTACAACCCCGTGGTCACGCTGAACGGCTGGACCTTGCCGTGGCGCATGAACAAGGGGGTCAAGGAGTTCCACCTGGTGGCCGAGCCCGTGGTGCGCGAGATGGCGCCCGGATTCAAGGCGCACCTGTGGGGCTACAACGGCCAGAGCCCGGGCCCGACCATCGAAGTGGTCGAAGGCGACCGTGTGCGCCTCTTCGTCACCAACAAGCTCGGCGAGCTGACCAGCATCCACTGGCATGGCCAGCGCCTGCCCAACGGCATGGACGGCGTGACCGGCCTGAACCAGCCCGGCATCCCACCGGGCAAGACCTATGTCTACGAATTCGTCGCGCGCCGGCCCGGCACCTTCATGTATCACCCGCACGCCGACGAGATGGTGCAAATGGCCATGGGGATGATGGGCTTCTGGGTCACGCACCCCAAGGGCAAGCATCCGCTGATCGACGAGGTGGACCGCGACTTCTGCTTCCTGCTCAACGCCTACGACATCGATCCGGGCGCGGCCACGCCCAAGATCATGACGATGCTGGACTTCAACCTGTGGAGCTGGAACAGCCGCATCTTCCCGGGCATCGACCCGCTCGTCGTCGGCTTCAAGGACAAGGTGCGCATCCGCATCGGCAACCTGACGATGACCAACCACCCCATCCATCTGCACGGTCACGAGTTCCTCGTTACGGGTACCGATGGCGGCCCCACCCCCAAGAGCACGCGCCGGTATGAGGTCACCGAGGACGTGGCCGTGGGTCAGATGCGCCAGATCGAGTTCCTCGCCGATGAAGAGGGGGACTGGGCGTTCCACTGCCACAAGAGCCACCACACAATGAACGCCATGGGCCACGACGTGCCGACCATGATCGGCGTGGACCACACCGGTGTCGCCAGCAAGATCCGCAAGCTGGTGCCCGACTACATGGTGATGGGCGAGCGCGGCATGAAGGACATGACCGAGATGGACATGCCGCTGCCCGACAACACCGCACCCATGATGGCCGGCCAGGGTCCCTTCGGCGCCGTCGGTATGGGCGGCATGTTCAGCGTCGTCAAGGTGCGCAAGGGCCAAAAGAAGGGCGACTACAGCGATCCGGGCTGGTACCAGCACCCCGCCGGCACCGTGGCGTACGAGTTCAAGGGCAGCCTGCCAGACGCCGCGCGCTTCCAGTCGGAAAGCCCGGGCTTGATGCCGCCGGTCCAGCGCCCGAAGACCGATGTCGAGGTCAAGATCCGCAAGCCCAGCGGCGGCCACGGCAGCCACTGAAAACTCGTTCATCACCCCACATGAAGACAACCATGAAGCAAATCGCCCTCGCGGCCGTACTCTCGCTTTCCGCACTCACCGGCTCGGCCTGGGCCCACGGCAACGAAAAGCACGGCAAGCCTGCAGCGCAGGTGAAGAAGGAGCAAAAGGCTTGGGGCATCGCAGGTGACGCCAAGGCAGTCACCCGCACCGTCACGCTGAAGATGACCGACAACATGCGCTTCACACCGGATCGCGTGGAGATCAAGCTGGGCGAGACCATCCGCTTCGTCGTGCAGAACGACGGCAAGATGCTCCACGAGCTGGTCATCGGCACGAAGAAGGAGCTCGACGAGCATGCCGCGCTGATGCTCAAGTTTCCCAACATGGAACACGACGAGCCCTACATGGCGCACGTCGACCCGGGCAAGAAGGGCGAGATCGTCTGGACCTTCAACCGCGCCGGCGAGTTCGACTTCGCCTGCCTGATCGCCGGCCACTACCAGGCCGGCATGGTCGGCAAGATCCTGGTCAGCGCCAAATGACGCACGCCTCGAGCCCCGCATCTCTCCGCATCACATCCCCGAAAGGAAATGACATGAACCGCAACAACCAACGCCATCTCGGCCTGTTCGCCGCAACGCTGCTGACCGTCGGCCTGCTCAGCCCGGCTGCATGGGCTGCCACCCCTGGCGCGCCGTCCGTACAAGCCAGTGCCCCAGCGGCGAGCCCAGACATGACGGACGCCGAAGTGCGCAAGGTCGATCGCGAAGCCGGCAAGGTCACCCTCAAGCACGCCGACATCAAGAGCCTGGACATGCCTGCCATGACCATGGTCTTCCAGGTGCGCGACAAGGCCATGCTGGACAAGCTGCAGCCTGGCACGCGCGTGCAGTTCAAGGCCGCCAACGAGGGTGGCAAGTTTGTCGTGACCGAGTTGAAGGTCGTGCAGTGAAGGTGCTGAGCACCTTGATTAAGCCTGTCGTGGGCGTCGCGGCTCTGCTGTTGGTGCCCTTGAGCGCAATTGCGTCGGGGCACATCGCCGACGTCCAGTGGGATGCCAACGGGCAGTTCACGCACAAGGCTGAAGTTCAACCGAGCAAGTTCGTCGAGGTCTGCGCAAAGCTCAAGCCGGGTCAGAAGATCGCCTGGTCGTTTCAGGGCAGCGCGGCGATGAACTTCAATATCCACTACCACCTGGGCAAGGAGACGATCTATCCAGCCAAGCTCACGGAGGTCAAGGAGGCAGCGCAAACCTTGCAGGTACAGGCCGAGCAGGTTCATTGCTGGCTGTGGTCCAACAAGACGCCCTCGACGGCTTCGGTTGACGTGGCGTTGAAGATCGAGCCTTGACCGGACGATGCTTGTAACGGCTCGGGAGGCCAGTGCCGGGACAACGACCGGCATGGCCCAAAGAGCAGTAGCTCACGCAGCTGCACTGCGTTTGCTCGCACACAGGGTTTTGCCGGCGACTCAGCTTGCGGCGTTTGAATAGCATCACCGTGGGCGCAAGCTCCCTGCTTTTCCTCCCTTGTATCTTTCCGGCTCGGACTGGCCCAGGTAGCTCGATCCTCCCTGGGGCCGCACATTGAAGCCCGTTGCTCAGCGCCGGGCGCCTGGGCCCGGCCGTCTTCTCCTCAACCCGAACGGTTGTTGGAACTCAGAGTTCGCATATGCAAGGAAGGGAACGAGAGGACATGTCCGAATCCGTTTTTGTGGGAATTGACGTCGCGAGCGCGACGCTGGAAGTAGCGTGCTTGGGGCGGACCGAGACTTGGCAGGTGGGCAATGACGAGGCCGGCATCGCAGAGCTTGGAAGGCGCGTTGCTGAACTCTGCCCTGCACTCGTCGTCCTAGAGGCCACAGGTGGTTATGAGTTCTCGGCAGCGTCTGCGTTGCAGTCGCAAGGTTTGGCCGTCGCGGTGGTCAATCCCCGAGCTGCTCGCGACTTCGCTCGGGCGATGGGGCTAATGGCAAAGACAGATGCCCTGGATGCTCGGCTGCTGGCGTCATTCGCTCGCGTTCTTCATCAGCATCCAGAGCGCGACCGATTCGTCAAGCCACTGGCTGACGATGCGCGGCTGAGCTTGCAGGCGCTGGTGCAGCGGCGCCGACAACTGGTTGACATGCAGACGGCGGAGAAGCTGCGCCGCCGGCAGGCTCATGCTGCGTCAATTGCGAGCGTGGAACGCGTTCTGGCTTTCCTGGCGCAAGAGCTGGCAGACAACCAGGCCGCCATAGCGGCCCACCTGCAGAAGCATCATTCAGAGCTAGCGCTGGCCCTCAGCACTGTTCCGGGCGTTGGCCAGACCAGCGTTGCGGTGCTAATCGCCGACTTGCCGGAGCTCGGCAAGATCAGCCGGCGCCGGATTGCTGCGCTGGTGGGTGTAGCGCCAATGAACCGCGACTCGGGCTTGATGCGCGGCCAGCGATCCATTTGGGGCGGTCGCCACGATGTACGACGCACCCTCTACATGGCGACACTGGTCGCGGTACGGTTCTGCAGCGTGTTTCGAGCCTTCTATGAGCGCCTGCTCGCGAAAGGCAAGGCCAAGAAGGTTGCGCTCGTGGCGTCCATGCGTAAGCTGCTCGCGACGCTCAACTCCATGGCCAAGTATGGCTCCCGCTGGAATCCCATGCTGCACGATACGTGAGCAAATCGACCAAGAGCGGCTGCTACAGGCTGGCTCAAGCCCTACGGTTTTGGCAAGTCAATGACAGAAGGCGCCGAGACCAGTCATTGATCCATCTGCTGGCCGGACGCCCGCTTCCTCATGCCACCGCCGAGTGAAGGGGCTATCTCCCAACATGTGTAGCGTCAGGGCGCCCGCAGCGCACCAATCAGCGGGCAGGAGACGTTGCCGTGACTCGCGCAGCAGTCCTGGACCAAAGCAGCCAACACGTGCTCAATGCGTCGCAGATCGGCCAGCTTCGAGCGTACGTCGGCGAGCTTGTGTTCGGCGAGGTCGCGCGCTTCATCGCAGTGCGTGCCGTCGTCCAGCCTGAGCAGCCCGGCCACCTCGTCCAGGCTGAAACCCAGGCGCTGTGCCGACTTGATGAAACGGACTCGCGCCACGTCGCCCTCCCCGTAGCGCCGAACGCTGCCTTGGGGCTTGTCCGGTTCGGGTAGCAGCCCCTTGCGCTGGTAGAACCGGATCGTCTCCACGTTGACGCCGGCTGCCTCGGCGAAGGCGCCGATGGTGAAGTTTTCGACCGCTTTGTCCATACCCCTTGACTCCGTACTGAACTACGGAAGTAAGGTTACGCTGTTCGAAAAGACTTGGAAAGGAACAGCAATATGTCGGAACCCCAAAGTGGTCGCGGCGCCCTGGTTGCAGGTGGCTTGGCCGCATTGCTCGCCTCGACTTGTTGTCTTGGGCCTCTTGTTCTTGTGGCATTGGGTGTCAGCGGCGCCTGGGTCGGCAACCTGACTGCACTGGAGCCGTACCGGCCGATCTTCATCGGTGCGGCGCTGGTGGCGTTGTTCTTCGCTCACCGCCGCATCTTTCGCCCGGTGCAAGACTGCAAACCTGGCGAGGTCTGCGCGATTCCTCAGGTGCGCGCTTCCTACAAGTTTCTCTTCTGGGCCGTCGCCGTGCTGGTGTTGGTCGCGCTCGGCTTTCCCTACGTCGTCCCATTCTTCTACTGATCGGAGTTCTCATGAAGAAACTGCTCGCCTCCCTCTTCGTCGTCGCCATGGCCGCACCCGCATGGGCCGCCACGCAGACCGTCACCTTGTCAGTCCCAGGCATGACCTGTTCCGCCTGCCCGTTGACGGTCAAGCAGGCCCTGAGCAAGGTCCAAGGCGTGACCAAGACCGAAGTCAGCTTCGAAAAAAAGCAGGCCGTGGTGTCGTTCGACGACGCCAAGACCAACGTCCAGGCGCTGACCAAGGCCACCGCCGACGCGGGCTATCCGTCGACCGCCAAGTAGTAGGACCGTCCGATCATGGGACTGGTGACGCGTATCGCCGACAAGGCCGGTGCGCTGGGCAGCATCGTCTCGGCGATGGGCTGCGCGGCCTGCTTTCCGGCCATCGCGAGCTTGGGAGCGGCGCTCGGGCTTGGTTTTCTTACCGAGTACGAGGGACTGTTCCTGACCACCTTGCTACCGCTGTTCGCGGCAGTAGCACTCGTGGCCAACGGCCTGGGCTGGTTCAGCCACCGGCAGTGGCATCGCAGTGCGCTTGGCATGGTGGGACCAGCCATCGTGCTCGCAGCGATGTATCCGTTCTTCGGCCACTGGTGGACCGCGCGACTGCTGTACACGGGCTTGGCCGTCATGGTCGGCGTCTCGATCTGGGATTTGGTCTGGCCGGCGAATCTCAGGTGCGGCCCGGTCGGCTGCGATCTACCGCAGAAGCAATGAGTGACCCCTTCTCTCCCTCCGAAAGAGACCTTGTATGACCCAGTTGCAAATCGAAGGCATGACTTGCGCATCGTGCGCCGTTCATGTCGAGGACGCGCTCCAAAAGGTGCCCGGCGTGCGCTCGGTGTCGGTGTTCTATCCGGACCGCATGGCCAGCCTCAAGGTCGACGCGGGCACATCGCTCGCCGCATTGACGGCCGCGGTGGCGGCGGCAGGTTACCGCGCCAAGCACACCAACGACGCACCCGCTGCGCCGCCGACCGGCCTGCTCGGCAAGGCACGTGAATGGCTCGGTGGCTCGGCACGGCCCGCGGCTGGCAGCCCGCTGCACGTCGCGGTTGTTGGCAGTGGTGGCGCCGCGATGGCGGCCGCACTCAAGGCCGTCGAGGGTGGTGCCCGCGTCACGCTGATCGAGCGAGGCACGATCGGCGGCACCTGCGTCAACGTGGGTTGCGTGCCCTCCAAAATCATGATCCGCGCCGCGCACGTTGCGCACATGCGCCGCGAAAGCCCGTTCGACGCCGGCGTGTCGGCTGTTAGGCCCACCGTGCTGCGCGATCGCCTGCTCGCGCAGCAGCAAGCCCGTGTGGACGAACTACGCCACGGCAAGTACGAAAGCATCCTGGCCGGCACGCCGGCCATCACCGTGATGCACGGCACGGCACGCTTCAAGGATGGCCGCACTTTGTCGGTATCGCTGCGCGATGGCGGCCAAGAAGAAGTGCCTTTCGACCGCTGCCTGGTGGCTGTCGGCGCCAGCGCCGCACTACCCCCGATCCCCGGACTGGAGGACACGCCGTATTGGACGTCCACAGAGGCCCTGGCAAGTGATTCAATTCCTCCGCGCCTGGCCGTGATCGGCTCTTCGGTGGTGGCCGTGGAACTTGCGCAGGCCTTTGCGCGGCTGGGCAGCCGGGTCACCATCCTGGCGCGCAACAAGCTCTTCTTCCGTGAAGACCCGGCCATCGGCGAGGCGGTTGCCTCCGCGTTCCGCGATGAAGGCATCGAGGTGCTGGAGCAGACGCAGGCGAGCCACGTCGCCTATGCAGACGGCCAATTCGTGTTGACGTCGAATCACGGCGAACTCCGCGCCGATCAGTTGCTGGTGGCCACAGGCCGTACGCCAAACACCCGGGCGCTGAACCTCGAAGCCGCCGGCGTGGCGGTGGACGAACAGGGGGCCATCGTGATTGACGATCGCATGCGCACGAGCGCGCCGGCCATCTTTGCGGCCGGAGACTGCACCGATCAGCCGCAGTTCGTGTATGTCGCCGCGGCGGCCGGAACGAGAGCGGCCGTCAACATGACCGGCGGCGATGCGGCGCTCGATCTCGGCACGGTGCCTGCCGTCGTGTTCACCGACCCGCAGGTCGCCACTGTCGGCTACACCGAAGCAGAAGCCCATCGAGCGGGCATCGAGACGGACAGCCGAACACTGACGCTGGACAACGTGCCGCGCGCGCTCGTTAACTTCGACTCGCGAGGCTTCATCAAGCTGGTGGCGGAGACGGGCTCGGGCCGGCTGCTCGGCGTGCAGGCGGTGACGGCTGAAGCCGGCGAATTGATTCAGTCGGCGGCCATCGCCATCCGTGCCCGCATGACCGTGCACGACCTGGCGAACCAGCTGTTCCCGTACCTCACGATGGTCGAGGGCCTGAAGCTCGCGGCGCAGACCTTCACCAAGGACGTGACGCAGCTGTCCTGCTGCGCCGGCTGACACAGTTCTCCAAAAGGCCGACCGGCAGCAACGGGTCGGATGCGTGAGTTCGCCGGCAGAAAGAACCGACATTCGGTCGAGCTTCGAACAGAGGCAGTGGTCGATCGCCTGGTGAACGTCGGGAGACACCAAAACCGGCCACTGACACAGGGCACTGTGACGTCGTCCATCGCGAGACTATGTCGGCGGCCAGCGACTGTTTTCTAAGGCTACGCTGAACAAGCCATTGATTTCGACGCTGCGTCGGACCAACGCCCTACTTGCCTGACTTGACGGTGTTGCTCCACGCCAATGCCGCATTTTTCGGCAGTTTCGAGGCAGCAGGCGCGTCGCGCGCCCACTGCAGACGCACTCATGCCACCAGACGCTTGCGCGCCAGGTAGATGTTCGCCAGACCCAGCGCCACGAACGCTCGCGTCGCGTTCTTCGCCAGGCCCTTGTAGCGGACTTTGCTGAAGCCGAACTGCCGCTTCACCACTGCGAACACGTGCTCCACCCGCGAGCGCGTCTTGGACTTGATGCGGTTGACGATGCGCTCCAAGTCGGCCAAGCACCCTGTGCCCCTGACCCTCTGATTCGTTCGGTCCTTGGCCTTCGGCGCCTTGGCTGCAATCAACGCCTGCTGGGAGGCGTAGGCGCTGTCGCCGAAGACTTCCAGCTCCTCGCCGTGCAGCAGTTCGCGCAGCGGGTGCTTGTCGTGAACGTTGGCTGCGGTCACCACCGTGCTGTGCGCAAGGCCCGTCTGGCTGTCCACGCCGATGTGCAGCTTCATGCCGAAGAAGTACTGCTGCCCCTTCTTGGTCTGGTGCATCTCGGGATCGCGCTCGCCCTTATCGTTCTTGGTCGAGCTCGGCGCCGAGATGATGGTGGCATCCACGATGGTGCCCGTGCCAACCTTCATGCCCTTGCTCTGCAGCACCTCGCCGACCTTGGCGAACAGTGCGGCGCCCAGCTTGTGCTTGTCGTCCTCCAGCAGCCGGCGGAACTTCAGCAAGGTGGTGCCGTCGGGCACGCGCTCGCGGCCCAGGTCAATGCCCACGAAGCGGCGCAGCGCCGTGCTGTCCAACAGCGCCTCTTCGCAGGCTTCGTCGGCGAGGTTGAACCAGTGCTGCACGAAGTACATGCGCAGCATGCGCTCCAGTCCGATGGGCGGACGGCCCTTGCCGGCCTTCGGGTAGTGGGGCTCGATGACTTCGCACAGCTCAGCCCACGGCACGATGGCATCCATCGTCTGCAGGAACACGTCGCGCCGGGTCGGCCGGCGAAATCGCTCGAACTCCGCGCCTTGATCCGCGGCGGCTGCAAGTGTGGCTTGCTTCATCTGTCAATCATCGCGACGCCGCTGCGGCCCCGCCACCAGACCAACCCGCAAGGCGGGACTTGATCAGCGTTGCCCTAAGTTGCCGCAGGCACACGCCGCGCTTGCATCATGTTGATCCCAAATCCCGCAATGGCGATCAGCAGGACCACGACCTGGGCAACAGCGGTCTCGGCGGTGGGATAGATACCCAGCATCTGGACGTGAGGCCAAACGATCGGATGCGCCGAGATCCATCCCGCCTCTTGCAAGCCACCAACGCCCTTGCCCGCCAGAACCACGGCGATCACGGCCACCAGGATCGAGCTGGCGGCGAAGAACTTCCCGATCGGCATGCGTGCACTGGTGCGCAACATCAGCCAGGCGATGACCGCGAGGGCGGCGACGCCGCAAGCCAAGCCGCCCATCAGCGCGCCTCGATGACCGTCCACCGCGAGCGCAGAGAAGAACAGCACGGTTTCAAACACTTCACGGTAGACGGCGATGAAAGACAGGCCAAACAAGGCCCATGCCGAACGGCGCGACATCGCTGCTGACAGCTTCTGCTTCAAGTAAGCCTGCCAGCGTCCAGCGCTGCTCTTCTGATGCATCCAGAGGCCAACGCCGAGCAACACCACGGCGGCGAACAATGACGACAGGCCTTCCGTCACCTCTCGATCGGCGCCGCTGATGCTCACGACGTAGGTGGCGATGAACCAGGTCAGGCCGCCCGCCAGCAACGCCGACACCCAGCCCGCATGCACATGCGGGAGCAAGTCAGCGCGATTCGCCTTGCGCAGGAACGCGATCATGCCGACGACGATGAGGAGCGCCTCGACACCTTCTCGAAGCAGGATGGTCAGTGCGCCTGCGAACGTCGTCGTGGCATCCGAAGCACCCGCATTCAACTCCGTCTCGGCCTGAGTGAACAGCGCATCGAGGCGCGTGGCTGCCGCTTCCGCCTCCTCGAGCTTGCCGCCGCTCAGCGCCGCCCGATAGGTCAACATCCCCTTCTCGATCTCGACCATCAACTCCTTGTTGCGCGCCGACAGCTTGGGTTCAAGGGGCTCGAACCCGTCGAGGTATGCCGACAGGCCGAGGCGGGTTGCCTCCGCGACCTTGTCGGCGCGAGCCGCTGCCAAGCTCTCCTGCAGCCGCGCACGGGCCAGCGGCACACCGCCCTCGGCGCTCGCCAGCGCGGCAGAGTCACTGCGCAGATAGGCCATCAAGTCGTGCGCACTGTCCGCGCCCAGGACGGGTGCCAAAGTCGTTTCGGTCTGCGTCGTGAGAGCGGCCAAGTTCGTCACGTTGACCTTGGCGCGTGAGTCGTTCTGCCACAAGCCAGCCCCCCGCTTGCGCGCTGCTTCGTCCGATGCGAGGGTGCCAACGTACCAGGCAAGGGCCCAACGGTCCTGGTCAGACAGCGCGCCGAACGCCGGCATCGAGGTACCCGGGACGCCTTGGCTGACCACTTGGTAGAGCGCCATCAAGCTGCGGGTCCCGGCACGCTCGCGGTCCGTGAAGGCAATCGGCTTGGGATCCAGCGTTGCCGCCAACGGTCCGTCCCCGCCGCCGGCTGCGCCGTGGCAGCTGGCGCACTGGGCCTGATACAGCGTCTTGCCTTGCCGCAGTTCCGGAATCGTCTTCGGAGCCACCGGCACGGGGTAGGCTGCCAGCAGAAGACCTGAAGCCCGTCTGGCGAGTTCGCCCACTTCCTTGGCGTCGGCCTTGCTGGCGACCGCACTGCTTAGGGCCTGCGCGGCTTTCAGGAGTTCACCCTTTCCAGCAACATCCGGCAGTGCCCTCGCTTGCTGGACGGCTCGCTCGGCGAACTCTGCCATCTCCGCGTACTCGGCCGCGCTGACCACCGCGCCGTTGCTGACCGCGCCGCCGTAGTCAACCCCGACGTAGTCGATCAACTGCCAAAGCTGCCGCACCTCGGACTCAGGCACCTGCGCATGGCTACCGGCAGCAACAAGCAAGAAGAAAACGAAGGCGGTGAGGCGAAGAAGGAGAGGCTTCATTGCAAATGATTCTTGTTCCGACCCGTATTGGAACCCCTGAAGTGGGTTTAGAGTCAAGCCCGCCAGCAACTTCACAAGGCTTTTCATGAAGATCGGCGAACTTGCCAGCGCCACCGACACGGCCATCGAGACCATCCGCTTTTATGAGCGGGAGGGGCTGCTGCAGGCTGCCGCCCGTACGGGAGGCAACTTCCGGCTTTACGACGCCGCCCACCAGGAGCGGCTGCAATTCATTCGCCACTGCCGCAGCCTCGACATGTCGCTGGATGAGGTTCGCGTGCTGCTGCGGTTCAGGGACCGACCCGACGAGGAATGCGGAGACGTCAACGCGCTGTTGGACGACCACATGGAGCATGTCGCCAAGCGGATCAAGGAGCTGAAATCGCTGGAGCGTCAGCTCAGAGACCTGCGTCAACGCTGCGGCTCGGCGCGATCCGCGAATGATTGCGGCATCCTGTCTGGGTTGTCCGAAGCCGCCAGGGAGCCATCGCCCACGTCGCGCAGGCGTGGGCCGCCGAAGTCGGTCCACGGTGGGTGACCCAGGCCGGCCTCTACCGCCTGCGATGACGAACGCGGCGGCGCTGCTGCCGCCTCTCCTCTCGCCGCTGGCGCCGCTTCACGCTGTCCTTGTGAAAGTAGTACGCGAGCAACGCAGCGGCAAAGATGGTGACGGCCAGGGAGCTCCAGACGATGTACTCCACCAGCGCCGGATGCGTCTCCCGCAGTTTGTCCAGGCGGCTCACTTCACCTCAGCTCTTGCCGACGCGTCGCGCTTCGCCAATCAGGTAGTCGACCACGGCCAGTGAGCGCTCGTTCGAACCGGTCATGGACCCTGAAGTCAACCACCGACCGTCAACCCCCATCGACGGCGTGCCTTCGATCTTGTAGCCAGTCGCCAGCGTGTTGGCTTGCTTTGCCTTGGTGGCGACGGCGAAAGAATTGACCGCGTCCAAGAGTCGAGCCGGCTCAACGCCATTCTTCGTCGCGAAGTCGGCGATTCCCTCGGGCTTGTCCAGTCGCTGTTTGCCCACGTGGATGGCCGTGAACACCTTGCCGTGCAGCCGCTCCACCAGGCCGAGTTGTTCGATCGCGAAGAACAACTTCTGGTGCATCGCAAACGGCACCTCGCGGAAGGCGACCGGAACCCGGCGGAGCACTGCTCCCGCAGGCAGCCGCTTGTGCCAGGCGTCAAGCACAGGCTCGAACAGGAAGCAGTGTTCGCAGCTATAGGCGAAGAACTCCACCACTTCGATCTGATTCGCATCTCGCGTGGGTTGGCGCGGCGACACGCTGGCGTACTGCTTGCCTTCGACGGGGCGGTCTTGTGCGTAGAGCGTGTGCGGGGCCGCGACTGCGCTGGCGATTGCTGCTTTGGAAAAGTGACGACGGTCCATGGCTCTGAAGGAGAAAGTTTTGACGCCGCAGATGCTGAGACATGAAGTGACTTCAGAGTCAAGGGCCTGATCGCAGGTCAGCTTTTCGCGGCTCGCTTCGCGTCTTCGATGACTTTGGCCAAATCTCCAGGGATCGGCAGTGGCTTGACGGGGCTGATGTCTGCCCCTCCGGTGTTGCCCGTGGGAACCAACCCGAACGGCGTCTTGGTCGCTGCGCCGACGATGCGGAGCAACTGCCCGGCTGTCTCCCGAACGTCGCGAGTGCGCAGCCCCCATGCCAGCATGTGCAGATGGACGCGCACATGCTGGTAGGTCGAAGCCTGCCCCATGACGTGGGCTCGTTCGAGGTGCAGGAAACCTACAGTGGGCTCGCTGCTGCGCATTGCTCGCCAGGCCTCTCGCAACTCAGCATCTACGAACGGCCCAATCGCCCGACCGTAGGTGGGCATGTCGAAGCTCATGCGCATGCCTCCGCCTTGAATGGGTAGACCATCTGTTCGACGTAGCCGTGCGGAACCGGATCACCCTCGATCCCGATAGGGCCGAGCGGCGAGTTGGGCTGATAAAAGGTGCCGAAGATGTGGTCCCACAGCAGCCAAAACTCGCCGAAGTTCACCTGCGCGTCCTCGAAGCGCTCGCGGTGATGCCAGCGGTGAAGCTCGGCCACACCGAGCAGGTAGCGAACCGGGCCGACTCGGTAATCCAGGTTGGCATGCTGGAACGCGAGATGCACGGCCAGGATCGCAAACCAGCCTCCCACCACCATGGCGGGCGTTCCCAGCACGCCCAGAACCAGCAGCCCCGGGCCGGCCATCAGCGCTGCGTGGAGAGGATGCCGGCGTTCGCCGTTGAGCCAGTAGAGCCGGCGTGACGAGTGATGGATGCTGTGAAAGCGCCAGAGGACGCCATGGCGATGACTCAGGCGATGCATGGCGTACAGCGACAGATCGAGCGGCAAGCCCGCCAGGAAGACCTGGGCGAGATAGGGCCAGTCGCTGGGCCACCCCAGACCCTGATAGCCAGCCAGATCGCGCAGCAGGACGAATCCGAGCACCGCGGCGTGCATCACAACCAGGTTGACGACCGCATGCGCCACATCGGCCGGGAAGTCCAGGTCCGCTGCTTGCCACCGAGCGTCGAAGGGGAACCAGCGCTCCAGCAATGCCACAGCGAGCAGCCCAAACGCGACAAGCCCGGCGAGCCAAACCAGCGCATAGCTTCGCGCTGGCGTCGTCGCCACACCGAGAACCACCAGGGCCATCACCGTTGGATAGACCCCGTACCGAACAACAGAACGCGCTGACATTGCCACTCCTCAACAAGCAGCGCCAGTGTTGCCACCGGTTTCCAGAAGCGCTTGAACAAACCTGCTACGCCTCTTGACTCTCTACCAGGTACGGGGTCTCCAATCGCTTGGCCAGGACTTCGCGACATGCCGCACCGGAAGGGATACGAATGAGCGACGACGATGAACATGGCCTGGATGCCAGCGATGCGGCAGACCGCCGAATCCTCGTGGCAGTCCTGCTGATCAATCTTGGGCAGTGCCTGGCCGGCGTGGCTGTTGGCGTGTGGGCGTCGTCGACCGCCGTGATTGGCGCGGCGCTGGACAACCTGTCCGACGCCCTGGTGTACGGCGTGAGCCTGTACGCCATTGGCCGCTCGGTGACGATCAAGGTTCGAGCCGCCCGGCTGTCCGGCTGGCTGTTGATCGGCCTGGCCCTTGTGCTGCTGGTCGAGGTGCTGCGCCGGTTCTTTGGTGGGGAGCCCCCATTGGGCCCGGCGATGATGGCGATGGCAGCCCTGAACGCAGCGCTCAATTTCGTCTGCCTGCGGTTGTTGAAGCGCCATCGCGGCGAAGACGTCAACTTCAAGGCGTCCGCGATCTTCACCAACAACGACTCGATCGTGAACCTCGCGATCGTTTTGTCAGGGGCGTTGGTGATGTGGTGGGGATCGAACCTGCCGGACCTGGTGCTCGGCATCGTGGTCTCGGTGATCGCCGCCCAGGGCGGCCGAGAGATCCTCAGCGAGGCGGGCGCCGCCGGGGAAAAACAAGGCCATTCAAGTGTTACTTGACTCCGTACCCACTTCAGGGTGTGCAATGGAGGCAATCAGGCAGGTCATTGAAGGAAAGCGATGAAGATCGAAGAAACGCGCTCGACGGACGCCGATAGCGGAGCGCAGGGTTCCAAGGCGTCGAATGGCGCTGCGGTCACCGGAAGCTGCGGATCTACGTGCTCCTCCGGGTGCGGTGGCGCGAGCCCTGCGGCGACCTCGCATGTGTTCATGATTCCGAACATGGACTGCCGCAACGAAGAAGCGGCCATCCGAGCCAGCCTGGAGCCCATGGATGGCGTCGCGTCGTTGGAGTTCGACCTGCCGGCCCGCCGGCTGTCCGTGACGCATACCCTGGCCTCGCCGGCGCCGATCCTCGCGCAGCTGCATTCGATCAGCATGCAGGCTCAGCTGGTTGACGTGGTGGCCACACCGGGGTCGAGTTGCGCTGCCGATGACGGCGACCCCAGCGGCGAGGCGCCGGCTTCAGCCGCCCAGGCGGCCAGCGAAAGCACCTCGCAGTTCCTGATTCCGAATATGGACTGCCGGAATGAAGAAGCGGCCATTCGCGCCAGTCTGGGGGCCATGGATGGCGTCACGTCGCTGCAGTTCGACCTGCCCGCCCGCCGATTGTCCGTGGGGCATACGCTGCCTTCTGCCGCGCCGATCCTGGCGCAGTTGCATTCGATCGGCATGCAGGCCCAGTTGAGTGATGAGGTCGCGGAACCGGTGGCGTCGAGCTGCGCTCCCGCCGCCGATTGCGGCGCCTGCGGCAAGCCGCCTGTGTCGTTTGCGCCGACGGCCAGCGGCAACACCACCCAGTTCTTGATCACGAACATGGACTGCCCGACCGAGGAAGCCTTGATCCGCAAGCGCCTGGGCAAGGTGGACGGGATCGATCGGCTGGACTTCGACCTGATGAACCGCCGCCTTGCGGTGCAACACCGTCTCGACGAGCCAGGACCGGTGCTGGATGCGCTGCGCGAGATCGGCATGAAAGCCACCGTCGAGCGCGAAGCGGGGGCAAGCGCCAAGGGGCAAGCCACCTATCTCATCGAGAAGATGGACTGCCCGACGGAGGAAGCGCTGCTGCGCAAGGCCCTGGGCGGCGTGCCGGGTATCAGAGCGCTGCAGTTCGATCTGATGAGCCGCAAGTTGACCGTCAGCCATTCCCTGCCGGACGAGGCGCCGATCACAGCGGCCATTGAACGCCTGGGCATGCAGCCGGTGCTGCAGGACAGCAGCCAGCCGGCACCGGCGGTCACGCGCGAGTTCGGCACGGGCATCTCCAAGTCCCAATGGCTGCGCATGGCGGCCGCGGGTGTGCTGGCGATGGGTGCGGAGGTCATGGCCTTCTCCGGCCTGGGCGAATCGTCCTTGCCAGTCATCGGGGCATCGCTGGTGGCCATCGCGTTGGGCGGCATCGAGACGCTCAAGATGGGCTGGATCGCACTGCGCACGCTGTCGCTGAACATGAACCTGCTGATGACGATCGCCGTCATCGGTGCGGCGTTGATCGGCCAGTGGCCCGAGGCGGCCGTCGTGATCTGGCTGTTCGGCATTGCCGAGATGATCGAGGCGCTCAGCCTGGACCGTGCGCGCAATGCCATCCGCAAGCTGATGGACCTCGCGCCGGAAACGGCCCTCGTCAAGCAGGCCGACGGACGCTGGGAAGAAGTCAAGGCGGAAACCGTGGCAGTGGGGGCGGTTGTCCGCGTGCGGCCTGGGGAACGCATCGCGCTTGATGGACTGGTGGTCTCTGGCGCTTCGGCGGTCAACCAGGCGCCGATCACCGGCGAGAGCATGCCGGTGGAGAAGAACCCAGGTGACACGGTGTTCGCGGGCACGATCAACGAACGCGGCACGTTGGAGTTCGAAGTTCGGTCCCGTAAGGGCGAGACCACCCTCGACCGCATTGCCCGGTCCGTCCAGGAGGCGCAGGGCCAACGGGCACCCACGCAGCGCTTTGTCGACCAGTTCGCCGGCATCTACACGCCCATCGTCTTCGCCCTGGCCATCGGCATCGCCGTGATCCCGCCGCTGTTCTTCGGTGGCGTTTGGTTGGACTGGACCTACAAGGCGCTGGTGATGCTCGTGATCGCATGCCCGTGCGCCCTGGTGATCTCCACGCCGGTCACCGTGGTCAGTGGCCTGGCTGCCGCGGCCCGTCGGGGCATGCTCGTCAAGGGCGGGCTGTACCTGGAACAGGGGCGACTGCTGCGTGCGGTGGCCCTCGACAAGACCGGCACGCTGACCCACGGCCGCCCCGCGCTGACGGACACCGTGCCCCAGGGCTCGTTGCCCGAGGCGGAGGTCTTGCGCATCGCCGCAAGCCTGGATGCCTTGTCGGAACACCCGGTGGCCACGGCCATCGTCAATGGCTATGGTGACCGACCGCATGCCTCCGTTCAGGGCTTCGAAGCCTTGGCCGGGCGTGGCGTCAAGGGCGACATCGACGGTCAAACCTATTACATCGGCAACCACCGCCTCGCAACGGAGCTGGGCGTCGCGTCTGACTCCGTGCGCGCGTTGCTCGAACAGTTCGAAGCCCAGGCCAAGACGGCCGTGGTGCTGTCGACCGACAAGCAGGCGCTCGCGGTCCTGGCCGTGGCGGACACGGTGCGCGACAGCAGCAAGCAGGCGGTGGCTGAGCTGAAGCGGCTCGGCGTGGAGCCAGTGATGCTGACCGGCGACAACGGCAAGACGGCCCAAGCCGTGGCGGCCCAGGTTGGCATCACGGATGCTCGCGGCGACCTGCTGCCGCAAGACAAGCTGGAGGCCATCGAGAAGCTTGCGGCGCAGGGCCCGGTTGGCATGGTGGGGGACGGCGTCAATGACGCGCCGGCGCTCGCCAAGTCCAACATCGGTTTCGCAATGGGAGCGGCGGGCACCGACACGGCGATCGAGACGGCCGACGTGGCCTTGATGCAGGATGACCTGCGCAAGCTGCCTGAGTTCATCACGCTGTCGCGCCGTGTGGGCGGCATCCTGAAGGCCAACATCGCCTTTGCGATTGGCACCAAAGTGATCTTCATGGTGCTGGCTTTCACGGGCTACGCCAGCCTCTGGCTGGCCATCCTCGCCGACATGGGAGCAAGCCTGGCCGTGGTCTTCAATGGCATGCGCCTGCTGCGGGGGGCGCCGTCGAATGAGCGGCACCATGAAGGCTGATCGCAGCATTCGCGTGGGCTTCCTGCTGGCGGCCTTGGTGCTGGCGGGCGATGTGGCGACCAAGGCGGCCATCGTTGCGTGGGTCGACTACGGCGCGCGGCATGAGTGGTTGTCGATCCTGAACATCGTGCATGTGCTGAACCGCGGCGCGGCTTTCAGCTTCCTGCACGACGCGGGCGGCTGGCAACGCTTTTTCTTCATCGGGCTCGCGGCAGCGGCTTCGGTCTTCCTGGTCTTCATGATCCGCAGGCCCGGCACCTCGCGTGCAGAGCGCGTGGGTTTCGGCCTGATCCTCGGCGGTGCGCTGGCCAACATGATCGACCGGATGGTGCGCAGCGCCGTGGTGGACTGGATCGACCTTCACTGGGGGCCGCACCACTGGCCCGCTTTCAACATGGCCGACATCGGCATCTCGGCAGGTGCGGTGTTGATCGTGGTCCACGAACTGTTCGGCCGCAAGCAGGTCCGGGCAGCTAATGGATGAAGCGGCTGTCCCGGAACGACCCCAGCTCATCGTCGGACGTGGATGGGCCGTCTATGTTGGCCCCGTCGAACCAGGGCGGCTGCACCGGCACCAAGCCGCCCAGCTCGCCTGGTGCCCAGCAGGGACATTGAAGCTGGAAGGCGCCTGGGGCGTGCTGGATACCCCGGGGCACTTCCTCCCCGCTCGAGTTCCGCATCGTCTGGTGGCATCGCGGCCCCTGCGCATGGTGTTTCTCGATCCCACCATCGTCGGCGAAGCGCCTGCCGCGAGCGATGCAGCATCGGCTGCCGGCTTGACCGCATCGCAGGTCGAATTTCTGGAATGCGAACTGGCCCGCTGGTTGCAAGGACACAGGACGACGCGCGCGAGCGCTGCCGACGGCCCGGCCGACGGACGCTGGGCAGCCGTGCTGCAATGGCTTGATCACGCCTTGGGCGCGTCAGTGCGAGCGGAAGACGCTGCCCGGTCGGTCGGCTTGTCGTCTTCTCGCTTCCTGCACTGGTTCGCTGAAGTTTCGGGTCTACCGTTCCGTGCCTACGTCCGTTGGCTGCGCCTGCAACGTGCGGTGCGCACGCTCGCCAGCGGATCGACACTCACGGAGGCGGCCCATTGGGCAGGCTTTGCTGACAGCGCCCATCTGACACGGACTTTCGTTGCGACGTTTGGAGTGCGGCCCCAATCACTCCGCGACGTTCCCGTTGACGTCGTTGACGGTGCTGCGCCCAATATCACGTTAGCTCGGTGCAAATTAAAGCCTCTTCAATCAAGTTTTCGAGAATAGTCAGCCTGCCACGGCTGCAATGGGCAAATAACAAAACCGGCTTTGTCAACCAATTTTGCGCTGTGAAATGCGTGCATGCACCACTCTCAGCCTAGAAAATAGCTTTTTTCTAGCCACCATATGAATAATTAAGGCTAGATATGGGCATCGAGCGTCTAGCAGGCGATCTGTACTTTGCGCCTGTGGGTCGCGCTTGGAAAGATGACAATCTTGTAATTTCGCCGCGCGACTAAAGTCAGGAAGGAATTTATACAGTGTTTCCAAGCAGGCGTTGAGTCACTCATCCGAGGGCGCGCCTGTCCTAGGAGTTCTTATGAAAAACGGTTTTACTGCTTTGATGGCCGGGCTGCTGCTTGCGACTGCCGCTCATGCCGGCCAATCTGATTTGGAGCGCCTTCCCAACGGCAAGTCAGTGTATGGCAGTGAAGTAGTTCAGCCCGGTTCATCGGCCAAGGTCGTCAATGTTGACGATAGAAACTCACTAAACGTGGACTGCGGCGACATCATCACGTTCCGTAGAGGCGAAAAAGTATTTACTTGGAAGTTCGACTCGGTCAATCACCGCCCGGTCGACTTGCGCGCAATTTCTCCAAGCGGTTTTGTCGACAAGCTGTTCGTGATTTATGTGTCACGCAATGAAGCTGAACGCAACTGACCGTTTGAACGGGTGCGGCCCGGCCCATCTTCAACCCCCATCGCTGCCGTTGGCCCCTAAGCCGACGGAGTATGTTCTCGCCAAGGCGGGTACATGAAGTTGTTGGTCATCGAAGACGAGTTCAAGGCCGCGATTTACTTGCGCAAAGGTCTTAGCGAAGAAGGATACATAGTCGACGTCGCCCATACAGGCGTCGACGGTCTGCACATGGCTGCGGTTGGAGACTACGACTTAGTCATTCTGGATTGGATGTTGCCTGGTATTGATGGTTCCGCGGTTTTGGCAGCACTGCGACATACCCGCTCTATGCCGGTGCTGATGTTAACCGCGCGAGGACAAATTGAAGATCGCGTCCGTGGACTACAGGGCGGCGCTGACCATTACATGGTCAAGCCCTTTGCATTCTCAGAGTTGGTCGCGCGGATTGAGGTGTTGCTTCGTCGTGGGCGCACCAGTCATCGGGAGGAACTGGCGCCGGTTGTATTGCGTATGGCCGATCTGGAAGTTGACCTGATCCGACACAAGGTTGAGCGAGCGAAGCAAAAATTGACTTTGTCCCCCAAGGAATTCAATCTGCTAGCGCTTCTGCTACGTCGTCAGGGGGAGGTAATCACCAAGACGGAAATCGCGGAACAGGTTTGGGACATGAACTTTGACAGCGACACTAACGTCGTCGAAGTTGCAATCCGGCGCTTGCGGGTCAAGATCGATCAGCCTTTTGATCGACAGTTGCTTCATACCGTCCGTGGCATGGGTTATGTGCTGGAAGCCCGGGACTGATGATTTCTCTTAAATTTGGGGGTAACAGTCTACGCGCCCGGTTGTCACGACAGTTCGCTCTTCAAACCATGTTCGGCTTGGGTTTGGCGAGTGTTGCGGTGTATGTTGTAATTTCGCTAACGCTTTCCCAGCGCCAAGATGACCTGCTCGCGCAAGAGCGTATAGCCGTGGAACGGCTGTTGGAAGAGGGATCGAACAGCCAGCATCTGCTTAATGATCTACTCGCCGGCCACGAAGAATTGTCTTTAACAATCAGGCGCAGAGATGGTACTTTGGTATTTGCAAAAGATGACCGAAACCGCCAAGCTGGAATGGATAAGCGTTTGGCATTCGTCGTCGAGTTGCCTCACCCTGGCGGGACGGCTGACGCTGAGCTGATATATAACAGGCGCAGTGATAGTGCCTTGCTGGATCGCTTGGCGTTTACGCTGTTGTTCTCGGCCTTGGCTGGATCGCTCGGAATTTCAGCGGGCGGATTTCTCCTGGTCCGAAAAGGGCTGCTGCCATTGCGCGATTTGGTACGTCAGACCGCCTCCTTGAATGCCAGCAAGCTGGATTCGAGGCTGGACGGGAGCGGTCAGCCGGATGAGCTGCAGCCACTGCTGGCGCAGTTCAATGCGCTGCTAGAGCGTCTGGAAGCAGCCTACGCACCAGGAAAACGTCCGCTGACCAAGCTGCGGTAGGTTGCCGTCGCTGCAGCAGGCATCGCGCGATTCTCCTTTCAGACGTCCCGTACCCGGCGCAGTGATGCGGCCATTCGGGCCGCGTCGTTTTCTCAACCTTGAGATTTCCACCGTTTTGAACCGCTCGGCGGGCCTCGAGAGCCTCGGAGATGGCTGACGTTGGATAATCCGATATTAAGCAATGTCAGAAAACGGACGATTTGGCGCCCTTGACGCGCGTTTCGTATTACGTACCATCCATGTTACGTAACACGTACGAAATTGGTGGCAGACATGGCGAGACCCGGAATCACGAAGGGGCAGGTACAGCGGGCGCGGCTTGCATTGATCAAGGCCGGCAAGCACCCGTCCATAGACGGAATCCGGATCGAACTGGGCAACACGGGGTCCAAGGCGACGATCTCTTCCTACCTCAAGGAAATCGAAGCTGACGAGGGCGGCGTCGCAACACCAGAGCGTTCCGTCAGCGAGGAGTTGCAGGCCTTTGTGATGACCCTGGCAGCGCGATTGGAATTCGAGGCGCAGGCGCGTTTTGATGGCCTCCGGGCTGGCCATACCGAGGAAGTCCGGCGCCTCAATGAGTTGGTGTCCAAGGCCCAGGGCGAGGCACGCGCGTCCCGCGCCGAATCCGAGCGATTGCTACCCGAAGTGGCCAATGAGAAGTCTTCTCGGCAGAAGATCGAAGCCGAACTGGCCGCCCTCAGGCTCGAGAGCGCCCAAACTACTGCCCAGTTGGCCGCCAGGGCCGACGGCCTGCAGGCGCAACTACAAGCGGCCTTGGACCAAGTGGCATCGCTGGAGGAGAAGCACACACACGCCCGCGAAGCGCTTGAGCACTTCCGCAACGCCTCCAAGGAGCAGCGGGACCGGGAAGCCCGCCAACACGAACAGCAGTTGCAGTACCTGCAGCGCGAGCTGGCGACGGCCACGGAGGCCTTGACGGCAAAGCAAACTGAACTCCGGGCCGCACTCCAGGAAAAGGTCGACGCTTTGGCCCTGCTCACAGCAGCGCGCGCGGAACGCCGCCAGGTGGACGAGCAGCTGCGAGAACTCAAGACGTCAGCCGAGCGTCTGGCCGTTCAAAATCAGTTGGTCGAGGATTTGCGCAGCCAAGCTCGACAGGCTGGCCAACAGTACGAAGCCCTCCAGCTTCGTGCTGCGGCGCTGGAGCAGCGCAACAGCGAGCTGGAGCTCCTTCTCGCCGCTGCGAACGCCGCTGCACAGTCGCAGGCAGACCTGGTGAAGGGCGTGCTGGAGCGCATCAACCCGCCTGGCGGGCCGGGTAAGTACAAACACAAGGTCACCCCGGGTTGACGCGATGGACGAGCCCTTCACCGGGACGAGCGCCACCTCTGAAACGGTGCCGCCCTCTGATTCCCCACAACTGGTGACCATCACCAAGACGATCGGCGACTTGGCCGACTTGGTCCGACTGCTGAAGAAGGGGCTTTCGCGCGCGAAACCGTGGCAACGGCAGTTGGCCTGCCGGCTGGCGGAAGTCGACCGGCTGGTTGATCTCCTACGCGTGGCGATCGCCCTGGAGCGCCCGGATGGCGAAATTCTGGCGGTCGCTAACAGCCTCTGTGTCGAGTGCAGCACCGTCAGCCTGGCCATCGCTGGCAGTCGAGCAGACCACACCACCAGGGCGGCAGTCGGCCTGATCGCAGGCTTGGCAGCAACCGCCCGCAATGCCGTCCACGACATATCGCTTAACCCCAGTTTCTGCACGCAAATCGACGCGGGCTCTTTTGGCCCCTCTGCGTAAGTCGTTGATTCTCCAAGGAGTGCTGATCCCTTAACCCAGGTTTTTGCACCGAAATCGGCGCGGGGTCGGTCAGCGTGCCGAGCCGGAACGACTCAAGCACGCCGCTGCGGGCTGGGACGATCCGCCCCCCAAGCCTTGCGCGTTCTTGTTTGACGCGAGCATGGCAAAGTAACTGGCTGCGGAGGCCTAAAGCATGAAGCGAGTTCGAGTCGCCCCTGGCAAGTTTGTTGCCGTCCCCAACGACCTGGCAGAGAAGGCGCAGCGCATCTTCGAGCGGGGTCTGACACGTGACCAGGCGAGGGATCTTGCGGCGACTGAACCAAAAGGCGCGACCGGTCTCATCGCAGGCTCCCCAAAGCCGCTTGCGATCTCCAGGCCTCGGACCGGTACGGTGCTGAATAGGGGCGTGATGCCTATCGCACCCGGCACTCCTGAACCGCAGCAGGAGTAGCCCACAAGGTGCATCGCACGCCTGATCCTGAGCTGCCCGATCGATTTTTCTACAGGGTCGACGCACTGGCTGGCGTACGAACCATTCGGCGACAGCCGTTCCTGCGGCCTGCGCGCTGGGACACGGGTGATCGATATCCGCATGTCGAACTGCTCGAAGCGGATCGAACTCGCACCCCTCATCAAGGAATCTTTCGGCTCTCGTTGTGGCGGACGCTCGACGTCGCCATGCGCGATTGGCGGACGCGTGCTTCAGAGCACCCGATGGTGTTGATGCGCATGCTTCGCACCGTTGTGCGGGATCGCCTCCATGAATGGACCTTTGCCGAAGACGACCACCTGGACGGCAATGCTGAGCTGATCTGGAAGGTGGGCGGCATCGACGAGGACCTCAACGGCTTCCACGTTGGGGGCGTGCCGTTGGACGAACTCGAAGTCTTCGACAGTCACACAGGTAGCTGGACACGGTGGCACGACAGTCCGGATACGCGCCTTGACGCGGAGCGGCTGTCAGCAGTCGGCTGGTCACCCATCGCAATCGAAACCCGTCAGGGCGGGTCAGGGACGGCGTACTGGGCGGCCATTCCCGAGCTCTCGCATCGCCCAACAGAGCGAGGGTACTGGTGCGTCATCACGTTGGATGAAAGCGTGCCCGGCACGCTTGGCGGGGAGCAGGCGGCACTGTCACGTGTCATGGAACAGTTGCTGCATGGTCCGCTGTGCCAGCTATCAGGGTCGGTTGCCGGCGTTCTCACATTGACGCCCACTCGTGAACGCGTGTGGACAGAACAGTTTGAAATCGCGTGGATCCAAGACGAGGCGCGGTGGCCATCATGGTTGCGAGCGAAGCCACAACCCCGCTTGACCCTCAAGCGAAAAGTGGAACTGTCCGTGGACGACGTTGCAAGGCTGATCGCAGACTCACGACTTCCAGCGGCAAGGCCGGAATTCAAACCTTGGATCTGGCGGTGGCCGAGCTGAACGCAGCTTGCGGAATGGAGCCATCCATCTTGCGACTACTTGCGCTTAAGGAACCAGTGGATCAGCTCGCGCCTGGCCCGCCAGAGGGCGTCGGTCTCTTGTTCCAGCGACTCTTCAACAGTCTTCAGGAAACGCTTGCCGCCCCAGCGTTCCGCCGTCTCTTCCATCAACGCCACGAACACGCTGTTGTCCGAAGCCATCCAAGCGAACCCACGCGGCCACAGGTGCCGGTCCAGGTAGGCGCTGGCGACCGCGTTCCTCAGCCGACCTGCGCGGTTCCACCGCTTGTCGTCGGACACCCACGACAGCCGCGGCTCGATCAGCCGCCAGTCGTCGTCAGCCAGCGCCGAGTTGGACACGGCCGCGTGCAGCTGCTCGAAGGTCATCTGCAGCAACTCGCCGATGTTCCTAGAGCTGCGGCCCAGTGCGCGAGCGAAGGCGTAGGCGGCCAGCCGATGCGGCAAGGACCCCTTGGCATTTCTGAGCTCCAACAGCGCGGTGTACCAAGGATCGTCCCCATACTGGTTGGGCACTGAATCGGGCGACACCGTGCGCGCGAACTCCATGAGCAGCGCCTGCGCCGGTGCCTGCACCTGGCTCATAAACTCAGCAACCGCCGAGGCATCGTCGACGCAGTACCGAACCCAGCGCAGTTCTCTGCCGTCGGAGTCCTTCAGACCGCTCAGGAGCTGCACGATCTTGAGAACGTGCACCCGCCCCAGCGCCTGCACCGCAGCGCGCATACCTGGCTCGCGCTCCATGCCATGAACCAGCGCGACGGCGGCCGTGTCCGTCATGGGCAGGCCGTTGAGGTCATGGGCGGAGCGGACGTCGACCACCGCCCAGAAGGCAGGCACCTCCACCAGGTCGGGCCGCGCCCGCAGCAACTCCCGGAGCGGCACGTCGCGCTCGGGCCAATCCGCCAGCAGATCTTCGGTGGGAACGGCCTTGAGCATCTGCGCCGCCCAGCCCGCTGCGTCGTCGGCGGGGTTGCGCAAAGCCGCCAGCAGACGTCGCTGCGATGCCCGCCAGAGCGGTGCAGCCACGTCCGGCAGGCGCTGCTGGAGGCGCGACGGCTCGATGTAGTGCCACTGGTCCCAGAGAAAGTCCAACGCCCTCGTGTCGGCATCCTCGACGTTGCTCAGCACGTAGTCAGCGACCTGCGCGCGTGCCAGGTCCGAGGTCGAAAGCGGACCTGGCTCGTCGACCATCTCGATCGCTTCATGAAGTTTGTTCGGCGACACCGGGCCGCTCGTGAGGCGGTGGAAGGTGCAAAAGACTGGCATGGCCTCGCGGCCGCCCAGGATGTCGGCACCGAGGCGCTTCAGCGTGTCCCGCAGCCCGCCGTAGTTGGGCTGCCGCACATCGTCCATGAGAGTCATCAGCCAATCGGGCTGGCTCTGGAAGGACATCGGCGACACCTCGCGCGTGTTCGGTAGGCGCGCGCGGCTCGACACATCGGGGCCGGGCAGGATCTGAAGATCGAATGAGGCGGCCAAGGTGGAGCGGTCCTTGGTCGTGAACGTGCAGAACCTGAACGAGCGACGCAGCCGCGGCCACTGCTGGTCCCAGATCCGCAGCGTCAGCGCGTCCACCGGCACACTCGGATCCCGTTTGGCAACCACGCGGCTGCTGGCGGACTCGTAAAGCCCGCTCAGCACGCCGGCCACCCAGTCTTCCTCCGGCATCGTCATGCGCGGCTCGGGCCCGTCGCCGGCCAGCAGGTCGAGAGTCCCGGGCGTGCCATAGGAGGACCAGGACGGTGATTCCGGCCTGGCGAAGAGTTTGGCCAGCCGAGACGGAGCGCCGATTGCAGCCAAGTCCGGGAAGTCGATGAACAGCGTGTGGGTCCAGACGCATCCCGGTCGCGGCATCTCTGGCGCCGACCAGGTCCTGGCCAGCGCGTACATACCGCTTTCCGAGAGGGGGTAGCCGGTCAGGTAGCTGCTGCCTTCGGACGCGACCCCCGACCCCGAGACGTCGCTCATCACGAGGACCAGCTTGGCATCCTGCGGGGAGAGTCTGGCCGAGCAGGCGAGTTGGCGATGTCCGTCTGAATACCCGTGCAGCGCTTGATGAACTTTGATGATCACGGGGAAAGCGCTACGTCAGCAGCCACTGCAGCGGTTCGGTCAGGTCGTTGGACTTGCCACCAGCATAGACCACCGAAACTCGCTCCGACGGCACGTCGATATCCCGCAGACGCTCCGCGTCCGCCAGCTTCGTGTTGTCGTCGTCGTAGTCGCCGCCCTGGGCGCTGACGCCATAGATGCGCGTCTCCCAGTCGGAATGCAGGCCGTGCTTCAGGAACTGATCTAGCAGCGGCATGCGCCTGGCCAGGTACTGCTCGGGCGACAAGCCGCGGCCCGATGCCTTGTCCCACGCCGAAAGGATGATGGCCAGGCGGCGGGGCCCGACGTTCAGTGGTTCGGTCTGCATCGACTGCAGCAGGTCGACGAGTTGCACCTGGGTGGGTGCCACGTCCGGGGACCAGTCGACCACTTTCTCGGGCTCGGCGTCGGCTTCGAGCGGAAGCCCGAGGTCTTCCATCAGCAACTTTTCGTCGATCACCAAGTTGGGCACGGTGACCTTGTCGGCGTGAATGAAGAGCAGCACGCCCGGTTCCTTGAGCCAGCCCGCGACGGTCTCGTCGCACTCGCGCAGGCCCCACATCCGCAGGAAGGCCTCGCCGGCGACATCGGGGAACGTGACTGTCTGCGGATTCCCACCCTCGGTTTTGAGGATCATCGATACGAGCTTGTCGCCCCCCTGGGCGGTACGCTCTTGCTTCTTGGCCGCCCGCCACTGAGAGGCGATCTCATGCAGGTGCTCGATGTTGCCGGTCTGCAGCGACACGTAGGTCAACTTGCAGGGCACTTCCTTCTCGCTGACCAGATGCCACAGCGCGGCGAGGAAGGTGGTCTTGCCGGAGCCAGGGAGGCCCATGACGACGACGGAATGCTTGCTCATTGGGCGCCTTTCGGCAGAGCCATGAGGCGGTCGAAGTAGCGTTCCGCCTCCGGCACGTCGAAGACCATCGAGGCCGGGCGGTAGCGCATCGGCTCCGCCATCCAGTAGGCCAGCAGGCGGTCGAGGTTCTCGCCGCGCTTGGCGCCATCCGTGCTGGGCTGCGCTGCGATCTGGAAGGACTCGACGGCCGCGAAGTTCGCGCCATAGTCGGCGCGCAGGCCTGCCAGCAGGGTGTCGAAGCCCTGGAACGTCCGCTCGCCACCATCGGCTGCCTTGCGAATGACATCCAGCTTCGTCAGCACGAGCGCCAGCCGCTGGGTAGTCCTGACCACGCCGGCCTCGACGAAGGCGTGCAGCGTCTGGCGGATCTCGGAGCGCAGGTTGTGGCGCTGGCCGGCATCCAATAGCCGCTCGCCGTCGACAAGCAGGGTCAACACGTCCGCGCGCCGCAGCTCAGGGAACTCTTGCGCGGACAGCGGATTGCTGCGCGTCTCCAGGTACTCTTCGCCCGCCCGGTCGCCCAGCAGGACGCTCGGCACGGCGCCGGAGTCAGTGTCGACCAGCTCCAGGTGATAGAAGCGGACCTCGCCACGCTCGGTGCGTGCCGTGTTAGGGGTCGTGCGGCGCGACGCCGCGCGCGAGTCGTGTGCGGCCTGCTCGAAGGCGTGCAAGGAGAAGGACTGAGCGAATGACACGTTGCCGACCTGGCCGAGCTGGAACAGGTCGTAAAGGCCGGCGATCAGGCTGGTCTTGCCTGCGGACTGAGGTCCTGCGATGGCGATGACACGCGACGGCCTTTCCTTGACGACGTCATCGGCCTCGTCCACAGACAACGTGGTCGAGGCCTGCATGGCAACGCCATTGCTCGGTGCAGGGTGGGCGCCCGGCGCTGGGGCAACCGGCATGATCGCAATGCGGCCGAACTGCGGGCACTCGGCCGTGTCGGGGAAGCCTTCTATGCAGCGGCCATCCACCGCGACCTGGCAGTCCGGGTTAGCACAGCGAGGTGACTCGGCGCTTTCTTGCGGTTCGAGGTCTGCCATGGCTACTTGCGGATGAGAAGCTGCTCGCAGTAGCAGAGGTCCGCCAGTTGCAGCGGTGTCAGGCGCGCTGAAGTGTCGATGTCGCAGACGCCGGCCCAGCCAGCGATCCACGAATTCTCGCCACGCACTTCAAGACGCCGCTTGATTCCTTCGTGCAGCGGCGTGGTGACCGGCGAGACCTTGTGTTTGTCCGCCTCAGGAAGTGCGATCCTGAGCCATTCGATCGGCAAGGCCTGGATGGCAGCCGCGACCTCTAGCGGTTCGTCGTTCTTGATGCCAGCCCGCTCCAGCAGCGACCCGATGGCGGACGCACCAGGCAGGGAAAAGGTGGCCTCCGCGAGATCGCGCGCCAGCACGAAGGGCTGCTGCTCCCGAGGGATCTCCTCGAAGAGCTGGCCGGCCTGGGTGCGGCCGCCCTGGAGCCACCAAAGCATGTTCAGCTCCTCGTCCTGGATGCTGATATACCGCAGAGCCCGTTCCTCGAAGTCAGCCTGCCGGTCGGCGATTTGCTGCATCGCCTCGGTGAAGGCGCCGGCAAGCAGCCTGATGCTCTCGTTGCTGTCCTCGGTCTCTTCAGCGGGGGTTGTATCCACCTCCAGCGACGGCATCGGTTCCAACTCCAGTGGCGGGCGTCGGCGCGAGGTCCGGGCCAGCGCAACCCTGGCGGTGGCGCCAAGACCGACCAGATCCATCGGCTGCCTCAGCGTTCGTAGGTTCTTGAAATGAGCCGTGCAGATCATCGTGGCTGCCCGTGCGGCCGCCGGCTCGTCCCGCTGCAGGATCACAGCCAGAGCAGCCGCAGCCAGCAGCGCGAACTCCTCGTCGGCCATCGCGCCGCCCTTGTCGGCCAGCTTGGTGCGAACCGTGGCGGTGGCAGCCGTCGTCTGGTCGGAACGGAAGGCGGCCCGCGCGAGCGCTTCAAGCTCCGCGTCGTTGATCGACTCGGCAAGCGCCTGCAAGGCCGCCCAGCGCGCTTCCATGACTTGCGGGTCTAGGGTCAACTGCACCGCCTCGTACCAACGCTGAAATTCAGGTTTCATTTGCCTCCCTTGGCTGGCAGTTAGCCTTGTTGTTGCAGACGATCAACTTCACGGGCCAGCGCGTCGAGCAGCCCTTGCTTGGCGGCGAGCCGCAGCCCGCGGTTGTAGAGTTCCTCGTCGCTCAGCACCAGGTCTTCCTGGGTGATGAGCTTGAGGTTCAGCATGATCTCGCGCTTCTGGCTGTCGGGCAGGTTCCAGAAACGGAAGACCAATCCCTTGGTGCTCGGGCTGCTCATAGCTACCTCCGCAGGTGTCGCGATGTGCGCAGGTGCCGCGGGCGCGACCTGAGCTGCAGCGGCCGCTTGAGCGGGCTGGGCTTCGGTCGGACGGACGACGTGCGTTGCATGGCTGGGGAAGAGGATGTTCTGGACCCAGACATCCTGCCCTTGTTTGGTCGTCAGAGCGATGAACCGCTCCGGATTCTTCTGGAGCTGGCGCACGTGCGCGCACACCTGCACCACGCGATCCTTGCCCTGGCCGAGCACCTCGATGTCGATGACGTTGTAGCCTGGCTTCCAGTCGTGCTCATGGCGTTCCGGGTTCACGGCGCCGGCCGTGAAGCGCATGTAGCCGTCGGTTGCGATGCAGCGCTGGCGGTGCTCATGGCCGAAGAACTGCAGCGGCGCCCGGTCGTTTACGGCGTCGTCAACAGCGTGCTCGTCGAGGAACCACCGCGGCGGGTGGTGCGACATGACCAGGTTGAGCACGTCAGGCTCGGGGTCCAGCACCGTCTGCAGTGGACTGAGATAGAGCCGACCCGGCTGGTCGTCGCGATCTTCTAAACCCGAGATCAACGTCGAGGTGAGGCCGTGAAGGCGCAAAGTCACTCCGCCGCCGAGATCGTCCAGGTTGTAGTACCAGTACGGCTGCGCTGGGCTGACAAAACACCCCAGGGGCGAAGCGAAAGCGTTGTACGCGGCCAGGGGCTTGAACAGCGCAAGGCCTGAATCCGGGTCGTTGAGCTGGGTGCGCAGCACGGCCTCCCTGCGCAGGTGGTTGGCATTGGCGATGGCCGCCTGCGCATTCGCGATGGCCATAGAGCCCTTGCAGACGGACCGATCGACGTCATGGTTGCCCGGCACCACGTAGATCCGATCAGTGGGGCAACCAGACGCTGCAGCGAGCTCTTTCAGCCAAGCATAGGCAACAGCGAACTCGTCGGGGTGGCCCTTGAAGGCGATGTCGCCGCTGACCAGGATGGCGTCAACCGCCTTTTCCGCGCATAGGGCCACGAGGTCGGCCTTCAGCCGCGTCCTGTATGGGCGCTCCGGGTCGATCAACGGCTGCAGGCAGTCGGGTGCTTTGAAGTGAATGTCGGAAAGATGCAGCAGGCGCATTCACAAATCGTAACGACACATTCAGTGGGCAGCTTTAGGGAGGATTCCCATGTCCAGCCTCGAAAGGCCGAACCCAGCAAACCGACCCCGCAATGTCGTGGCAGGCATCGCTGACCGCTGCTGGTTTCCAATGCAAAAACTGACGTTCTGAGGGAATGGTTCTCGATAAATCAACGAGTTACAGCGGTGCTGCTCGAAGACGTCTTGGTTCCGGGTGCAAAAACTGACGGTCTGTCGAACAGCCCGGGAAAGGAACCGGTGCATCTGGCTCACGAGTCACAGGCGGGCGGAAGTGCGGATGATGGATCGGCAGTCGTCGATCCCGTCAGTGCTCAACGTGCGACGGGCGTCGCGCCGACAGCACTTAAGCTCGCGCGCGTTCTTGGCTTTCGGGCGGCATGATCCCCGCTCGGATCGTCCTGCCAACCAAACCGCGCAGTGACCAAGCAAGGGATTACCCTTGAACTGAAACGTCAGTTTTGGCATTCAAACCAACATCACCCCGAAGAGGACCTCTGGACGGTTGTGCGAGAGGCAATCCTGGCCATGCCGCGGATCACTCAGCGCGAGCGCGACATATACGTCAGGGTGCGTTGGCTGTTCTCGCTGCTGTTCATCGGAGGGCTGCGGATCTCCGAGGTCGTCGGTAACACGATGGGAGACTTCTTCAATCGCCCCGACACGAAGACCGGCGACCCGCGCTGGTGGCTTGATGTGCTGGGCAAGGGCAAGAAGCGGCGCCTGGTGCCGGCGACGACAGAGCTGATGGTGGAGTTGATGAACTATCGGCGCGCGCTTGGCCTGGCCGATCTACCGCGCCCAGATGAGCCCTCTCCCCTCCTCTTCCCGGTTACTTGGAAACATGCCGACCATCCGGCGCCGCCCTGGCCTGAGGCCCTGACCCGGGGCGCCGTCCACATCGTCATCAAGGATGTCTTCGCGATGGCAGCCGAGCGCTGGCTCAAAGAGGGTCGTGGAGAGGGGCAGGCGGAGAAGCTGAAGGCAGCGTCCGCACACTGGCTGCGCCACACAGCCGGGTCCAGCTTGGCCAATGCGGCCGACCTGCGCTATGCACGCGACACGCTCGGCCACGCCAACCTATCAACCACCAGCGTCTACGTTCATTCTGAAGATGACGCCCGGCATGCGGCAGTCAGCTCTGTGCATCGTGTCAGCTGGGGAGCGCCGCCGAGCAACGGCTTCAACCAGTAGCCGCGCGAATTGCGCTGCGGCGCGCATGCCCCGCCACCTGAGGTCACCGAACCAGTCATGCCGCATCGCGCACGGCCACCGTCCGGACCATACAGTCCGCGGTCCTACTGATCGAAGAAGGTGACCATGGCGCTCTTCCTACTCAAGCCCATCCTCTGGAACACGCAGAACTACAAGGGGCCTTCCGGGTGGAAGGTCTCAGGGGAGAGCTATCCAGCGCTGCATGGATTTGGGCACGAGGAATGGAACAACGCTGATCGACTTGGTTTCGAAGAGCGCGGCCAGCGCTACCGCACCTTTCACACCGAGCGGGTCGGCAACGCGGCCACCGACGAGAACCGCGGGCAGACGTTCGTTTTCATGATCGCCTCTCACGATCGGGTCCAGCAACTGGTCGGCGTCGCTGGCAACGCCCAGTACCTTCGCGGCGACGAGAAGGAACGGGAGCGAATCGTCAAGAAGTTGAACCTCGCTGCGCTTGGCGACGAGGCCTGGCAGTTGGACGGGGTGAAGGCCGCCTTCGGGCGCAGCAAAGTGGCGTTCAATGCCGAGTGGCGCAGATGCTTGCCATCCCTCTGCAACTGGATCTGCCCTGAGGAATTCTTTTGGTGGCCCAACCAGCCGATCACCCTGCAGGCCAACGAAGTCAGAGGGAAGAGCAGTCTGGCAAAAATGTTCTCCGCCTACATGCCGCTACAACTGTCCGAGGCCGAGCAGATCATGGGTATGGTGCCCATCGCGCAGCGTGGTGCCGAGTGGCTGCGCCTGGTCGATGCCATGCGCGTAGCACCGGATGAGCCTCTACCTCCCTCGGGAGCTGGTGGTCGAAGTCCTGCCGCCACCACGCGGTTGAGCCTTTCACTCGCACGGATCGGTCAGGGCAAGTTTCGGCAGGATCTTCTCGATCAGTGGGGGCATGCATGTGCGGTCACCGGCCTGACCCAAGGTCGCGTCCTTCGAGCTTCCCATGTACTTCCCTGGAAAGACTCGAACAACAAGCAGCGGCTGGATCCTGACAACGGGCTGATCTTGTCTGCCAACCTCGACGCCCTCTTCGATGCTGGGCTCATCTCCTTTGCCGCCAACGGGACCATGCTGGTCTCTCGTGCGCTCGGTCCATCTGAGCGAAAGGAACTCGGACTGCCCATGAAGCTGCGCAAGACGCCAAACGCTGCCCTACGCGCCTACCTGGCGCAGCACGCTGAGCGTTTCGGATTCAAGGGCACGCGCTGAAGCCCTCCGCACTGCTGTAGGCCCAGCGTTGGCTGCTCGTCGAAGGCCTCAAAACATTCGTCATGTATCCTATAAGGTGCCACTCTATAGGCGACATCTTGGGAGATAACGAATGCGAGATTTGATCGAGAGAGCTACCGCTGAGCTGTCCGTGCGCGTGCATCGCCGCAGTCAAAGGACAGCGCGGATGGCAGCTCCGTTGGTTGCCGCAGCCAGCGTCCTCATGGCCGGCTGCTCCAGCACAACGCCAACCCGCGAGTCCAGCCAGGCCTATGCCATCTACGACATCAAGGCCGCCCCGGAAGTAACGTCCGCCAAGCTTGCTGACGCGATCAAGGTTGCGCTGCAGAAGAACATGAGCGGCGTGCAGATCAACAATGGCATCCCGCCAGCACCTCTGCCAGAGAAGCCCGCGCGGTTCCAGCTGGCATCGCCGTTCAAGGGATCCAACCTTGCTGCATTGGCAGCCGCATCCGGCCAATCATTTCAAGTGCCGACTTGTGAGGGGGCCGTTTTGACCGCCAACGGTCGCGATTCGTCGATGAGCAAGTACGGTGAGGCCACCACGTTCTTCGTCTGCCTGATGCCCTATCAGGGCGGATATGCGTTGAACATCTACACCACATTCAGCAAGGCTTCGGGCGGATTCAGTGCTACCTCGCTCGGCGCGGCGCTTGCTCGAAGTGTTGTCGGCGACTCTAGCCAGTTCATCCCGCGCACGATCAACGACATCGTGAACACGGTCAAGGCAACGGGGGCGACGCCAGCTCTGCTCGAGTCCTATCCTTGATGCGGCAGCCGTGCTGTGGACGCTGAGCGGACGAGGCGCCGGTGCTACACGCCTGGCCGCGAAGATCTGTCGATCAGGTTCTGTCGAGGCGCAGGTTTTCGAACGTTGCGACCTCTTCTCGGACGCGTGTCAGCAGTCGGTCCACCTCGCCGGTCGTCCCCTTGGTGCAGAAGGACAGCAACAGCAACGTCAGCGGATGGACAGACAGCGTGCTGGCCAGCTGATCCACCTTGGTCAGCGTCGGATCAGCGCCGCCGTTCTCAAGTCGGCTGATGTACGTCCGTCCCGAGACATCGTCGAAGTCTTCCTGCGAGAGGCCGCGTTCGAGCCGCACGGCACGCAGTGCTTTCGCAAAGTTGGGAGGGGTCGAGGCACTCATCGCGGGCTTGTCCGGCCCGCATTGGCGCATCATGCATCCTTAAGGACTACACCTTATAAGGTGCGCATGCGGGACGGCGAGCCTTCGAGCCCACGGGCAGCCGTTGGGCCGGGCTACCGAGCGTTGCTGCTGGACGGTCGCGCGCCGCTACTTGCCTTGTTCTCCCTGTCGCGCAGATTCGCTTTCCGAATATGGCGCGCCGCAAGCTAGCCTTGCGCCGGAAACACAGCCATGGCCAAGTCCCTTTACTGCCGACACAACCTAATATTCCTGGACATGCTCCGCGTGCTGCGGGAGCGCAAGCAACTGAGGCAGGCCGACCTTGCGAAGATGGTCGGTCACAGTCAGGCCACCGTGAGCAAGGTCGAGAGCGGCGAGAGGCGGTTGGACGTCATCGAGCTTCGCGCCTGGCTTGCAGCGCTCGACACAGAGTTCACAGATTTCGTGGGCAGTCTGGATGCAGAGCTTCGCCTGAAGAGCATGACTGACACGGTCCTACTAAGCGACGTTGCACTGTGGCCGCAAACTCGTTCGCCGCCCTGACTTCGCCCGCGCAACCTGTCAGCGGGCCAAGCAAGGATGACGCGACAGCAACACTGGAACGGCTCGAAGTAGGCGATCCGGCGCTTCAAGCGAGAAACTCACACCATGCCAAAGGTCAAAGTGACCTGCAACCCGCCATCCGTACCAAGGCAATAGAGAAGAATCCGCGCAACTGACCCTGTCCCCGTTTCAGTACCGCTCGGAAGTAGAACTTTCCGGCTCCTCTGACATCGCCGCAGCCGCCTGCAG
>NZ_JBXAGX010000026.1:0-44629 GCF_058794515.1 Roseateles sp. GW823-FHT07B05
GGCAGTGTGTTTGCGTGGGTCAGTTTTGCGCGAGCATCACCCCGGTTGGCGGGTCAGTTTTCGGCGAGCGTCAACAGAATCGACGGCGAACCCGCGCTTTCATCCTGGCGTTGCAGGCGTCGATCAGCTCCCGCCAATCGCGATCGCGACGGGGCCCAAGAAGGGCCTGTCGGATGTTGGTTTCACCCCGATTGCGTCGGAGCGGCAGGACTTTGCCGTCGATTCGGCAAAACTTTGCTCACGGCCACACACAGATCAAACGTCGATATTGCCCGCACGCAGCGCGTTAGTCTCGATGAAGTCGCGTCGCGGCTCGACCTCGTCGCCCATCAGCATCGTGAACACCTTGTCCGCCTCGATGGCGTCGTCGATCTGCACGCGCAGCAGGCGGCGCACCGTGGGGTCCATCGTCGTTTCCCACAGCTGCTCGGGGTTCATCTCGCCCAGGCCCTTGTAGCGCTGGCGGCCGACGCTGCCTTCGGCCTGGCTCATCAGCCAAGCCATGGCGGCGCGGAAGTCGTCGACCTTGTGTTCCTTGGCCTTCTCGCCCTCGCCCTTGCGCACAATGGCGCCGGGCTGGATCAGCCCCTGGAAGCTCAGGCCGGCGTCAGCCAGCACTTCGTAGTCGGCGCCGTGCACGAAGTCGGCGGAGATGACGCTGGCGCGCACGTTGCCGTGGTGGGTGCGGGCGATCTTCAGGAAGAACTTGTCGGTGCGCGGGTCGGTCTCGACCGTCACCTCGGCGTGGTGCAACCGGCTCTTCAGCGCTGCGGCGCTGGCTTCGGCGTCTTCGCGGGTGTCGACCTTCAGCGCCAGGCCATTGGCCAGCACGTGCAGGGCCTCGCCGTCCATCCAGTTGGACAGGCGCTCGATGACGCTCTGCGCGGTGACGTACTTGCGGGCCAGCGTGTCCAGCGCGTCGCCGGTCAGCGTGGCACCGGCACCGGTGTCCAGGTGCGCGTCCTGCAGCGCGACCTTGAGCAGGAAGGCGTCGAACTCGTGGCCGTCCTTGAGGTACTGCTCGTGCTTGCCGACCTTGACCTTGTACAGCGGCGGCTGCGCGATGTAGATGTGGCCGCGCTCCACGAGCTCGGGCATCTGGCGGTAGAAGAAAGTCAGCAGCAGCGTGCGGATGTGGGCGCCGTCCACGTCCGCGTCGGTCATGATGATGATGCGGTGGTAGCGGAGCTTGTCGGGGTTGAAGTCGTCGCTGCCGGCGCCGCGGCCGATGCCGGTGCCCAACGCTGTGATCAGCGTGATGATTTCATTGCTGGTCAGCAGCTTCTCGTAGCGGGCCTTCTCGACGTTCAGGATCTTGCCGCGCAGCGGCAGGATGGCCTGGAACTTTCGGTCTCGGCCCTGCTTGGCGGAGCCACCGGCGGAGTCACCCTCCACGATGTAGATTTCGCAGAGCGACGGGTCCTTTTCCTGGCAATCGGCCAGCTTGCCGGGCAGGCCCAGGCCGTCGAGCACGCCCTTGCGGCGCGTCATCTCGCGGGCCTTGCGGGCGGCCTCGCGGGCGCGGGCGGCGTCAAGGATCTTGCTGCAGATCATCTTGGCGTCGAGCGGGTTCTCCAGCAGGTAGTCGGTCAGCAGGCGGCTGACGATGTCCTCCACCGGGCCGCGCACTTCCGACGAGACCAGCTTGTCCTTGGTCTGCGAGCTGAACTTGGGCTCGGGCACCTTGACGGACACGACGCAGGCGAGGCCTTCGCGCATGTCGTCACCGGCAACTTCGACCTTGGCCTTCTTGGCCAGCTCGTTGTCGTCGATGTACTTGTTGATGACGCGGGTCATCGCGGCGCGCAGGCCGGTCAGGTGGGTGCCGCCGTCACGCTGCGGGATGTTGTTGGTGAAGCAGAGGACGTTCTCGTTGAAGCCGTCGTTCCACTGCATGGCCACTTCGACGCCGACGTTGGTGCCCTGGTCGCTGATCTTGTCGCCCTGCGCGTGGAAGATGTTCGGGTGCAGCGTCGTCTTGCCCTTGTTGATGAACTCGACGAAGCCCTTCACGCCGCCCGCGTAGGCGAAGTTGTCTTCCTTGTTGTTGCGCTCGTCGACGAGGCGGATCTTGACGCCGTTGTTCAGGAACGAGAGCTCGCGCAGGCGCTTGGCAAGGATGTCGTAGTGGTAGTCGTTGTTCTCTTTGAAGATCTCGGTGTCGGGCAGGAAGTGGACTTCCGTGCCGCGCTTGTCGGTCTCGCCGATGATCTTCATCGGGCGGGTCTCGAAGCCGTCGACCATGACGCTTTCGCCGTCCTGCGGGATGCCCTTGGCGAACTCCAGGAAGTGCACCTTGCCGTTCTGGCGCACGGTCAGGCGCAGGAACTTGGAGAGGCCGTTCACGCAGGACACGCCCACGCCGTGCAGGCCGCCGGAGACCTTGTACGAGTTCTGGTTGAACTTGCCGCCGGCGTGCAGTTCGGTCAGCGCGATCTCGGCGGCCGAGCGCTTGGGCTCGTGCTTGTCGTCCATCTTGACGCCGGTGGGGATGCCGCGGCCGTTGTCGATGACGGAGATGGAGTTGTCGGTGTGGATGGTGACGACGATGTCGTCGCAGTGGCCGGCCAGCGCCTCGTCGATGGAGTTGTCGACCACCTCGAACACGAGGTGGTGCAGGCCCGTGCCGTCCGACGTGTCGCCGATGTACATACCCGGGCGCTTGCGCACCGCTTCCAGGCCTTCCAGGATCTGGATGGAGCTGGCGTCGTAGGCCGCAGGTTGCGGAGCCGGTGCGGGAGTGTTCTCGGGGGTGACGCTATCGCTCATCGGGGACTTTCAGGGCCGCAACGCGGCCGGTACAACTCTCAAACCAGAACCCCCCGCTTGGCGGGGGGCAGGGGGTGCGGAACATTCGGCAGGATGCTGAAGCGGATCGCTAGATCCGCATCGGCATGACGACGTACTTGAACCCGGTCGTGTCGGGGATGGTCAGCAGCGCGCTGGAGGCGCTGTCGTTGAGGTCGATGCAGACCATGTCCTGGCTCATGTTGGACAGCGCGTCCATCAGGTAGGTCACGTTGAAGCCGGTCTCGATCTTGTCGCCGCCGTAGTCGATCTCGATCTCTTCCTTGGCCTCTTCCTGCTCGGCGTTGCTGGACGCGATGGACAGCAGGCCCGGCTCGAAGGTCAGGCGCACGGCCTTGAACTTCTCGCTGGTCAGGATGGCGGCGCGCTGCAGGCTGGCCAGCAGCGGCGCGCGGCCCAGCGTCAGGCGGAACTTATGGTTCTTGGGGATGACGCGGTTGTAGTCGGGGAACTTGCCCTCGACCAGTTTGGTCACGAACTCCATGCCCGAGAAGCTGAACTTGGCCTGGTTGCCGGCAAAGCGCATCTCGATGGCATCGTCGTCCTTGCCGTCCTTCAGCAGGCGCTGCAGCTCCAGCACCGTCTTGCGCGGCAGGATGACTTCCTGCTTGGGGATGTCGGTGTCCAGCTCGGCCTGGGCCAGCGCCAGGCGGTGGCCGTCGGTGGCCACGAGCGTCAGGTTCTTGCCTTCGGCGACGAACAGGATGCCGTTGAGGTAGTAGCGAATGTCATGCACCGCCATCGCGAAGTGCACCTGGTTGATCAGGCCCTTCAGTGCCTTCTGCGGCACGCTGAACGCGGGGCCGAAGTCGGCGGCTTCCTGCACCAGCGGGAAGTCGTCGGCCGGCAGCGTCTGCAGCGTGAAGCGGCTCTTGCCGCCCTGCAGCGTCATCTTGTTCTGGTTGCTCGTCAGGCTGACGGTCGCGTCACTGGGCAGCGCGCGCAGGATGTCGATCAGCTTGCGGGCGCCGACGGTGGTGTTCAGGTTGCCGGCGTCGCCGTCGAACTGCACCGTCGTGCGCACCTGGATCTCGAGGTCGCTCGTCGTCAGCTCCACCTGGTTGCCGGTCTTGCGGATCAGCACGTTGGCCAGGATGGGCAGCGTGTGGCGCCGCTCGACGATGCCGGACACCGCCTGCAGCGCGCCGAGCACCTGGTCCTGGGGAGCTTTCAAAACGATCATGAGGGCCTCTTTGGAGGATCTTTGGGAGGATTTCTTGCTGGGCGCAGACCCAGAAAACGCGCGCGCGCGTAAAGCTGCGATTGTCGCCCGGAAAGGGTGCGCCGCCGGCCAAGGCGGCAGTTCTGGAGGCTACGGGACAACCCGTAGCCCGCCACCACGCTCAGCCCTTGAGCGTCTGCTCCAGCACGTGCAGCTGCTGGTTCAGCTCGGTGTTCTTCTGGCGCTCGCCGCCGATCTTGCGCACCGCGTGCAGCACGGTCGTGTGGTCACGCCCGCCGAACAGCTCGCCGATCTCGGGCAGGCTCTTCTGCGTGAGCTCCTTGGCCAGGTACATCGCGATCTGGCGCGGCCGGGCGATGCTGGCCGGGCGCTTCTTGGAGTACATGTCGGCGACCTTGATCTTGTAGAAGTCGGCCACCGTCTTCTGGATGTTCTCCACACCGATCTGGCGGTTCTGGATGGACAGGAGGTCCTTCAGCGCCTCGCGGGCCAGCGTGATGCTGATCTCCTTGTGCGAGAACTTGGCGTAGGCCAGCACCTTGCGCAGCGCGCCCTCCAGCTCGCGCACGTTGGCGCGCACGTTCTTGGCGACGAAGAAGGCCACGTCCTCGGGCATGGGTGCGCCCTCGGCAATCGCCTTCTTGATCAGGATGGCGACACGCATCTCCAGCTCGGGCGGCTCGATGGCCACCGTCAGGCCGGCGTCGAAGCGGCTGGTCAGGCGCTCGTCGATGTCCACCAGCCCCTTGGGGTAGGTGTCCGACGTCATGATGATGTGCGCCTTCTTGGCCAGCAGCGCCTCGAAGGCGTTGAAGAACTCCTCCTGGGTGCGGTCCTTGCCGGCGAAGAACTGCACGTCGTCGATCAGCAGCAGGTCCAGCGAGTGGTACTTGGCCTTGAGCTCGTCAAAGGTCTTGCGCTGGTAGTTCTTGACGACGTCCGAGATGAACTGCTCGGCGTGCAGGTACAGCACGCGGGCGTCGGGGCGGTCCTTCAGCAGCGCGTTGCCGACGGCGTGGATCAGGTGGGTCTTGCCCAGGCCCACGCCGCCGTAGATGAACAGCGGGTTGTAGGTGACGCCAGGCGCGCCAGCCACATGCAGCGCGGCGGTGCGCGCCATCTGGTTGGCGCGGCCGGGCACCAGCGTGTCGAAGGTCAGCTGCGGATTGATGCGGTGCTTGGCCGAGGCCGGCGCCTGCGAAGGCAGCATGACGGGCGCTGCGGGCGGCTGCACGACGGGCCGCAGGGCCGCGCTGGGCTCGGGCGGCAGCAGGGATGGCTGCTGCGGCACCACGGCCGCGGGGGCCGGCACGGCAATCGCCGCCGCCGACGCATCGCGCGCGGCCAGCGCCAGCTCCAGCCGCGTCGGGCGGCCGGCCAGCTCGGTCAGGATGGCCTCGATGCGGGCCGCGTACTGGCGACGGATCCAGTCGCGCTTGAAATGGTTGGGCACCTTCAACGTGGCCACCAGCGCGCTGGCCGCATCGGCACCCTCGCCGGCCACGGTGGCGGGCGGCAGCGGGCGAATCCAGGTGTTGAATTGCTGCTCGGGCAGTTCGGTGGCCAGGCGCTCGCAACCGCGCCGCCAGAGGTCCGAAGCCCATTCCGCCGTGTTCATGCCCGCTGTCACCTGCATCCCATCCGCCCTGTTGTGTTCTTCTAGGCTCATTGTGGAAAACTTGTTTTCGAGCAGCCGGATTGTACGGAGTCGGCGCCCGCCAGACCGGGGGTTATCCACAGAATTTCGAAGGGGGTCAATCCCTGGCAAACCCGCCTTGAGACCGGCAACTTATTGACCGACGCCGCGTCATCTGCTGTAATGCCGGGTTTTCGCGCATTGGCGAGTCATTGCCGTGCGCCCGTCGGCCGGGGTCTCTCAGGGGGCGTCGGCGCCATTGCCGGGTGCCAACCGCTGCGCCCAGCCTGAACAAACCCTCCAAAGAGGTTCCCCATGAAGCGTACTTACCAAGCCTCCAAGACCCGCCGCGCCCGCACCCACGGCTTCCTCGTGCGCATGAAGACGCGTGGCGGCCGTGCCGTCATCGCCGCTCGCCGCGCCAAGGGCCGCAAGCGCCTGGCCGTCTAAGGTCTTGTCGCACAAGGCGGTGCTCCGCGCCGCCTGCCTGCCGGGCACCTGATGATCGGTCGCATCCAACGCCCGGTGGATTTCGAGCGGGTGCTCGCCCGCCCGAGCCGCTCCCGCAGCGCGCATTTCGCGTTGCACCACCTCTCGGCCGATCCGGCGCCCAGCGCCTGGCATGCGGCCAAGTTGCGCACAGCCCAAGCTGAGTTATCAACAGATGACTCACAGGATGCGCACACCCCTGTGGAGCAAGCGCCACCCATCGAGTCCCTGATTGCTGTCGAGGGCTGCTGGGTGGGCATGGTCGTGCCCAAGCGGCACGCCAAGCGCTCGGTGACGCGTCAGCTCTTGAAGCGCCAGATTCGCGCCGCATTTGCCGAACGCCCCGGCATGCCGCCGGGTTTGTGGGTCGTGCGCTTGCGTTCACCGTTTGACCGCCAGAAGTTCCCCAGCGCCGCGTCCGACGCGCTGCGCGCGGCTGCGCGCGCCGAGCTGGCCCAGCTGCTGGACCGTGTGCTCGCGCCCAAGGCGGGGAAGCCGGCATGACGCCCAGCTGGCCCGCCCGCGCGTTGATGGCCGTCGTTCGCGGCTACCGCCTCATGCTCAGCCCGTGGCTGGGCAACGCCTGCCGGTTCGAGCCGACCTGCTCGCGCTACTCGCTGGCCGCGCTGGAAAAACACGGCGCGCTGGCCGGCAGCTACCTGACCGTGCACCGCATCCTGCGCTGCGCGCCGTGGTGCGACGGCGGGCACGACCCCGTGCCTGACAATCCGCCGCGGTTGTTCAGCCGCCTCCTCTCCTCCACCTCCACGGTGCGCGCCTGCGCGTCGTCCTCTTCCTCGTCCGAGTCTCCCCATGACTGATATTCGCCGCACCGTGCTGTGGGTGGTGTTCACCATGTCCCTCGTCCTGCTGTGGGACGGCTGGCAAAAGCACAACGGGCATCCCTCGATGTTCAGCCCGGCCCCGAAGGCCGCCGCCACCGCGCCCACCGGCGCCGCCGCCAGCGGCGTGCCGGCCGCGACGTCGGCCACCGGCGGCGCCCAGGCTGCGGCCAACACCGCCGCCCCGGCTGCTGCGCCGTCCGAGAAGGTCACGATCCGCACCGACGTGCTGACGGTCACCGTCGACACGCTGGGCGGCGACATCGTCCGCGCCGAGCTGCCCAAGTACCTCACTTCACCCGACCCGACGGTGACGGACCAGCTGCTGCAGATGGTGCATCTGCAGAAGAAGCCCGAGTTCACGCCCGAGCCGGTCGTGCTGTTCAACGCGGCGCAGCACTACCGCGCCCAGACCGGCCTGGTGGGCGGCAGCGGCCCGCTGCCGACGCACAACACGCCGATGACGGCCGTCGAAGGTCCGCGCGAGCTGGAAGCCGGCAAGGACGAGGTCAAGTTGCGGCTGGAATCGGCCGAGGTCGGCGGCGTCAAGCTGGTCAAGACCTACACGTTCAAGCGCGGCGCCTACACGGTGGGCGTTTCGCACGAGGTCATCAATGCCGGCGCCGCACCGGTCACGCCGCAGGTCTACCTGCAGCTCGTGCGCGACGGCTCCACCGTCACCGGCGGCGCGGCCTTCACGCCCAGCTTCACCGGCCCGGCCGTCTACAACGACAAGGCCAAGTTCAAGACCATCAAGTTCGAGGACATCGACAAGAACAAGGTCGACATCGAGAAGCATGCCAACGACGGCTGGGTCTCGATGGTGCAGCACTACTTCGCCAGCGCCTGGCTGGTGAACGAGCCGGGCAACCGCGAGTTCTTCGTGCAGAAGCGTCCGGGCACCGTTGGCGTCTCGCCTGACACCTACGCCACCGGCATGGTGTTCACGCTGCCCACGCTGGCGCCCGGCGCCAGCACGACGCAGAACGCCACGCTGTTCGCCGGCCCGCAGGAGGAGAACAACCTCGCCAAGCTGGCCACCGGCCTGGAGCGCGTCAAGGACTACGGCATGCTGACCATCCTGGCCGAGCCGCTGTTCTGGCTGCTGGACAAGCTGCACGGCTTCATCGGCAACTGGGGCTGGACCATCGTCGCGCTGGTGCTGCTGCTGAAGATCGCGCTGTACGGCCTGAACGCCAGCGCCTACAAGTCCATGGCCCGCATGAAGGCCGTGGCGCCCCGCATCAACGACATGAAGGAGCGCCTGAAGGACAAGCCGCAGGAAATGCAGCAGGAGATGATGAAGATCTACCGCGAGGAGAAGATCAACCCCATCGGCGGCTGCCTGCCCATCTTCCTGCAGATGCCCATCTTCATGGCGCTGTACTGGGTGCTGCTGTCCACGGTCGAGATGCGCCAGGCGCCGTGGATGCTGTGGATCACCGACCTGTCGGTGCGCGACCCCTACTTCATCCTGCCGCTGCTGATGATGCTGTCCAGCCTGTTCCAGGTCTGGCTCAACCCGCCGGCAGCCGACCCGATGCAGCAAAAGATGATGTGGATCATGCCCGTCGCCTTCGGCATCATGTTCTTCGTCTTCCCGGCCGGCCTGGTGCTGTACTGGCTGACGAACAACATCCTGTCGATCGCGCAGCAGTGGATGATCAACAGACAATTGGGCGTGAACTGAATCACGTGAATCTGCACAGCCCCCGCGCCCGGGGGCTTTTTTGTGCCCGCGCGTAGCAGTTCAATGGCGACGCGGGGCAGAGAACACCGGCCCGGACGAGCCTCACGAGAGCGCTCGAACCTGGCCTCCCCCGCGCCAACACCTGAAACAGCCGCTCACCCGAGCGGCTGTTTCTTTTTCGGCGCCGCGACAATCGCGCTCATGCTCGCCCGACACGCCGACCCCATCGCCGCCATCGCCACCGCCCCCGGGCGCGGCGCCGTGGGCATCGTGCGGGTGTCGTCGCCGCAGGCCCTGACACCGCTGATCGAGGCCGTCTGCGGCCGCGCGCTGAAGGCCCGCGAGGCGACCTACCTGCCGTTCCGCGACGCGGCCGGCATGGCCATCGACCAGGGGCTGGCGCTGCACTTCCCGGCGCCGCATTCCTACACCGGCGAGCACGTGCTTGAGCTCCAGGCCCACGGCGGCGCGGTTGTCATGCAACTGCTGCTGGCGCGCGTCATCGAGGCTGGCCTGAATGTGCGGCTGGCCGAGCCGGGCGAGTTCACGCAGCGCGCCTTCATGAACGGCAAGCTGGACCTGGCGCAGGCCGAGGCCGTGGCCGACCTCATCGACGCCAGCACCGAAGCCGCAGCGCGCAGCGCCAGCCGCGCTTTAGGCGGGGCGCTCAGCCACGAGGTTGGCGTGCTGCGAGACCAGCTCATCCAGCTGCGCATGCTGGTGGAGGCAACGCTGGACTTCCCCGAGGAGGAGATCGACTTCCTGGAGAAGGCCGACGCGTTCGGGCGGCTGGACCGCCTGACGGCGCAACTGAGCGCCGTCCAGGCCCGCACGCGCCAGGGCGCGCTGCTGCGCGACGGCCTCAAAGTCGTGCTCGCCGGCCAGCCCAACGTGGGCAAGAGCTCGCTGCTGAACGCGCTGGCCGGCGCCGAGCTGGCCATCGTCACGCCCATCCCCGGCACGACACGCGACAAGGTCAGCCAGACCATCCAGATCGAAGGCGTGCCGCTGCACATCACCGACACGGCCGGCCTGCGCGACGAGACGGCCGACGAGGTCGAGCGCATCGGCGTGTCGCGCTCGTGGGATGCCATTGCGGACGCCGACGTCGTGCTGTTCCTGCACGACCTGGGCCGCGTGGGCCAGCCCGACTACGAGGCCGAGGACGAGCGCATCCGCGCGCGGCTGGCTGCTGTCGACTCAAGCCGCATCGTGCAGGTGTTCAACAAGGCCGACCTCGCGGCAGCACCCGAGGGCGAGATCGCACTGAGCCTGAAGACCGGCGACGGCCTGGAGGCGCTGCGCCAGCGCCTGCTGAAGACGGCCGGCTGGCAGGCCGTGCCGGAAGGCCTGTTCATCGCCCGCGAGCGCCATGTGCAGGCACTCGCGCGCACGGCGGAGCACCTCGAACTGGCCCGCGCCATCGCCGAGCAGCGCGACGCAGCGCTGGACCTGCTGGCCGAGGAGCTGCGCCTGGCCCACGACGCGCTGGGAGAGATCACCGGCGCGTTCTCGGCGGACGAACTGCTGGGGGTGATCTTCAGCAGCTTCTGCATTGGCAAATAGACGCTCTGCCGATGGCACAAGACACCGCCGCCACGCTCCGGACGCCCAGCGCCGCACAGGTCAGAGCCTTCTTGAACGACAAGGCTGTGCAGCAGTTTCAGGCTGGCTACACGGGCCGTTAGCTGCTGGAGATCGCCTATCCCACCGAAGTCCCGCAGGCGCGCATCCTGCAATGGCTGTTCGACCCGTCGAGCGAGCATGGGCTAGGCGACCAGGCGCTCAAGGCACTGCTCAAGGCGGCGCGAACCCGGGCCCCGCTCCTCGCCGATGTGGCGCGTCTGGCGCGCCTGAGTTGGAAGTCTGCGGTGGTGTGCCAGGAATTCAGCATCGGCATGCGGCGCTGCGATCTCGTGGTGGTGAACCCCAAGGCTAAGGCGATCATCGCCATCGAACTCAAGACGGGCGCCAAGCTCAGTGACCAGCAGTTGCCGGACTACAAGAACGGGCTCGACCGGGATTTCAAGGGTTGGGCGGTGGTCCACGTCCTGCTGGATTCGGAGTCACGCAACCACGCCCAGGCACGCAAGGACGGATGGATTCCGCTGGACTTCGAGTGGCTTCGCGGCTTCCTGACCGGGTTGCACCTGGACCGACGCCGCCAGAGTGCCGGCCTGCAGGCGCTCAGGTCCTACGCGAGCTACCTCGTTCGCCGCGATCACGAGGCCGGCGAGCAGGCGATACGCATTGCCCACGCCCACCCGGCCGTGCTGCGCTGGATGCGGCGGCTGGAGGACCAAAGCTGGGCCCACGCCTTCACGCATGTCGCCAACGACGGCCTGCTGCGCATCGACGCGATGTATCTGCGCGACTGGCAGCGCTGGAGCGAAGTGATAGGGTACCTCTGGTGTGCCCCGCTTTGCGCCGCGGCGCTGGACCGGGGGCTGCGCATCGAGTACGGCCGCAAGCACCTGTATTTCAACCATCCCCGATGGGACTCGCTCAGCAACACGCCCGGCTCAGGCTTGTGGCCCTTCTGCATCCAGGTGAGGCCCGGCGCGGACGCCGATGACATCGAAGTACTGAGCTACGCCCGACCCAGCCAATTCCAAACGAAGGCTGCACGGCGATTCGTCGAAGCGCTCCATCTCACCAAGCTGCCGGCGCAGTCCCGGCGCCTAGGCGGCGTGGTCAAGACGTCGCGCCAGCAATGGCCCAAGGCTCTGGACGCACAACTGGAAAAGCTGAACGACTGGCACGCTTCGCTGTCCGAGGGGTGACGCTGAACGGCGCGGCTACTTGTCGGCGCTGGTGAAGTTCATCTTGCCTCTGGCCTCGACGTCGTCGCGCAGGAAGGCATCGAAGAAGGAGTTCCTGACTATAGGCCTCGCGTTCGGCGGCGGGGCTCAGCTGAAGCTTCTCGCCGGGCAGCTCCACCGCCCACACAGGCCCGCCCAGGCGGCGCACGCTGTCGGCAGAGACGGCTGAGTCCTCGTCAGCATAGACCGCGAAGACCAGCGCCTTCACAGCGGCCAGGCCCTCGAACTCACGGCCCAGATGCCAGGCCGCGGTCTGGCAAGGCCAGACACCGAAGGTCTTGCCCATGAAGGGCACCAGGCCGAAGCCGGCCTTGATGCGCGGGTCGCGCGGGGTACCTCGGGCCCACGCCGCCCGGCAGGGCCAGCACGGTCAGGTCGCCGTCGATGGCGGAGCCGAAGACGAGGTCCTGCAGCACGTGGTCCAGCGCGGCGCGCACGCCCGGCTGCTAGGGGTTGGCCTGCTTCCAGGCCGGGTAGGCCTCCAGCGCCCGCTGCGGCCAAATTCCCCACCAGGCATAGCCGTTGCGGCGGCCCTTGGAGATCTCGTTGACGTCGTCGTGGATGGTCTTGCCCCAGTCGCCGAAGATGGGGCGGCCGGTGGAGATGTCGTACAGCCGCGCCCACAGCGGGCCGGCGCCGGGTTGCGGCACGAGCTGGCGGCCGTCGGGCGTCATCGTGAAGGCGTGGTCGCGCAGCGCGTGGGCCTGCAGCCAGGCGATGCCGGCCTCGACGGCCGCCTTGATCGCGGGCGTGGGGCGCGGCTGCTGCATCAGGAACAGCAGCACGCCGGCGCTCTCGGCGCTGGCCAGGCCGCGCGGCTCGTAGTTGCGGGCGGAGATGGGCGCCAGCGTCAGGGCGTCCACCTGCTGCGGCCACAGCGTCAAGCGGCCGTCCACCTTGACCTGCGCGACGAGCAGCACGTCGACTGCCCGCGCTGCCGCCGCGCGCGCCTGGCGGCGCAGCGGCTCGGGCACGAAGGCGAAGCCGGGCGCGCCGTCGGCCACGTCCTGCAGCAGCCGCGCGGCCTCGGCCACGGCGTCGTCGTTGAAGGTGATGCCGTCGTGGAAGCCGCCTTCCAGCGGGTAGTTCTGCGGCCAGCCGCCGTTGGGGTATTGGGCCATCAGCAGGTAGCCGATGCCCCGCAGGATGGCCGCACGGTAGGCGTCGCCGGGGCGCTGCTGGTTCACGCGGGCGAGGAAGCGGATCTCGCTGTGCGTGGCGTCGTTGTCCAGCGTGCCGACGAAGGTCCAGAAGCGGTCGCGCGGCTCGTCGAAGCTGCCGGTGCCGACGGTCATGGTCTCGGCATCGTTGGCGTAGCGCTGGCCCGGACGGCGCGGCGGGCCGCGGCGGTCCTGGTTCTTGCTCCAGCCGCCGCTGGGGGTCTGGAAGCTGAGGATGGTTGCGGCGATGCGGGCCGCGTCGTCGGCGGCGTACCAGGCCGGTTCGCGGTCCAGCGGCGCGTTCATCTTGCCGGCGGTGGGCGGGGGCGGCACGGCATCGCCGGCCTTCAGCTCGCGGGCCAACGTGGCGCGGTCAAGCGCCATCTGGCGGTCGGAGCGGTCGAGGTAGGCCTGCCAGGCCGGGCGCTGCGCGGCGGGCAGCTCGGCCAGGCGGGCGGCGCTCATCTCGGGCGCGGGCGTGTTGTGGCCGATGACGGCGGCGACCACGGCGCCGGGCAGCAGCGCGAGGAGGAGGACGAAACGCTTCATGGCAGGGGCAGTAGGCCTTCGGCGCGCAGGTCCCAGGCGCCGTCCTTGGGGAAGCCGGGGGCGGGTCCGGCCGGGGCGCCGTCCCAGCCGCCGGCCATCAGGCCCAGCGCCATCAGGTAGGCAGCGTTGGTGGGCAGGTAGGCCACGGCACCCTCGGGGTCGCGCGGGCGGCGGCTGTAGCCGCTGGGCATGAAGCGGGCCGACGGCGCGGTGTTGGCGAGGATGGCCACGGCACGCTCGGGCTCGCCAAGCCGCGCCGCCGTCAGCGCGCCCTGCCCCATCTGCCAGCTGACCCAGCCGCCGTCGGCGCCACGCTGCTCGTGCACGGCATGGAAAGTGCGGCGCGCGGTCTCGGTGTCGATGACCGGTGAGGCCGGCAGGTAACCCAGGGCCAGCAGCATGGACGACGGCGCGCCCTGCTTGCCGGGCCGGAAGATGTCGCGGATGCCAGCGATTTCCAGGTACTTGCCGTCTTGCTGAGGCGGCGGCGCGAGGTGCTGGAGCACGTCGTCCCAGTGCGGCTCGGGGGCCAGGCCCTGGCGCTGGCGCCACTGCTGCGCCACACGCAGGCCGTAGTGCCAGAAGGCCAGCTCGAAGGTCGGATCGCGCACCAGCTCGACGGAGGTGCTCTCGCTGACGTTCTTCAGCGGAGGCCCCAGGTGGTAGGTGCCGGTGGCCGGGTCGCGCTGCGCGAACGAGGCCAGGAACTTGGCGGACTGGGCCACCAGCTCGCCGTAGCGCTGCAGCGTGGCCTTGGTCGGCCTGGCGCGGTAGACCAGCTCGGCCAGGTAGATGGGGTTGGGCTGGTTCCAGATGATGTAGGGGTTGATGGCGCCCGGCGTGGGGCGGCCGTCCAGGCCCGACATCTTGGGCCAGCGCACGCCGTCAAAGCCTTCGCTCTTCGCCTGCGCGATGCCCTTGGGCAACTGCGCCAGGTACCAGGCCAGGCCCTTCTCCAGCAGGTCCACATGGCCCCATTGGTAGAACTGCGCGGCGTGGAAGACGTAGACCTCGGAGTTGTGCTTGCCGAACCAGCTCAGGTGCTGCAGCCCGGTCTCGGCGGGCGGGAAGCTGCCAGCGTAGTTGACCCGCATCAGGTACAGCGACTGGATGGCGCGGCGCTCGATCTCCCTGGCGCGCCGGTCGGCGGCGGTGCCGAGGTCCACCATGCCGCCCTTCGTCCAGTAGTCGTGCCAGGCCTGCCTCGACGACGCCAGCGTGCTGTCGACGGTCTCCTCGGGCGCCGGATGCTCGGCGTCGACAAACGCAGCCGTGAAGGCGAGCGTGTCGCCGCCTGTCGCACGCAGGCGGAAGTCGTGCGGCGCGGCCAGCTGCGGCGTGGAGGCGCTCACCAGCTCGGCCGGCGTGTGCCAGCGCAGTTCGGTGTCGTAGCGCGTGCCGTCGGCCTCGCGGGCGATGCGGGCGTGGCCGGGGCCGACCTGAGTCAGCGTGCTGCGGTGGCGCTCGGGCTGCTCCCAGATGAAGGGCGGCTTGTGCGCTATTGAACTGCGGTAGGCATACGGGAAGCGCACGCGCACCTGAAGGTCTCCGCTGGCGATCAGCGGGGAGCGCGCCTGCACGGCCAGCACGGCGGCCTGGCCGTGGGCGGCCGTCGTCACTTCCAGCGGTTGGCCGCGCACCAGCAGCCGGCTGATGACGATGCCGGTCCACAGGTCCAGCGTCTGGTGGATACCGGCGATGTCCTCGCTGCGCAGCACCTCGCCGAACAGCGTGAACTGGAACTGGCCCAGCGGCATGGGCTGGGGGTTCTCGCGGAAGTAGCGACCGGCGGGCGTGTTCTGCTGCGTGGGATAGAGGATCTGCCGGCCGTGGAAGGGCACCGGCGCCAATGTGTCCTCGAAGCGCAGGCCGTCGGGGTTGGGGAAGCTGTGCCAGCTCCACGTGTTGCGCGTCTCCAGCGGCAGGCCGTTGTCGTAGTAGAGGCGCTCCAGCGTCTGCAGGCCGGTCACGTCGACGGTGACGGCGAAGTCGCCGTTGCCGACGGTCAGCGCGGACTCGGGGTTAAGGCCGGTGTTGCGCACCGCATGGCGGGCGACGACGGCCGCGCGGTCGATCGCGCCAGCAAGCTCGGCGGCCTGCAGGGCCGAGGCTGAGACGGACAGCAGCAAGGGCAACAGCAGGCGGGCGAGCATGGGGCACTGTCGCCGAGATCGCCGGACCCATTCACGCAAGCGCTTGATCGGTTGGCGCGGCAGGGCGGGCGCCAGCGAGGAGAAGGGTGTGCCCGGCGACCGACGCTACAGTGAACGGTCATTCATTTTTCAGCGCCTCTCATGCCGACACCCCTCCGTGATGCCCGGCCCTGGCCCGGCGCGTCCGCCGCCGCTGCAGCCCTGCTGGCTGCGGCCGCGCTGACCCTGGCCGGCTGCGCCACCCAGGCCACGCCCGCCGCCGCTGCCGCCACGCCGGCCGCTGCCGAGCAGCGCGCCCCTGTGACCCTGCTCGTGTCCATCGACGGCTTCCGCGAGGACTACCTGCGCCGCGGCGTGACCCCCACGCTGTCGCAACTGGCTGCCGGTGGCGTCACGGCGGTCATGCACCCGTCGTTTCCGACAAAGACCTTCCCCAACCACTGGACGCTGGTGACCGGCCTGCGCCCGGACCGCCACGGCATCGTCGGCAACCGCATGGAGTCGCCCGAGCGCAAGGCACCCTTCACGATGGCCACGGACGACCCGTGGTGGTGGAACGGCGCCACGCCGATCTGGGTGGATGCCGAGAAGGCCGGGCTGCGCACGGCCGTCATGTTCTGGCCGGGCGCCAACGTCGCCATCGGCAGCATGGAAGACGCCGAAGGCCGCAAGCAGGTGCAGGGCACGCGGCCGTCGGACTGGATGCAGTACCACCAGGCCATCACCGACGTGCAGCGCGTGAACACGGTGCTGGACTGGCTGCGCCGGCCGGCGGAGATCCGCCCGAAGTTCCTGACGGTGTACTTCGAGCGGGTCGACGCCGCCGGCCACGACCACGGGCCGGACAGCGCGCAGACCACGCAGGCCGTGGCCGAGGTCGACGCGTCGGTGCGCGCGCTGCTGGCCGGCCTGAAGGAGCTGGGCCAGCCAGCCAATCTCGTCATCGTGGCAGACCACGGCATGGCCGCCACCAGCAGCGAGCGCACGATCGCGCTCGACAAGCTGGTCAACCCCAAGCTGTACCACCTCGTCGAGACCGGCACCTTCGCCAGCGTGGCGCCGCTGCCCGGCATGGAGAAGCAGGTCGAGGACGCGCTGCTGGTGCCGCACGAGCACATGCAGTGCTGGCGCAAGGCCGACATCCCGGCGCGCTTTCACTACGGCTCGAACCCGCGCATTCCGCCCATCCTGTGCCTGGCCGACCCTGGCTGGCTGGTGCTGGCCAGCGCGCCGCGCACGGCCGCCACCGGCGGCAACCATGGCTACGACCACATGGCGGTGGAGATGAACTCGCTGTTCATCGCCAACGGCCCCGCCTTCGCGACAGGCCGCGTGCTGCCGGACCTCGACAACGTCGAGGTCTACCCGCTGCTGCGCCAGCTGATCGGGCTGCCGGCGGCCACCGGCGTGGATGGCGACGGCGCGGTGTTCCGCAGCGCCTTCAGTCGTCGTTGAACAGCGTCTCCGCCAGGTACAGCCCCGCGGCGACGGGCATGCCGAACAAGCTGCCCGACTGGGGCATGGCCATCAGCTCGGCGCTGCTCAGGCCCACGCGCGCGGTCGTCACGGTGAGGTGGTCGCCGTTCGGGCCGCCGAGGGCGGGGCAGGTCACGTCGCGCACCGGCACGCTGTAGCGGGCCAGCAGGCGGCCGTCCGGCGCGTAGCGGGCCACGGCGCCATTGCCCCATTCGGCGTTCCACAGGCAGCCCTGGGCGTCGACGGTGGAGCCGTCGGGCTCGGCGGCGTCGACGTCCTTCTTCACGAACAGCCGCGGCTCGCTGACGCGGGCGCTGGCCGAGTCGTAGTCGCACACCATGATGCGGCGCGTCGGCGAGTCGCAGTAGTACAGGCGCCGGCCGTCGGGGCTGAAGCAGATGCTGTTGGCGATGGCCACGCCGTCCAGCGGCAGGCGGCGCAGGCCGCGCGCACGGCTGTACTGGTAGAAGCCGCCGATGGTGCGGCGCGGTTCGGCCTCGTCCAGCGTGCCCACTACCAGCGCGCCGTGGCGGTCGCAGCGGCCGTCGTTGGCACGCGTGGTGGCCAGCTGTGCCTCCAGCGGCGCGAGCTCCTCGGGCTGGGCGTCGATGACGCCGACGGCCTGCAGGTCGGGCAGCACCAACCGCGCGATGCGCTTGGCCATGGCCAGGATGAGCGCGCCGGAGCGGGCATGCACGAAGCAGCCTACGCGCTCGGGCAGGCGCACCTGCAGCGTGGTGGCGGCGCCGGGCGTCCACGCGTGGATGCACGAGCCCTGGATATCGGTCCACCACCAGCGGCCGCTGGCGGCGTGCCATTGCAGGCCTTCGCCGAGGCTGTTGGCCTGGGCCAGGGCGAGGGTGAAGGGGTGTTCGTGCTTGCTCATGCGGACGGGGTGTCGGTGCGGGATTCGAGGGCGGCGCGGGCCTGCTTGCGCGCGATGGCCGAGGCGTGGCGCTGGCGCTCCTCGGGCGTGAAGGGGCGCAGCGGCGGCACGGGCACGGGCTTGTTGTCGTCGCCCACGGCCACCATCGTGAAGTAGCAGCTGTTCACATGCCGCGACTCCTGCGTGCGGATGTTCTCGGCGACGACCTTGATGCCCACTTCCATCGACGAGGTGCCGGTGTGGTTGACGCTGGCCAGGAAGGTGACGAGCTCGCCCACATGGATGGGCTGGCGGAAGATGACGCGGTCCACCGACAGCGTGACGACGTAGCGCCCGGCATAGCGGCTGGCGCAGGCGTAGGCCACCTGGTCCAGCAGCTTGAGGATGTTGCCGCCGTGCACGTTGCCGGAGAAATTGGCGGTGTCCGGCGTCATCAGCACGGTCATCGTCAGCTGGTGGGCGGGCAGGTCCATCGTCGCTCCTAGGTGAAGCGGTGGATTGTGGTGCTGCGGAACACCTCGCCCGGCCGCAGCACGGTGCTGGGCCAGTCCGCGCCGGCTTCGTGGTGCGGCGAGTCGGGGTTGTGCTGGGTCTCCAGGCACAGGCCGTCGCCCTGGCGGTAGATGCGCCCGCCGGGGCCCGCCAGCGTGCCGTCCAGGAAGTTGCCGGAGTAGAACTGGATGGCGGGCTCGCTGGTCAGCACGTCCATGCGACGGCCGCTGGCGAGGTCTTCCAGCGTGGCGGCAGCGCGCAGGCCGTCGGCGTCGGGCGCGCCGTCCAGCAGCCAGTTGTGGTCGTAGCCCTTGGCCAGCAGCAGCTGCGGGTGGGCCTGACGGATGCGGGCGTCGATGGCCGTGGGCGTGCGGAAGTCGAACGGCGTGCCGTCGACGCGCGCGTGCCGCAGCGGGATCAGGTGCTTGTCGACCTCGCTGTAGCGCGACGCGGCCAGCGTGAGCCGGTGGCCCAGCACGCTGCCGGCACCGGCGAGGTTGAAGTAGTCGTGGTGCGTCAGGTTGACGACGGTGGCGCGGTCGGTCGTGGCCTCGTAGTCGATGCGCCAGCTGTTGTCCGTCGCACTCAGCGCGTAGCGCACGCTGACGCGCAGCTCGCCGGGGAAGCCCTGGTCGCCGTGCGGGCTGGTGAGGCTGAACCGCAGCGCCGCGGCTTCGCCCGGCCGGGGCGGGTCGGGTTCGGCCTGCCAGAGGCGGTGGCCAAAGCCCTCGGTGCCGCCGTGCAGGCAGTTGGGGCCGTCGTTGCGGGCCAGCGTGTGGGTCTCGCCGTCGAGCTCGAAGCTCGCGCCGGCGATGCGGTTGCCGTAGCGGCCGACGATGATGCCGAACGACGGGTTGCGGTGGACGTAGTCGTCCAGGTTGTCGAAGCCCAGCACCACGTTGCCGCTGCGGCCCTGCGCATCGGGCGTCCACAGGCCGGTGACGATGCCGCCCAGCGTGATGGCGGTGAGCTTCAGGCCGAGGCCGTTTTCCAGCGTGTATTCATGCACCTGCCGGCCGTCGGGCAGCAGGCCGTATTCGCGCACCTGCATGGTCAGACCCACCCGCCGTCGACGATGAAGTCCTGCGCCGTGCACATGGCGCTGTCGTCCGCGGCCAGGAACAGCGCCATCGCCGCGATGTGCTGCGGCATCAGCGGCGCGTTGATGCACTGGCCCTTGGCGATCTCCTGCTTGGTCTCTTCGGTGACCCACAGCTTGAGCTGCTTCTCGGTCATCACCCAGCCCGGCACCAGCGTGTTGACGCGGATCTTGTGCGGGCCGAAGTCGCGTGCCAGGCAGCGCGTCAGGCCTTGTGCGGCCGCCTTGCTGGCCGTGTACGCCGGCATGCCGCCCTGCTTGAGCATCCAGCTGATGCTGCCGAAGTTGACGATGGAGCCGCCGCCGGCAGCCTTCATGTCGGGCAGCACGGCCTGCGCGGTGAAGAACTGGTGCTTGAGGTTGACGGCGACGCTGGCGTCCCAGAACTCGGGCGTGGTGTCCTCGACCGCGTGGCGCTTGTCGTTGGCGGCGTTGTTCAGCAGCACCCGGAACGGGCCGGTGCGTTCGCGCAGTGCGGCGATCGCGGCGCGCAGCGCGTCGACGTTGGACAGGTCGGCGGCCGCGAACTGAGGCGCGTGGCGCGAGCCGGACAGGCGTGCGGCGAGAGCTTCACCTTCGGCCGCGGCCAGGTCGATGAAAGCCACCTTGGCCCCCTGCGCGGCAAAGGCTTCCACCAGCGTTTCGCCGATGCCGGTGGCCCCGCCGGTGATCAGGACGCCCCGGTCCTGCAGGCTGGGGTACTGGGCGTAGGAACTCATCGACATGTCTCCGGTCGGATGCTGCCCGGCTTCTCTGGCCAGGCGATGCCAAGATTATTAGTCATACTTTTTTGTTTGCAAAGTCGGCAAACAACGGGTTAACCCCAATGATCTTGCGCAAATAGTCATACTTTAATGACGGCCATGCCAGCGACAACAGCCGGCCGTGCGCCGTGCCACGCCGGCGCTTGATCCAACTTCCCCAGAGACAAGGGACCGCACCCATGAGCGCCTCCACCACCCGTCCGTACCGCGGCGTCTTCCCGGTCGTGCCGACCATCTTCCACGCCGACGGCACGCTGGACCTCCCCGGCCAGCTGCGCTGCGTGGACTTCATGATCGACGCCGGCTCCACGGGCCTGTGCATCCTGGCGAACTTCTCCGAGCAGTTCGTGCTGTCGGACGCCGAGCGCGAGACGCTCACGCGCGCCATCCTGGAACACGTCGCCGGCCGCGTGCCCGTCATCGTCACGACGACGCACTACTCGACGCAGATCTGCATCGAGCGCAGCCAGCTGGCGCAACAGCTCGGCGCGGCGATGGTCATGGTCATGCCGCCGTACCATGGCGCCACCTTCCGCGTGTCGGAAGGCCAGATCGAAGGCTTCTACCAGCGCCTGTCCGACGCGATCTCGATTCCCATCATGATCCAGGACGCCCCGGTGGCCGGCACGCCGCTGTCGGTGCCGCTGCTGGCGCGCATGGCGACGAACATCGCCAACGTGAAGTACTTCAAGCTGGAGATGCCGCAGGCTGCGGCCAAGATGCGCGAACTGATCCGCGTGGGCGGCGCGGCCATCGAAGGCCCGTGGGACGGCGAGGAAGCCATCACGCTGCTGGCCGACCTGGACGCCGGCGCCACCGGCGCGATGACCGGCGGCGGCTTCCCTGACGGCATCCGCAAGATCTTCGACGCCTTCCACGCCGGCGACCGCGAGACCGCCGTCGTCGAGTACGGCCGCTGGCTGCCGCTGATCAACTACGAGAACCGCCAGGGCGGCATCCTGACCGCCAAGGCGCTGATGAAGGAAGGTGGCGTCATCAAGAGCGATGCGCCGCGCCACCCCTTCCCCGAGATGTCGCCTGAAACGCGCGCCGGCCTGCTGGACGCAGCCAAGCGCCTCGACCCGCTGGTCCTGCGCTGGGGCAAGTAATGCGCGCGGTGCTCGCAGCGCTGCTGGCGCTGTGCCTGGCCGCTGCGGCGGCCGCCGCCGAACCGCAGCCCGAGCCCGGCGCGCACGACCCGACGCTGCTGATCCAGGGCGACCGCTGGTTCGTCTTCACGACCGGCCAGGGCCTGCAGCGGCTGGCGTCAAGCGACCAGGGCAAGACCTGGCAGCGGCTGGCGCCCGTCTTCACGCAGCCACCGGCCTGGTGGCTGGAGGCCGTGCCCGAGCACAAGGGCGTGGACGTGTGGGCGCCCAAGCTGTTCGAGCACCGCGGCCGCGTGTGGGCGCTGTACTCCATCTCCACCTTCGGCAAGAACCGCTCGGCCATCGGCCTCGTCAGCAGCGACAAGGCGGACGGCAGCGCGTGGCGCGATGACGGTCTCGTCGTGCAGAGCGTGGCGACGGACAACTTCAACGCCATCGACCCCGACCTCTTCGTCGACACCGACGGCAAGCTGTGGCTGAGCTACGGCTCGTTCTGGGACGGGCTGCGGCTGACCCAGCTGGACGCCGCGACGCTCAAGCCCATCGGCGAGACACGCTTCATCGCGCGCAACAAGCCCGGCATCGAGGCACCGACGATGGCGCGGCATGGCGAGTGGGTCTATCTGTTCGCTTCCTACGACCTGTGCTGCAAGGGCGCCGACAGCACCTACAACGTCCGCGTGGGCCGCGCGCGCAGCGTCGAGGGTCCGTACCTCGACCGCGACGGCAAGGCGTTGCTGGACGGCGGCGGCACCCCGCTGCTGACGGGCGGCACGCGCTGGAAGGGCCCGGGCCACCAGGACGTGGCCGGCGACTGGTTCGTGCACCACGCCTACGACACCCAACGCGGCGGCAAGCCGCATCTGCGCCTCAAGCGCCTGAGCTGGTCCACCGACGGCTGGCCCGTGATTGCCCAAGAAGAATGAACCGGAGACCCCCACCGTGGCTGGCTTGAAACTGGAGAACATCTGCAAGCGCTACGGCGCGGTGCAGGTCATCGCGGACCTGTCGCTGGACGTGGCGCCGGGCGAGTTCGTCGTCTTCCTCGGCCCCTCGGGCTGCGGCAAGACCAGCCTGCTGCGCATGATCGCGGGCTTGGAGGAAGTGACGGGCGGCCGCATCCTCATCGGCGACCGCGACGTGACCGTGGCCCCGCCGGGCCAGCGCAACCTGGCCATGGTGTTCCAGCACTACGCGCTGTATCCGCACATGAGCGTGCGCGAGAACCTCGCGTTCGGGTTGAAGAACATCGGCATCCCGGCCGATGAGATCGCCAAGCGCATCACCGAGTCGGCCCGCATGCTGGAGCTGGACACGCTGCTGGACCGCAAGCCGGGCCAGCTCTCCGGCGGCCAGCGCCAGCGCGTGGCCATCGGCCGGGCGGTGGTGAAGGAGCCGGGCATCTTCCTGTTCGACGAACCGCTGTCGAATCTGGACGCGGCCTTGCGGGGCCGCACCCGGCTGGAGCTGGCGCAGCTGCACCAGCGTCTGGGCGCGACGATGGTGTTCGTCACGCACGACCAGATCGAGGCGATGACGCTGGCCACCCGCATCGTCGTCATGAAAGGCGGCGCCATCGAGCAGGTGGCCACGCCAGCCGAGCTGTACCGCCGGCCGGCCACGCGCTTCGTCGCCAGCTTCATCGGCACGCCGGGCATGGGCTTCGTGCCGGTGCAGCGCGCGGCGGACGACCGCGGCCGCGCCGTGGTCACGGTGCCGGGCGGCGCCGCGGTGGCGACGCGCGTGTCGGCCGACGGCCTGGCGTCGCAAGGCCTGGTGCTGGGCGTGCGGCCGGAGAACCTGAAGGTCGCCGAGCAGGGCCCGCTGCGCGGCCGTGTCGAGCTGGTTGAGTTCCTGGGCGAGCGAACGCTGGCGCACCTGAAGCTGGAAGGCGACACGCCGCTCATCGTCACCGTGCCGGCCGGCGTCGCGTCGCCCAGGTTGGGCAGCCACGTCGCGGTCAGCGTCGACGTGGCCGAAGCCCATCTCTTCGACGAGAGCGGCCGCGCCCACCACGCACAGGAGTCCCTCGCATGAGCGCCGCCGTCGGGCTGCGCGCCTCGCGCCCGGCCCATGCCCTGTTCGTGCTGCCCTTCGTGGCCCTGTACGCGCTGATGCTGCTGTGGCCGCTCGCCAAAGGCGTCTGGATCAGCTTCCACGACCACGACCTGCTGTCCGACGACAGCTTCTGGGTGGGCCTGGCCAACTACAAGGAACTCTGGCAAGACGAGGTCTTCCAGCAGGTCGTCTGGAACACCATCCGCTTCGTCGCCATCAGCACGCCCATCTTCGTGGTGCTGTCGCTCACCCTCGCCCTCGCGCTCAACCGCCCCGGCAAGCTGGCGACCTTCCTGCGTGCCACCTTCTTCTGCGCGTCGGTGTTCTCGGTCACGCTGATCACGCTGGTCTGGAAACTCGCGCTGATGCCCGAGCGCGGCCTCATCGCACAGATGTTCACGGCTCTAGGCATCCCCGAGCTGCCACTGCTGACCAGCGACAACCTCGCGCTGCTGACCATCGCCCTCGTCACCGTCTGGTGGATCATCGGCCTGCCGATGATCATGTTCCTGTCGGCGCTGCAGCAGATCCCCGGCGACATCTACGAGGCCGCAGCCCTCGACAACACGCCCCGGTGGCGCGTCCTCACGCACATCACGCTCCCAAGCCTGAAGCGCGCCGTCATCCTCGTCACGCTGATCGAGGTGATCCGCCAGTTCCAGGTCTTCCCGCAGATCATGCTGATGACCAACGGCGGGCCCAACAACACCACGCGGTCCATCGTGCAGTTCACCTACGAGCAGGCCTTCATGCAGCTCTCGCTGGGCTACGCGACGGCGGCCTCCCAGATCCTGCTGGCCATCATGCTCATTGGCGTCTCGGCTCAGCTGTGGCTGGAACGTGACCGCAAGGGAGCCCAACGATGAACCCCTTGCTCAGACGCGGTTGGTTCGACCGCGCGGTCATGGTCAGCCTCACGCTGCTGGCGCTGGCGTGGATGGCCCCGCTGCTGTGGGTGCTGGCGCTGTCCTTCAAGCCCAACGAGTTCCTGCTGCGCCACACGGACGTGTTCCTCGCGCCGCCCTACACGCTGGCCAACTACCTGGACATCCTGCAGACCTCGCAGGTGTTCCGCTGGCTGGGCAACAGCGCGCTCGTCGCGCTGCTGCAGACGGTGGGCGTGCTGGTGCTGTCGTCGCTCGCGGGCTACGGCTTTGCGCGCTGCGAGTTCCCGGGCCGCCGCGTGTTGTTCGCCCTCGTCATGTTCGGCCTGGCCGTGCCGGCGCAGTCGGTGTTCATTCCGCTGCACCGGCTGTTCTCGGAGTGGAACCTGCAGAACACGATCGCCGGCCTGGCACTGCCGGGTCTGGCTGCGCCGTTCGGCGTGTACCTGATGACGCAGTACTTCAAGGCCATCCCCGCCGAGCTGGAAGAGGCCGCGATGCTGGACAACGCGTCGCGCTTCAAGACCTTCCTGACCATCATCCTGCCGCTGACGCTGCCCGCCCAAGCCACGCTCGGCATCTTCACCTTCCTGGCCTGCTGGAACGACTACCTGTGGCCGCTCGTCATCGCGACGCAGCCCGACATGTACACGCTGACCCGCGGCCTGGCGTCCACGCAGACCAACTTCGCGCAGTCGGAGGGGCTGGGCTTCCTGATGGCCCAGGCCGTGTTCGCCGGCGTGCCCGCGCTGATGCTCTATCTCTTCTTCCAACGCCACCTCGTCACAGCGGTCGCCGGGACGGGCAAGTCATGAAGCGCCTGTTGATTTGTCTCTCGGCCGCGCTGCTGGCGGCCTGCGGCGCCCGCACGCCCGAGGCCGGCAAGACCGAGATCACGCTGATGCGTTTCTTCGGCAGCTGCGAGTCGCAGTTCGGCCAGGTCGTGAAGGCCTCCGAGGGCGTCGGCGAGTGCGGCATCGTCACTGCGCTGGTCAACGAGTTCAACGCCACCAACAAGGACGGCATCGTCGTGCGCACGCAGATCGGTGAGTGGGGTCCGTACTACGACCAGCTCACCGCCCGCCTCGTGTCCAAGGACATCCCGACGGTGGCCGTCATGCACGAGTCCGCTCTCGGTGACTACGTGCGCCGCAAGCTGGTGCTGCCGCTGGACGCCGACTTCGCGCGTGTGGGCATCCCGGTGGACGACTTCACCGAGCACGCGCGCAAGGGCACCACGTTCAACGGCCAGACCTATGCGCTGCCCTTCGACACCTGGGCGTGGCTGTGGCACATCAACACGCGGCTGATGAAGCAGGCCGGCCTGACGACTGCCAGCGGCGAACCGGTGCTGCCGCGCTCGCCCGAGGAGCTGCTGGCACAGGCGCGGCAGTTCAAGCAGAAGACGGGCAAGCCCTTCTTCGCCTGGGCCGTGGCCAACGAGACCGCCGCCAACGACCGCACCTTCCAGACGCTCGTCGCGCAGCAGGGCGCCGCACTGTTCGCCGAGGACGGCAAGCGCATCCACATGCAGCAGCCCGCCGTCACGAAGGCGCTGACGCTGATGCAGACGCTCTACCGCGAAGGCCATGTGCGGCCCAACCTCGACTACGCCGCCGCCAACCAGGCCTTCCTGAACGGCGAGGCGGGTGTCGTCGTCGTCGGCACGTGGACCATCGACCAGTTCCTCCGGGAATCGAAGAAGCCCGACTCACCGCTGCAGGGCGGCTATGCGGTGCGGCCGTTCGCGCAGCTCTACGACAAGCCGGCCGTGTTCGCCGACGGCCATTCGTGGGCGCTGTTCAAGGGCGGCACGACGGACACCAAGGGCCACGAAGCGGCGCTGACCTTCCTGAAGTTCGTCTGGGACCGCACGGCCGAGTGGTCGCGCACCGGCCATCTGCCGGTCAGCAAGACCGTGGCGCAAAGCGAGGCCTTCCGCGCGCTGCCGCAGCGTGAGTCGCTGGCCGAGATCACGCACACCGGCGCGTCCATGCCGGGCAATGTGCCCACGCAACGCAACATCGAACTGCTGATCGGCGAGGACGTGGCCAACCTGTTGCTGTCGGGCAAGCCCGTGGCCGAGGTGCAGGCCAGCGTCGAGAAGCGCGTGAACAAGGCACTGCAGAAAGCCCGCCGATGACCTTTCAAGCCTCCCTCATCGTCGACCGCGACTTCGAGCTCGCGCCGCTGGACCGCCGCCTGTTCGGCGTCTTCGTCGAGCACCTGGGCCGCTGCGTCTACAACGGTATCCACGAGCCGACGCATCCCACGGCGGATGAACACGGTTTCCGCAACGACGTGGCCGAGCTGACGAAGGAGCTGGGTGCGACCATCGTTCGCTACCCCGGCGGCAACTTCATGTCGGGCTACAACTGGGAAGACGGCGTCGGCCCGAAAGACCAGCGCCCGCGGCGCCTGGACCTCGCCTGGTTCTCCACCGAGACCAACCAGGTCGGCACGCACGAATTTCTGCAATGGTGCCGCAAGGTCGGCATCGAGCCGATGTTCGGCGTCAACCTCGGCACGCGCGGGCCGGACGAAGCGCGCCACTACCTCGAGTACTGCAACCACCCGGGCGGCACAGCGCTGTCGGACCTGCGCCGCAGCCACGGCGCGGAAGAGCCGCTGGGCGTGAAGTTCTGGTGCCTGGGCAACGAGATGGACGGCCCCTGGCAGATCTGCCAGAAGACGCCCGACGAGTACGGCCGCATCGCCAAGGAGACCGCCAAGCTGATGCGCTGGGTGGACCCGACCATCGAGCTGGCCGCCTGCGGATCGTCGGCATACGACATGCCGAGCTACGGCGTCTGGGAAGACCGCGTGCTGGAGCACTGCTTCGAGTTCGTGGACTACCTGTCGCTGCACAGCTACTTCGTGAAGCCGCCGGCGGACACGTCCACCGAAAGCTACTTCGCGCAGATCGAGACGAACGCGCGCTACATCGAGGACACGGTGGCGATTGCCGATTCGGTGGCCACACGCAAGCGGTCCACCAAGCGGCTGATGCTGTCCTTCGACGAGTGGAACGTCTGGTACCGCGCCCGCCACGGCGAGCATCTGAAGCAAGCCGGCTGGCCCGAGGCCCCGCGGCTGCTGGAAGAGGTCTACACGGCAGAGGATGCGCTGCTGATCGGCGGCATGCTGACGATGTTCATGAACCATGCCGATCGGCTCAAGGTCGCCTGCATGGCGCAGCTGTGCAACGTCATCGCGCCCATCATGACCGAGCCCGGCGGCGCTGCGTGGCGGCAGACGATCTTCCACCCGTTTGCACAGGCCGCGCGCTGGGCGCATGGCGATGTGCTGCGCTCGGTCGTCCGCTCTCCCGGTTTTGCGAACGCGAAGCACGGCGAGCTGCCCTACCTGTGCGCCAGCGTCGTCGACGACGCAGCCACGGGCCAGACCGCGATCTTTCTGCTGAACCGCCACCTCACCGACGAAATGGACCTGTCCGTCACGCTGCGCGGCCTCGGCATCGAACGCCAGCTAGTCAGCGCCGAGCAGCTGCGCAGCGCCGACCTGAACGCCGCCAACACCGTCGACGCGCCCGATCGCGTCGCGCCCCAACCTCTCGACGGCATCGCCATCGACGGCGAGCAGCTCCGCGTGACGCTGAAGCCCGCGTCGTGGAACGTCATCGTCACGAAAGCCGTGCGCTCATGAGCGACTGGAACAACCCTCTCATCGAACAGCGCGCCGACCCGCAGATCTCGCTGCTGGACGGCCGCTACTGGTTCACCGCCTCGGTGCCCAGCTACGACGCCATCGAGATCCGCGCTTCCGACAGCATCGCCGGCCTCTCGACCGCGACGCCCAAGGCCATCTGGCACAAGCACGACAGCGGCCCGATGAGCTTTCACGTCTGGGCGCCGGAGCTGCACCGCATCGACGGCCGCTGGTTCGTCTACTTCGCAGCCTCGGAGCGCGGCGACATCTGGAAGTTGCGCATGTACGTCCTCGAATGCGAAGGCGACGACCCGCTGCGCGACAACTGGGTCGAACGCGGCCAGATCGCGACGCCGGAGGAAGGCTTCTCGCTGGACGCGACGCCCTTCGAGCACGGCGGCCGCCGCTTCCTGTGCTGGGCGCAGAAGAGCCCGCCGACGGAGAGCAATCTCTACATCGCGGAGATGGCCAACCCATGGACGCTGAAGACCGAGCCCGTCGTCATCACGCGGCCCGAGCTGGCCTGGGAGCGCATCGGCTTCCATGTCAACGAGGGCCCCGCACTGCTGAAGCGCAACGGCAAGGTCTTCATCGCCTACTCCGCCGCGGCGACCGACGCCAACTACTGCATGGGCCTGCTGTGGGCCGATGAGAACGCCGACCTGCTGAACCCGGCGAGCTGGCACAAGTCGCCCACACCGGTGTTCACGACGGACGAGTCAGTGAGCCAGTTCGGCCCCGGCCACAACAGCTTCACGACGACGCCGGACGGCCAGACGGACCTGCTGGTCTATCACGCGCGCAACTACCGCGACATCGTCGGCGACCCGCTGAACGACCCCAACCGCCACACCCGCGTGCAGGCCTTCGGCTGGCGCGCGGACGGCTTCCCCGAGTTCGGCACGCCCGTGGCCGACGGTCCCTATTCACTCTGAGAAACGACCATGCGCCTCACACTCGCTTCGCTGTTGTTCGCTGTTCCCGCCCTCGCCCAGGCCCTGAGCAGCCCCGACGGCCAGCTGCAGGTCGACGTGTCGGTCAACGACCAGCAGCAGCTGGTCTACACGGTGCAACGCGCCGGCCAGCCCGTGTTGCTGGCCTCGCGGCTGGGCCTGGTGCTGGCGCAGGGCGACTACGCCAACGGGCTGAAGCTCGTCGCCACGTCGCCCGCGAAAGCTCACCGTGAGCAATACACGCTCGCAGCCGGCAAGAAGAGTCAGGTGGACTATCACGCCAACGAGCAGCGCTTCACCGTCGCCAATGCGGCCGGTCAGAAGTTCACGGTCACGCTGCGTGCGTCCAACGACGGCCTGGCGCTGCGCTACACGGTGGACGGCAGGGGCCGCAAGACCTTCAAGGACGAGCTGACGAGCTTTGCCTTCCCGGACGACGCCCGCGCCTGGCTGCAGCCCATGTCGGTCGCCAAGACGGGCTATGCGCGCACCAACCCGTCCTATGAGGAGCACTACCAGGCCGACATCCCCGTCGGCACCAGGGCGCCATCGCATGCGGGCTGGGTCTTCCCCGCGCTGTTCCGCGTGGGCAGCAACTGGGTGGCGCTGACCGAGGCCGGCATGGACGGCCGCTTCCACGCGTCGCGGCTGGCGAGCGACTCGACGGGGGCTACCTACCGCATCGGCCTGCCCGAGGCGAGCGAGGTCAGCACCAACGGCCATCTGCTGGCCGAAGTGAACGGCCCGCTGACGACGCCCTGGCGCGTGCTGGCCATCGGTCCGCTGAAGACCGTCATGGAATCAACGCTCGGCACCGACCTTGCCGCGCCCGCCATCGCCTTCGACCGGAAAAAGCTCCAGCCCGGTCACGCCTCGTGGAGCTGGGCCATCCTGAAGGACAACGCCACCGTCTTCGACGTGCAAAAGCGCTTCATCGACTATGCGGCCGACATGGGCTGGAACTACACGCTGGTGGACGCCTACTGGGACAAGAAGATCGGCGACGCCAGGATGAAGGAACTGGCCGACTACGCGAAGACCAGAAACGTCGGCCTGCTCGCCTGGTACAACTCCTCGGGCGCCTGGAACGACACCGACATGAGCCCGAAGAGCGCGCTGCTCACCAAGGAAGCCCGCGCCAAGGAGTTCGCCCGCATGAAGGCCATCGGCGTGAAGGGCCTGAAGGTGGACTTCTTCGGTGGCGACGGCGCTTCCATGCAGGCCTACTACGTCGACCTGCTGAAGGAGACCGCGGCAGCCGGCCTGCTGCTGAATTTCCACGGCGCGACGCTGCCGCGCGGCTGGAGCCGCACCTACCCCAACCTGCTGACCGTGGAGGCCGTGAAGGGCTTCGAGTTCGCGACCTTCACGCAGGAAGACCAGGACAAGGTCGTGCGCCACGCGGCCATGCTGCCGTTCACGCGCAACCTGTTCGACCCGATGGACTTCACGCCCGTCGTGTTCCATGACATCCCCAACATCAAGCGCGCCACGCGCAACGGCTTCGAGCTGGCCGAGAGCGTGCTGTTCCTGTCCGGCATCCAGCACTACGCCGAGACCCCCGAGGGCATGGCCACCGTGCCGGCCTACGTGAAGACCTTCATGCGCGAGCTGCCGCGGCACTGGGACGAGGTGCGCTTCCTCGACGGCGAGCCGGGCAAGTACGTCGTGCTGGCCCGCCGCGCCGGCACGCAGTGGTTCGTGGCCGGCCTGAACGCCGACGACACGCCGCGCGAGGTGAAGCTCGACCTCGCCTGGCTGGGCGCCCGCGAAGGCCAGCTCATCACCGACGGCGCCGGCCCGCGTGAGTTCGCCGAAAGCAGGCTCGCCGCCCCCGCCGCAACGCTGACGCTGGCACCCAAAGGCGGCTTCGTCGCGCGCTTTCGATAATGCGGGCTTTGTTCGGTAGCCTGCCGCCGATGAAAACCAGAGCGGATCACTCCACTTACAGCGCCCAGCACGAGGGCAAGAGCCAGCACGGCCGCATCGTCAGCGAGCTGGGACTGGCCATCGTGGGCGGCGAACTGCAGCCCGGCGACAAGCTGCCGCCCGAGGCCCAGCTGCTGGAGCGCTACGAGATCAGCCGCCCCGTGCTGCGCGAGGCCGTGCGCGTGCTCGTCGCCAAGGGCCTCGTGGTGTCGCGCCAGCGCGCCGGCGCCATCGTGCGGCCGCGCAACGAGTGGCATCTGCTGGACCCTGACGTGCTGTACTGGCTCATCCAGGCCCAGCCGCAGCGCGACTTCGTACAGACGCTGCTGGAGGTGCGCCAGATCTTCGAACCCGCCGCCGCCGCGCTGGCCGCCAGAGCCGCGACCGACGAGCAGCTGGCCGGCATCGCCACCGCCTACGAGGGCATGGCCGCCGCGAAGACGACGGCCGAGCTGCTGGAGCCCGACCTGGCCTTCCACCGCCGCATCGCCGAGGCCACCGGCAACGACCTGCTGGCCTACATCGGCAACATGCTGTCGCTGGCGCTGCGCGAGTCCATCGTCCTTTCCAGCCAGCTGCCCAACACGCACGAGCTCTCGCTGCCGCGCCACAAGGCCATCCTGACCGCGCTGCAGGCCCGCGACCCGCTGGGCGCCCGCCAGGCCACGCTGGTACAGCTGGACGAGACCGGCGACGACATCAACAGCGTCCTGGCCAACGACGGTCGGGTCAACTTGGCTTGATATGGCACGCGAAGACGACGATGACGACCGCGGCACGCTGACCGACACCAGCCCCAACCCCAACTGGTTCCTGCGCGCGCGGTTGAAGACGCGCCAGCTGCTGCTGCTCATCGCGCTGGACGACGAGCGCAACATCCACCGCGCCGCCGAAGTCCTCTGCATGACGCAGCCGGCCGCGTCCAAGCAGCTCAAGGACCTGGAGGACATGCTGGACGTGAAGCTCTTCGAGCGCCACCCGCGCGGCATGGAGCCCACGCTGTACGGCGAGACCATGATCCGCCACGCGCGCATGGCGCTGACCAGCCTGTCCGCCGCGCACGACGACATCGTCGCGCTGAAGCACGGCCTGTCGGGCCAGGTGGAGGTGGGCGTCATCATGACGCCGGCCATGGGCCTGCTGCCACGGGCCATCTCGCGCATCAAGCTCCAGGCCCCGAAGCTGCGCATCGGCGTGCACATGGAGAGCAGCAAGCAGTTGCTGGACATGCTGCAACGCGGCTCGCTGGACTTCATGATCGGCCGCATCCTGGAAGACGAAGGCGCCACCGGCCTGCACTACGAGGAGCTGACGGTGGAGCCCGCCTGCGCCGTCGCGCGCGTGGGGCACCCGCTGCTGAAGTCCGACAACCTGAAGCTGGCCGACCTGGCGAACCAGCCCTGGATCCTGCCGCCACCGGGCAGCGTGCTGCGCCACCGCTGGGAGCTGATGTTCCGCCGCGCCGCGCTGGAGCCACCCACCAACTGCGTGGACACGACGGCGCTGCTGCTCATCACGGCGCTGCTGCAGCAGACGGATTCACTGCATGTGATGCCCGTGGAAGTGGCGCGTTATTACGCGTCGCTCAACGTGCTGGCCATCCTGCCCATCGAGCTGCCCTGCCACATGGATGCCTTCGGCATCATCACGCGCGAGGGGCACCTGATGTCGCCCGGCGCCCGGCAACTGCTGCACGAGGTGCGGCTGGCGGCGCGGGACCTTTATTGAGGCTGGGGCTCAGGTGCTGACGGCGTTCGTGAACGTCAGCCGGTTGCCGAACGGGTCGGTCACCGACACGTCGCGGGAGCCCCAGGGCGTGTCGTGGATGCCCGGGCGCGCATGGCCGTAGTGCCGGGCGCTGAGCTCGGCATGGAAGGCGTCGATGTCGCTGACGCGGATGCGCATGCCGGCGCCCGGGCAGCAGTCGCCGTGATGCTCGGTCAGGTGCAGCACGCAGTCACCACGCGACAGCTGCATGTACAGCGGCAGGCCCGGCTCGAAGCGGTGCTCCCAGTCGACGGTGAAGCCCAGGAAGTCCACATAGAACTCGCGCGCCTTGGCCTCGTCGAAGCTGCGCAGGATGGGGGTGGTCTGGTCGAAGTGCATGGGAACGCAGTGTGGCGGCCCGGGCGCGACACGGGCGCAAGACCCTGCCAATCACACGGCCAAGGCTGCGCGCGCAGACGAAGGCATGCGGGCTACGGCGAAGACGCCACCGCGGATCGCAGGCACACCGCACCGGCCTGCTGGCCCAACGCCTGCAGATCCATCGCCAGCAAGGCCTGCGCTTCCCACGCGGCGACGACCTCCTTGAGGTTGCCCAGCACGCGATCGACCTGCAGCTTCAGGGTCGCGAACTCGCGCGCCACCGCGGCCAGCTGCGCCTTCGACGCGGCGCTGCGCGCGGGCGGCAGCCGCAGTTCGGCGTCCCCGTCCGTCAAGCCCGCCAGCAGTCGGCGGAAAGACGCCGTGTCCTTGCCCAGCCGGTAGACCGCCTCCGCGCTGAGACTGCCCGAGGACACCATCTCCAACGCGCTTCGCGCCAACCGTTGCGACAGGATGCCCAGCTGGTTGGCCGCCGCCAGCCGCGGCGACGGCGCTGCGGCCACCACTTCGGCGGTGTACAGCGTGTCGATGGCCGCCAGCAAGGGATCCGCCTGTTGAGGCATCGCCGCGAGTGCCTGGGCCGCCTGCTGGACGATCGACTGGCGGGCCAGCAACTGGTCGACATGCTGCTGGACGCTGACCGACGCCGCCGGGCTGACAGCCAGCAGCTGGATGACCCGCGGCACGCCTTCCCTGAGGTCGGCAAATGCGCGTTCGTCGCCTTTCAGTGCGGCGGGCAGGCTCGCCCGCAGGCTGGCCGCCTGCAACGCCAGGCGACAGGCCTGGCGTTGCGGCTCGTCCGCCATGGGCTGCGAACAGCCGACCGAGGTGGCCAGCAGGAAGGGCAGGCCAACAAGGGCGTTCAGCAGCAGGCGATGGGGGTTCAAGCGAGGCTCACGGTGACAGGGGCGCCATCGTCGTCGATCTCGCCGAACCCGCCATGGCGGGTTGCGGCGAGCTGCGGCGACGCGCCGGGTGTCTGCGCGCCGGACCGCGCCGCTGCCGGCCGCCCTACAGCTTTCTCTCGAAGAAACGCACCACCCGGGCGCGCGACAGGTAGGCCTGGTCGACGTCGGGCGTGAACTGCACCTTGGGCAGCACGCCGGTGCTGAGGTAGCTGCCCTGGTTGGCGAAGGGGTCCGTCACCGTCATCGGCACCATCAGGCGGTTCCAGCCGTGCGTGGCGCCGGGGTAAGCGTTCACGCTGACGAGACCGGCGCCGTTGCCCGTGTTGGCCGACTGCGCCAGCGCCTCGCAGGGCGCGCTGCTGTTGTCGTAATCGTCCTTGGTGCCCACCTCGATCAGCACCGGCGCACCGGTCAGGTGGATCCACTGCACGCCGTAGGCCGCCGGGGTGCTCTGCACCTTCGCCAGCAGCGCGGCGTCGTTCCACGCGTAGCAGACGGGGTAGTGCGCCACATGCGCCTTGAACCTGAGGCCGCCGCCGAACTGGCCCGCGTACAGCCGCTCCGCCGCCCCCAGGCTGACGACACCGCCCCACGAGAAGCCCAGCACGCCGATGCGGGACGCATCGATGCCCGGCTGCCTGGCCAGGAAGGCCAGCGCGGAGAACGCGTCGGGGTAGGTCAGGATGGGTGCCGCGGGGCGCTGCGCCGCGCTGGTGACGCCGCGGGCCTGCCACATGTCGATCTGCAGCGTGGCAATGCCGGCGTCGTTCAGCGCGGCCTCGTAGAAATCGCCGCGCGAATCGATGCCGGCCGAGCCGTGCAGGATGAGCACGGCCGGCAGCTTGCGCCGGCCATGGCCCCATTCGCCGTCGCGCCGGGGAACGCTGAGCTTGCCCTGGATCGTCAACGGCGTGGCGGGCGCCAGCAGGTTGGGAGAGGAGAACTGAATGAACGACACCTCCGGCCGGCCACGCGGTCCACTCCCCTCGCCCCACGCCTGCGCGGGCAGCGCCGCCCACATCGCCACGGCGGCCCAAGCCGCCATCCCTGCCGTCTTCAACCCTTGCCAAGCCATGTGTGCCTCCGTCGCCATCGGGTGGGTTTGTTGCACCGGCGGATGGCGCCCCGGTGCGGCCGCCAACGTAGCACCGGGCCTTCAGTTGCAGAGCTAGGACTTGCCTGTCACGCGGGGTGGGTTCGTCGCCGCAGGGCGCGCCATGTCGCGGCCTCGCAGGCGCTGCCGCGAACCGGCCCCGGGGCGGCGGTTCGGTGGCGTCAGTCTTCGTCGCGTTCGCCGAACCTGGCCTGGAATGCCTCGGCGAACTCGGCCGCCGCGCTCAGCGTCAGCGTGACGGTGACCCAGCCGCCTTCCTCGTGCTGCACCAACAGCTCATGGTCCCAGGCGTTGCCGTCCTCTACCGGGCCATGCCGCCCGCCGAACTCGGCCCGCGCCCAGGCCAGCACCTCTTGCACCTCGGCCATCACCGCCGCATGCGCGGCCTCGCGCGTGGAGGCCATGGCTTCCAGCGTGAGGATGTCGTCGGAACCGTCGGAGAGGTCGAAGCTGAGGTGGCGCATGCACGAAGTGTCGGACCGATTGCGACCGGCCCGAGCCGTCACGCCGCCGGCTGCAACCCTGCCAGCCCGAAGCTCGGCTCCGCTCGCGCGATGGCGCCTTCCAGCACCGCCTCGAAGCGGGCCGTGATGTCGCCCCAGTCCAGCCGCCGCGCCGTGGCCCGCGCGCCATCGGCCACCGTGCGGCGCGCAGCCGCATCGCCGGCCGCCGCGCGCACCGCGGCAACGAACTCCGGCTCGCGCCCCGGCCCGGCCAGCCAGCCGTTCACGCCGCTGCGGATCAGCTCGCCCGCCGCCGCGCTCTCGAACGCAACGACCGCGCAGCCGCTGGCCATCGCCTCGGTCGTGACGTTGCCGAAGGTCTCGGTCAGGCTGGCGAACAGGAACAGGTCCAGCCCGGCGTAGTGCGCGGCCAGGTCGTCGCCGCTGCGGGCGCCGGCGAACACCGCGTCGGGCACGCGCGCGGCCAGCTCGGCACGCATGGGGCCGTCGCCGACGAACACGAGGCGGGCCCGCGGTTGCGCGATCTTCACGGCCTCGTAGGCGGCCATCACGACGCCCAGGTTCTTTTCCGGTGCGAGCCGGCCCACGTAGCCCATGACGAGGTCGTCCGGGCCGGCGCCCCAGCTGGCGCGCATCGCGTCGCTGCGGCGCACCGGGTCGAAGCGCTGCGCGTCCACGCCGCGCCCCACCACCGTCAGGCGCTCGAAGCCGCGCTCGGCCAGCAGCACGCGCATGGCTTCGGTGGGCACCATGGTGGCGTCGCAGCGGTTATGGAACTTGCGCAGATAGCCCATGATGGGCTTGCTCAGAAGGCCCAGCCGGTAGTGCTTGCCATAGGCGTGGAAGTTGGTGCGGTAGTCCGACGTGACCGGCAGCGCCAGGTGCTGCGCGGCCTGCAGTGCCGACCAGCCCAGCGGCCCCTCGGTGGCGATGTGCACGACGTCGGGCCGCTTCAGCGACCACAGCTTCACCAGCGCGCGCTTGCTCGGCACGCCCATGCGCAGGTTGGGGTACAGCGGCACGGGCAGGCCCTTGGTCAGCACCTCGTCGACGGCCGGCTTGCCGGAGGGTGGCATCGTCAGCTTGGCGGACTGGCGCGGCCGGATCAGCTGCACATCGTGGTTGCGGCGGTTCAGGCCGTCGACGACACGCGCCATCGACATGGCGACGCCGTTGACCTCGGGCGGATAGGTTTCGGTGACCACCGCCAGCCGGCGCGAATGGCGCGGCGCGGGCAGGTCATCGACCAGGATGTCATCGGCGTCGACGGTGTTCATGGTGCGCATGGTCAGCGCTGCATGCGACAGAACGATGAACGCAGCACCGTCACGCCGATTTCACGCAAGCCCCCCACCATCCGCCCCGCATTCCACCCCAACACGAGGACGGGACGACGTGAACGAGTTCTTCCAAACCCTGAAGACGCAGCGCTGGGACGACCACCGCTACTACCACCACAGCCGCATCAACCAGAGCCTGCACCTGATCAGCGCGCTGAGCTTCCTGGTGTCGTACGGCCTGGTGTTCGTGAACCCGGCCTGGGCGGCGTTGCTGGCCTGGTGCGTGTCGATGACGACACGCCAGGCGGGCCACTTCTTCTTCGAACCGCGCGGCTACGACCACGTGAACCAGGCCACCGACGAGCACAAGGAAGAGATCAAGGTGGGCTACAACATCCGCCGCAAGATCGTGCTGCTGGCGGTGTGGGTGGCGCTGCCCGCGGTGCTGTGGGTGTTCCCGTCGCTGGGCGGGCTGATCGAGCCGGCGGCAGACACGCGGGGCTTCATTGAGGACGTCGGCATGGCCTGGTTCTGCCTGGGCGTGACGGGCCTGGTGTTCCGCGTCGTGCAGCTGTGGATCACGCAGAACCTGATGCAGGGCCTGGCCTGGGGCTTCAAGATCATCACCGACCCCTTCCACGACGTGCTGCTGTACTGGAAGTCGCCGCTGTACCTGCTGCGCGGCCAGCTGATCGACCCGATGGAACATGTGCATGCCCCTCGCCCAGGCTTGCACGGCTGAACGCCGGCAACCCTGGTCGGTCCCCCGAGGGGACGGCGATGCATGCGGCATCGGGCCGCATGCACATCGCCCGCGGGCCGGCTTGGGAGCGGCCCGGCGCTCGGCCCCCGGTTGAAACTCAGCGAGCCCCCATCCATGGACGAAACACTCACCCTTTCAGCGCTGGCCCTGGGCGTGCTGGCGCTGCTGCCGGCCGCCAAGCGGCGCATCGAGCTGTCGCGCGCCAAGCACCGCTCGCTGGCCGGCCATTCGCTGATGGCCAAGCGGCTGGCGCGCTGGGTGCCGGGCTATGCCTATGACGAGGCGCAGTTCTTCGGCGTGGACGGCGCGCCCGTCGAGGTCGCGGCGCAACGCCGCGCCGCGCTGCAGCGGCTGGGCGCCGAGTTCGACACGCGCTTTGCGAAGACGCTGGCGGCCACCGAGCAGGCGCGCGACGCGATCTCCGACCTCAAGTTCACCGGCCGCTACCGCGTGCCCTTCCAGTTCAGCCCGGTGCTGCGTCAGCACTTGAAGGTGGGCGCCTTCCTGCAGACTAGCTCCGGCGTGCACGTCGAGGACCTGGACGGCAACCGGCTGATGGACCTGACCGGCTCCTACGGCGTCAACGTGCTGGGCTATGACGCGTACAAGGCCTGCATCGATGAAGCCGTGGCCACCGCGCGCGAGCTGGGCCCCGTGCTGGGCGCCTACCACCCCTGCGTGCTGGACGTGCTGGGCCGGCTGAAGGCCATCTCCGGCCAGGACGAGGTGAGCTTCCACATGAGCGGCACCGAGGCTGTCATGCAGGCCGTGCGGCTGGCGCGTTATCACACGAAGAAGAAGCGCCTGGTGCGCTTTGCCGGCGCGTACCACGGTTGGTGGGAGGACGTGCAGCCCGGCCCCGGCAACCCGCTGCCGCCGCGCGAGACCTTCACGCTGCAGGACATGGCCGAGCGCTCGCTAAAGGTGCTGGCCACGCGGCGCGACATCGCCTGCGTGCTGGTGAACCCGCTGCAGGCGCTGCACCCCAACGTCAACGCGCCGGGCGACTCCAGCCTCATCGACGGCAGCCGCCGCGCCAGCTACGACCGCGAGGCCTACACGGCCTGGCTGAAGCGCCTGCGCGAGGTGTGCACGGCGCACGGCATCGTGCTGATCTTCGACGAGGTGTTCGTCGGCTTCCGCCTGGCGCCCGGCGGCGCGCAGCAGTACTTCGGCGTGAAGGCCGACCTCGTCACCTACGGCAAGACGCTGGGCGGCGGCCTGCCGGTGGGCGTGGTGTGCGGCCCGCGCGCGCTGATGCAGCGCTACCGTGACGACCGCCCGGCCGACATCTGCTTTGCGCGCGGCACGTTCAACGCCCACCCCTACGTGGTGGCGGCGATGGCGGCCTTCCTGAAGCGCCTCGAGCGCCCCGAGGTGAAGGCGCTCTACGACGGCCTGGACGAGCGCTGGAACGCACGTTGCGCCCAGTTCAACGCACGGCTGCAGGCGGCCGGCGCGCCGGTGCGCCTGGCCAACCTGTCGACGATCTGGACGGTGACCTACACCCAGCCCGGGCGCTACCACTGGATGCTGCAGTTCTACCTGCGCAAGCACGGCCTCGCGCTGAGCTGGGTGGGCACGGGCCGGCTGATCTTCAGCCTGAACTACGGCGACGCCGAGTTCGCCGAGGTCATGGACCGCTTCGTCGCCGCCTGCGATGAGATGCGCGCCGACGGCTGGTGGTGGACGGCGCCCGAGCTGACGGGCAAGGCCATCCGCCGCGGCGTGTTCCGCGAAATGCTGGCACAGAAGTTTTGACCCCTCGCCCAGCCTCGCGTTGCTGAACGCAAGCGAAGCTGGTCGGTCCCCCGAGGGGACGGCGATGTCCGCGGCATCGAGCCGCAGACACATCGCCAGACGGGCCGGCTTGGGAGCGGCCCGGCGCTCGGCCCGCAACTCCCATGCGCGAAAGGCGATAAACATGAACTCACAAGAAGCAGCGCCCTCGCTTGACGACGGCGCCAAGGACACGCGCGGCTGGCTGGCCCGCCTGGGCGCGCAGGAAGACCTGAACTTCCTGCTCACCAACCGCATCCCGCGCATCGCCGCGACACGGCTGATGGGCCGCATCGCCAACATCCGCAGCCCGCTGTTCACGCGGCTGGCCATCCGGGTGTGGCAGCTGTTCACACCGCTGGACCTGCGCGAGGCCAAGCAGCAGCGCTTCACGTCGATCAAGGATTGCTTCACGCGTGAGCTGAAGGACGGCGCCCGCGTGTTCGACGCCCGGCCCGACGTCTTCGCCAGCCCCTGCGACGCCATCGTCGGCGCGATGGGCACGGTGCAGCAGGGCCAGGTCTACCAGGCCAAGGGCTTCCCGTACTCGACGGCCGAGCTGTTCGGCCCGACGCAGGACGTCAGCGCCTTCGAGGGTGGCCGCTTCATCACGCTGCGGCTCACGTCGGCGATGTACCACCGCTTCCACGCGCCCGCCGACGGCACCGTGGAGCACGTGACCTACCTCAGCGGCGACACCTGGAACGTGAACCCCGTGGCACTCAAGCGTGTGGAGAGGCTGTTCTGCCGCAACGAGCGCGCCGTGGTGCGCATGCGGCTGGCCGACGGGCAACCGATCGCGCTGGTGCCGGTGGCCGCCGTGCTGGTGGCCAGCATCCGCCTGCACTGGCTGAACGTGCTGCTGCACGTCGGCCATCCAGGGGCGCACGAGATGCCCTGCTCGGCGCCGCACGTGAAGGGCCAGGAGATGGGCTGGTTCGAGCACGGCTCCACCATCATCGTCTTCGTGCCCAAGGGTTTCGAGCTGGCCGAGGGCATTGCCACCGGCGCACAGATCCGCGCGGGGCAGGCGCTGCTGAGGCTGCCCGTCAGCGCGGCAGCGTGACCGACCAGGCCAGTGCGACGCCGGCCAGCATCACCAGGGCCAGCCATACCGACGGCGTCAATCGCGGCTCGGCGCGCCTGACGGCGCAGAGCCCCAGCATTGCCGGCCCCAGCACAGCCAGCTCGATGAGCAGGTTGCGCCACAGGTAGACGTTGCCGACATCCAGCCGCCCCGCGCTTGGCAGCAGGCCCAGCGGCGAGACGAAGACCTGGGCGCTGGCGGGCCACAACCAGGGCGACGCGTGCACACCGACGAGAAAGTCCAACAGTTCGTGCGATGCCGCCGCGGCCAACAGCGTGGTGGCCAGCGGCAGCGATGCCCTGGGTACCGCGCGCGGCCACCGCTTCAGCAGCAGCCACATCACGCTTGCGCCGAAAGCCGCAAAGCCCAGGCTGTGCGTGACGCGCGGCTCGGCCTGCCAACGCCAGCCCCACCACAACAGATAGTCCAGGTCGGGCAGCACAGCCAGCGCCACGCAGGCCGCCAACAGCGGCAGATCGCGCCGCCCGCCCGGCGTGCGCGCGCCGCGGCAGGCGTAGGCCGTAGCACCGGCAGCCAGGTGGGCGATCAGCGAGGACATGGGCCGGCATTGTCCGACCCCGGGGCGGCGGCGCTCAGCCCACCACTTCGGGCAACGGCACTGCCACCGGCTCGGGCCTGGCCGTGACCGGCCTGAGCGCCGGCTGCATGCCCGGCAGCGCCGCCTCGTCGCCGCGGTCGATGATCTCCAGCCGGCCGTCGAAGTGCTCGACCAGCGCCGTCAGGCTCTCCACCCAGTCACCATCGTTGCAGTACAGCACGCCGTCGATCTCGCGGATCTCTGCATGGTGGATGTGGCCGCAGACCACACCGTGCGCGCCGCGCTTCTTGGCCTCGCGGGCCACGGCGTTCTCGAACTCGTTGATGTAGCTGACCGCGCGCTTGACCTTGTGCTTCAGGTAGCGCGACAGGCTCCAGTACGGCAAGCCGCACTTGGCGCGGATGCGGTTGAACCAGCGGTTGACCTTGAGCGTGAACTCGTAGGCCAGGTCGCCCGCGATGGCCAGCCAGCGCGCGCACTGGATGACGCCGTCGTACAGGTCGCCATGCGTGATCCACAGCTTCTTGCCGTCGGCCGTCACGTGCATGGCCTCGTCCAGCACGTCGACGCCGCCGAAGTTGTGCGTCACGTACTTGCGCGCGAACTCGTCGTGGTTGCCGGGGATGAAGACCACCCGCGTGCCCTTGCGCGCCTTGCGCAGCAGCTTCTGCACGACGTCGTTGTGCGCCTGCGGCCAGTACCAGCTGCGGCGCAGCTGCCAGCCGTCGATGATGTCCCCGACGAGGTAGAGCGTCTCGCACTCCACGTCGCGCAGGAAGTCCAGCAGCGCCTTGGCCTGGCAGCCGGGCGTGCCCAGGTGCAGGTCCGAGATCCAGACGGTGCGCACCGACAGCGTGGGCCGGTCGGTGCCGGCGTCAGCGGCGTCGTGAGGGTCTTGCGGCGTCGGCATGGCTGGCATGCTGCCGGCCGGTCATGACGCCGCCGTGAACGTGTTGCGCCCGCGGCTCAGCCTGCCGCCGGCAGCCGCGCCGCCAGCCGCGGCGTGGCGGCCTCGATGGGCGCCAGCAGCCGGGGCCACAGCCGCGCGCCCAGGTCGCGCCGGAAGGGGCCGAAGTGCTCGATCTTGCTCACGCCCAGCTCGGCCGGCGCCACCACATGCCGCTGCACCCGCGCCGCGCAGAACTGCGCGGCCAGCGCGTCCACCGCCGCGGCCGGACCGAAGAGGTGGTCGTCCGTGATGCTCCACAGGTGCACGGTGCCGTGGAAGCGGTCGTAGGTGCGTTCGCGCGCCAGCGTTTCGTCACCGAACAGGAAGCCCGGCGTGCGGCCCCACGCGGCCCACTCCAGCGCGGCAGCAGCGGGCAGGTCCTGCGCGCGCGGGCCCAGCACGCGGCCCGGCGCATGGCCCAGCAGCCGCACCAGCACCGGCAGCATCCAGTGGAAGAACACCCAGGCCTGCACGCGTGCGAAGCCCGACCAGTGCCCCAGGTAGGCCACCTGCGCCGCCACGCCCAGCACCGCGTCCACCTTGTCGGCGAAGCCCGGCACCAGCCCGACGGCGTTGCCGCCCAGCGAATGCCCCACCCACAACAGGCCCACGTCGCACTGCTGGCGGTCGGCCTCCTCACGGCGACGCCGGTCCGCCGCATGCAGCGCCGCGGCCATGTCCAGCCGGGCCCAGTCGCGCAGCCGCACGTCCTCGCCCGGCTGCAGCGCCTCGCGCGAGGCGGCGATGCCCCGGTAGTCAAAGCTCAGCACCGCGTAGCCGCGGCGCGCCAGCCAGTCGGCGAAGTGCCGGTAGTAGCCGGCCGGCACCGCCGTTGCCGCACCGATGACGGCCACCGCCCTGACGCCCACGGTCGCCGGCGGCTCGAACCACTGCGCCGCCAGCAGTCGCCCGTCACTGCAGCGCAGCAGCGTGGGCGCCTGGCGAGCCGCCCATGGGTCGTCGGCTTGAGGATCGGCATCGTCGCGTGCGGCGGCGGCTGGGATGCGGGACGACAGGGCGTCGGCGGGCGACAACGGCAGGCTGGACATGGAAGCACCTCGTGGCGATGCCCTTGCGGCATCGGGGCGCCCAGTCTAGATTGGCAACTTTTCAGGCAGTAGACCGCCTTCAGTCGTCACATCGTCAACGGAATGTCAACAAAAGCCAGCCCACCACCCGGCGTCGGTCGGCGCCGCCAGACCGCCGCCGAGGAGGCGCTCGACGCCAACGCACTGGAACTGTTCGCCCGCATCGCCCAGGCCGGCAGCTTCGCGCAGGCCGCCCGCGACCTGGGGCTGACCCGCGCTGCCATCAGCCGCCGCATCGCCGCCATCGAGGCCGCGGTGGGGCTGACGCTGTTCGCCCGCAGCACACGCAGCCTGGGCCTGACCGAGGCGGGACGCCGGCTGCACACCCGTGCCCGCGCCGTCCGGGAGGCCGCCGAGAGCGCCCGCCTGGCGCTGCGGCACACGCGCGACCAGCTGGACGGTACGCTGCGCATCAGTGCCACCGCCGGTTTCGGCCGGCATGTGCTCGCGCCGCTGCTCGCGCGCTTCCAGTCACGGCATCCTGCCGTGCGCTACGAGCTCTTCTTCACGGATCGCCGCGTGGATCTGCTTCGCGAAGGTATCGATATCGCCTTTCGCATGACCAGCAAGCCGCCCGAGACCTGGGTGGCGCAGCCCGTCCTGCAGTTCGAGGTTCGCGCCTACGGCGCCGAAAGCCAGCCGCTGCTCCAGACGCCACAGGACCTGGCCAGTGCGCCCATGCTGCTGCTGGGCCAGGGCGAAGAGCCTTTCGCCAGCCAGTGGCAACACGGGGATGGCCGCCGGGAAGACGTGGCCCTGCAGGCATCGGCCTGGGGCAGTGACCTGGACGGGCTGATCGCGCTGGCCCGCCACGGCGCCGGCATCGTCGTCGCGCCGGATTTCTGCGTTGAGCCGGTTGCTGCACTTCAGCAAGACGTCCATGCACCGGTGCCCGATGCGCATCCGCTGCGGAATGTGCTGCCCGGCTGGCAATTGCAGGTCGGGCTGGACATGGTGCAGGCGCTGACGCTCCCGCTGCCTGCGGGGTCGGAAACCGCACGGGCGCTGGTGCGCTTTGTTCGTGACACGCTGCTGCCGCGCTAGGCTGCCAACCCCATGTCGTTCACCGCGCCGTCCCGCTGCCTTTTCATCGGCATTCCGGCCGCGGCGCCATGCCAACGGCTGGCCGGCGAACTCGAACGCCTGGGCCTCGCGGCGCGACTGGGCGCCGACCTGTTTCGGCCATCGAACTGGCATCAATCGCTGTCCGGGCGTTTTGAAGACGTGCCGCACGTCGTCGAGCAGCTGCGCGCGGCCGGCGACATGCTTTCGGCACGCGCCGTGCGCTTCAACATGGATCGCATCGAAAGCCAGCCCGGCCCGGACGGCATCCAGTGGGCTTTCCGCGCTGAGCGCAGCCCGGAGGACTTTGGGTTGCTGCTGCGCAGTCTGGGCGCAGCCATCACGGCCACTACGGGGCACAAGGCGGTCAAGCCCACGGCGCACATCACCATCAGCTACTGGGCAAGCGAGAAGCTGGCCCGTCTGGTGTGCATCGAGCCCGTGAGCTGGCTGCTGGACGAAGTGCTGCTGGTTCGCGGCGGCGGGCGCCCGTACCACTACGAAGTCATCGCACGCTGGCCGCTACAGCCGCCGCGCGATCAGGCTATCGGCGAGCAACAGGCATTGTTCTGAGCGTAGAGCGCGGCCGGCACAAATCCGAAACTGCATCCCCCGGGGCAACTAGTTCAGAAACCCACCAAGGCGGGTTTTTATGCCCGTGATGCTCTTCGGCCTTCGATAGTCGCATCCCGTGAGTTTTCAGAGGCCGCGATTCCGCCACCTATTTGAAACCCCAAAAGCAAAACCCCCACCAGCTTTGGGCTGATGGGGGTTGGCTTTGAATAATAGCCTGACGATGACCTACTTTCACACGGGAAT
>NZ_JBXAGX010000027.1:0-37483 GCF_058794515.1 Roseateles sp. GW823-FHT07B05
CTCCTGGCCCCTTCCTGGGCCTCTTCATGCCGGTCCATTCTGTTACCGAACGGTACGGAAACCTGGGACAGGGTCAGGTTGAAGGAGATTACTCCTGGGTTTGATGCGGCGCTGGCACGGCGCCGCCGGTTGTTTGGCGATGCTGGGCCGCGAACTTCGCTGGCGGCATCCGCCCGCAGCTGCTGTGCGGCCGCACCTCGTTGTAGTCGGTCCGCCAGCGTGCGACCTCGTCGCGCGCCTGTTTCAGGCTTTGGAACCAGTGCTCGTTCAAGCACTCGTCGCGGAACTTGCCGTTGAAGCTCTCGATATAGGCGTTCTGCGTGGGCTTGCCGGGCTGGTTGAGGATGTGGCGCACTCCCTTGGCCTGCGCCCAAGCCATGAAGGCCCGGCTGGTGAACTCCGGGCCCTGGTCGGTTCTGACGGCCTGCGGATAGCCCCTGAACCTGGCGACCTGGTCCAGCACGCGCACGACGTACTCGCCACCAATGCCGTGATCGACGGCGATGTCCACGCACTCGTGGCTGAAGTCGTCGGTCACGGTCAGGCACTTGATGCGCCGCCCGCTGGCCAGGCTGTCGCTGACGAAGTCCATGCTCCACACCTCGTTGATGGTCCGGCACTCGTGCAAAGGCACCCGTTCGAGCTTCAGGCGCTGCTTGCCGCGGCGCTTGCGCACCGACAGGTCCGCCAGCTTGTAGAGCCGGTACACGCGCTTGTCGTTGATCTTCGTGCCTGCGGCCCGCAGCAGATCGCCGATGCGCCGGTAGCCGAAGCGCCGCCGTTCGTGCGCCAGCTCGACGATGCGCTGGCTCGTCGCCTGGTCGTGCTGGGCACGCTGGGGTGGATGCCGCCAGCTGTCGCGCGACAGACCCACCAAGGCGCAGGCGCGCCGTTCACTGATCGAGGTTGTTTCAAGCATCTTGCCCACCGCGCGTCGCTTCGCCGGTGGGCTCAGCGCTTTACGCCGAAGGCCACCTTCAGCGCCTCGTTATCCAGCACCGCCTCGGCCAGCAGCTTCTTGAGCCGGTTGTTCTCAGCCTCCAGGTCGCGCAGCCGCTTCGCGTCGCTGGTCTCCATGCCGCCGAACTTGGCCCGCCACTTGTAGAAGGTCGCCGAACTAAAGCCCTCCCGGCGGCACAGGTCCGCCACGCTCATGCCAGCGTCGGCCTGCTTGATGAACCCGATGACTTGCTCGTCTGTGAATCTGCTCTTGCGCATCGCGCTTCCTCTCGGTTGCGCGGATTCTTCTCTATTGCCTTGGTACGGATGGCGGGTTGCAGGTCAAAGGCCGTGTCCTGGGGATCATCGACGTTCACGTCGATCTCCCAGATTTTCACGAAGTCGTTTACGACACCAGGATGGGCGTACTCCTTTACGCGCGCATCAATCTCAGCGCGATCCTGCGGCCGGCAAACAATCACCAAGCGGCGCATCGACCGGCGTCTCAGTTCAGTTTTTGCTGGGCGACGTCAAGCAGTATGCCCGCGGGAATGCGCACTTCGCGAAGCTCCGTGAGGCTCATGCGATCTACCGCTGCATGAACGATCTCACGCAAACGGTCGAGCGCAACGTCGTCTGTTGCGACGCCTGCGACGTGCTGCGACAAGCGGTGCGGCGCTGAGACATTCTCTTGCGCAGAACCTTGCGCAGTTGCGGGTTTCTTCCGGGCGCGAGCTGCCGAGATGATCTCAGCCTGCAAGGCAACCGGAACGCCGGCGCTGCTCAGGCGCTCACCAAGGCGTTTCGCGACATGCTCAGTCCGGAGCGTCTCCCACGTCTTCAGGAGCTTGCGATCCTGTGAACCAGCCCCCTTGAGCACGTTGATCCAAAAATCGTAAAAGTGCGTCTCGGACAAGCACGCCTCTAGCTTCTCCCGAAGCTGAGGTTCCTGTTGTGCGGCGAACTGGCCGGCCAAGACACGGTAGTCCTCGCCGTCCATCCGTTCGAGCTTCTGCAGCCCAACCGGAAAGATCGCCCTGAGAGCGGCAACGAAGATTGCACCTGTGGACGGATCGACCGCCAAAGAGCAGGACTGATTGGGGTTGGAGAAGAACTTCCAAAGCTCAACGCCTGCAACAGTCTTCAGCTCTTCTCGACTGATTGACGCGGGGCTCTGATCCGCAATGATCCGGTATTCGATGTCGGAGTTCGATGCGGCGTTTGGAACCACTTCGACGAGCACTCCCAATTCTTCGGCAGCCAGATCGCGCAGAATCGGAAGGTCATGGATAACGCGGGGTGCAATCGCTTTGGCGATTACCTGCCCGAGTTGCGCTCCAAGTATCAAGTCGCCCTTCCCAGAGCGGCGCATGATCAAGGCGTGCTTGATGGCTTGGATCTCGACTTCGGTAAGGTTCTTGGATGACATTTGGTGGCCAGAAGTACGAACACCTCATGCAGTCCTGCATGAGGTGATCTGAAGAGGTTCGGAAGAGCCATTTGCCGCGAAGCTCCGAGTTTCATCGCAGCGGAGTTGACACACTCCAAATCACTCCCAGCAAGTTGGCCGATTGACCACTCATGCCAGCGCTTGTCAGGCGTTAGAGCTATCCCCTAGTCATCCACTTCGGGCGGAGAACAGTCCCAAAGCAAAGGCGCGTCACACCACACATCGCCTGGCTATCCGAACACAGCTGCGGTCAAGACCGCCACCATGCGTTGAGTGTCCCGGGGTACCCCGTCGGATGAGAAGCAGTATATAGCCTGATTTTTCGAAGCAAAGCACCTACGAAAGCGTGCAGGCGCAACACCATTGGGGTACTGTGCATTTTACCAGTCCTGCTGCCGGCGCAGGGGATGCGGCAAGTTCCTGACCTTCCCTGTCGCTGGCTGCGGGCACGCGGGAGCTTCAGCTGGCTGACTACCAAGTGCATCGATCGGCGCGCGAAGGAGTTTGTGGATGCCGACTTGAGGGCGCCACCTACCCCAGCTTCGAGCAGGTGAAGAAAACGCATCGCCCACTTGGTGACGGTTGACGAGCTGGGAGCCCTCATGGTGAAAACCCTGATCCCATAATGTCTTGCTGGTCACATTGCGACACCATCGATGCGACGTCTGGGTTGCCTGGCTTTCGAGCGGGCGACATCTCGGGCACATAGTCCATCCGATTTCCGCCATCTGGGCGGCACGCACTGGACCTCTTCCTCTCAACGTTGAGGTTTCGGCCGGTTTTCACCGATTGCCGAGGCCCAAATCTTGGCTTGTTCGAAGGAGCATCTATGTTGATTCCGGGTGGCGCAGTGATTCTTGACGGGGTCAAGAGCGGGGCGCAGGAGCTGGTGATGTCGGCAACGCGATCGGTGATCGAGGGCTGGAGCAAGCGCCGCGCTCAGGAGTTCTTCGATGTGTTCTGCCGCCATGTAGCGGACGCCGCCGCGACCAGCGGTGACATCGCCGTAGACCTCAGTAACGTCCTAGGCACGGATGTGGCTCGCAACGTGGTTTTTGACGCCTATCGATCTGTTTGCCTGTCCCGCTCACGCCTGTTGGGCCCACGCGTCATCGCTCTCATCACCGCGAGGTTGGTCAACCAACAGCGGGAGGCCAACGACGAGGAGGACCAGTTGCTGGCCGCAGCGGAGGAACTCACCGACGACGAACTCCGTGGCGTTCGGAACAAGGTCGCCGAACTGGAACGGATCTTGGACGGGAAGGCGCGCCCCGGCGAGAACGCCGACGTCCAGCGGGAGTACGGTACGGCGTTGATGGTGACGGTGCGAACTGAAATGGTGCCGGCAGATATCGGCTCCTCCACAGGCGGCCATGTCTCACTGGCTCCATTGAACCTTGCGATGGAGTTGGGCCTGTGGGCTGCAAAGCTTGAGCGGATCGGCTTGGTGTACACCGACATGCTCGAAAAGCCACACGTGGAGAGGGAGGACAGTGAGCGCCATGTCGACTATGACCACTTCTACCGTGACGTTCGATGGTTGATGAGCTACACCGCCGGCGCCACGGAACTCGCACGTCTGGTCGACATGGCTGACACCTTCATCTAGCGCTCACTCCCCTGTTCTGCTGCTCATCCAGATGCCTGACAACGTGTGTTCATCATGCATTGGCGATGCTGACCTGAGGCGCTGGATCCGCGACCAGGCCGGCCCGCGCGGGTGCGACTTCTGTGGCCGCTTCGACTCCCCGACCGCCGACCTCCGAGAGTTCGCAGCCCACGTCCTCAGCTGCTTGTGCCAGTGGTGGAGCTTTGCGGTGAACGAGCTGCCCTACGACAGCTCTGAGGGCGGCTACATCGGCTCTGAGCTATGGGACACCGATGACGTGGTCGACATGGCCGAAATCGACTTCCCTCGCGACCACAGCGGGCGCCTGCGTCATGCGCTGGTCGGAAGGCTCCCCGAGGAGACTTGGTGCGAGTACGACTGGCTCACGTTGGATGTCGACCAGGCTCTGGGCTCCAGCTGGGACCAGTTCTGCGAGACCATCAAGCACAAGCGGCGCTTCTTCTTCCACAGCACGGGACAGGATGACCGTGATTCGTACACCCCCGCCACGCTGCTTTCGACGATCGCCAACATCAGCGCGAGGCTGGGACTGATCAATCAAATTCCGGTCGGTACTCGGCTGTGGCGCGCCCGGCCCGACCTGGCCCGGCGCGCCCGCGCCGATGCCGCGGGCTTTGGCCCGCCACCGGTGCAACTGGCGACGCAGAGCAACCGCATGAACCCGCCGGGCATCCCGATGCTCTACCTGGCGTCGAGCACCACGACCGCGGTTCTCGAAACCCGCAGCGCTGAGTCGCGTGTCGGACGTTGGCGCGTGATCCGGCCTCTTCGGGTACTTGACCTGCGCCGGCTGCCGGAAGTGCCCGGATTCTTCGGCAACATGCACCGGAGCAATCGCTTGGGGCTGAAGTTCCTGCATAGCTTCGCCGCAGACATCATGGCGCCAGTGGCGCGCGATGACCACGCGCACATCGAGTACCTGCCTTCCCAGGTCGTCACCGAGTTCATGCGCGACCACGACTTTGAAGGTGGACGCATCGACGGTATTGCCTATGGGAGCACGGTCCACCCAGGTGGCTGGAACGTTGCGTTGTTTGCGTCGCCCGGGCATCTGGGGTTGGCAGCTCCAAGATGGTACGAGGCTGTCGAGCCATGGCTTGAGTTCGCCGGATCAAAGTTTGCGGCTCTTCCAGGCTGAACATCCAACTTGCGAGCCAATCGTCCGATGGCCGTCTGATCGGGGCACACGTCCTCAACTCTGTCATTGAGTTTTTGTATTCAACTTCCTATCCTCCGCCCCCAGGCGGCGTGGGAGGCACGGCCGTCACCCAGGATGGCGGCAGGCCATCCCTCAGGAGGAGCGGCATGCCTAAATCCGTCTGGCGCGCAGACGCCAACTTGGCCACAAATCCCATCGGCCGAGCCACCTTCCCTCCTCGACGCGACTTCACGTCGCTCTCCGTCCAGGACTTGCTTGAGGCGCGCGAGGCTCATCATGTCCAGCTCTCCAGCCTGGACAACGTCATAGCTACCGCCATCGGCCGGTACCTGATCCGGGAGGACGACTGGTACGCCACGCACTCACCGGATGTGCCACGCCCGGGCGGCACCCCCAAGCCTAGAGGTCCGAGGACGCTCAATAACAGCGTTATCCGTGCATGGTCCTGGCCTGCCGTCCTGGTGTTCGTGCGGTCGTGGAAGGATGTTGACGAGCTCGGCCCCAATGCGATTCCGCGCGCCCTGTACATGCCTGATGGCCGGGTGGTGCCGACCTGCGTCGTCGAAGCGACACCGGATGAATCGCCCGCGCCACCCGCGCCAGGGCCCTCTCAGGCCAGCGACATGTTGGGCGGCGGCTATTCCTGCCTTCGCGTCGACCAGGGCATCGACCGCCTCGGTTCGTTCGGATGCCTGGTCTATCGGGACGGGACCTACTACGCGTTGACCAGTCGCCACGTGGCAGGGGCGGCCGGACAGGAGATTCGTGCTTCCGTCGGTGGCGAGTACCGCCGCGTTGGTGAGTCAGCCGACATCGGCCTGACCAAGCTCCCGATCGCCGACGCGTTCCCCGAGTTCTCCCGGGTGAGTGGCCGGCTCAACTTCGATGCAGGGCTGGTGCGCCTGGACGACTTCAGCGAATGGACCTCCCAGGTATTCGGCATCGGCGAGGTCGATGAGCCCTTCGTTGCGACCGCCTTCACGCTCACACTGGACCTGATCGGTACACCAGTGAGGGCCTATGGCGGTTCAACCGGCGTGATGGAGGGCGAGATTCGCGCCCTCTTCTTCCAGTACCGCTCCAGTGGCGGCATGGACTGCGCCACCGATGTGCTGATCGGCGCGCGTAAGCGCGTCGATGGCCCGGGCGTCACTCCGCCGCCTCCACTGACTCGACCGGGCGATTCCGGCACCCTATGGTTCTACGACCCACCGTCGCAGCCCGCAGTACCGTCCGCCGACCTCCTTGCCAATGCCGCACCACCTAACCGCGGCGAAAAGGCTCGTCGACTACACCCCATTGCCATGCAATGGGGTGGCAGCCGCTTCTTGCTGCCCGACGGCAAGTCCAGCGCATTCGCGCTTGGCAGTTTCCTGTCGACCGTCTGCCGTCAACTTGACCTGCAGATCGAGCGCGAGTGGAGCACTGGCCACGACGAGTACTGGGGAAAGCTGGGGCACTTCGCGATCGGTTGGAAGGCCTGCGACCTCGTAAAAGGGAGCCTTCGCAAGCTCATGCAGGCCAACCAGGCGCGCATCGGCTTCGGCGACGACGATCTTGGCCTGGGCAAGGCTTTCAAGATGGGGCGGGATGCGTACGTGCCTCTGGCAGACGTGCCCGACTACGTCTGGGTGGTGTCGAGGAAGTACCACCCTAATGAGGGTGTCCAGCACTTTGCTGATATCGACATCGCCGACATCAGCGGCGGTCCGTCGATGCTCGACCGCTGCCACGACGACCCGATGAGCTGCTCCGCCACAGCGTGGAAAGAGTACTTTGACGGCTTCAAGGCAGCAGGCGTGGGTCCTGATGAGGGCGCCCTGCCTTTCCGTGTCTGGCAAATCTGGGAGGCCATGGTCGCCTACCTGAAGGCCAAGGACGTCCTGCGATTCGTGGCCGCCGCCGGCGTCCTTGCGCACTATGTGGGCGACGCCTCGCAGCCGCTGCACTGCTCCTACATGCACCACGGCGTGCCGCCGATGCTCGTGTACGACGGTCGCGAATATCCGGCGCCCAAGGACTCCCAGGATTTCAAGGACTTCAAGAAAACCGCAGCGTCGGACATCCATAGCCTTTACGAGCAAGGCATGCTGGAGATCGACACCGTGAATGTGCTGAACAGCGTGAACCAGAAGATCGCCGGTAAGACCGCGTCAAGCGCGGGCATCAAGTCGGGTTACGACGCGGCAAGGGCGACCTTGGAACTCATGTACGACGCCCAGCAACGTCTCGCGCCGATGGAAATCATCGAGGCGGATGATCCGTCTCTCGGCCCGACCGCCAGAGCGAGGCAGCTCTGGTCCAACAAGAAGGTGCGCGAGCAAACCACCGTCTCGTTGGCCAACAGCGTGAAGCTTCTGGCGGATCTGTGGCAGTCGGCCTGGGCTGTAGGCAAGGGAGACTCGATTGCCAAGTCCGAGCTGGTTGAGTTCTCCGAGACGGACCTTGAGAACGTCTACCGGAACGACAAAAAGTTCGTGCCCAGCATGTCGCTGGATCAGCTCGCCGCCAGCGGCAAGTACGAGCCGCCAGGCGCCTGAACTTATCCTGCGATGGTCGCTTTGGTCAGGTGAAGGTCAAACGTCCTTGAGGCTGGCGGCGTCAATCGCTCTGGCGAGATCTGCAGGAACCGGCAGCGGTTTGAACGGGCTCACATTCGAGCCGCCGGTATTGCCCCGTGGCACCCAACCGAACGCAGTCTTGGTCGCAGCCCCAACTATGCGGAGGAGTTGGCCACGAGCCTCCCTCCAAACCCGGTGCCGTATCGCCCAAACCAGCATCTGTGCATGCACGCGGACATGATGAAAGGTCGATCCCTGACCTAGTACATGAGCGCGCTCAAGGTGCGCGAACCCCGCTGCCGCATAACCGGACGCATCAAGTCGCCGAGCTTGTGCGATTTCGTGGTCGACGTGAGGAGCGATGCGCGTTGAGAACTGACTCATGAGTTCCTTCGAGGCGATAGCGATGATGCCGAGATTTGAAACCCTGGAGTAGCTCCAGAGTCAAGCCATCGCCACAACCATCGTCTCAACAGCAGCTTCTTGCCGACTAAGCACCACCACGCCTTTGGCGCAGCTTCCAACGGCTTGGCCCTTTCCCGGACCTATCAGCAATGATTGCTGCGCCAGTGTTTGCCTAGCCGCTCCCCCTAGAATCGGTCTGTGACCAAACTAGGGAGGCAAGAGCTTGGCACACCCCCCTTCCATTCCGCCCTCGGGCAGTCGTCCGCAGACCAACGGCCCCAAACCGAACGCAGGCGTGACGTCGCCGGCGATTGTGCCGCGCTCCCCGCCACCGCCCGCCCCCGCACCCAGTAAGAAGTGACCGTGGGTCATTTGGCATCGGCGCGCGAGCGCTTGAAGGTCACCCGGGGGAGGATCAAGCCTTTGCCCGCGCCCGTTGTCGTCGACGCTGCGGGTGCACCTCATGTGCCCACGGACGAAGACAAAAAACTGTTCGCCGACCACACGTCGGAAGTCCGCAAGCGCCAAGTCTCCGGCTCCGAGAACTTCGACAAGTCGGTGCTGACGCTATCCAGCGGGGGCCTCGCGGTATCGCTGGGCTTCCTGAAGGACTTTGTACCCATAGGCCACGCGATCGGAGCGTGGACGCTCTATACGTCCTGGGGCCTGCTGACCGCTGCCACCGTGATCACCATGTTGTCTTTCCTTGCCAGCATGAGGGCACAGGAGTTTCAACAACAGGTGGCCGAGGGTTACTACCTGCGAAGAGAGGATCCCGCAGAGAAGCCCAACCCGTGGGATCGGATCGTGATCTGGATGAATCGCGCCTCGGGCGCGAGCTTCATCGTCGGTGTGACCCTGACCACCTTATTTGTCGCCATCAACTTGCAGAAGGCTCAAGAGATGAAGAACTCGCGCCCTGGCGTCACGCATGACGGCCTGACCTCCCCGTTGATCCAGCAGACCACCAGTTCGGTGGAGCGTCGCGGCTTGCCTTCGCCGGGCATCGTCCCCAGCGCGCCGGTCAGACCTGCTCCGGCGCCGGCGCCCGCCCCGGCCCCAGCAAGCAAGTAAGCAGGGCGCCTGCTCCACGCAAGCTCCGGCGGCTTGCGACCTCGTTGGTCCTCACGGATCGGAACCGCTCAGCGCGGTGCTCGCGAGCGCGGGACATTGATGGGCTTGGGGCGGGTGTGCAGTAGCTGCGCCGGGCAGCGCCGCAAGGGCGATGCGATCGACGCCTCGCGCACGACCTACGTCACGGATGGGAAGTCCTGATCTCTCAGCACCGGTTTCCGCAGGGCCTCCCTTAACTTCTCCAAGCGCCGCTCACCACCATCGACACCGTCTTCGCTGGACCATTCGACGGCTGCAGGCGCCTCAGCGCGCGAGCGTGGCAGGCCGTTGGCGTAGTACACCTCGTGCACCGCGAACCACGTCTCCCCAGCGGCCTGCGTAGAAGCGATCACGCGGCAGTTCCAATGCGAGATGGGCGGCGAATTGCCGTCATGCGCAGTTGCAAGATCTGTCGAGTCCGCACGTGCCGCCAGAGCCTCACGCCAGTCCTGGATATCTCCCAGGGTGAGGACCTCGTCCATTCCCACGTTTTCGAGCAGGCCGGCCAAGAGGGTTCGACGCTCTTCCTCGTTGAAGCAAAGCTTGCCGTCAACGAGTTCTAGTCGGCCTGGCAGTTGATTGAGCTTTTGCAGAACTTCCGGCCCTGTCCAGTTCTTGCCAGTTCGTCCGATCTGCCATTCCATCGTCTAGCCCTCGCTGGTGTCCATGTTGCTACGTGGCCTGGTGCCCCGCCTTGACGCGCGAATCCTGCTTCTCTGCCACCAGTATTCGGATTCCGAATTCGTTGCATCGACGATGACCATCCGGGCCTCACTGCAGCAAAGGCCCATGTTCTTCACCTTCCCTCACTACGAGTTCCGCATGCCGACCGGCTTGGTCGCGCCGGACGCGCGCCACTGGCGCGTGATGGAACTCAGTCTTCATCTCCCTTGGTTCATCGTGTCCGTGCTCAAGCGAGATCCCGTCGCCGACACCACATTCGTCAGCGCCTATTTCTTCGCGTGGGAGAACGACTTCACCAGCTTCCTCCCCACCTTGAGCGCCAAGGAGGTGATCGGCGTCGCTTGCATGGCGCCGGGGTGGAAGTCGGCCAACGCCAACTGGACCTCCCACGAGGTACGCGAGGTGTGGTCCGCGCGTAGCGAGGATGGATCAACCTACCTGGAATTGGTTGGGGCCGACGGCGAGGTGCTCGACGTCGGGCTGGCGTCGGACCCGTTGCCTGGAGAGCAGAGCCGAACTCAATTGCTGAAGATAAGGCCGAGACGACGGCCTCGGTTGGCGCCCAAGTCGCGCGGAAAAACCGTCAGCGCTTGAGGCTGTCAGGGTGCACATCGACAGGCATCGACAAGCGCATCCCGGTGGCCGAGTCCGACGCGCGCCGTTCCTCGAGTCCCATGGCGTGCATCCAGTTCAGCGTCACGAGCACGCGATCCAGTGTTCATCAGCACCGGCGGCTGAAGGGAGGTGTGAACGGCTCAGAAGTCAGCTTGGCAGTGATTTCGGCCCGTCAGCTACAAGTCGACGAACGCCAACTTTCTGCCGGAACCGGTCAACGTCTTGCCGCCGACGCCATGATCGACGGTAGCTCACTAGCCCAATGGCAGGGTCGTGCAGGCTGGCGACAGCACGCCTAGACGAGGGCCGCGTAGGCTGCGATAGTGCCTTCGCCGTGCCCCTGAGGTCATGCGCGCCTGAACTTCTGGAGAGTCCATGACACTCGCTCGGTTGATCGTTCGCATCCTCCCATTTACTCTCCTTTGCGTCGCGCAAGCACTGCTGGCGGCGCCGGCGGATGAAGCTTCAACATCCGAACGGCCCAGGCCTTCACGGCCCAATGACGGCTACCCAAAGCTCGCGTGGTACTTCGCCGTCACTGACCCGAATAGCAAGGGCGTCGGCTATCACCAATGCAACCCAACGATGGATGTCGGGTCTGCCGATAAGGGAAAGTGGATTGTCCCGAAGCTCCTTGTCAACACCGACAACGATTGGGGAGGGTGCCAATTCGGTCTGACGATTCAGGATCCTGATGAGTACTTCGGCCAGCGCGGCTTCTTGCATACGTACGTCTTGATATCTGCAAAGAACATGAACCCGTCAATGGACGACCGCCAATGTTCTGACTATGGACCTACACGGCTTCCCGTGACTAGAGCGGTGGGCCGGTATTTCGGGGGAGGGCTAGGGTCGCGGTTCGACACTGACGAAAAGCGGCCAGGCCCTTGCAGAATCACCCTGACCATTCCGGCAACTGTCAAAGTGCGCATTGCCTTGTCGGTATCACTAGAACCGTCAGCAGAGGCTGATAAGTCGCAATGCAGCGCATCATGGGACGGGGCTCAAGGGACAGTGACGCCCGGTAACTCGATATGGTTCGAGATCAACACTGACGGGATTCGCCCTGGAGGATGCCTGCTCTCGTTCAAGTTGGACTACGAGTAACGCGTGCATGCGCCCGCGCGGGCCTTGCAACAATTCGGATGCCGGTGCAGCGTTGCGCCTAACCTCATTGTCGGGTTGAGTCGCATTCGCTGAAGGCGCGCGCGGGTCGCGCGCGCTGGCGAGTCACCCTTGCATTCCGCCATCCCAGCGAAATCGAACCATCCCCGTCGGCAGATTCCCCACAGCAGTCGCGACCATCGGCGGTCGATAGACCAGCGGTGCATCGAGCAACACCTGGGCGAGAGGGATGGAGGCCACAGAACCTAAAGTTTCCGGAAAATGACCGGGAAAGAGGTTCAGAAAGATCGGCTGTGACCTCAACTCGAAATAGAAGCCGCCGATCTCGTCGCCACGAACCAGAGGCAGGATCAAGATCTCTGACGGGCTGTGCAGCGACTCTGCTTTCGGGAACAGGAAGTAGGCGCCGAGTTGCGCGCTGAAATTGAGCTTCCCCAGCGCCACCTGGACCAGATACTCCGAAGCTCGCCCGGGCTCCGATCCAGCCATGCCGACACCGATGTGCCATCGGCTGCCGATGGAGATGTTGATGGCGGTTTTCAACAGCCATCGCTCCAACAGGTGGCCGTCAACGTTGCGATCAATGGCTGGCGATCCTGGCGCCGGTGCCGCCAAAGACCGTTCGAACAGCGATACAGCCTTCACAGCTTCGTTGTCGCAGTCGGATAGCAAGTTGTTGTGCTTCTCGCACAGGATATGGCTGACTGTTGATTTCCTCCGAAACCTGACCCACCTCTCACACTGATTTCCGTCCAAACCTGACCCACGTATCAACCTAGCCTGCCGCAATTTGCGGCAGGAGCACTGGAGTGATTGACGTGGCGACACTGAGTGTCATCAGGCGGTGGGCCCTGCGCGAGCAGCTGTCCATCCGCGAGATAGCCCGACGCACTGGCCTGTCTCGCAACACCATCAGGAAGTACCTGCGCAGCGGCGACCAAGAGCCGACCTATGCCAAGCGGGCCAGCAAGAGCCGGCTCGACCCCTTCGCCGAGAAGCTGGCCAACTGGCTCAAGACCGAGGCCGGCAAGAACCGCAAGCAGCGGCGTACCTTGAAGCAGATGCATGCCGAGCTTGTCGCGCTCGGCTACGACGGCTCCTACAACCGCGTGGCGGCCTTCGCCCGCGACTGGGCCCAGAAGCGCCAGGAGGCCAAGCAGACCACGGGACGAGGCACCTTCGTGCCGCTGGTCTTCGACGCCGGCGAGGCCTTCCAGTTCGACTGGAGCGAGGACTGGGCCGTGCTGGGCGGCGAGCGCACCAAGCTGCAGGTGGCGCACTTCAAGCTCAGCCACAGCCGGGCCTTCTACGTCCGGGCCTACCTGCTGCAGACCCACGAGATGCTGTTCGACGCGCACAACCACGCCTTCCGCGTGTTCGGCGGCGTGCCCAGGCGCGGCATCTACGACAACATGAAGACCGCCGTGGACAAGGTCCTCTCCGGCAAGGCGCGTGACGTCAACGCGCGCTTCGCCGCGATGGTCAGCCACTACCTCTTCGAGGTCGAGTTCTGCAACCCGGCCTCGGGCTGGGAGAAGGGCCAGATCGAGAAGAACGTGCGTGACGCGCGGCATCGCCTGTGGCAGCCCGTGCCGGCCTTCCCGAGCCTCGATGCCTTGAACGCGTGGCTCGAGCAGCGCTGCCTGGCGCTGTGGAAGGAGATTGCACACGGCCAGCAGCCGGGCGCCGTGTTCGACGTCTGGAAGCTGGAGAAGCTGACGCTGATGAAGGTGCCTCGCCCCTTCGACGGCTTCATCGAGCACACCAAGCGTGTCTCGCCGACGTGCCTGGTCACCTTCGAGCGCACGCGCTACAGCGTGCCGGCGTCGTATGCCAACAGGCCGGTGAGCCTGCGTGTCTATGCCGACCGGCTCGTCATCGCGGCCGAGGGCAACCTCATCTGCGAGCACAAGCGGGTCATCGAGCGCAGCCACGACACCATCGGCCAGACCATCTACGACTGGCGCCATTACCTGGCCGTGCTGCAGCGCAAGCCCGGTGCCCTGCGCAACGGCGCGCCGTTCACGGAGCTGCCAGTGGCCTTCAAGAAGCTGCAGACCGAGTTGCTCAAGAAGCCAGGCGGCGACCGCGAGATGGTGGAAGTCCTCGCGCTGGTCCTGCATCACGAGGAGCAGTCGGTGCTGGCGGCCGTAGAGCTGGCGCTGGAAGTGGGCGTGCCCACCAAGATGTACGTGCTCAACGTGTTGCACCGACTCTTGGACGGCAAGGCAGAGCCACCGCCGGTGGACGCGCCGCAGGCTCTACGCCTGGTCACCGAGCCGCAGGCCAACGTGGATCGCTACGACGCGCTGCGCGAGGAGAGGAAGGTGCGCCATGCGTGAGACCAAGACCAACGCGCTTGTCGTGGCGCTGCGCGAGCTGAAGATGTTCGGCATGGCCCACGCCGTTGGCGAGTTGGCCGAGCAAGGCGCGCCGGCCTTCGAGGCCGCGCAGCCGCTGCTGGCTCAGTTGCTCAAGGCCGAGACCGCCGAGCGCGAGGTGCGGGCCGTGGCCTACCAGCTCAAGCAGGCAAGGTTCCCGGTCTACCGCGACCTGGCCGGCTTCGAGTTCGCGCACAGCGAGGTCAACGAGGCCCTGGTAAGGCAACTGCATCTCGGTGACTTCATGGACCGGGCCGAGAACGTCGTGCTGGTGGGCGGGCCGGGCACGGGCAAGACCCACCTGGCCACGGCCATCGGCGTGCAGGCGTTGGAGCATCACCGACGTCGGGTGCGCTTCTTCTCCACGGTCGAGCTGGTCAACCAGCTCGAGCAGGAGAAGCTGTGCAACAAGACCGGCCAGATGGCGCACCGGCTGGCCCACATGGACATGGTCGTGCTCGACGAGCTGGGCTACCTGCCGTTCAGCTCGTCCGGCGGCGCGCTGCTGTTCCACCTGCTGAGCAAGCTCTACGAGCGCACCAGCGTCGTCATCACGACGAACCTGAGCTTCAGCGAATGGGCGAGCGTCTTCGGCGACGCCAAGATGACCACAGCGCTGCTGGACCGGCTCACGCACCACTGCCATATCCTCGAGACCGGCAACGACAGCTACCGCTTCAAGAACAGCTCAGCTCAACCCAACACCAGGAAGGAGTCCAAACCGAGGAAGTTACCCACAACCTGAGCCCGAGAGGCTCGAACAAGGGTGGGTCAGGATTGGACGGAAAAGGTGGGTCAGGATGGCGTGGGAATTAACAGGCTGTGTGCAGGCGGGCGATGGACGATGCTCTGGCCGAAGGCGTGCATGCGCAGCAGCGGGATGCCCTCCAGCGTCCATTCGTGCACGCCCAGCCCCTTCAGGAACAGGATCTTGCCGATGACATCCGTGAGGTTGCTCGGACTGTGCTTGCCGGTCGGAACCTTCAGCCACTCGACGACGGTCGTGCTCTTGCGTCCTTTGCGTTTGGCAAAGACCTCAGCAATGAGGCCGTCCAACTTGGCCGGTGGCACATGCTTGCGGACCACTTCCAGCGCCGAGATCTCCGCCGTGTTGAAGGCGTCGCGGGCCACGTCGCGGATGGCGCGGTCGGAAGGCAGCTGGATCTTGCGATCGAAGAGCCAGAGCTCACCTGCTCTGACCAGGTCATCAACAGCGATGGCATTGGCTGCGTGCGATTGGAGGGAGGTGAGCAGCTCGAGGAGATCGGCATCTTCGGGTGCTCTGAAGCCAGCCTCCTCAAAGGCCCATTTCCGGTGGTCGAAGAGCGTGCGCTCTCTGGAATACAGCGCCTTCACCGAAGCGATCGATGTGTCGTTGACGCCGAGCGTGCGCGATAGGTACTGCAGCAGGGTCGCTGGCAAAACCTTGGTGTGGGTGAAGCTTCGCCCTGTGGCGCGGGCGAGCACCAGTTGCGCCCCAGCCGCCAAGCGCGCCTTGACGGGAAACTTCCGGATCTTCTCGACATCTGCCTGAGACAGGCCGAACGCATGCTCTGCGTCGAATTCGCTCAGGCCTCGAGGTAGCTCGGTCAGGCCGACGAATCGCTGGCGGTAGGACGACAAGAAGCACCTCCGTGGACGGATGTAGGTGGGCGACAGCAGCGTCGCTCGATCAGATCTCTACGACGACGCTGGCGCGCTGTTGGCGAGCCCGCTTTCAAACTTCGCCTTCATCGAGTCCTGCGGGATGTCGATGTAGCGCAGCGCGGAATTGACATCGCGCCATCCGACGTGCTCCATCAACTCCTTGAGGTCCCAGCCGTTGGCGCTGGCCCAGCCTGCAAATCCACGACGCAACGAGTGGCTGGAATAGCTGTCGGCCTCTTCGGTCCCTGCATCCTTGAGGATGCGGCGCAGCAGCGGCAACACGGCCTGGCTCTTCATGGGTTGGTCGGACACGTTGCCCCAGCGGTCTATGGCCGGGAACACCGGGCCTGCCTTCAGCCCACTTACTTCCAGCCAGTCGAGATAGGCGTCGACGGGACACAAGCGCGACAGCGCCGGGCAATGGAAGGCTCGGCCTTCCTCTTCGTCCGTGGTCTTGGTGCGGCCGGGACGGCAGGTCAGGCCGGTGCCACGCACAGCCACCACTTCCTCAACGCGCATGTTTGCGAGTTCGTCGGCACGGAACGCGCGCCAGAAGCCCAACAGCAGAAGCGACCGGTCGCGGCTGCGTCGAAGCTGTTCGGTGCGGCGGCCCTGCTCGAGTGCCGAAGCCTGCGCCTTGAAGAGCCAGTTGGACGCCGTTTCCAGGACGTCCAGTTGCAGCGGTCGCGCGCGGCGCTGCGCCGTGGCGTGCTTCGCCCTGATGCCGCGGAACACCTTGTGTATCAGCGGCGAGCGGGTCGGGTCGGCGAAACCGTTGTCGGCGTGCCAGCGTGCCAGCGCAGCCAAGTGCAGCCGCAGTGTGCTGGCGCGGTAGACCGTGGCGTGCTCGGCCAGATAGCGTGCCACGGTGTCGACGGTGGCGGGCAGCATGCCTTTCCAGACGGTCTCGAAATGCCGCAACGCCGAGGCGTAGGTCTTGACCGTGTTCTCGCGATCCGCCGCGAGAACGTAGGCTTGAACCTCGGCCGTCATTGCGTTTCAGCCTCGACGTAGACGCGCCGGGCGGCGCGGCGTGGTCTTCGGGTGGCAGCGCGCTCAAGCGCGAAGAGACGGGCGTCAGTCGGCGCGAAATCCTGACAGCCTTCGAGGCGGTCCCGGGCGAACTCGATGAAGGCGGCAACCTGAGGCAACAACGCCGGTGCGGCCAGGTGGCACAGGGACAACTCAAGTGCGCCGACGCCGAGCGACGGCAGCGGTACCAAGCTGCCATCGTCGATGTGGGGCGCGGCGACCAAGGCGGCCAACTGCAACGCCATCCGCCCGGACCGGACGATCTGCACCTGCAAGTCATGATCGTTCGTTGACAGGAAGGGCTGCCCGTGGGCTTGGCTGTCGGGCTCGTCGGGGACGCCCCGCACTTCCTTAGGTATTGCACCCGCCTGCCGCGTCACCAGTTCTTCCAGCGATGCAGGCACACCGTGCGTAGCCAGGTAGCTTGGCGACGCACAGTGCACAAACACGATCTCCATGAGCGGGGTGACAGCGATCTCTTCGTTCGCTGGCTTGCCCAGGCTGAAGGTGACTTCATCGTCAACTTCCGGCATGGGCGCGTCGTCGTCCAAGGAGGCGATCCGCAACGACAGTTTGGGGTGAAGGACGCTGAACGCCTCCACCAACGGCGCCAGTACCGTGCTGACCACTGGCCGCGGCGCAGAAATCGTCAGGCTGCCCTCTAACGGCGCCAGCGAGGCCTTGCGGACTGCGTCCAACGCTGCCGTCATAGCGTCGAGCGCCGGCCGGGATGCATCGACAAGCAACTGCCCCTCCGGCGTCAATGCCAGCCGCCGGGTGGTTCTCGCGAGCAACTGCACGCCGAGCTGACGTTCCAGCTGCATCAACGCCTTGCTTGCGGCTTGCGGGGTGATCCCTTGCGCTTGCGCGGCGCTGCTCAGGCTGCCCAGTTCGGCCGCCTTCGACAACGTCGCAAGTGCTCGCAGTTCACGCATGGGTTGACTGGCCGGAGCCTAATTTAAACCTGAAGTTGTAAATCATATGGATTGTCAACCTGATGTCTACTGGTGCAACGTCTCCGAAGGGGCGCCGGTTTTTGCGTTGCCACACAAATTCGAGCTGGACTTGCGTCGGCGACGGCATTTTCTATAATCCAACTTAACGAACTATCCAAAGTTGCCGAATGCACTTCGCTTTTGACCACCTCCTTGCTGCCCATGACGCCAGGCTCGATGACGCCTTGGCCGCCGTGCGGGAGCAGCGGCGAAGTGGCGCGACAGAGATGCTTCGTATGGCCGCCGACGGGGTGTGGCGAGACATCGCCGAACTACGTCGGGTGCGAGACCAAGCGACGGAGTTGGACCGGGTACGCGAGGCGCTGTCTGAGTTCTCGGTTGTCGAGCAGGTTCGTCGGATGGCGGCGCTCGACCCGTGGCACCAGATCATGGCGGTCGTCCGCCGAGCCCCTGGCGTCCACAACGAAATCCTGGCCGCCCTTGAATTGCACAGGCACCAGGCTTCCTACCGGAAGACGCTGCTGGAGCAGTTGTCGGCGTACTGGCGCAACCCTGCGCGGGCCAGCGTCGGCGCCCGCTACCTGACGCCTTGGTTCCAGGCGCTGCGGGTGGTGAAGCGAACCATTCCCCCGCGATGGATCCGTTCGATTTCTCTTGTTCGCCGAGCTCTGGGCTTCTTCGGGGCGGCGAAGGTTGATGGCAGGAATCTTCCTTGAAGGGGAGGCACGCATTGCGCGACTTCACGATGACCCATCCCGCGAACCCAACCTCCGCGACACGCCTCTCCCAGGAGGGGCAAGGCGAACAACCCTCACCCTATGTCTCAGCCTCCGAAACCCAAGCTCTGCTTCGCAGCAGCCTGGCCGCGCGCAACGCGCGCCTGGAGGCCGCCGACATGGTGAACACCGATCAAGCGGCCAAGCTGGCCGGGACCACTCGAGTGACGATCAACGCATGGATTGCCAAGGGGCGCGCCATCGGCCTGCCCCGCATGCAACGCGGCTTCAGGCTGCCAGCCTGGCAATTCGAACCGACGCTGTGGGACGTGGTCCCCAAGCTGTCCAAAGCGTTGGGTACCCTCGATGGCTGGACCCTGCTCGCGTTTTTGGAAACCCCGCACGGCGGCCTAGGCGGGGTCACCCCCCGCCAGGCGCTCGAGCAGGGTCAGGCAGATCGGGTGTTGGCGTTGGCCAGCGCGGAGGGTCTCTGACCCTCCAAGATGAACTTCGAAGCCTTCGATGAACTCCCACCGTATCGGCTGACCTCAGCCCGACACCTCTTCAGGATCCAACCGGTGCGCTCGCGCCCCGGCAACCGTGCCGTCGGCGTCGTCCGGGTGCCGCTGCCCGGCGCCTTGAGCGGCCGCTTCTGCTTGCGCAACCGGCGGGTGGCCTACTTCGCCGACTCACCCGAGACGGCCGGCTACGAGGCCTTCGGACGCCGCGAGCAGACGTTGCTGTCGCTGGACCGCCTGCGCTGCGGTGAGCTGCTGTGCGCCGGCGTCGCCGGCGACCTGACACTGCTCGACATGACGCCCCACGCGGCCGACTACCCCGCCCTACAGTCGACGCGCTTCGGCCCGACCCAGGCCCTGGCCGTGCGCGCCGCGGCGGCTGGCTACGACGGGGTGGCCTACCTCTCTGCCCAGCGTCATGGTGGCATCTGCTACGCGCTCTTCGAGCACGTGCTTCCCGCCATCCGTGCCCGCTGGCGCCAGCGCCTGGTCGAACCCGGGTCCGGCAACTTGCACCGCGTCGTGGCCACCGTCGCCCGCGGCAGCGGCCTGCCGCTCGGATGAAGGCCGCTGCCTGCCCGGGGGATGGGTCGGCCGCGAATCCGTCGGCGCGTGCCGGCCAGCGCCAGTGCCCTCAGCGCTGCTGGACACTCACTTCGCCGAGCTCTCGGGCTCGTCCGCGCGCGACCCAGCCGACTGCCGACGCATCAGCGCAAAAGCCGCCGGCACAACGAACAGCGACAGCAGCGGCGCTGTCACCATTCCACCCAGCATGGGCGCGGCGATGCGGCTCATGACTTCGGAACCCGTGCCCGAGCCCCAGACGATGGGCAGCAGGCCGGCAAGGATGACGGCGACGGTCATGGCCTTCGGTCGCACCCGCAGCACCGCGCCCTCGCGGATCGCGTCCAGCACGACCTCCCAAGTGATTGTTGAGCCTGCGCGCACCCGGTCCTCCAGCGCATGCTTCAGATACAGCAGCATCACCACGCCGAACTCGGCCGACACGCCAGCGAGCGCGATGAAGCCCACGCCGGTGGCCACGGACAGGTTGTAGCCCAGCAGGTAGAGGAACCAGACGCCACCGGTCAGTGCCAGGGGCAAGGTCGCCATGATGAGCGCGGCCTCGCTGGCGCTGCGGAACGTCAGGTACAGCAGCACGAAGATGATGAGCAGCGTCGCCGGCACCACCACCTTCAGCCGCTCATTGGCCCGCTCCATGAATTCGAACTGGCCGGAGTACGCCAGGCTCATGCCGGGCTCCAGCTTCACCTGCTCGGCCACCGCACGCCGCAAATCCCCGACGACAGACGCAATGTCGCGGCCGCGCACGTCGATGTAGATCCATCCCGACGGGCGCGCGTTCTCGCTCTTGAGCATTGGCGGCCCATCGACGAGCGCTACGGTGGCCAGCGTGCCCAGCGTCACTTGCTGGCCGTTGGGCGTCAGCACCGGCAGCTGGCGCAGCTTTTCAGGGCTGTCCCGCAGCTCACGCGGGTAGCGCAGGTTGATCGGAAACCGCGCCAGGCCCTCCACGGTCTCGCCGATGTTCTCGCCGCCGATGGTGCCGGAAATCACCGACTGGACGTCACTGACGTTCAGCCCATAGCGCGCGGCCGCCGCGCGGTCGATCTGAACGTCCACGTATCGGCCACCGGTGAGACGCTCGGCCAGCGCGGAGCTGACACCCGGTACCTTCTTCGCCACAGCCTCGATCTGGGCGGCGATCCTGTCGATGGCGGTCAGGTCGGTGGCGGACACCTTCACGCCGATGGGGCTCTTGATGCCCGTGGCCAGCATGTCGATGCGGTTGCGGATCGGCGGAATCCAGATGTTTGACAGGCCCGGCACCTTCACCGTGCGGTCGAGCTCCTCGACCAACTTTTCTGGCGTCATGCCGGCCCGCCACTCCTGCCGGGGCTTGAGCTGGATCGTCGTCTCGAACATCTCGACCGGCGCGGGGTCGGTGGCGGTCTCCGCGCGACCGGCCTTGCCGAATACCCGCTTCACCTCGGGCACCGTCTTGATCATCCGGTCGGTGATCTGAAGCAGCTCGGCGGCCTTCTGAGCTGAGAGGCCCGGCAGCGCCGAGGGCATGTACAGCAGGTCGCCCTCGTCCAGCGGCGGCAGGAACTCGCCACCCAGGCGCATGAGCGGCCACGCGGTGGTGGCGAACACGGCGATCGCCACCAGCAGCGTGGCCTTGGGCCAGCGCAGGACGACCTCCAGCGCCGGCTGATACAGAGCAATTAGCCCGCGCGTGATGGGATTGCGGTGCTCGTCCGGAATGCGACCACGGATCCAGTAGCCCATCAGCACAGGGATCAGGGTGACGGACAGGCCGGCGGCCGCCGCCATCGCATAGGTCTTGGTGTAGGCCAGCGGGCCGAACAGCCGTCCCTCCTGGGCCTGCAACGTGAAGACCGGAACGAAGGACAGCGTGATGATGAGCAGGGAGAAGAACAACGCCGGCCCGACCTCGACGGCCGCCTCGGTGATCACGGTCCAGCGCGCCTCGCCCTTGAGTTCTTCACCCGGATGGGCGTGCTGCCAGGCTTCCAGCTTCTTGTGGGCGTTCTCGATCATGACGACGGCCGCGTCCACCATGGCGCCGATGGCGATGGCGATGCCGCCCAGGGACATGATGTTGGCGTTGAGTCCCTGCTGTTGCATGACGAGAAAGGCGGCCATGACGCCCAGCGGCAGCGAAATGATGGCCACCAGCGCCGAGCGCAAATGCCACAGGAAGACGGCGCACACGAGGGCCACGACGATGAATTCCTCGACCAGCTTGTGCGACAGGTTGTCGATGGCACGCTCGATCAACGAGCTGCGGTCGTAGGTTGTGACGATCTCGACGCCCTTGGGCAGGCTCGTCTGCAGCTGCTTGAGCTTGTCCTTGACCGCTGCGATGGTGGCCTGGGCGTTCTTGCCGGTGCGCAGGATCACCACGCCGCCCACCGCTTCGCCTTCGCCGTCCAGTTCCGTGATGCCGCGGCGCATCTCAGGGCCCACCTGCACGGTCGCGACCTGGCCCAGCAGCACCGGCACGCCGTTGCGGTTGGCCAGCACGATGCTTTTGAAGTCGTCCAGGGACTTCAGGAAGCCGCCCGCGCGCACCATGTACTCGGCCTCGGCGAGTTCCAGGACAGCGCCCCCGGTCTCCTGGTTGCCGTTCATCAGCGCATCGCGCACCTGGTTGTGCGTGATGCCGTAGGCGATGAGCTTGGCAGGGTCGACCACCACCTGGTACTGCTTGACCATGCCGCCGACCGTCGCGACCTCGGCCACGTTGGCGACCGCCTTGAGCTCGAACTTCAAGAACCAGTCCTGAAGCGCGCGCAACTGCGACAGGTCACGCTGCCCGGTGCGGTCCACCAGGGCGTACTGGAAGACCCAGCCCACGCCCGTCGCATCGGGCCCCAGAGACGCCTTCGCCGTGGCGGGCAGCCGGCCCTGCACCTGGCTGAGGTACTCCAGCACGCGGGAGCGGGCCCAGTAGAGGTCGGTGCCGTCCTCGAACAGCACGTAGACGAAGGAGTCGCCGAAGAAGGAGAACGCCCGAACGGCTTTGGCGCCCGGCACCGACAGCATCGTGGTGGCCAACGGGTAGGTCACCTGGTTCTCGACGATCTGCGGCGCTTGGCCGGGGTAGCTGGTGCGGATGATGACCTGCACGTCCGACAGGTCGGGAAGCGCGTCGATGGGCGTCGTGCGCAGCGACAGCACGCCGGCGACGGCCAGGAACAAGGTGGCCAGCAGCACCAGGAAGCGGTTGCCGACCGACCAGCGGATCAGGGCGGCGATCATCGAGTACCTCCCTTCGACTCGCGGCGCATGTCCACGATCTCAAAGCCCTCCTTGGCCTCGTGGAAGGAGAAACGGACCGTGTCACCTGGCTTCAGTCCTTGGGCCAGTCCCGGCTGGGCCAGCGGAAACGCCATCTCCATCGCCGGCCATTTCAGGGCGGGCACCGCCTCGTGGTTCAGCGTCACTTCGCTGCCGTTGATGGCGACGACCTTTCCCATGGCGGAATGGACGGCCATGCCTGCAGCTGCAGGGGCGGAGGCAGCACTTGCCGCCTCCGCCGCCGGGCTGGCCTGACGCTGCAGGACGCCCTGCATGCTGGCTTCCGAGTCGATCAGGAACTGGCCCGAGGCCACCACCTGCTGGCCCGGCTGCAGGCCCTGCAGCACTTCCAGCTTGTCCCCCAGCTCACGGCCGACGCGTACCTCGACGGGAGTGAAGCGCCCCGGTTGATCCACGACGTAGACGATGGCGCGCTGACCCGTGCGAATGACGGCTTCGGCCGGCACGACCAATGCTTCCTCGGAAGCCGTGCCCAGCCGCATCTGCGCAAACATGCCGGCGCGCAACCGGCCGCCGGGGTTCGGCAGATCGGCGCGTACCCGCAGCGTGCGGGTGTCAGCATTGGCTTCCGGCAGCACGGCGCTGACCTTGCCGTGGAGCGTCTGGCCCGGAAAGGCCGACAACACGACGTCCACGCGCTCGCCGACGCGCGCGGCAGCGGCTTGTGCCTCGGGTAGCGCGGCCTCCACCCAGACGGAAGACAGGCCGGTGATGCGCGCCAGGCTCATGCCTTGCGAGACCGTCATGCCTGGGCGCACCATCAGCTCCTGGACCAAGCCACCGCTCGGCGCCTGGATGATGGTCACCGCCTCGACCTGGCCGCTGCGTTCCACCCGTTGGACCAGGTCCGGCGGCATGCCCATCAGCACCAAGCGCTGCCTCGCGGCTGCCGTGAGCGCTTCGTCACCGGTACGCCGCACCGCGAGATATTCCTGCTGTGCACCTGCCCACTCCGGCACCAGCAGTTCGGCAATGAAGGCCCCAGCTGGAATCACGTCGCCGGGCGCCAGGCGCGCCACGCGCTGCACGAAGCCAGCCGTCCTGGCCTGGGGGATGGCGACATCTCGCTCATTGAGCATCACAGTGGCCGGCACCTGCAGCGACATCCCCAGGCGCTGCTTCGTGGCCGTGGCGGTCCGCACGCCCAGCGTCTGCGCCACGCGCGGGTCGACCGCGACGCCGCCAGCCGGCACCTCGTCGGCGTACTTCGGCACCAACTGCATATCCATGAAGGGCGACTTGCCGGGCTTGTCGAACTTCTGCTGCGGCGACATGGGGTCGTACCAGTACAGCACCTTGCGCTCGCTCGTCGGGGCGCTTGCCGCAGCGCCCGCGTGCGACGCATCCGAGTGAGCGGCAGTGGCGGGCATTGCCGAGCGCCATTGGGCAACGCCGTAGCCCATGCCCACGCCGAGAACGACAAGGGCAACAGCGGCCAGGGGGAACTTCTTGTTGGAGGTCATGAGGTCACTCCGCAATGAGATGGGACAGGCGCGCCTGTTGGGCGGAGACCTGGCTTTGAAGGTCGAGCGCGCGCAACTGAGCCTCGATGGCGTTCTTGCGGGCAGCGAGAACGGCACCGAGGTCAGCCCGGCCGGTCTGATAACTGGCCAGCGTCACCTGGGCGCGTTCCTGCGCGAGCGGCAAGGTCTGGCTCTGCTGGCGCTGCAGCGCCCGCTCCAGGCGTTGAAGCTCGGCGACCTGGGCATCGACTTCGGCCCGAACACGGCGCAGCGCGTCATCGCGCTCTGCCTGCAGCCGCTCCACCTCCTTTTGTCGGGACGCGATCACGGGCTCCTGGCGCGTGGCCTTGGACACCGGAAGCTCGAACGTCAGCTGGAAGGACACCATGTCGCCGAAAGCCCGCGCGCGGTTCGCGTAGGCGACCTCCCATCCCCAATCACCCTGGCGCATGGCCCTGGCCTCGTCGACATCCGCCTGTGCCATGGCAAGCATGGGAGTGAAGGCACGCAAGTCGACATGGCGGTCCAGATCGCCCAGCAGCCGGGACAAGTCAGGCTGCAGATCGGGCGCCTCACCGTCCGCAGACAGGTCGGGCTGATCTCCGGTCCAGCGTTTGAGCAGCGCGCGGGCCTGCTCGACACCCGCGAGCAACTCATCCCGGCGGTCCGCCAGGTCAAGAGCATCCTGCCGCGCCATCAGTGCCTCCGACGGGCTCGCCGCGCCCGAAGTCACGCGCGCCGCCAGGGTGTCCTGCAGCAAGCGGTTCTGCAGTTCGAGCGCACCGAAGGCAGCGAGCTTCTTCTCTGCGAAGTGCAGGCTCAGCCATGCCAGGGCTGCCTCCCGACGAACGGCCAGTCGCTCCGTCTCCAGCATCGAGCGCTCACGCTCGGCCTTGGCGCCGGCAGCCTCGCGCTGCGCGGCGCGCTTGGCGGCGTTTGGTACGTCCTGCATGACGCCGACCCGGCGCATGGTCATCGACTCGCGGTTCCAGCTGAACCGGTCCGGCCCGGAGACGGGGAAGTTCTCGACGCCGACAGCCAGCTTCGGATCGGGCAGCTGCCCGGCGGCGGTGCGCGCCTGCTGTGCGCCGTCGGCGGTGGCCTGTCGGGCCGCAAGGGCCGCCGATCGCTGTTCGGCGAGCTGCAACGCCTGCTCGAAGCCTATCGGTGAGGCTTGCACTGTCGGAATGATGGCGAGGACAGCCGCCAGCGCAAGACGGCTGGCGACAAGGGAGCGGGACCTCGGTCCTGCCCGAAAGAAGTTGGCCATGTCGGCTCTCCAAAAGACCCTGGAAGCGATCAGCCACGATCGCAAGACGTGGACGCGCCGCCGCAACCGCGGCCACGCGAACCTCAGGGGTCAATTACGCAGGACTTGGAGAGCGAGGTAGACCGGCGGGGCGCCGTCGGGCGGTCCGGTGTGCGCGGTGATGACCGCGGGGAGCGCCTCGGCCGCATCGGGTGACACCCACAGCGCCAGCCGGGTGAGCAACCGGTCGAGGATGATGGCGGCAGGTGAGAGGTCGTTTGCCGGCGCGTTGTTGACGGTTTGCTTATCGCGGTCGCAATGCGCCTTGCAGAGCTGCGGCTGTTCGACGTCCATGCCGGACATCTGGTCACAGTCGGGCATGCCCGCCATCAAGGTCGTTGACTCTGGCTCCGACGCAGACGGCACAGGACAGGCATAGGCTGCCGTCAACAGCTGCGTGCATACCAGCGCGAGCGCAAGCATGCTTGCGATCCAGCGGCGGTAGGCCTTTTTCAGCGACATGCTCAAAGTCTATAGCCGCGCGGGCCTTGCCATTAGACGTAGATCAAAGTCAGGACGTATGCGCAGGACGGCAATGTCCTGCCTCCTTCAGAATCTCCACGATGGAAAAGTCGTTTCACCGCTTCACCGAACTCTTCGCGCAGCTGGGCCTGCCGTCCGACGTCGAGGCCATCCGCGAGTTCATCGCCCGGCACTCGCCGGTTCCGGCCGGCACGCGCCTTGAAGAGGCGTCTTTCTGGACCCCAGGCCAGGCGCAGCTGCTGGCGGAACTGATTGCGCAAGATGCGGACTGGGCCGAGGTGGCCGACCAGCTGAACGCGGCCCTGCACCGGGTTTAGCCGGCGAGTGCCACGCCGAGGCCGACCGCTCCCATGAGGAGATAGGCCGGCAGGATTCGCAACGAGAGCGCGGGGCCGTCCAGCACGGTGGCAAGTCCCAGCTTCGTGACTTGGTTGACCGTTGCAGCGATGAAGAGCCCCAGTGTGGCGACGTTCGCGCCCACGGCCTCTTCCGCAACCATGCGCCCCACGGACAGCGTGATGGCATCGACGTCGACGAGACCCGACACCGCAGACGTGATCATCAGGCCTGCATCGCCAAACCGATCGGCAAGGAATCGTCCAGCGACGGTGACGGCGCCAAGGAAGGCTGCGAACTGAATTGCCGAACTGAGCCTCAGCGGGTTGCCGATCTGCAGGTCGGGTGGCTCATCGCTCGCGCCACGCATGGCCGCCAGGGCCCCAAACGCAGCGCCGGCCAGGGCCATGGATCCAAAGACCCGCACGGGCCCGACGCCAAGCGCGGGGGCGGCAATGGCGACCAGCACTGCCATGCGCGCAAACATTGCGGAGCAAGCGAGGACCGCGCCGACCGCGGCCAGGGGCCGCCACGCCGGCGTTTGGCGCGACCAGCGCGCCAACGACGCCGTGGTCGCAGTGCTCGAAACAATCCCACCGAGCAACGCGGTGAGGGTCAAGCCTCGCTTGGTGCCGAGCCAGCGCATCAGCACAAAGCCCAGGAACGACAGGACGGACAGCAGGACGACCGCCCACCAGAGGCGGTAAGGATTCAGGGCCTGATAGGGCCCGAAGCCGCGATCTGGCAGGACGGGCAGCGCGACCACGCTGATCAGGAGCAGCTGCGTGCCGCTGGCCAACTCCGTCTCCGAAAGCTTGCTGATGCTGGCGTGCAGGGGCCGCTTGAATTGCAGCAGCGCCATGACGAGAACCGCCGCGACTGCGGACATGCGCCACGCGCCGCTGGCCGCGATGGCACCGATGGCGAAGGTCACGAGCGCCGCCACGTAAGTCGTCAGTCCCATGACGGTGTGCATGCGGACGGTGACGAGGTAGCCCGCCAGCAGGAACATGCCGACAAGCAGCGCAAGCGCCGCGAGTACGGCACCTCCCCAGCTCTGGGCAAGGACACTGCCCAGGCCGCCGAGCAGGCCCAACAGCGCGAAGGTGCGGAGGCCGGCCACCCTGTGGCCGTCCGGAATCTCCCGCTGGTGCCAACCACGTTCGAGACCGATCAGTGAGCCGGTTGCCAACGCCAGGCCCAGGCCTGTCAGGGTCGTGAGATCCAGATCAGTCACTGCCGCGCTTCATGGTCAGGAGACGCGGCTCACGTCAGTTCGACGGTCTGCAGATAGTCCGGGACGGCGGCCGGCCACCCCAGGTCGTGCTCGATGCGTCCGCGCATCGTGTCGGCCGCCTGGGGCTCTCCGTGCGTCACGAACGTGTGGCGCGGTATCTGCGAGAAGCCGCGCATCCAGGCGAGGATTTCGCCTGCATCCGCATGCGCGGACAAGTTCTCCAGGGCATCGACCTCCGCGCGTACGGGCACGTCCTCGCCGTGGATGCGCACCGTGGGCGCACCGCTCAGGATCGTCGCGCCCCGGGTCCCGCCGGCTTGGTAGCCGGCAAAGAGGATGGTGTTGCGCCGGTCGGGGGCAAAGGCCTTCAGGTGGTGGACGACACGGCCACCGGTCGCCATGCCGCTGGCGGAGATGATGACCATCGGGCCGCGCTTGGCGCTCAACGCCTTGGAGTCCTCGGCCTTGTTGACGATGGTGGCCGCGTGGCACATCCCTTCGCACTCCTCGGGCGACAGGCGGTGCTCGGACCGATGAGCGTGATAAATCCGGGTGGCGTCCGTTGCCATGGGGCTGTCCAGGTACACCGGCAGGTGGTGGATGAGCCCTCGCTGCTTGAGCAAGTAGATGCCGTACAGCAGGCTCTGCGCCCGGCCTACGGCAAAGGCCGGAATGACCAGCACGCCACCTCTTGCCGCGGTGCGGTTGATGACCTCCGCGAGCTTTTCCAAGGCGTCCGACGGCTCGTGGGTCCGGTTGCCGTAGGTCGACTCCACCACGAGGTAGTCGGCGCCGTCAACCTGCGCCGGCGCCTTCAAGACGGGGTCGTTGGGGCGGCCAATGTCGCCGGAGAACAGGATCGAGCGCTGGCCATCGCTGAGGCGGATGAAGGATGAGCCCAACATGTGGCCCGAGGGGTCGAGCCGAGCCTGCAGCCCCGGCACCGGCTCAAATGACTCGCTGAAAGCCTGGGGCGAGAACAGACGCAGGCACCGCTCTGCGTCCTCTCGCGTGTACAGCGGCAAGGCGGGCTTGTGTTTGGAAAAGGCGTGGCGATTCGCGTACTCCGCCTCTTCCTCCTGCAGATGGCCGCTGTCCGGCAGCAGCACCTTGCACAGGTCAAAAGTCGCCGAGGTGCAGAAGACCTTGCCGCGGAACCCCTGTCTGGCCAGCAGCGGGATGTAGCCGCTGTGGTCGATGTGGGCGTGGGTCAGCAGGACGGCATCGATATCAGCGGGAGCGGCTGGCAGTGGCTCCCAGTTGCGCCGGCGCAGCTGCTTGAAGCCCTGGAACAAGCCACAGTCCACCAATACCTTCGAGGTGCCATGACGGACCAGGTATTTCGAACCGGTCACGGTTCCTGTCGCTCCCAGAAACTGAAGTTCCATCGAATCCTCCTGATAGGTCTTCAAAGCAAGACCGGCCGGTCCGGCAACTCGTTGGCTCCAGCCAAGCCTCGTGGGAAGTGCTGCCTCAGCAGTTCCCCGACGGATCGGACGCCCGCCACCGAGCCCTCAGCGAACCCTCCGTCGCCAAACTGCCGCTGCATCTCCGTGCAGATCCGGCTCCAGGCCTCCGAGCCACAACAGGCGTGGATACCGCGATCCGCGACGATCTCCACGGCGCGATCCGCGAGAAGCACGTAGATCAACACTCCGCTGTTGTGCTCGGTGTCCCAGATTCGCAGCTGGGCGAACAAGTCGACCGCACGCTCGCGCGCTGACTGTCCTTGCCACAGCGGCGATCCGTCCAGGCTCGCTTCCACTGCGAATCTCACCTGTCCACCATGCGATGCCTCGCCATGGCGGATGGCCTCTTCGACGGCATCGAGGGTTTCAGAGGAGAACGCAGCCCTGACTGCACGCTGTGTCGTGAAGAGATGTCGAAGGATCCGCTGGAACTTCATGTCACCACCGCCCGGACGCGCCACCGCCCCCAAAGCCACCGCCACCACCTCGGAAGCCTCCGTCTCCTCCTGACCAGCCGGACCCACGGTGACGACCCGACATGCCGCCCATGAGGCCACCCATGCCCAGCCCGAGCAGGGTCACGCCAAATGCTGCCAAGCCAGCCAGTGCGGCCGTCGTCACCGCACCCGCCACGAACCAGGTCAGGCCGCCGAGCACGCCGCCTGCGATCACGGCACCGCCTACACGCCCGAACAGGCGTCGCAACACGCCCCCCAGCGCGGCCGCCATGACTATGACGACCGGCCAGATCTGTCCCGGGTCGTTCGAGGATTCGCGTGAGCGGCCCCTTGGCGCGGGCAGTTCTTCACCGTCGATGACACGCATCATCTGCTCGACCCCGGCGGTGATGCCGCCGTCGAAGTCACCGCTGCGGAATCGCGGCTTGATCTGCTCGTCGATGATGCGACGAGCGATAACGTCGCTCAGGGCGCCCTCGACCCCGTAGCCCACCTCGATGCGGACGGCGCGATCCTCTTTCGCGACAAGCAGCAGCGCGCCGTCGTCCACCCGTTGCCGACCGAGCTTCCACTGTTCCGCGACCCGCAACGCGTATTGTTCAATGGGCTCAGGCGCGGTCGAGCGAACCATCAACACGGCCAGCTGCACGCCTTTGCGCGCCTCGAAGGCCCGGAGCTTGGTATCGAGCTGGACCAGCGTGTCCTGGGAGAGCGTCTGCGTCTGATCGGTGATGCGGGCGCTGAGCGCCGGCACCGGCAGTACGTCTTGTGCGGCAGCGATCAAGCTCATCCCAAAGAGCGCCAGCCACAGCAACAGATGCGCAACCCACCCGCGGGTAGCCGGACGCCGGGATGGCGAGCCGCCCATGATCAGCGGCTGGCTGCCGGCGCCGTGAAGTCCACCTTGGGCGGCGTCGACAGGGCCTTCTCGTCGGTGACCGTGAAATTCGCCTTCACGTCATAGCCGAACGCCTTGGCGGTCAAATTCGTCGGAAAGCTGCGCGCCAGCACGTTGTAGTCCTGAACGGCCTTGACGTAACGACCGCGCGCGACGGTGATCCGGTTCTCCGTGCCTTCGAGCTGGGCGCGAAGATCCTGGAACGCCTGATTGGCCTTGAGCTGCGGATAGTTCTCGCTCACCACAAGCAGCCTGCTCAACGCGCCGGACAGTTCACCCTGCGCCGCCTGGAACTTCTGGAAGGCCTCGGGGTTGTTGATCAGCTCGGGTGTGGCTTGAATGGACGTAGCCTTTGCGCGGGCTTCGACTACCTTCGTGAGCGTGTCCTGTTCGAAGGTGGTTTCCCCCTTCACCGTGGCCACGATGTTGGGAATCAGGTCGGCACGGCGCTGGTATTGGTTCAGCACTTCCGACCACGCCGACTTGGTCTGCTCGTCCAGTTTCTGAAATTCGTTGTAGCCACACCCGCCGAGCTGCAGCAGCACGAACGCGAACAGGACCTGCAGGATGGATCTCATGGTTGACGCTCCACGTCTTAAAAGTAGTTGCGCTGGGGGGCGAGGCGACAAGCGCAGCAGCGCGGGCAATCGTCGTACCCGGACCGACCCTGTTGTCTGGCCGGCCAGGCTCCATCAGATCGTCCGCCAGTCACCTTGTTCGGCCTTGTTGAACCGGGGGAAGAATCGAGGCGTTCTCTGCGCGTAGTCGCGCCACAGTTCGCCGAACTCGCGCTCCGAGTCGCGCTCCTCTCGCAGCGCCAGCCTCACGTACATGAAGACGAGCACCGGGAACATGGCGAGCGTGACCAGGGTGGGCCACTGGAAGAGGAAGCCCATCATGATCAGCGTGAATCCGACGTACTGCGGGTGCCGCATCCTTGCGTACGCACCTGCCGTGGCGAGGGTGTGCATCCGCTGGGCTTGCCAGAGGACGTTCCAGGCCGCCGACAGCAGCCAGAAGCCGCCAAAGATCAGGACGGAACTGAGCAGATGGAAGGGGCCGAAATGAGGGTTGGTCTTCCAGCCAAACACGACTTCGAGCAGATGGCCGGCGTCGTGAGTCGCGAAGTCAACGCCCGGGAACTTGGTCGTCAGCCATCCGGACAACAGGTAGATCGTCAGCGGGAACCCGTACATCTCGGTGAACAGCGCCACGAGAAACGCTGAAAAGGCACCGAACGAGCGCCAGTCGCGTGCGCTCTGCGGCTTGGCAAAGCTGAACGCAAAGATGATGAAGACCAGGGAGTTCAGGATGACGAGCGACCACAGCCCGTAGCCCGATGCATTGGTGGGGTCCATGTTGCCTCCAATCAGCGCGACGAGGGGTCAACGGGTCCGGCACCTGGCCCTTGACCGCTCGAGGAGCCTTGGTCCGAACCGTGATGGTGCCCGTGCCCGTGTCCGTGGAAGAGGTGGAGCAGCGGGCAGGCGAACAGCAAGAGATACGGCAGCGCGCCGAAAAAATGCGCGCGGTGTTCGCTGAGCAGGAAGAACAGCGCGATCAACGCGAAGAGGATGAAGACCCACCTCGATCGCGACTGGCGCTGCGCATGCTCATGCGTATTCATGTCCATGGCATCCTCCAAACCGCCTCGCGGCGGCGTCGTTGCTCAATCAGCCCTGGTTCTTGTGGAACTTGGCATGGTCGTGCGGCTTGACCTTCTTCTTGGCCGGTGCGGATGCAGCCTCGTCGGGGCTCTTGGCACAGTTCATCGTGGCACCGCTGGGGGCACCACGATCGGCACCATGGTCGTGCTTGGCCTTGCAGTCGTGAGGCATGGAGGCGGCACCCATCGGTGCGGAGGCCCCCATGGGCTGGGCAAGGGCGGCACCCGAAGCGAGGGCCAGACCGAAGGAGGTGATGACGGCGGGGATGACGTTCTTCATGAGTAACTCCTCAGCGGGTTGCGATACATCGTCAGCTTAGGCAGACCCATGTCCGGGCACTTGACAGCGATCAACCAAAGCACAGAACGAGGCTCACGTCCTGTCGCGGCCATCGCCGGTCAGCGTCAGGGCCAACGCGAGCGCCCACAGGATGGCGGGCACCAACAGCAGCCAGCGAAAGTCCGAGTGGATGGAGAAGTTGATGGCGCTCATCAGCACGACCGTCAGCGCACCGGCCGTGGCCAGCGTCCATGTCATGCCGGGACCGTCCCAGACGCCCCTGCGCACGAGTTGCAGCACGAGGACGCCCGCACCGGCCATGAAGCCGCCCATGACGGTGAAGACATGCCCCAGCCACGCTTTCAAGCCAGGCAACTGGCGCTCGATGTCGTCAGGATTAAAGCCGATGTAGCGCACGTCCTCTGGCAGCAACGCCGGGCGCACCAGGATGAAGTACGCACCGAGCCCCACCATCCAGACGCCGCAAAAGCCAATCAGCGCACGAGAGAGGCCTTGCTGCCCCGATGCAGACGCAGGAAACCCGGAGGGCCTGGGGCTCATTTCGAACCCCGCAGGCGCAAGGAGTTGAAGACCACGCTGACGGAAGACAGGCTCATGGCCAGTGCGGCGATCATGGGCGACAGGAGCCAGCCGGTGAAAGGATAGAGAACGCCGGCCGCCACCGGAACACCGAGTGCGTTGTAGACGAAGGCGAAGACCAGGTTCTGGCGCATGTTGGCGATCGTGGCTTGCGAGATCCCCCGCGCCCGGGCGATACCGCGCAGGTCGCCCTTCACGAGGGTGACCTGCGCGCTGTTCATCGCCACATCGGTGCCGGTGCCCATCGCCACACCGACATCGGCCTTGGCGAGGGCTGGTGCATCGTTGATGCCGTCGCCGGCCATGCCAACGACGCGGCCTTCGCGCTGAAGGCGATCCACGAGAGCGAGCTTGTCGGCGGGCTTGACCTCGCCGTGGACTTCGTCGATGCCAAGCTTCTTCGCGACGGACTGCGCTGTGGTCAGGCCATCGCCCGTGGCCATCACCACGCGCATGCCGGCGTCATGAAGGCTTTGGACGGCTTCGGGCGTACTCGGCTTGATGGGATCCGACACGGCCACGATGCCCAGCAGGCGGCCCTCGCGTGCCAGGAACATCACGCTGCTGCCCTGGGAGCGCATGTCCTCCCCTGCGGCGCGCAAGGACGACACGTCCAGACCATCCTGCTCCATGAGGGCCGTGTTGCCGAGTGCGAGCTTCTGGCCCTCGACCACGCCCCTGACGCCGATGCCTGTGGAGGACTCGAAGTCCACGGCTTGTGCAAGCGCGAGCTTGCGGGCGCGCGCTGCGTCGACGATGGCCTGCGCCAGCGGATGCTCGCTCCCCTGGTCCAGGCTGGCGGCCAGGCGCAGGACCTCCTCTTCGGTCACGCCCGGCGCGGCTACCGCCCGGTCGAAGGCCGGCTTGCCCTCGGTCAACGTGCCGGTCTTGTCGACGATCATGGTGTCCACGCGCCGGAAGTTCTCGATCGCGGAGGCGTCGCGGAACAGGATGCCCTGCGTCGCCGCCTTGCCGGTGGCGACCATGATCGACATGGGCGTGGCCAGGCCGAGTGCGCATGGACAGGCAATGATGAGGACCGAGACGGCGTTGATGAGGCCGAACAGCCAGCCTTGTTCACCACCGAACAGGCCCCAGCCGAAGAAGGCCAACAGCGCGATGCCGATCACGACCAACACGAAGTAACCGGCGACCTGGTCGGCCATGCGCTGCATCGGAGCCTTGGAGCGCTGCGCCTGGGCGACCATCTGCACGATCTGGGACAGCATGGTCTGCGAGCCCACGCGCTCCGACTGCATCACGAGCGAGCCGGTCGTGTTGATGGTGGCGCCGATGACCTTGTCGCCAGGTCGCTTGGTCACGGGCACCGGTTCGCCGGTGAGCATGGCCTCGTCGATGGCGCTGCTGCCTTCGAGCACCACCCCGTCGACGGGAACCTTTTCACCGGGTCGGATGCGCAGGCGGTCACCGACATGCACATGCGTCAACGGCACGTCCGCCTCGCTGCCGTCCGCCTCGATGCGGCGCGCCGTCTTCGGGGCGAGCCCAAGCAGCGACTTGATCGCAGCGGACGTCTGGGACCGTGCCTTCAGCTCCAGCATCTGCCCCAACAGGGTCAGCGAGATGATGACCGCAGCAGCCTCGAAGTACACGCCGATCCGGCCGTGGGCTGCAAAGCTGGACGGAAAGAGCTCAGGTGCCGCCGTCGCGACCACGCTGTAGATGAATGCCGCGCCGGTGCCGATGCCAATCAAGGTCCACATGTTCGGACTGCGATGGATCAGCGATTGCCAGCATCGGGTGAAGAAGGGCCAGCCGGCCCACAAGACGACCGGCAACGACAGCACGAACTCCAACCAACTCTGCTGGGCAGGATCCATGATCCCGAAGCGATGCCCCACCATAGCGAGCGTCGTGACCACCACGGTCAGGGGCAAGGTCCACCAAAAGCGACGCGAGAAGTCCCGCAGCTCCGGGTTGTCGTCGTCGGCCGTCGCCTCCGGGATCAACGGCTCCAAGGTCATCCCGCACTTGGGGCAGCTGCCGGGGTGATCTTGGCGGATCTCCGGGTGCATCGGGCAGGTGTAGATCGTGCTTGGCGGCGCGGTTTCGGCCGCTCCTGAGGCTGCTCCGGCGGCAGCGGCCGTGGGTCGCAAGGCGGTGGCCGGACCCGATGAATGGTGGGCATGGGCGGATAGCGGCGCCGGCTGTGGCGCGGCATGTTCGTGCTTGTGCCCGTGACTCTGATGATCGCGATGCTCGGCGGTGGTTGCCGGACCTTGCGCGCCTTGGACCGGCACCAGGTGCATACCGCACTTCGGACAATTTCCGGGGTGGTCCTGGCGGACTTCCGGGTGCATGGGACAGGTGTAGACCGTCGCGCTGTCCGGCGCCAGAGGCGTGGCGGCGGACGAGGTGTGTTCGTGGTGACGATGGTCCATCTTGTTCTCCGATTCATCCGTTCATGACGCGCCAGGCGAGCCCAGCGACCAATCCGGCCGTGGCCAGCCAGCACATCCACGCCAGCACGCGGCTCCACCAGGGTTGAGGCTGGCCGCGCTGCAGTTGTTGCTTGAGGCCCATGCCCGTGGCATGCCCCACCAGACCGACTGCGATCAAGGGGATGGCGAAATCGGCCAGCCGCGGCCAAAGAAGGGCAAGACCAGCGCCCAGGACCGCAGCGCCGGCCGTGGAAAGCAGCTCTGCCGCCTTCAGCGTACCCTTGTCGTTGCAATCTGACACCCGACCCGCCCGTGGGTTGCTAGGTACGCGTGACCGTCACGTCAGCGCAAGCACGGCTGAAGTGAGTGACTGGCACGAAGGGGCTCATGGCGGCATGCTCCCTGAACGAGCCTGCGCAACCCTTGACCTCGGTCAAGCCATCCGCCTCAACGGCTGCAGCAGCAGCCACCGCTTGCGCGTTGAGGCCCAGCCCTGGATGCGGGCGGCGCGGACCTGGGCGAATAGCCCGCTCCCTGGATGGCTGCTTGCAGGGCGGCCCCATCAGCCGCCGAGGCATGGATCTCGACGCGTCTGGTCGCGAGATCGACCGACACCTTGGCGGCGGGGTCTGCCCGCTTGACGGCCTGGGTGATGGCGCTGACGCAGTGACCACAGGTCATGTCATTGACTTCGAAAGCGATCATCTGGAACTCCTGTCTTTGAGTCGACGGGTTCACTTTGAAGCTTCCCACAATGGCAAGGTCAAGCGCTTTTTGACGCATGCCACCTGCCGAAGTCGCTCAGTGCAAGAGCTGCGAGATCTCCAGCATGGGCTTGAGCCCGGAGCCGAAACGCGCCATCGCCTCGCGGTGTTGTTGCAGTTGGCTGTAGGGCAAGTAGCGGATGCCGAGCTCAGAGACGCGGGAGAAGGCCGGGCGACGGAGTTGCTGCTGGACGTCATCGCGCCGACTGTCCGGCGCCACGAGGAACAGAGTGCTGCCGGCACCGACTGTCGTTCCAAGCGCCAGGTCCAGCATCCGGACAATGCCGGAGTAGATGGAGGTGGAGTGTTCGACCTCGAACGCCGCATGAACCTGACTGCTGTTTCGTTCAAGCCAGACCACATCGATTAGCCGGACCGTTTCGGCGCCGTTGCCGGCTGACGGCGTGAAGTCCGCGATGCAGCCGTCCCCCAGTTGGCCGCCGCCATAGGCGCGGCTGCGGTCATTGCTGGCGATCCAGACGTCAAAGCCCAGCGCCTTGCCGAGGTCCCGCAGCCAACCTTGAATCTGCGTGTGCGTCGTGTCGCTCTCACGCTCGGCTGCCCACTGCTTTTGCAGCGCAGCTGATTCCGCACGTACCTGGGCCAGGTCTGCCTCCCAGGCCTTGAGCTGGCTCTCGTCACCCTCCCGGGGCGGCGCCTGGTATCGGCCGGAACCGATCTCGAAGAGCAAGCCAGCCAGCGCACCGAGGTCGTTCGACAACTGTGTCCGGTGCTGCGCATTCAAACGGATCGCCCCTTCGCGCATCGACAGGTAATGGTCCCAGCGGCCCAGCTTCACGTTGCCGCCCGTGACCGCGTTGTAGCCTTTCACGATGGCGGTGTTGAAGGGCATGACGAGGGTGGGATGGATGAAGTACAGCAGGTTAGCCACCGCTGGCCCAAGCCCCTTAATCTGCAGGGTGTCGATGCGCTGGATGGCTTCCACCACGGCCTGTGCCGTGTCGCAGCAGTCGCAGGTGTGCAGGAGGCGGGCGAATGCGCGCTGGTTGTCTGCGTTCTCGTAGATGTCCGGAATGCGCAGTTTGGGCTTCCACAGGAACGCGTGGTCGGCCCCCTTGAAGATCTGCCGCTGCTCCGCCACCGAGCCGACGACTGTCTCCAGGGACGAGCCGCGGTAGGCATTGCCGAAGGTGCCGGCCTCGATGTCCTTGACCACCTGGCCGATGCCGCGCCGGATCGATCGGAAATTCTTGAGCCGCTCCTCCCACAAGAACCAGCTTGTTGACGCTCGCGACCGACTGACCCAGGGTGCTCGTCCAATACTGACCCACTCCTGAAGGCTACCCGAGGGAGCCT
>NZ_JBXAGX010000028.1:0-34281 GCF_058794515.1 Roseateles sp. GW823-FHT07B05
TGTTTGGGTTGCGGGAGGTCTCGACAACCCCAGCTTCCCAAATCAGGGACGGATGAACAACCTATCGGAACGTCACACCTAGCCACCGCCGGGGATTGCTCGACAATCCCCACCCACCCCGAACCGCCGACATGTCCGAGCTCACGCCCAGCCAGTGGAGCCTGCTCCCCGATGAGCCGGAGCAGCCCGCCGCCCCCGACCCGCTGGCGCTGGCCGCGTCCGCCGCGCTGCGCAGCCGCGACGGCCACTTCTACGAGCTGACGGGCCAGGTCAACCACCCCGGCGAGCCGCAGGCCGGCATCGCCGAGCGCTGGCAGCGCTTCTTCGCGGCCGGTGGCGCGGCCGGCTGGCAGGAGCTGTCGGCCAAGGCCTTGCGCGTGCAACGCCGCGTGCTGGACGACGGCGCCAGCTACAACGTGCACAGCGACGCGCCCCCGCTGCCCGGCGACGGGGCACCGCTGGCCCGCCACTGGCCGCTGGAGCTGCTGCCCATGCTCATCGCGCCCGACGAGTGGCGCGGCATCGAGGCCGGCATCCTGCAGCGCGCGCGGCTGCTGGAGGCCGTCATGGCTGACACCTACGGCGAGCGCGCGCTGCTGCGGGAGGGCCTGCTGCCCGCATCGCTGGTGCTGGCCCACCCGCAGTACCTGCGCGCCATGCACGGCAGCCGGCCGCCCGGCGGCGTGCACCTGCACGTGCTGGCGTTCGACCTCACGCGCGGCGCCGACGGCCACTGGTGGGTGGTGGGCCAGCGCACGCAGGCCGCGTCGGGCCTGGGCTATGTGCTGGAGAACCGGCTCATCATTGCCCAGCAGTTCCCCGAGGCCTTCCGGCAGATGCAGGTGCAGCGGCTGGCCGCCAGCTACCGCGACTTCATCCAGGCGCTGGTGAAGCTGTCGCCCGCCGGCGAGCGCAGCCACCAGGCCCGCGTCGCGCTGCTGACGCCGGGGCCGCGCAACGAGACCTACTTCGAGCAGGCCTTCCTGGCGCGCTACCTCGGCATCACGCTGGTGGAAGGCGCCGACCTGACCGTGCGTGCCGACAAGGTGTACCTGAAGACGCTGGCCGGCCTGGAGCGTGTGCACGTGCTGCTGCGCCGCGTCGACGACACCTGGCTGGACCCGCTGGAGCTGCGCCCCGAGTCTATCCTCGGCGTGCCGGGCCTGCTGCAGGCGGCGCGCGCGGGCGAGGTCGTCATCGCCAACGTGCCCGGCGCCGGCTGGCTGGAAAGCCCCGGCCTCACGGCGTTCTGGCCCGGCGTGGCCGAGCGCCTGCTGGGCGAGCCGCTGAAACTGCCGGCTCTGCAGAGCTGGTGGTGCGGCGAGGAAAGCGCCTGGCGCGCGCTGCGGCCGCGCCTGGCCGAGTTCGTCGTCGTGCCGACGTTCTCGGCCAGCAGCACGACGCAGCACTTCGCGCCCGTCGTGGCCGCCGAGCTGCACGACGGCGAGCTGCGCGCGCTGGCCGAGCGCATCGACGCCGACCCCACCGCCTACACGCTGCAGGCGCGCGTCAAGCCCACCAAGCAGCCCGTCTGGGTGCGCGGCGCGCTGGAGCCACGCGTGGCCGTGCTGCGCGTGTTCGCGCTGACCGACGGGCAGGGCGGCTGGACCGTGCTGCCCGGCGGCCTCACGCGCGTGGCGCCGCGGCGCGACCCGCTGGCCGACGCGTGGCTGTCCATCCAGCGCGGCTCGCTGAGCGCCGACACCTGGGTCATGACCGACGGCGAGGTCGACCCGACCTCGCTGCTGGCCCAGCCGCTGCAGGCCGCCGACCTGCGCGACGTGCACTGGACCGTGACCAGCCGTGCCGCCGAGAACCTGTTCTGGCTGGGCCGCTACACCGAGCGCGCCGAGAACAGCGCGCGGCTGGCGCGCCACGTCATCGAGGCCAGCGTCATGGTGCAGCGCGGCGCCATGCCGCCGCCCATGCTGCCGCTGCTGGACGCGCTGGCGCGCCGCCACGGTCTCGTCGGCGCCGATGCGCCGCGGGCGCCGGACGATCCGCGCGGCTTCGAGCGCGCGCTGCTGGCGGCGCTGCTGCCCCGCTCGGGCGTCAACAGCGTGGGCTGGAACCTGCGTGCGCTGCAGAACTGCGCGCAGGCGCTGCGCGAGCGGCTGTCGCCCGAGGCCTGGCGCCTGATCCACGAGGCCGCGGCGCAGTTCGAGCAGCACCTGCGCGCGGTGCTGGACCGGCCCGGCACGTCGGTGCCGATGACCGACGTGCTGGGCGTGCTGTCGCGGGCAGACACCCACCTCGCCGCCATCACCGGTGCGCAGACCGACCGCATGACGCGCGACGATGGCTGGCGGTTGCTGTCCATCGGCCGGCAGATCGAGCGCCTGTCCTTCCACGCCGAGGTGCTGGCCGAGGCCTTCGAGCAGGGCGGTGCCGACGCTGCGCCGCTGGAGCCGCTTGCGCTGACCGAGGACGGCTTCGCGCTGCTGCTGGGTGTGTTCGACTCCACCATCACCTACCGCGCGCAGTTCCAGGCGCGCCGCGAGGCGGCCCCGCTGCTGCACCTGCTGGTGCACAACACCGACAACCCGCGCTCGCTGGCCTGGGTGGCGCGCACGCTGCGCGAGCGCTTCATCAAGCTGGCCCGGCACGACCCCGGCTGGGCCGCCGACATCGGCGCCGAGCTGCCCGTGCCCGAGGCCTGGCCGCTGGCCGAGCTGGCGGCGCCGGGGCCGGCCCTGGTCGAACACCTGCGGCGGGCCGCCGCGCAGGCCGGCGAGCTGTCGGCGCTGCTGAGCCACCGCTATTTCGCGCACGTCACGGGCGGAGAGCAGAGGGTGTGGCAATGACCGTCACGCTGGCCGTGCACCACGTCACCGAGTACACCTACGAGGCTTCGGTGGAATGGGCACACCACACCGCCTGCCTGGCGCCGCGCGAGACGCCCTGGCAGACGGTCAGCGGCTGGCACCTGTCCATCGACCCGCTGCCCGACGCCTGGGGCATCGAGGGCCTGGAGATGGACGACGTGGCGCTGGCCCGGCATCTGCGCCGCGACCCCTGGGGCAACCGCCACCTGAGCTTCGGCCATGCCCGCGTGCACGAGGAGCTGCTGGTCGACAGCCGCTTCACCGTGCGCCTGGAGGACCGCTCCGAGCCCGACCCCAACCGCGGCCCCGCCTGGGAGGCCGTGGCGCGCGGCCTGTGCTACCGCGCCGGGCGCGCGCTGCAGGAGGCCGACGAGTTCGCGCTGGCCTCCGCCTATGCCGCGCCCGACGCCGCGCTGGCCGCCTATGCCCGGCGTGCCTTCCTGCCCGGCCGCACGCTGGCCGCGGCGGGCCTGGCGCTGATGCACCAGATCCACGCCGACCTGCGCTACCTGCCGCACAGCACGACGGTGGCCACGCGCGCCGCGGCTGCACTGGCGCAGCGCAGCGGTGTGTGCCAGGACTTCGCCCACGTCTTCATCGCCGCCTGCCGTGCGCTGGGGCTGGCGGCGCGCTATGTGTCGGGCTACCTGCTGACGCGCCCGCCGCCGGGCCAGACCAAGCTGGTCGGCGCCGATGCGTCGCATGCCTGGGTGGAGCTGTGGTGCCCTGAGCAGGGCTGGCTGGCGCTGGACCCCACCAACGACGTGCCGGCCAACCTGGACCATGTGACGCTGGCCTGGGGGCGCGACTATGCCGACGTGGCGCCGCTGCGTGGGGTGCTGCGAGGGGGCGGGGTGGCGACGTTGAAGGTCAGTGTGACGGTGGAGCCGGTGTCGGGGGCTTGAGGTTTTGGGGTTTGGGTTGCTTGGGTGAAGGGTGGGTTGTCGCGTGAGGCCCATGCCGGGACGTCGCCCCGGCGGGCGACCTTCTTTTTGAGCGACCAAAAAGAAGGCAACAAGTCGCCCCTGCAAAACCGGCCCTGCGGGCTCCCCTGCGATGCTCGAAGCCCAGGGCCCGCCCGGAACTCGCTCCGCTCCGCTGCGCTCAGACAGCCGTGCGGAGTCAGATGTTGAAGCGTGCTGCGCACGCGCCCTGGGCTTCTGCGCTTCTCGGCGGTTTAGAAGGGGAGTGATGAAACAGCCAACCCCAACAGCCAAACCCGACAGCCGGCTGGTGCCGGCTGTTCGTATGCCCCCTTGAGCACCGCCGAGGAACGCGAGCCCCGAAGCCCGCGAGCGCAGCTCGCCTCAAGCACTGACTCACGACGATTGTTTGAGCAGAGCGTAGCGGCGCGAGTTCGGCGTGGGGCTTCGGGGCTGGCGTTGCTCGGGGACCCGAGCGCAGCGAGGGCGGTGCGGTCGGGGGGAGCTCTTTGCCTACTTTCTGGCGGCCCAGAAAGTAGGTCGCCCGCCGGGGCGAAATCCCGGCACGGGCCTCACGCGGCGGCGAACCGGCGCCGACGCCACGCCTCACCACGTTCGAGCATCGACGTCGCGCCCAGCAAGCCCAGCAGCCACCAAACCGCCACCGCACCGCCGCCACCTCCGCCACCAGAGCCGCCGCCCGAACTGCTCGTCGTCGCCGCCGCCACGACCGTGATCGCCTGCGTCTTCACTGCCTGCGCCCCCGCGCTGTCGGTCAGCGTCAGCTGCACCGTGAAGCTGCCTGCCGCGCTGGTGGCCACCGTCGCCGTTGCGCCCGCCGTGCCGCCGCTGAACGACGCGATGCCGCTGCCGCTCGTGATGCTCCACGCATAGCCCGTCAGCGTGCGCCCCGCCGGCGCGCTGGAGCCGGTGCTGTCCAGCACCACGTTGTTGCCGGCCGTCACCGTCGTCGCCGACGGGCTGATGCTGGCCGTCGGCCCCAGTGCCGTCACGGTCACGGTGGTGCTGGCGCTGCCGGTCTGGCCCAGCGAGTCGGTCACCGTCAGCGTGACGGTGAACGTGCCGCTGCTGCTGACCAGCGTGGACACAGCGGCCGTTGCCGCGTTGGTGGCCGTCGTGAAGCTGGCCAGGCCGGCCGGCGCGGCGCTGACGCTCCACTGGTAGCTCGCGATCGTGAAGCCCGTTGCCGCCTTCGTGCTGCTGCCGTCGAACGACACCGGCGTGCCCGCAGCCACGGCGCTGGCCGACGCGACGATGCCCACCGTCGGCGCGGCCGGCGCCGTCACCACCAGCGTCTTCGTCGTCGTGGCCTGCTGGCCCAGGCTGTCGGTGACGGTCAGCTGCACCGTCACGCTGCCGATGCCGCTGGTCTTCAGCGTCGCGGTGGATGCGGTCGTCGCGCCGCTGAAGCTGGCGATGCCGGCGCCGCTCGTGAGGCTCCATGCCCAGCCCGTGATGGTGCGCGTGCCGGGCGCCGTGGACGCGCTGGCATCCAGCGTGACGCTGCTGCCGGCGGTCAGCGTCGCGGCGCTGGCGGTGATGCTGGCCGTCGGCGTGGCTGCGTTGGCAGCGGCGGCCACGGCGGCGCCCACGTCCAGCAAGCCGGCGCCGCAGGTGGACGTGGTGCAGTAGCACTCGTCCTGCACGGTGCTGGTGGGCGCGCGGCAGGCCGGCACGCTGCTGCCCGCGGGCTGCGCGGGGAAGCTGCGCGCGGTGGACTGCAGCAGCGACTTGAGCTGCGCCGGCTTCAGCGACGGGTTGACCGACAGCATCAGTGCCGCCGCGCCCGACACCATGGGCGCCGCGAAACTGGTGCCCACCGAATAGTTCGCGCTGCTGCTGTAGGTGTGCGTGCCGGCCGTCGTCGTGCCGCTGTTGGTGGTGGTGAGGATGGGGTAGAGGCAGGCGCCGGTGGTGTTGACGCAGTTGCCGCCCGGCGCGGCGATGGCCACCTCGGCACCGATGCTGGAGAAGCCCACCTTGGTGCCCACGTGGCGCACGCCGGCCACGGTGATGACGCCGGTGCAGTTGGCCGGCACGCCCACGGCCAGGCCTTCCGAGTTGCCGGCCGCCACGACGACGGTGACGCCGGCGGCGACGAGCTGGTTGATGGCGTCCTGGTAGGCCGCGCTGCAGCTGCCGCTGCCGCCCAGGCTCAGGTTGATGACCCTGGCCGGGTTGGCGTTGGCGGTGGGCACGCTGGTCAGGCCCGCGGCCCACAGCATGCCGGCGATGATGTCCGAGTCGGTGCCGCCGCACTTGCCCAGCACGCGTACCGGCAGCACCTTCACGTCGTAGCCCACCGAGGCCATGCCCACGCCGTTGTTGGTCTGCGCGCCGATGATGCCGGACGTCTCGGTGCCGTGCCAGCTGCTGTTGGTGGCGGCCTGGCCCGTGCCGCACTGGCCGGCGGTCGTCCAGTCGCCGGGGTCGGTGGCGTCGGCGTCGCGGCCGCCACCGTCGCCTGCCGTCGTTGTCGAGCTGACGAAGTCGTAGCCGGGCAGCAGCTTGTTCGCCAGGTCGGGGTGGGCGGGCAGCACGCCGGTGTCCACGTCGGCGACGACGATGGCGGCGGAGCCGGTCGTCAGGGCCCACGCGCCCACCGCGTTGATGGCCGACACCAGCGTCGCGTCCGGCGCCTGCAGATACCACTGGCCGGCCGCCAGCGCTGCGCCCGAGGCGGCGGGCAGCAGCGGGTCGTTCGGCAGTGCCGCCGTGGCCAGCGCATGGCGGCGCTCATCGGGCACCGCGTACTCGACGTCGGCATCCTTCGCGAGCCGGGCCGCCAGCGCGGCGGAGGTCATGCCCTTGTCGCCCCACACCACCTGGCTGCGCGCGTCGATCATGCGGCCGTCGCGCAGCGCCAGGCCCTGGCGGCCGGCCAGCGTGGCCGCGTGCTGCGGGCCGCGGTCGCCGCGCTCGCGTGCGGCCCGCATCAGCGGCCCCAGCGCCTTGAACTTGACGATGACGCGGGCGCCGTCGGCATCCGCCGCGGTGGCGGCGTGCGCGGGCAGCGAGGCCAGCGTCAGCGCCAGCAGCGCGACCAGGGCGATCAGCGCGAGCAGCAGGGGCAGGCAGGCAGAGGCGGGAAAGCGGCGCACGCAGGACTCCGGTCGGGAGCCGCCATGCTCCCGCAAACCGGTGTCCGCCGTGCTGCCGGTTTGTGTCAGCGCCGATACATGCGGGCTCAGCCTGTGCGGCCCAGCGTCGCCAGCAGGGCCGCCAGGCGGGTGCCGAGCTGTTCGACGATGTATTCCTTGGGCAGCACGCCCACGCCTGCCATGCCGGCGCAGGCGCTGCGCAGCGCTTCGGTCACCTGGCCGGTGACGATGAGCACGGGCAGCGTGGCATGCCGCTCGCGCAGCGTGCGCGCCACCTCCAGCCCGGAGGCGCCGGGCATGTCGTAGTCGGTCAGCACGAGGTCTACCGCGTTCGGGTCTGCCGCGATGACGGCGAGCGCCTCGGTCGGGTCGGCGAAGGTGCGCACGGCGTAACCCTCACGCAGCAGCAACGCCTCGACCGTGAGGCGCAGCACCTCGTCGTCGTCCAGGTAGTAGATGCGCTCGCCGTGCACGCGGGCGCCGCTGCCGGGCGGCGGGGTGGCGTCGTCCGCCGGCCCGTCGACGGCGGCCTCCACGGCAGGCAGCCAGATCTCGAACACGCTGCCGCGCCCGGGCATGGAGCTGAGCTCGATGTGGCCGCCGTGGCCGGTGACGATGCCGTGCACCATCGCCAGCCCAAGGCCCGTGCCCTGGCCCGGGGGCTTGGTCGTGAAGAAGGGCTCGAAGATGCGCTGCCGCAGCGCGGCATCCATGCCGGCGCCGTCGTCTCTCACGCTGAGCATCGCCCAGTCGCGGCCGTCGCGGCGCCGGGGCTGCAGCGTGATGTCGATGTGCCCCTGGTGGCCCGGCATCGATTGCCACGCGTTGTTGCACAGGTTGAGCAGCACCTGCTGGAGTTGCGTGGGGTCGGTCACCACGTGCAACGGCGCGTCGGGCAGGCTGACCTGCAGCGTGACGGTGGCGGGCAGGCTCAGGCGCAGCAGCGCCAGTGTCTCTTCCACCAGGGGGCGCAGCGGCTGTGCCCAGCGACCCTCGGTGGACGGGCGGCCGAAGGTGAGCAACTGCTGCACCAGCGAGCGCGCCCGCAGCCCGGCCTGGCGCACGCGCTCCAGGTGTGGCCTGGCCGTGTGGCCGGCGGGCAGCTCGCCGTCCAGCAGCGCGGCGCCGCCCAGCACGATGGCCAGCACGTTGTTGAAGTCGTGCGCGATGCCGCCGGCCAGCGTGCCCAGCGCCTGCATCTTCTGCGCGTGGCGCAGCTGCTCTTCCAGCCGCTGGCGCTCGGCCGCGGCGTCCAGGCTGGCACTCAGGTCGCGCACGATGACGCTGGCCAGCGGCTGGCCGTCGCCGTCCTGGTAGGTCATGGAGCTGACCTCGGCTTCGAAGGTGCTGCCGTCGGCACGCCGCATGCGCAGCTGACCACGCATGCGCCCGGTGGCCTGGCGCTCAGCGAGCAGCGGCGCCAACCGGGGGTCGTCCAGGTCCAGCAGCTCCTCGCGCGCCGCCGCCACCAGTTGCGCTTCGCTGCGGCCGAACAGCTCGCAGGCCGTGGGGTTGGCCGCGACGACGCCGCCGCCGGGGCGGGTGTTGAGCACGGCGTCCAGGCTGTTCTCGAACAGCTGTCGCAGCCGTGTCTCGCTGCGTGTCAGCAGTGCCTTCTCGGCCTCCAGCCGGGCCAGCCCGTCGCGCACGCGTGCCTCGGCGCGGTGGCGGATGCGGCCCAGGCCGGCCGTCAGCAGCATCAGCGACGTGGCGCAGACCAGGCCCGCCGTCAGCAGCGCCAGCGTGCTGTCGTTGACGTCCTGCCACCAGCTGTGCGGCGGCGCCGCCACCTCGACGAGCCAGCGCCGGTCGGCCACCGGCAGCTCGAAGCGCCACGCGTCGGCGGGCAGCATGGCGCCGGGTTCGCTGTCGTAGACCGGCAGCGCCGGTGCCGGCGCGGCGGGGTCGGTCACGCGCACGCGGGCGGGCGGGGCCAGTTCCGGCGGCAGCGCGCCGCGCACCAGCGGCGCGCTGCGCAAGGCGACGCCCACGACGCCCGTGGCCGCCGCGCGGCGCGTGGCCGGGTCGTCGGGCAGATGGTCGCCGCGGTAGGTGGCGGCGCGCACGACGATGCTGGTCAGCTCCGGGTGGTCGGGGCGGTGGCGGTCACGCGCCAGGCGCAGCGGCGGTGTGGCGACCAGGCCGCCGCTGGCGATGGCGCGCTCGACGGGCTGGCGGTAGCGCTGCGCGGGGTCGTAGAGGTCGTAACCGTCGTTGGTCGGGTCCGGCGGGTACTGGTGGCGCAGCAGCATGTACTCGGGCCGTGTGCCCGCGGGCTGGATCTCGAAGCTGGCATGCCCGGCCGGGTCGGCGCTGCGGTCGCCCTGCACGCGGGCCAGGTAGGCGGCGCGCTCGGCACCGGGGACGCGCTCGGCCACGAAGCTCAGCGTCAGCCCGGTGAAGCGCTCCGCGGCGAGCACGCTGTCGACGTAGCGGGCGAACTGGGCGTCGGTCAGCGGCGTCGCACCGCTGGAGACCGCACGCAGGCCAGGCAGGATGTCCAGGTGCGCCCGCACCGCGCTGGCCAGCGACAGCCGGAACGCCTCGATGCGGTGCTCCGTCAGCGCCGCCCGGTGCTCGGCGTTCTGCTGCACGGACCACGCGGCCAGGCACAGCGTCAGCAGCAGGGCGCCGATGAACAGCAGCCATGGCAGCACTCGGCGTATGAAAGGCTCGGCGCGGGCGGCTTGCTCGGGCATCGGGGGCGGTCTCCCTGGTCTCTCGCTGCCGGTGGGCTAACGCCTTTTTGTGGCGGCATGTGGCGGCGATGATAGCGAGGGCGACCCGCCCCTGGGGTGTCGCCCGGGTGGCTAGCGCGCCAGCGCCCGCGAACGGCCGGCGCGCTTGTTGGCGTACATGGCCTCGTCGGCGCGGCGCATCAGCCCGTCCGGCGAGCGGCCGTCGGTGGGGAAGTGCGCCAGGCCCAGGCTGCTGCCCACGGCCACCTGGACGCCGCTGCTCAGCGTGATGGGCTGGGTCAGCGCGTCCAGCAGCCGGGTCAGCACCGGCTCGGCGTCGGCCGGGCCCTGGGCGGGCGTCAGCAGCACGACGAACTCGTCGCCGCCCAGCCGTGCCACGGTGTCGGTCGCGCGCAGGCCCGCCTGCAGCCGCGCGCCCACGGCCTTCAGCACCTCGTCGCCGGCGTCGTGGCCGTGGTGGTCGTTGACCTGCTTGAAGCCGTTCAGGTCCAGGTAGGCCAGCGCGAGGACGTGGCCCGTGCGCTCGGCGCCGTGGATGGCCTGCTTGAGCCGGTCGGCCAGCAGCAGCCGGTTGGGCAGGCCGGTCAGCGCATCGTGCAGCGCGGCCTGCTCCAGCCGCGCCTCGTGGGCCTTGCTCTGCGTGATGTCCACCATCATCCACATCGACTCGCCGCTGCGCTCCTCGGTCGCGGCGGTCAGCTCCACGCCGGCCAGGTCCACCCAGATCAGCGCACCGTCCTTGCGGCGCATCTGCAGCTGCGTGCGGAAGCGCCCGCCGGCGTGCATCTGCGGCAGGGCCAGCGCGCCCAGCGCCTCGTAGGTGGCAGCGTCCACGTGCAGCTGCAGCGCCGTCTTGCCCAGCAGCTCGCCCTCGGTGTAGCCGAACATGCGCTCCAGCGCTTGGTTGCGCCAGGTGATGTGGCGGTCGCGCATCTTGGCGATGCCCACCAGGTCGCTCTCCAGCATGGCCTCCTGGTCCAGCGTCAGCTGGTGCAGCTGCTGGCGGATGCGGTGGGTCTCGGTGATGTTGAACATCACGGAGCGGCTGCGCAGGTAGCGGCCGTCGGCGTCGTAGATGGCGGTGGCCGACAGGCTGACGCGGCGGGTGCGGCCGTCGCGGCCGTTGATGTCGAACTCCAGCCCCTTGACGCGGCCCTCGCGCTTGAAGCGGGGGAAGGCCTCGTCGAACAGCGCGCGGCCCTCGGCAGTGAAGAAGTCGCGCGGGCTGGCCCGGCCGATGAGCTCGTCGGCCGTGCAGCCCAGCCACCTCAGGCCCAGTGCGTTGATCTGCAGGAAGCGGCCGTCGCCGTCCAGCGCGTAGTAGGCGCAGGGGGCGTTGTCGTAGAGGTCCTGCAGGCTCTGGCGCGCCTCATCGGCCTGCGCCTGCAGCTGCTTGCGCGTGGTGATGTCGGACTCGATGACGACGAAGCCGCGCAGCTCGCCGTTGCTGGCGTGCAGCGGCTGGATCTCGATGTCGGCCCAGTAGTCGCGGCCGTCCTTGGCGCGCTGCATCAGCTCCACGTCGCAGCCCTGGCCCACGGCCATGGCCTCGCGCATGCCGTGCACGGTGTCGGCGTCGGTCAGCTCGGAGTGCAGCAGCTCGCTGGGCAGGCGCTGATGCACCTCGGCTGCGGTGTAGCCCGTCATGCGCGTGAAGCCGGCGTTGACCCAGACGATGCGGCGCTCGGGGTCGGTGATCATGACCGCGTTGGTCGTGTGGCTGGCCACCGTGGCCAGCCGGGCCAGGTCGGCCGTCATGCTGCGGGCCATCTGCTCGGCGCGCGCGCGGCCCGCGGCGAGCAGGTAGACGGTGGCGGCCAGCAGCAGGCTCAGCAGCGCGCCGCCCAGCCCCAGCCCGACGCCGGACAGGCCCAGCAGCCGCACGACGGTGGCATGGGTCAGCGCCGTCTCCAGCTGGAACTCGCGGCCGTTGACCGTGAAGCGGGTGGTGTCCGCCGTCAGCGCGTCGGCCAGCGAGTACTCCTGCGCGCCGGCCAGCGACAGCAGCGCGCCGTTGCGCGAGGCCAGCAGCGGCGCGAACTCGCCACCGGGCATGCGCGCGGCCAGCTTCATGTCCAGCAGCGACGAGGCGGGCTCGGCCACGCCCTGCAGCAGCTCGTTGGCGATCAGCGGCGCCAGCAGCAGCCCTTGCAATGACGCGCGCCGGTGTTCCGGCGTGTCGGGGTCGTGCCCCTGCCGGTAGACCGGCACCAGCAGCAGGAAGCCCGGGCCCTGGGCCGGGTCCTGCGCGAGGCGTACCGGGCTGGACAGCGTGGGCTCGCCGGTGTCGATGGCCTGCTCGATGGCCTGGCGGCGCAGCGGGTCGGCGCCCTCGTCCAGCCCCCAGGCTGCGAAGTTGGACGGCAACGGCGAGATCTGCGTGATGACGTACAGCGTCGGGGCGCTGCCCGAGCCGTGCACATGGAACTCGGCCTGCCCTTCGCGCTGGCGCTGCGACACGAAGGCCGGCAGGTCGGCGCGCGCCACGCGCTCGATGAAGCCGAAGCCGCGCACGCCGGGAAACTCGCGCGCCAGGTCGCGCGACTCGACGTAGGCGTCGAAGGCCCGCCGGTTGAAGCGGCCGTCCATGGCGGCCAGCACGCCGCGCGCACCCTTGAGGCCGTAGACCGGCATGGTCAGCCGCTTGACGACGTCGGCCTGCAGCCGTTCCACCTGGCGCTCCTGCAGGTTGCGGGCCTCGCTGCTGGCCTGGCGCTGCTGCCAGATGACGGCGCCGGCCGTCAGCGCCAGGCCGATGGACAGCACAGCCGCCGCCGCGACCCACGCGGCGGGGCTGGCCATCTCGGGCCCGGTGTAGGCGTCTCCGATGCGCAAGCGTCGTCTCTCCGGTCGGCGTGGAGGGCGGGTTGATTGAAGCATGTCCGCGCGGCGCCGTCAGCCCCGAAAATGCCGCCGGCCCCGCACAATCGCCGGCATGACTCTGCTGCTGACCCAGGCCCGCGCCAACCGCCTCGCCAACCGCCGCCTGCTGGCGGCCGTGGCGACGCTGCCCGACGCCGAGTTCCACGCGCCGCGCACCAGCTTCTTCCCGAGCCTGGCGTTGACGCTGAACCACCTGCTCAACGTCGACCACTACTACATCGCCGCGCTGCACGGCGATGCGGCCATGCGCGACATCTGGGCCGCCTACGTGCCCGCGCAGACGGCAGTCGAACTGGCGGTGCGGCAGGACGACAGCGACCGGCGGCTGATCGATTTCTGCGCGGGCCTGAAGGCGGGCGACGAAGACCGCATCGTCGCGTTCGACCGCGGCGCCGGCATCGAGGCCGGCCCGCGCGAGCCGCTGGGGCGCGTGCTGGCCCACCTGTTCATGCACCAGACGCACCACCGCGGCCAGGCGCACGCGATGCTGGCCGGCACGTCGGTCAAGCCGCCGCAGCTGGATGACTTCATCTTGCTGGGCGACGACCGGCACCGCGTGGCGGACATGGCGGCGCTGGGGTGGGCCGAACCGCTGTGAGGCAGCCCGTCAGAGCTCTGCGACGCCCTTGACCCGCACCGGCAGTGCGACCGGCTGCGCCACCACCTCGGCCGCGCGGCCGTGGAACTTGTCGAGCAGCGCCGTCCACTGCTTTTTCACCGCCACCACGTTGGCGTGCTTGACGTGGCCATAGCCGCGGATCTTCTCGGGCAGCCGGGCCAGCTCGACGGCGGTGGCCAGGTTGGCCTCGGTCAGTGACGCCAGGATCTCGTCCACCAGCCGCTCGTAGTCAGCGATCAGCTGCCGCTCCATGCGGCGCTCGTCGGTCTTGCCGAATACGTCCAGCGCGCCGCCGCGCAGGCCCTTGAACTTCGCCAGCCACTTGAAGGCGGTGAAGGTCCACGAGCCCATCTCGATCTTCCTGGCGCGGCCGTCGGCGCCGGGCTTGGAGATCAGCGGCGGCGCGAGATGGAAGCTCAGGCTCGACCAGTTCTCGAACTGGTCCTTCATCGCCTGCTCGAAGCGGCCGTCGGTGTAGAGCCGCGCCACCTCGTACTCGTCCTTGATGGCCAGCAGCTTGGCGTAGTAGCGCGCCACGGCCTGCGTGAGGCGCTGGCCCTTGCCGAGCTTGGCCTCCGCGGCGCGCACGCGGTCGACGAGCGCGCGGTAGCGCTGCGCGTAGGCGGCATCCTGGTAGTCGGTCAGGAACTGCACGCGCCGCTCGATCAGGCCGTCAGGGCCATCGAGCTGGTCGAAGTTGAAGAACTTGACGACGTTGATGTCGCCGGCCAGGCGCTGCAGCGCATCGGGCGCGGCGATGGCCAGGCGCCCCAGCGCGAACGCGGTCTTGTTGGCGTCGACGGCCACGCCGTTGAGCTCGATGGCGCGCATCAGCGCCGCCTCGCCGACGGGGATCAGGCCGCGCTGCCAGCAGGCGCCCAGCATGACGATGTTGCTGGGCAGCGTGTCGCCCATCAGGCGCTGCGCGATGTCCTGCGCGTCGATGGTCTCAAGTGCACCGCTCTCGCCGACAGCGAACTTCATCTTCTCCAGCAGGGACGGCGCCTGCAGCGACGCATCCGGGTTGCGCACGAAGCCGGCGGTGGGCAGTTCATGGGTGTTGGCGAGGATGACGGTGCGGCCGGCCTTCACGGTGCCCAGTGCGTCGGGCGATGCGCCGACGACCATGTCGCAGGCCAGCAGCACGTCGGCCTGCTGGGTGTCGATGCGCACCTGGTTCAGCAGGTCCAGCGTCGGCGCCACGCGCACGAAGCTCAGCACCGCGCCGCCCTTCTGCGCAAAGCCCATGAAGTCCAGCACCGAGGCCTGCTTGGCTTCGAGGTGGGCGGCCATCGTCACCAGCGCGCCGACCGTGACGACACCGGTGCCGCCGACGCCGGTGACCAGCATGTCGAACGGCCCGGTCCATTGCCACGCGGCGGGCGGCTGGATGGCGGCGATCTCGCGCGCCAGGTCTTGCGCGGTGTAGCGGGCGCCGGCCTTCTTCTTCAGCACCGGGTCATGCACCGACACGAAGCTGGGGCAGAAGCCGTTCACGCAGGAGAAGTCCTTGTTGCAGCTGCTCTGCTCGATGGCGCGCTTGCGGCCCCAGTCGGTTTCGACCGGCACGACGGAGAGGCAGTTCGACGCCACGCCGCAGTCGCCACAGCCTTCGCAGACGGCCTCGTTGATGAAGATGCGCTTCGGGGGATCGGCGAACTCGCCCTTCTTGCGGCGGCGGCGCTTCTCGGCGGCGCAGGTCTGGTCGTAGATCAGCACCGTGACGCCTTCGATCTCGCGCAGCTCGCGCTGCACGTCGTCCATCGCGCTGCGGTCGTGGAAGGTGGTGCCGGCGGGGAACAGGCCGTGATGGCCGTTGTACTTGTCGATGTCGTCGGACACGACGACCAGCTTCTTCACGCCCTCGGCCTCCACCTGCCGCGCGATCTGCGGCACGCTGGTGGTGCCGTCCACGGGCTGGCCGCCGGTCATGGCAACCGCGTCGTTGTAGAGGATCTTGTAGGTGATGTTGGCCTTGGCCGCGATGGCCTGGCGGATGGCGAGGTAGCCCGAGTGGTAGTAGGTGCCGTCGCCCAGGTTCTGGAAGACGTGCTTCTCCTTCGTGAAGCGCGAGTGCGCCGCCCAGTCCACGCCCTCGGCGCCCATCTGGATGAGGCCGGAGGTGCCGCGCTCCATCCAGCTGGCCATGAAGTGGCAGCCGATGCCGGCCAGCGCCCGCGAGCCTTCGGGCAGCTTGGTGGACGTGTTGTGCGGGCAGCCCGAGCAGAAGTAGGGCTGGCGGCGCACGCCGTCGGCGGCATTGGATAGCAGGCAGGGCGTCAGGAAGTCGACGACGAGGTGGCGGCGGTCCAGCGCGGGGTTGAGCCGCGCGAGCCAGTCGGCGACCGTGCCCATGATGCGGCTGGGGCGCAGCTCGCCGAGCGCCGACAGCACCGGCGCGCCATGCTCGTCGGTCTTGCCGACCACGCGCGGGCGCTGGAACTCGGGCAGGTGGTACAGCAGCTCCTTGATCTGGCGCTCGACGACCGGGCCCTTCTCCTCGATGACCAGCACGTCGGTCAGGTTGCTGCAGAACTCGACGATGCGCGTGGGCTCCAGCGGGAACACCAGGCCCACCTTGTAGACGCGCACGCCGGCCGCAGCGAGTGCGTTGGGGTCCAGGTCCAGCCGGCGCAGCACTTCCATGAAGTCGTAGTGGGCCTTGCCGACCGTCACGATGCCCAGCGTGGCCGCGGGGCTGGTGACGATGTGCTTGTCGATGCTGTTGACCTTGGCGAAGGCGCGCACGGCGTCGAGCTTGTGGGCCAGGCGCGATTCCAGGTCGAGCGAGGGCAGGTCGACCGCGCGGATGTGCAGGTTGGTCGGCGCCGTGTAGTCGACGGCATGCTCGAAGTCCAGCGGCACGGCGTCCAGGTCCACCGTCATGCCACTCTCGACGACCTCCGAGATGGCCTTGAAGCCGACCCAGGCGCCGCTGAAGCGTGACAGCGCCCAGCCGTACAGGCCGAACTCCAGGTACTCGGCCACGTTCGCCGGGTGCACCAGCGGCATGCTCCAGGCCTGCAGCGCCTGGTCGCTCTGGTGCGGCGTGCTGCTGGACACGCAGCCGTGGTCGTCGCCGCACACGACGAGCACGCCGCCCTGGGTGCTGGTGCCGTAGACGTTGCCGTGCTTCAGCGCGTCGCCCGAGCGGTCCACGCCCGGACCCTTGCCGTACCACATCGCAAACACGCCATCGACGGTGCGCTGCGGGTCCAGCGCCACGCGCTGCACGCCGAGACACGCCGTGGCGGCCAGGTCTTCGTTGATGGCGGGCAGGAACTCGATGTGTGCCTGGTCGAGGAACTTCTTCGCCTTCCACAACTGCTGGTCCACCATGCCCAGCGGCGAGCCGCGGTAGCCGGACACGAAGCCGGCCGTGTTCAGCCCCGCGCGCTCATCGACCTTCTTCTGCGCCAGCAGCAGCCGCACCAGCGCCTGCGTGCCGGTCAGGAAGACGGCGCCGCCGTCCGCCGCGAGGTTGTCGCTGAGCTGGTAGGGGCGCAGGGTGTCGGTCATCGCATGTCTCCTCTTGGGCGGGAGATTCTTCCTCGCGCATGGCGCAAGAACTTGCCTCAATCCCGCCAAAGCCGCATGGCAATGAGATGATTTATCTCAAACAAGGTCAATCATGGAAAAAACAGAACTCGACCGCGCCAGCCTGCAGATCCTGGAGGCGCTGCAGGCCGATGCCCGGCTGTCCACGCAGGCGCTGGCCGAGCGGGTGGGCCTGTCGGCCACGCCGGTGTGGCGGCGTGTGAAGGAGCTGGAGGACCGCGGCGTCATTCGCGGCCAGGTGGCGCTGGTGGACCGCGAGAAGGTGGGGCTGTCCATCCTCGTGCTGGCCCAGGTCAGCCTGGTGCGGCACAGCGAGGGCGCGGTGGAGCAGTTCGAGCAGCTCGTCGGCACGCGGCGCGAGATCATCGAATGCCATGCGATCACGGGTGATTCGGACTACGTCATCAAGGTCGTCGCCGCCGACATGAAGGCCTACGACCTGTTCCTGCAGCAGCACATATTCAAGCTGCCGGGCGTGGCCAGCGTGCGCAGCAACGTCGTGCTGCGCGAGGTGAAGTATGAGACGGCGCTGCCGGTGGGGCAGGGCGCATAAAGTAGCCCGTCCACCACGCCACCGAGGCCCATGGATTCCTTCTTCGCCCAGCTCTCCGATTCCGTCCACGGCGCCCGCACGCTGGAGGACCTGACCCGCCCGCTGCTGCAGATGCTGGAGGCCGTCACGGGCCTGGAGTCCACCTACCTGACCACCGTGGACCTGGCCGAGGGCAAGCAGCACATCGTGTATGCGCGCAACTCGCAGGACCTGCAGATCCCCGAGGGCCTGGCCGTGCCCTGGGGCGACACGCTGTGCAAGCGCGCGCTGGACGAGGGCCGCCCGTACACCGACAACGTCGGCGAGGTCTGGGCCGACTCCGAGGCCGCGCGGCTGCTGGGCATCCAGACCTACGTCAGCACGCCGGTGCACACCGACGACGGCGCGCTGTACGGCACGCTGTGCGCTGCCAGCTCGCAGCGCCGGCCGCTGTCGCCGCAGGCGGGCCATGTGCTCAAGCTGTTCGCCGGCCTCATCGAGCAGCACGTGGCGCGTGAGCGCCTCGTGGAGCAGCTGCAGCATGCCAATGCCGAGCTGCAGACACAGGCGCTGACCGACCCGCTGACCGGCCTGATGAACCGCCGCGCGCTGGCGCTGGAGCTGGCGCGGCTGACGTCGCTGGCGCAGCGCACCGGCAGCTGGCTGCTGGCCGGCGCCATCGACCTGGACGGCTTCAAGCAGATCAACGACAGCCACGGCCACGATGCCGGCGACGAGTTCCTGCGCGGCATCGCGCGCAAGCTGCAGGCCGCGTTGCGCGCCGGCGACGTGCTGGCGCGCATGGGGGGCGACGAGTTCGTCGTCGTGGGCCTGGGCCCCAAGCTCGCGGAGGACGGCGCCAACGCGGCGCAGCTGATGCGCGAGCGGCTGGCGTCGGCCACCGTGGGCACCTACGCCGCGGGCACACAGCGCGTGGACTACGCGGGCGCCAGCGTTGGCGTGGCCTGCCTGGACCCGCAGCGCGCGGGCGCTGAGGACGTGCTGCGCGAGTCCGACGCGGCGATGTACCGCGTCAAGCTGGCGCGCCGCCAGGCGTCGGCGCACTGAAGCCCGGCGCGCGGCGCCCGCTCAGGCGTCGGCGGCGCGCAGCACCAGCTCGAAGCGGGCGCCGCGGCCGGCGCCGTCGCTGTGCACCTGCAGCCGGCCGCCCATGGCGCGCATCAGCTCGCGCGTCAGCGTCAGGCCCAGGCCCGTGCCGGGGATGGCGCCGCCGTCGCGGCCCAGGCGGTTGTAGGGCTCGAACAGCTGGGCCATCTGGCTGGCACTGAAGCCATCGCCCAGGTCCTGCACGGCCAGCACGACGTGGTCGCCATGCCGCTCGACCTCGATGTCGATGCGGCCGCCGCCGCGGCCGTACTTCAGCGCGTTGGACAGCAGGTTGTCCAGGCATTGGCGCAGCCGGCGCTCATCGGCACGCACGGTCATCGCGCCGGCGGGCTGGTGCCATGACAGCTGCAGCCCGGCGAGCGCCGCCTGGGCCTGCGCCGGGCCGCAGGCGTGGCGCAGGAAGCCTCCCAGCTCGACGCGGCGGGTCTCGATGCTGAACTGGCCCGATTCCATGCGCGCGATGTCGCCCACATCGGCCAGCAGGTGTTTGAGCCGGTCGACGGCCTCGAGGATGTGCGCCAGCCGCTCGGCCTGGCCGGCCGGCAGTGGCGACGCCTGCATCAGCTGCGCGAAGCCGCGGATGGCGTTGACGGGGTTGCCGATCTCGTGGGCGATGTAGGACAGCATGCCCGCGCAGGCGCGGCAGGACGCGTCCGGTTCGGCGTCGGTGTCGGCCGGTGCGGGCGGCGCGGTGCCGAGGGGCAGGTGGCAGGTTGGGGCGTGCATCGGGTCTCCCTGGCGTGGTCGTCGTCGCTGTTGTTGTTTTTTTCTTGCGGGGTCAGCGGCCGCCGTGGCGAGCCAGCGCGTCGGCCAGCCGGCCGGCGAGTTCCAGCACGTCCAGCGGCTTGGTCCAGTAGTCGTCGAAGCCGGCGGCCATGGCGCGGTCGATCTGTGCGGGCGTCGCGTCGGCCGACAGCGCGATGCACAGCGTCTGCGCCAGGCCGGCGTCGGCGCGCAGCTCGCGCACGACGTCCAGGCCGCTGATGCCGGGCAAGTTGATGTCGGCCAGCACCACCTCGGGCTTCTCGGTCCTGGCGATGGCCAGCCCGCTGAGGCCGTCGGCGGCGTGCAGCACCCGCCAGTCGGGGCGGTCGCGCAGCGACTCCTGCACCAGCAGCGTGTTCAGCGGCTCGTCCTCGATGTAGAGCAGCGTGAAGGCGTCGCGCATGGGGCCCTCCGGGGTGGTGTCGCGCCGGTGGTCGGCGCGGTCGAGGTCGAGCAGGCCGTCGACGAGCTGGTGCAGGCGCCGGGCCGAGCTCTGCACCCACTCCAGGCGTTCGCGCTGGCGGGGGCTGAGCGGGTCGTCGTCCATCAGCAGCAACTGGCTGAAGCCCAGCACGGCGTTCAGCGGCGTGCGCAGCTCATGGCTGGCGCGCGACAGGAAGGCGCTCTTCTCGGCGCTGGCGCGCTCGGCGGCCAGCTTGTCGCGGCGCAGCGTCTCGATCTCGACATGCTCGTCCACATCGGCGATGAAGCCGTGCCACAGCACGGTGCCGTCGGCCAGCCGCGACGGGCTGGCGTGGGCCGAGCGCCAGCTGGGCGCCGCATGGCCGGGCAGGCAGACGCGGAACAGGTGCTGCCACGGCTGGTGGGCGCTGGCGGCGTCGGTCATGCAGCGCAGCAGGCCCTGCAGGTCGTCGGGGTGGCAGCGCGGCAGGTAGGCGTGCAGGGCCGGCGGCTGAAGCGGCGCCAGCGCGCCCAGCACCTGGTCGGCCTGGCCGCTGATGAAGCTGAGCGCGCCCCGCTGGCCGGGCGGCTTGCGGTACTGGAACAGCATGCCGGGCGTCTCGCGGCTGAGGCTGAGCAGCAGCTCGGCGCGGTCCTGCAGGTCGGCGCGGCTGGCCAGCAGGTCCACATGCTCGCGGCGGTGCCTGAACCAGGCGCTCACGGCGGCCGCCAGGTCGGTCAGCAGCGTGGCCTGCACGGCATCGAGCCGGCGCGGCACCGTGTCGGCCACGCACAAGGCGCCCAGCGTCAGCCCGTCCAGCCGCAGTGGCAGGCCGGCGTAGGCGCGCAGCCGCAGGTTGTCGGGGTTCTGGCCGGTGACCCAGGGGTTGCCGGCGAAGCGCGGGTCGGCCTGCGCGTCGGGCACCTCGAACAGGCCGTCGCTCTGCAGCGTGTGGCTGCACAAGCCGTTGTCGCGCTCGCTGCCCGTCAGTTCGGTGCCGTAGCGGGCCTTGAACCACACGTGCCGCTCGCCCACCAGGCTGACCAGCGCGATGGGAAAGCCCAGCAGATGGGCGGCGCAGCGCACCAGGCCGTCCAGCACCGCGTCGGGTTCGTGGGGGGCGGCGGGCTCGCTCAGCCCCAGTTCGGCCAGGCATTGCAGTCGCTGGGCCTCGCGGGCGGCGGGGGCGGGAAGTTCGGCGGCATTCATGAGGGTCCAATTTAGGGACCCCTCCGACAAGCCGATGCGGGGAGTTCTTGATCGGTGCTGTGGGGTCGTCGGGAGCCCGCTCGCGCGGCCCGGCGCCGGGCCGCCCCAAGCCGGCCCGCGGGCGATGTGTTTGCCGGTCAATCCGGCAGGCATCGCCGTCCCCTCGGGGGACCGGTCAGGCTTGCCCGCGTTCAGCGCGGCAAGACGGGACGAGGGGCCTCAGTCGTCGTTGATGAGGCCGTGGCGTAGCGCGAGCTTGACGAGCGCGGTCACGTCGGGCACGCCCAGCTTGGCCATCAGCCGGCTGCGGTAGCTGTCCACGGTCTTGGGCGACAGGTGCAGCGCGGTGGCGATCTCGTTGCTGGAGTGGCCGTTGACCACCAGCGTGACCACCTGGCGCTCGCGCACCGACAGGCTGGAGAACGGGTCCTGGCCGTCGCCCTGGGCCAGCGCGCGGGCGGCCAGCTCGGCCACACCCTGGCCCAGGTGGCGGCGGCCGGCGCGCAGCGCGTCGATGGCCTGCAGCAGCTCCTCCGACGGCGAGCCCTTGAGCACATAGCCGCAGGCGCCCAGCTTGAGCGCCATGCCCACGTGGCGCGGCTGGGCCGACATCGTCAGCACCAGCGGCCGCACCGGCAGCTGGCGGCGCTGCAGTTCCTCAAGCAGCTCCATGCCGGAGCGCTCGCCCAGCGACAGGTCCACCAGCACGATGTCGGGCGTCAGCTGCTGCAGCTCGGCCAGCGCCACGGTGAGGTCGCCGCTGTCGCCCACCACTTCGTGCCCGGCCTGGCCCAGCAGCGCGCGCAGGCCCTGGCGCACCATGGCGTGGTCGTCGACGAGGTAGATGCGGGCGCGCGTCATGCCAGCACGGGGCCGCGGGCCGGCGCCGTCAGAGGGTGCCGTAGCTGTGCAGGCCGCTCAGGAACATGTTGACGCCGAGGAAGGCGAAGGTCGTGACCAGCAGGCCCACCAGCGACCACCAGGCCGACGCCATGCCGCGCAGCCCCTTCATCAGCCGCATGTGCAGCCAGGCCGCGTAGTTCAGCCAGACGATGAGCGCCCAGGTCTCCTTCGGGTCCCAGCTCCAGTAGCCGCCCCAGGCCTCGGCGGCCCAGAAGGCGCCCAGGATGGTGGCGATGGTGAAGAACGCGAAGCCCAGCGCGATGGCCTTGTACATCAGGTCGTCGAGCTGGGGCAGGTCGGGCAGGCGGGCGCTCAGGGGCCGGCGCAGCGCGACGCACAGGCCCAGGAACACCATGACGCCGATGATCTTGCCGGCCCAGCCGACCAGGCCGGTGGCCGTCTCGGGCGTGATGTTGCCGAACAGCCGGACCGCGGCGATCAGCGCGACGATGAGGCCCGGCACGCCCACCAGCCCCACCAGCAGCGCGCGCGTGGAAGCCGTCTTCAGCAGGTAGGCCAGCGCCACCATGGCCGCCAGCGCGAACGCGCCGTAGCCGACGAAGTTGGCCGGCACGTGGATCTTCATCCACCAGCTCTGCAGCGCCGGCACCAGCGGCTGGATCTCCTGCGCCTCGCGCGCCACCGTGTACCAGAGCAGGAAGCCGACGGCGCCGGTCACCACCAGCATCACGTAGGCGCCGAGGGACCGCGTCGCGAAGCGCTGCTCGTAGTACAGGTGGAACAGCGTCGTCATCCAGCAGAACAGCACGAACACCTCGTAGAGGTTGCTGACCGGGATGTGGCCGATGTCGGGGCCGATCTGGTGGCTCTCGTACCAGCGCACCAGCGTGCCCACCAGCGCCATGAACACGCCGCCCCAGGCCAGCTTGGAGCCGACGACCTCGGCCACGCTGTTGCGCCCGGCGCCGGTGAAGAAGCCGCCCCAGTAGAAGAGCATGCTCATCGTGAACAGCAGGCTCATCCACAGGATGGCACTCTGGCTGGACAGCATGTACTTCAGCAGGAAGACCTTGTCCGCGGCGGCCAGGTCGGCACCGAAGCCGTCGGTCTGGCGTGCGTACAGCGCGATGGCCAGCAGCGCCGCGGCGCCGGTGGCGACGCACAGCAGCCGCAGCGGTTTCCAGAACCAGCCCAGCGCGATCAGCGACGGCACCGCGCAGGCCAGGATGCCCTGCTCGTAGACGTCCATGCTGGCGTGGTAGCGGCTGAACGCGTAGCCGCCGCCCAGCAGCACGAGGGCGGCGAAGACCCAGTCCAGCGCGTCGCGGCGCTGCAGCGCATGGCGGCGCGGCAGGTCGAAGGTGGTGGTGTTCATGTCTTGTCTTTCAGCACGGCTGCTTTCAGCTGTGCGAACAGCGTGGCGTTGTCGGGCGATTCGCGGGTGCTGGACATGGCCATGCGCACCTGCGAGCTGGCAGTGTCGGCGCTGGGGGCAATCCAGACCCACAGCCGCCGCTCCTTGATGTAGAGCATGGCGAAGACGCCGACGATGAGCAAGAGGGCGCCCAGGTAAACGAGCTTCTGCCCCGGCGCGCGGGCCACCTGGAACACGCTGGCCTGCACCTGCTCGAACTCCTGCAGCTGCAGCAGCACCGGCGCGGGGTAGTAAAGGCTGTCGGACAGCGACATCACGGCCTGCGTCATGAAGGCCTGCGTGGCGTCGTCGATGGGCGAGGGCGTGAGGCCGTCGCGCTCGCGGGCCAGCTGGTGCAGCTCGAACAGGCTGCCGTTGAGGATGCGCAGCAGCACCTCGGAGACGCGCTGGCGCTCGGCCTCGGGCACGTCGCGCTCGATGAACTGCGACAGCGCCGGCAGGCCGCCCTTGACCTCGTCGCCCGGCTGCACCGCGGCGCCGGAGAACAGCGTCAGCGCGCGGTGGGCGGTGAGCTGCAGCTGCGACTGCATCTGCGGCTGTGCCGACGGCGTGGCGGAGACGGCATAGGCGCGCGCCGCGGCGTCGCGCAGCTTGGCGTCGGCCAGCGCGCGGCGCAGCCGCAGCCAGCCGTCCAGGCTGTCGTTCTCGTCGGCGGGCATGCGCAGGTAGCGGAAGCTCTCGGCCGGCGACTCCCGCATGCCGGCCAGGAAGACGCGGCGCCCCTCCAGCGTCACCGGCAGCATGTAGTTGCTGAACTCGCGCGCCTGGCCGGCCGCGTCGCGCAGCTTGTAGCTGAAGCTGGGGCCCACGTTGTGCAGCGACTTGGCCTTGTCGCCCTTGGCACCGCTGCCCAGGTGCTGGCTGAGGCGCTCGCCCAGGTCCACCTTGCGCACGTCGGCGCCGCTGGCGTTGGGCTCGCCGGCCAGGTTCTCGACGTTGATGACGCGCAGCCCATCCAGCTCCAGCGTCTGCTCGCCCAGCGCCAGCTTGGTGCCCACGCGGCCGTCCAGGCTCACGGGCAGGCCGCCGCCCAGCGGCAGCACCTTCAGCTTCAGCAGGCTGCCGCCGTCCTCGAAGCTGCTCTGGTAGATGGCCAGGCCGTTGTGGATGACCGGCTCGTTGACCTTCACCGTCGCCTCGCGCCGCGTGCCGCCGTCGTGGATGACGATGTCGCTGGCAAAGCTCTTGGGCATGCCGGTGGGGTAGTAGTCGACGCTGAACTTCTTCAGCTCGATGTCGAACGGCAGATCCTGCAGCACCACGCCGCTGGGCAGGCTCAGCACGGCGATGCCCTGGCGCTGGCGCTCGGGCACCGACACGTTGCCGCGGAAGCTCGGGTTGCCGGCGGACAGCCGGTGCTCGGGCTTGATCTCGGAGATGAAGCCGGAGCCGGTGTAGAGCTCCTTGCCCTGCACCCACATGGCCAGCTTGACCATTGCGTTGCCGTCCAGCACGCCGCCGATGAGGATGAGCACGATGGCCGAGTGCGCGGCCAGGTAGCCGATCTTGTTGGCCGCGCCGCGCCGCGCGGCGATCATGATGCCGTGGTCGCGCCGCTGCACGCGGGCCTTCCAGCCCAGCGCCGTCAGCGTGCTGCCGATCTCGGCCAGGGCCATCTCGGGGTTGCTGGGCAGTTCGGCGATGGCCTTGTGGTGGTGCGCCTGCAGCGACTGCTCGCGCACGCCTTCCTTGTAGCTTTTCAGGTCCGCGAGGATCTTGGGCGTGTTGCGGGCGATGCACAGGCTGGTGGAGAGCACCAGGAACGCCAGGATCACGAGGAACCAGGGCGCGCTGTAGACCGTGTAGAGATTCAGCTGGCCGAACACCTCGGCCCAGAACGGGCCGAACTGGTTGATGTAGTTGCCCAGCGGCTCGCTCTGGCGCAGCACGGTGCCGATGACCGAGGCGATGCAGATCACGCTGAGCAGCGCGATCGCGAAGCGCATGGACGCGAGCAGGTCCAGCAGTTCACGGGCCGGCGAGGGGCGGGGGGCGGTGGCGGAGGACATCAGGTGGAGTTTCGGCCAACAAAAAAGGCCGGTGCGTGACACCGGCCTTCCTTCAGCAAGGCTGCTTGCGTTGCATCAACGCAGGCCCGCGACGTAGTCGGAGACGGCCTTGATTTCCTTGTCGTTCATCTTCGCAGCCACGCCGGCCATGACCGGGTTGTTGCTGCGCACGCCGCTGCGGAAGGCCACCATCTGCGCCTCCACGTAGTCGCCATGCTGGCCGGCCAGGCGCGGGTACTGGGCCGGGATGCCGGCGCCCGTCGGGCCGTGGCAGGCCGCGCAGGCCGGGATGCTGCGGTCGGCGATGCCGCCGCGCCAGATCTTCTCGCCCAGCGCGACGGTGTCCTTGTTCTTCGCGAAGCCGGGCTTGGCCGTCTTGCTCGCGTAGAACGCGGCGACGTTGCGCATGTCTTCTTCCGACAGCGGCGCGGCCATGCCGCCCATGATGGCGTTCTTGCGCTTGCCGCTCTTGAACTCGGCCAGCTGCTTGGCCAGGTACTCGGGGTGCTGGCCGGCCAGGATGGGGTTGGCCGGGCTGCCACGCGAGCCGTCGGCCGTGTGGCAGGCCGCGCAGACCTGGGAGGACAGTGCGCCGCCCTTGGCGAGATCGGGCTTGGCCGGCGCGGCGGCCGGCTCGTTCGCGGAGGCCGTGGCGGCCAGCAGCAGACTCGACAGGAGAATGGCGACAGTCTTCATGGATTTGTTGGATTCCAAAGGGCGCAACCTTCAAATTTTACAATGCCGAATCACAGCGCCCGACCTGCCCATGACCAACGAAATCCCTGATGCCGAGACCTCGGACCCCGCTGACGCCACCGCGTCGGCCCCAATCACCGAGAAGCTCGCCCTGGCCTGGACGCACACCGCGCGCTTCCTGACCACCGCCAGCCAGCTGGTGCACCTGCCCGCCACGGAGCTGCCGGAGATCGCCTTCGTCGGCCGATCCAACGCCGGCAAGTCCACCGCGATCAACACGCTGGCGCAGCAGAAACGCCTGGCCTTCGCGTCCAAGACGCCCGGCCGCACCCAGCACATCAACCTGTTCGAGCTGGGCCCGAAAGATGCCGCCGACGCGCTGCTGGCCGACCTGCCCGGCTACGGCTACGCGGCCGTCAACAAGTCCGCCAAGCAGCGCTGGCAGAAGGTGATGGCCGACTACCTGGCCATCCGCCGCAGCCTGTCCGGCGTCGTGCTGATGGTGGACTCGCGCCTGGGCCTGACCGACCTGGACAAGCAGCTGCTGGAGTTCGTCGCCGCGCGCGTGGCCACCGGCGAGATCAAGCTGCTGGTGCTGTTGACCAAGTCCGACAAGCTCAACCGCAAGGAGGCCGATGCCATCCTGCGCTCGACGACCGAGTACCTCGCCGGGCTGTCGACGGAGAACTCCGACGTGGCGGTGACGCTGTTCTCGGCGCTGAAGAAGAGCGGCGTCGGCGACGTGGCGCTGGCGCTGCGCGAATGGGTGCTGGCGCACAAGGCGCCCGGCGAAGTCCCGGACGACGTGCTCGTGGCGCCGCCCGACGAGGCCGACGAGGGCTGACGCACTTCACGAGTGGGTCTGCGCGGCGGCGCAGCCCGCCGCTCGATCGAGCAGCTGCCGCGGAGCTGGCTTTGCCAGGCCGCTGGCGGCTGCCAAGGCCAGAGGCCTTGTCCTTCGCCAGGCACAAACAGTCCTCAGGACTGTTTGTGTCCAGGCTCAGCCCCCTTGAGGGGGAGGCGCGTCAGCGCCTTCGGGGGTGGGGCATCACCCGCCGTCCAGGTCGCTCATCAGCGTGTCGACGGCGCGCTGCACGACGCTGTCGTCCTCCAGCGCGGTGATGAGGCCGTTGGACAGCAGCGCCTCCAGCGCGCCGCGCGTCAGCGGCAGGCGCTCCTCGGCCTCGCGGCCGACGAACAGCATGAACTGGCGGCCCTCGCTGATCCACGCGATCTGCGCCGTGTGCCAGTCGCCCTGGATGAACAGGTGGAACCAGCGGCCGATCTGCAGCCCGTCGATCCAGCGCTGCAGCGCGGCGCGTGCGTCCGGGGAGTCGTGCTCGTTGTAGAGCTGCACCGGCACCGTGGGCAGCTCGCCGCGGTCGACGTCGGCGCTGAGCCAGTGCGACGGCACCTGCGAATCGCGCTCTTCCATCAGCCGCCTGACGATCTCGTCGGCCGACACCGGCGCCGCGTTGCCCATCGCATCGGGCCGCGGCGGCGCCGTCGGGCGTCGTGCGCCGGCTTCCAGCGCCGGCAGGCCGCGCAGCAGCCGGGCGTGCTGGCCCATCAGTTCGGTCAGCGGCGGCTCGCGCCTGGCCTCGGGCAGCTGGATGCTGTCGCAGCCGGCCACCAGCCGCTCGATGAGCACCGGCAGCCGCATGCGCAGCGCCTCGCGGTCGGCCATGTCGCGCGGCGTCGTCAGGCTGTCGATGACGGCGTCCACCAGTTCCATCGCGGCCAGCGCCTCCTGCGAGTCGCGGCCGTGGCGCACCATGGCCGTGACGATGACGTCCACCCAGGCCGTCTGCAGGAAGCGGTGCACGCGCGGGCCCAGCGGGGCGTCGGCGATCTGGTGGTCGATCTGCTCGCGGATCAGTTCGCGCCACTCGCTGCGCAGCTGCTCGCGCTCCAGCGCGGCCAGCGCGACGGCATTCTGCTGGCTGCTCTGGCGGGCCTGCTGGTCGATGTGGGCGTCCACGCGCGCCAGCACCTGCTGGAACAGGCCGGCGGTGGGCGTGGGCGCGTCCACCAGCAGCTGGGCCTCGGCTTCCATGAAGCGAAGGAAGTCGACGAAGCGCGGGTCGTCGGCGCGGCCGAAGGCCATGCCGTGCGCGGCAACGCGGTTCAGCAGCGCCCAGGTGGGGTGGTCCTGGCGGCGCAGCAGCGTGGAGTCGGCGCGCGCCAGCCGCACGACGGCGATCTGCAGCCGCGCCAGCAGCGCCTTCAGCGGCGGCAGCAGGCGCGGGTCGGCCAGGATCTGGTCGTACAGCCGGCTCAGCATGTCCGGCCCGGTGGAGCGCACGAAAGGCGCCGGGGCGGCGGGGTCGCGCAGCGCGGCCGTGCCCAGCGCGGGCAGACCCTGCGGGCGCGAGTTGACGGCGTCGACGCGGCGCGACAGGCCGTCCAGCGTGCCGTGCGATGGCGCGCGTGCGCTAATGCCGCGCGCGGCGGCCAGCCGCTGGTGGGCCAGCGGATCTGTCTGCGCGTGGCCGTGCGAGGCCACCATGTCGCCGATGTCGGCGGCGTGCAGCGTGGCGCAGGCGGCGACGTACTGGCGGTTCAGCGCGCGGGCCAGCGGCTGGGCGGCGGCGCGCATCAGCTCGTACTGCGCCTGCGCGGCGAGCGGGCTGGCCGCCAGCGCGTGGTGCAGCGCGTGGGCGTAGAGGGCGGGGCGCAGCGGGTTGTCGCGCTCGCGGGCGCGGGCGATGCCGCGCAGCGCGGCGTAGAAGTTGCCGATCTGGTGCAGCTCGGCGCGGCTCATTTCCTCGGCCGTGTGCGTCACGTGGGCGATGGCGACGTCCTGCAGCGCCTGGTGCTCGTCCACCAGGCTCAGGCCCTCCAGCCCGCCGGCGTGCAGCGGGCGGTACAGCGGGTCCTCGCCGCGGCGGCCGGCCTGCAGCAGCTCGATGAGCCGGCCTTCGAAGTCGGCCGCGAAGCCGGGCCGCACCTTGCGCCAGCCGTCGCGCAGCGGGAAGTACTGGGGCTGCGCGTCCAGCTCGTCCTGCACCAGATTCAGCAGTTCGCGCGCGAGCGGACCGGCCTCCATCAGGGCGTGGTCGATCAGTTCGTGAGGATGCAGGTGAGGGGACATGGACGACAGGAAACGGCGCGATGCGATTATCTGGCGCCGCCTTGGTGCGTCCCGCGGAGTTGCGGTTCATTACCACCCCTTAACCACATGGCCGACGCCGCACTTCAGCAGCTTTTCACGCTTTTCCAGAATGGCTGCCATGTCGAGATGGCGCAGCGGGCCCGCGAGCTGCTGGACGCACGCCCCGATGACGGCCAGTTGTGGAAAGCGTTGTCAGTGGCGCAGCAGATGCTGGGGCAGGATGCGCTGCCGGCCCTGCGCCGCGCGATGCAGCTGCTGCCGCAGGACGCCGAGCTGGCCGCCAACCTGGGCGCGCTGCTGGCTGCCCGCGGCCAGTGGGCCGAGGCCTGCGCGGCCTACGAGCAGGCGCTGCGGTTGCAGCCCGGCCTGGCCGGCGCGCACAACAACCTGGGCAACGCGCTGCTGGCGTTGCAGCAGCCGGCGCAGGCGCTCGTGGCGTTCGACGCCGCGTTGCGCCAGCAGCCCGGGCTGGTGGCTGCGCTGGGCAACCGCGCCCGCGCGCTGCTGGCGCTGGGGCGGCATGGCGACGCGGCGGACGCGTTCGGCGCCGCGGTGTCGGCGCAGCCTGCCGATGCCGCGCTGCGCGAGCATGCCGCCACGGCGCTGGCCGCCGCCGGGCGCGAGGAGGAGGCGTTGGCGCAGTTGCGCATGGCGGTGTGGCTGGCGCCGCAGCGGGCGACGGCCGGGTTCCTGCTGGGCCAGTGGCTGCAGCAGCGCGGCGACACGGAGGGCGCCGCGCAGGCCTGGGAGCATGTGCTGGCGGGTGACGCCGGCCACGCGGAGGCGGCCTGCAACCTGGCGCTGCTGCGGCCCGAGCGCGGCGAAGCGGTGCTGGGCGCCGCGCTGGCGACGGGTCTGTCCGGCGAGCGGCGTGCGGGCGTGCTGGTCAATCTGGGTAGCCTGTTGCTGTCGCAGGACCGCCCTACCGACGCGGTGGCCGCCTGCCGCGACGCGCTGGCCGCGTCGCCGGCATCGCCGCAGGCGCTGCACAACCTGGCGCAGGCGCTGAAGCGGCAGGGGCGGCTTGACGAGGCGGACGGGGTGCTGACCCGCCTCATCGCGCAGCAGCCCGGCCTGGTGACAGCGCGCAGCGACCGCCTGCTGCTGCGCGCGTACCGCGGCGGCGCGCCGGCCGCGCTGCGGGCCGAGGCGGCGGAGGTCGGGCGACTCATGGACGCACCGGCCGTTCCGCGGCCGCCGCGTGCCGCGGGGCCGCTGCGCGTGGGGCTGGTGTCTGCCGACCTGCGCCAGCACCCGGTGGGTCGGCTGGCTCGGGCGTGGCTGCCGGCGCTGGCGGCGCGCTGCCAGCTGTTCATCTACGCCGGCGCCTCGGACGCGCTGCTGACGCCCATGCTGCGCGCCACCGTGCCGCGCTGGCTGGACGTGCCGGGCCTGGACGATGCGGCGCTCGCAGCGCGCATCGCCGCCGACGGCATCGATGTGCTGGTGGACCTGCACGGCCACACCGGCGGCCACCGGCTGGGCGTGTTCGCGCGTCGGCCGGCGTCGCGGCAATTCAGCTGGCTGGGCTATGCGGGCAGCACCGGGCTGGCGCCGATGGACGGCTTCGTCGGCGACCGCTGGCTGCTGCCGGACGGCACCGAGGCGGGCTTCGTCGAGCCGTTGCTGCGGCTGCCGCACAGCTTCACGGTCTACGCGCCGCCGGCGCAGGCGCCGGCCGTGGCGCCGCTGGGCGACACACCGCGCTTCGGCTGCTTCAATGCGCTGCACAAGCTGGATGACGACGTGCTGGCGCTATGGGCGCGCGTGCTGGCGGCGGTGCCCGGCAGCCGGCTGCTGCTGAAGGCGCCGGGCCTGCAGCATGAGGCCGAGCGCGCCGCGCTGCGCGCACGCTGGCCCGGCGACGCGGCGCGGCTGGACCTGGAAGGCCCGGGGCCGCTGGCCGACTACCTGGCCGCCTTCGCACGCGTGGACGTTGCGCTGGACCCGTCGCCCTACAGCGGCGGCATGACGACGCTGGACGGCCTGTGGATGGGCGTGCCGGTGCTGACGCTGCCGGGCTCGGCGCCTATCTCCCGCCAGGGGCTGAGCTTTGTGCAGACGCTGGGGCTGGCGGACGGCTGGGTGGCGCGCGATGCCGACGACTTCGTGCGGCTGGCCGCGCTGCGCGTGCAGGACCGCGGGGCGCTCGCCACGCTGCGAGCCGGCCTGCGCGAGCGCATGGCGGCCAGCCCGCTGTGCGACGCCGGCCGCTTTGCCGCGGGCTGGCTGGCGCTGCTGACGGCATGATGCGCGCCATCCTCACTCCGACCCGCCATTCATGAAGCGCCTTCTTCCGTTGCTGTGCCTGGCTGCCACCGCCGCGTGGGCCGATGACCCCGCGCCACGACGCGAGGCGCCGCCGCTGTGGGAGCTGGGCGTCGGCGCGGCCGGCATTTCGCAGCAGGCCTACCCCGGCTCGGACCAGCAGGCCCGCCGCGCGCTGGTGCTGCCCTACCTGATCTACCGCGGCAAGGTGCTGCGCGCCGATGGCGACGGCGCCGGCCTGCGCGCGGTGCGCACGGACGCCTTCGAGCTGGACGTGTCGTTCGCCGGCACGCTGAGCTCGGGTTCCGAGACGCTGCGAGCCCGCGAGGGCATGCCGCGGCTGGGTACGCTGGTGGAGGCCGGGCCGGTGGCGCGCTGGTTCGTCAACGGGCGCGGCGCTGCCGAGCGCCTGGTGCTGGAGCTGCCGGTGCGCGGCGTGTTCGAGCTGAGTCACCTGAACCGCCACCGCGGCATGACCTTCGAGCCGCGTCTGAGCTGGCAGCACCGCCCGCAGGCGGACGGCTGGGCCTACGGCGCCAGCGTCGGCGCCGTGGTGGGCGACCGCCGGCTGGGCTCGACCTTCTACGGCGTGACCGCCAGCGAGGCGCGACAGGACCGCCCGGCGTTCGAGGCGAAGGCGGGCCTGATCGCGTGGCGGCTGGGCGGCAGCGTCGCGAAGAGCCTGACGCCCGACCTGCGCCTGTACGCCTTTGGCCGCTTGGACAGCCTGGCCGGCGCAGCCAACCGCGACAGCGCGCTGGTGCGGCAGACGACGGGCTTCACCTACGGTATCGGCCTGAGCTACACGCTGATGCGTTCGGCCGCCAGCGCCAGCGACTGATGCCGCTGCGGGCATGAAAAAAAGGGGCTCCCTCGCGGGAGCCCCTTTTGTTTGTCAGCGACGGGTGGGTCGCCGGCGTGGACTTACATGTCCATGCCGCCCATGCCACCCATGCCGCCCATGCCACCAGGCATGCCGCCGCCGGCAGCTTCTTCCTTCGGCGATTCGGCGACCATGCACTCGGTCGTCAGCATCAGCGACGCGACGGACGCGGCGTTCTGCAGCGCAGTACGCGTGACCTTCGTCGGGTCCAGGATGCCCATCTCGATCATGTCGCCATAGGTGCCGTTGGCGGCGTTGTAGCCGTAGTTGCCCTTGCCTTGCAGCACGGCGTTGACGACGACGGACGACTCTTCGCCGGCGTTGTAGACGATCTCGCGCAGCGGGGCTTCGATGGCCTTCAGGATCAGCTTGATGCCGGCGTCCTGGTCGGCGTTGTCGCCCTTGATCTCGCCAGCAGCTTGCTTGGCGCGCAGCAGGGCCACGCCGCCACCGGCGACGATGCCTTCTTCAACGGCGGCACGCGTGGCGTGCAGCGCGTCTTCCACGCGGGCCTTCTTTTCCTTCATCTCGACTTCGGTGGCAGCACCGACCTTGATGACGGCGACGCCGCCGGCCAGCTTGGCCACGCGCTCTTGCAGCTTCTCGCGGTCGTAGTCGCTGGTGGCTTCCTCGATCTGGATGCGCACTTGCTTGACGCGGGCTTCGATGTCGGCAGCAGCGCCGGCGCCGTCGATGATGGTGGTGTTTTCCTTGCCCACTTCGACGCGCTTGGCCTGGCCCAGGTCGGCCAGCGTGACCTTCTCGAGCGTCAGGCCGACTTCTTCGGCGATGACCTTGCCGCCCGTCAGGATGGCGATGTCTTCCAGCATGGCCTTGCGACGGTCACCGAAGCCAGGCGCCTTGACGGCCACGACCTTCAGGATGCCGCGGATGGTGTTGACCACCAGCGTCGCCAGCGCTTCGCCGTCGACTTCTTCGGCAATGATCAGCAGCGGGCGGCCGGCCTTAGCCACTTGCTCCAGCGTGGGCAGCAGGTCGCGGATGTTCGAGATCTTCTTGTCGAACAGCAGGACAAACGGGTTGTCCAGGATCGCGGCTTGCTTCTCGGGGTTGTTGATGAAGTAGGGCGACAGGTAGCCGCGGTCGAACTGCATGCCTTCGACGACGTCCAGCTCGTTGTTCAGGCTCTTGCCGTCTTCAACGGTGATGACGCCTTCCTTGCCGACCTTGTCCATCGCGTTGGCGATGATCTGGCCGACGTCGGCATCGCTGTTGGCCGAGATCGTGCCGACTTGAGCGATTTCCTTGGAGGTCGTGGTGGCCTTGGAGGCGGCCTTCAGCTGGGCGACCAGGGCGGTGACCGCCTTGTCGATGCCGCGCTTCAGGTCCATCGGGTTCATGCCGGCGGCCACGTACTTCATGCCTTCGCGGACGATGGCCTGAGCCAGCACGGTGGCGGTGGTGGTGCCGTCACCGGCGTTGTCGGACGTCTTGGAAGCGACTTCCTTGACCATCTGGGCGCCCATGTTCTGGAGCTTGTCCTTCAGCTCGATTTCCTTGGCCACGGACACGCCGTCCTTGGTCACGGTGGGGGCGCCGAACGAGCGCTCCAGCACCACGTTGCGGCCCTTCGGGCCCAGCGTCACCTTGACCGCGTTGGCCAGGATGTTCACGCCTTCAACCATGCGAGCGCGGGCTTCGCCGCCAAAGATCACGTCTTTTGCTGCCATTTGAATTCTCCGAATCTAAATTGGGGTCAGAGTCGATTTCTCGACGCTGGTTTGACGAGGGCTGCGGCGCGTTGCGCCTGCGGCCCTCAAGCCATTACTTCTGGACGACGGCGAAGAGGTCTTCTTCGCGCATGACCAGCAGTTCCTCGCCGTCGACCTTGACGGTCTGGCCGGAGTACTTGCCGAACAGGACGCGGTCGCCGACGGTGACGTTCAGGGCCACGAAATCGCCCTTGTCGTTGCGCTTGCCGGGGCCGACGGCCAGCACTTCACCCTGGTCGGGCTTCTCGGCTGCGTTGTCGGGGATGAAGATGCCGGAGGCGGTCTTGGTTTCCTGTTCCAGGCGGCGAACGATCACGCGATCGTGCAGGGGGCGCAGCTTCATGGGGTCTCCTTCAGAGAGTTTGAACCGCAGCGGCCGCAGATCCAGAGGGTGCGGCACGCCGAAAAAATGGGGCCGACGCATCGACCCGATTTCGTTAGCACTCGGAAGTGAAGAGTGCTAGCAGATCGCATTATAGGGATGGGAGGTTGTGATTCAAGAGGGGCCCGGCGGCGATCGGCGCACCGCTGTTAGTGGGAACGTCAGCGAAAGTTGGAAAGTGACATCACCGAAAGTTGGAAACTACTGAGCCCCATTTCGATGAAAGTATG
>NZ_JBXAGX010000029.1:0-16850 GCF_058794515.1 Roseateles sp. GW823-FHT07B05
CCATCCAGGGAGATCGCGGCCTGCGGCCGGATCAAGCCCGCGAACTGTTCATAACTGCGTGCTGTGCATAACGCTGCTTATGGAGAGCTTTCCATAAGCAGCGGTTGCCGTCATCGGGGATCAGCCACCGAGTTCACGCTCTCTGGCCTGTACCAGACGTCGGCGGACGTGGCCGGCTGACCGGTTCAACGACCGGTGTCAGGGATGTTGCGGTCGGCCAAGGCTACCCGGGGCAGTCGTCGTCGAACAGCTGCCGCTTGAAGCGTTTGAATGGCGCGACCGACCCACAGCGGCCCCTGCCTAGCCAGTGTTGGACTTCTGTTATCGCTGCCAAGCAGCCAGTCTTGTGTTGGCGTCTGGATTTGTGATCAAGCTGGGACCGCCCCCCGCAGGCAAGGGGTTTGGCACGCAAAATCATGGCCCAGGATGTCTAGACTAGGCCAGAAACTCAAAGGGGCCGTTGACGTGCCATTTTTTAGACATCTAACCTGCGCCGTAGTCTTGCTGGCCGTACTTCAAGCCGGTGCAGCCGCAGCGCCAATTACCCTCAACTTCGATGCCGTAGATAATACTGGGGGAACAATATGCTTGCCTGGCAATGAATTGATGGAGTCTGGCTTCCGAATTCAGGCCAGCAATATCCCGCACGGCGCCGTGCCGGACTCTGCACTATGCGCGTGGTACAGACCAGCACCATTTAATCCAAATCCAACCGGGGCTTCGCTGTACGCCAGCTATACTGGTTCAAATATTCAGATTGCGCGAACTGGCGGACAAGCTTTCTCGCTCCTTTCGATTGACCTTGCAGACATCTATAACTACGGCGTCGCAGGGAATGTGCGATTCGCATTTCATGATGCATATGGGGTGAGCGAGGTCGTCACTGTTTCACTAGATCTGGCCGAAGGCCTTCAGACTGTTGCCTTTGGCAAGATGAACCTGTATAGCTTCAGTATCGAAGGCCTTACCACTCCAGGCGGCGTTGTGCAGTTCGACAACGTACGTATTGATTACGAGGCGTCGGAGTTGCCCGAGCCCGGTACCGTAGCGCTCTCAATCTTGCCAATGCTCGTAATGTTTACCCAGATGGGCCTGCGCAATAAGAGACGTGAGAAATCAGCGCTGCGCGTAACTCGGCGCGCCGAAATATAGCTCCTCAGATTTACCCAATGCAGCAGGTACGAATCCCTGATGGCCCGCCTTGCGGGCTGATTATTAATCTGCATCGCTTTCAAGGCCCTGTTGCAGTGACGTGGGCTGGCGCCGGCGAGGACAACCAAGTGGGTTCGGGACGGGGAAGTCCCATTTGTAGAGCACCCGCTTTCGCGTAGCGAATGCAGGTCAAATGGAAGTCCGGGTTGCGCGAGAATGTCCAAGGCAATATCTTGTTGGATTCGATAACTAAGAGCTCACCACAATGAAGATATCAAAGTGCGTCCTGAGCGGCATAGCAGCACTGGTGGCGTCCTCTACAAGTTCTGCGGGCATCGTGGTAGAGGCGACTGCCGGACCAATTACGCATGCATTCGAAAGTAACTACACCATTGAATACTTGTTAGGTTCAAGTTTCGGGGCTGTAAACTGGCCTGCGTTTACGACAAGCCTATCAAATTCCAGCTCAATCACATTCAAACTTAGTGCGCCTACGGGTCAGCACTTTCAGGTAGACGAGAGGCCGCCCACTTTCTATCGGTTTCTGTCGGCCGCTTCATCCGCCTGGACTGCCCCAGGGGCGACCGGAATTGGGTTGGGCACATATCTTCCGGGGCAAATCTCATTCGAACAATTTAGGGGGCCTGCTCCTGCGAGAAGTGATGTCTATGCACGCCTTTCTACTGATCGAAAATCTTTGCAACTGTCTGCCACCACCGTGTGGGATGGTTCAGGCTCTCTCTCATTCAATTCGGTCATGTTCACGATTGATTTGTCGGATATAGAAGGCGAAACAATCCCGACGTATACGTATTTGGCGAATAATTTTGGACCCACGTTTCTGAATTTCTTCAATCCCGGCCCGGGATTCGATCCTGGCCCGTCAATTCGTCTCGTCTCCTCCGTTCCAGAGCCTGCGACGTTATTTTTGTTCGGTGTTGGTGGCGTGGCTGTTGCTTGTCTCGGACGTAGGAACTTAACCCGTGCTGTTTGAGCCTGTCCATCGGCCCGGATAACTCGCCGATGGCGCAGTGCTGGGCATCGCGGCCCCAGTTCCGGGCGACAAAATACCGTCCCGCTGTAGTGCTGTCGTTCGCCGTCTGTCTCGTATTTCAGCTTTGGGCACAACGCTGCCACTCGCGGCGAAGCATCGAACCGGGGAAGCTGGGCGGGAGCTTCGACCAGCCTGGTGCCCCCCCATAGCAGCCGTTTCAGGCGGCCGACCCGCCCTTGGCGAGAATCGGCCGCCGGCTGGCTTCTCAGATCTCCGTCTGCTCCGAAATCTCTAGCGCGTCATCCACCTCGATGCCAAGGTACCGGACCGTTGACTCCAGCTTGGAATGCCCGAGCAGCAGTTGAACGGCTCGCAGGTTCTTGGTCCGCCGATAGATCAGCGTTGCCTTCGTCCTTCGCATCGAATGCGTCCCGTAGTCGGCTGGGTCAAGCCCGAGTTCCTGCACCCAGCCTCCCAGGATTCGGGCGTACTGCCGCGTTCCCAGATGCGGCGAGCCGTGCATGCGACTCGGGAACAGAAAGTCCTCGGATCTCAGCCCGGCTTGCTTGATCCAACGCTGCACGGCGTCACGGGTCACCGCCGTGATCTCGAACTGAACGGGGCGCTGCGTCTTGTGCTGCATCACCACCGCCCGACTAGCGACGGCGTCACCGTGGCAGACATCCCGTACTTTGAGCGCGACGAGGTCGCAGCCGCGAAGCTTGCTGTCGATGCCGAGGTTGAACAACGCTAGCTCCCGCACACGGTTCTCCATCTGTAGCCGGACGCGAAGTGCCCAGATGTCCTTGACCTTGAAGGGCGCCTTCTGCCCGACGATCTTGCCCTTGTTCCAAGGCTCCCGCGAGAGGATGCTGGTTGCTGGTCCCATGATGGTCTCCCATCGAGTTGAGGGCCAAACAGCATGCGCCCTTGCGACACTGACCGTGCTGGCTGCCGTCCGCTGCACGAGGGGCAGCTTTCCGGGACTTGGTTGACTTCACGCTGTCGGCCAGGAGCGGCCGCATGCGCCAAGTCGGCCGCAGGCGGGTCAAGGCTGATCTCCGTCGTTCGTCGATCGAGGCCGCAATAACTGCTGTTGCCAGAAGCGGTCGCCTGCCCTGAGGCGGCTCGATGGGCAGCTAACCCCCTGCAAGCCGCCGTTCAGCACGGTAGCGTGAGGTCAGCATTGTTGCGATGCCCGCGCAGACCGTGGCGACCGACACGCCGGAGAGGATGAAAGACATCGCTCATGCGAATTGATGCGCCGCTACTAGCCGCAGCGCCTGCGCTGCGTACATGGACCCAAACCCGCCAAGTGCCACGCTCAGCACAACGCGCGCTGCCAGCAGCATGGCCAAGGTGTTCGCCTTGGCCGCGATGATGTTGGACAGCAGCAGCACCGACCAGTGCAGTGGCGGTGACCGCTTGACCAGCCGCGCCGTCGCTGACGCCCAGGTCGGTGGCCATCGCCGTCAGCAGGCTGATCGGCAAGAACTCAGCCATCACCAAGCCGAACACGCCCAGTGCCAGCGATGCGATGGCGGCCCAGTTTGAGGTGGCCGCGGCGGATCTGGATGGCGATTGCAGGGCGTCGGCCGGCAATGCAGAGCCGCTGGAGGAGAACAACTTAGACCCCTTCAAGAAGACGCGTCGCGATACCAAGCCTGGCATCCAGTCACCGCCAAAAAAGACGGGGATCGAAGACGGCTGCTTTCACAACCGCTTCAACCCCCGTGACCAAAGAGCAGCTTGAGGAGCTGCCGGGGATGATCTTTGCGATGACAAGGCCAAGACGCGCGAGCATTCATCGCCAATTCGCTGTCCGAACGAGCGGGAAGATCGCTCGCTGCGACGACGGGATCGGGCCGGATCTATGCGTTGGCTGCGCCGTCCACCGTGAGTTCCGCTCCGTTGACCGACCGCGCCTGCGGACTGGCGACAAAGGCATACAGAGCGGCCAACTCGTCGGCGTCCGCGTAGCGCGGGATCGCCATACGCTGCAACTGGCTCTGAGCATGCTCGCCGTCCGCCGGATTCATGTCTGTGTCAGTTGAGCCCGGGTGGATGACGTTGACCGTAATTTTTCGGGGGCCCAGGTCGCGTGCCAAGCCCTTGGTAAGGCCGATCAATGCAGCTTTGCTTGCCGCATACAAAGTCATTCCGCCTGCGGGCACACGCGTCGCGAGGTTGCTGCCTGTGTTGATGATTCGGCCGCCATCGCTCATGTGGGCGAGCGCCGCTTGCGTGGCGACCACGACCGCGCGCAGGTTGACGGAGAAGGTCTCGTCGATGTCCGCGAGGCTGGCGGATTCGATGGAACCCGTACGGAAGATCCCGGCGTTGTTGACCAGGATGTCAAGACCGCCGAGTTCTGCCGCTGCGCGATCGACCGCTGCCTTCACGGAGGCCGGGTCGGCGGCGCTCATCGCGACCGTGACGGCTCTGCGTCCGGTGCTCAGAATCGCCTTGGCAACCGCATCCGCGGCCGTGGCCGACTTCTCGTAGCCGATTGCGACATCGGCACCTTCAGCCGCGAGGCGACGCGCGACCGCGGCTCCGATACCGCGGCTCGCGCCAGTGACAAAAGCCCGCTTTCCAACTAGCGTGTTCATGACGGCTAGCCCATCTATGTACCGAACGGTGCCGAATGTTGGCGAGCAGCCTTGTGAGGCCAGGCATTCGAGTAGCGCTTCGCAACGACCCGAAGCCTTTCACCAAAGCGCTTGGCCGTCTCGATATCGCCTTCCAACACTTCGTCAACCGACGCATCGACCGGGGTTGTGGCCATCGCACCGGAGGAGGAACCCACATAGTTCAGGTCGTTGCGCAGGGCGGCCTTGGTGTTGGAGGGCATCATGCCGGTGCCAACCCATAGGCCGCTGTGTTGCATGGCAAACGTCATGAAAAACTGCAAAGTGGACAGCTTGTCTCCGCTCATGCTTCCGCTGTTGGTGAAGCCCGCGAAAAGCTTGTCTTTCCATTTCTGGGCCATCCAGGCCGCGGAAGAGTCATCGGCGAATCTCTTGAACTGCCAACTCGCGCTGCCCATGTAAGTGGGTGAGCCAAGCACGATCAAATCCGCGGCAGCCAGTCCCGTCCAGGCGGATTCAGGCAGAGTGCCTTGCGCATCAATCTCCAGCAATGCGGCCTCGGCGCCTTGGGCGACGGCCTGCGCCAATCGACGCGTGTGGCCATAACCGGAATGGTAGACAACCACAATGGATGGCATGGTGTGTTGCGCGTTCATTGGGCAGCCTTCCAGCGCGCAGCCGTTTCCAGCGCGTAGTCGCGGTAGCTCCGCAACGAGGTGCCCAGTTCTTGCTGCATGCGCTCGACTGCGCCAGCAGAGCCCAGCTCGCCATCCCTCTGCATACGCGCCATCATGAGCCGCATGTCATAAGCCATCCAGGCGGGTGCAAAGCTCCGGAACCGCGCTTCAAAAGGTCCGATGTCGTCACCTGCGTACTGGACGGTCTTGCCCAGCACATCACTCCACACAGCGGCGGCGGCTTCACCCGACAGTGCTGTTGGCCCCACGACATCCAGAACCTCTGTGGGCAAGGGTTCGCTTGCGGCGTTTCGGCGCTGCAGATGTCGTGCGGCAACCTGCGCCACGTCGCGCGCGTCCACCATCGAAATACCTGCACTGCCGATAGGCATGGGATAGACGCCCCGCTCCAGCACATCGGACTGAATCAGGGCATCGTCGTTCTGCATGAAGTAAGCGGGACGCAGGATGGTCGCGTGCATGCCAAGCTGTTCGATCATGCGTTCAACCGTGTGCTTTCCAGTGAAATGCGGAACATCGGTGAAGTGGTCGCTGTGCATGACAGACAGGTACACGATGCGCTCGATACCTGATTCGCGCGCCAGGTTGAGCGCAATCAGCGCCTGGGTGACTTCGTCTGCGGCCACCGTGTTGAGCAAGAAAAGCGTTCTTGCGCAGCCCATGGCCGCGCGCATCGAATCAACGTCCTGAAAGTCCCCCTTGACCGCCTTGACGCCCGGTGGAAACCGTCGCTTTTCTGGTGTTCTGGTGAGGGCGTGAACGTCTGCGCCTTGCGCGGCCAGAAGCGCCACAACTTGTGAGCCGATAAGCCCCGTGCTGCCCGTAACGAGTATGGTCATTGAGTTGCTTGAAAGTGTGTGATGGCTGGGTGAAGCAGGTCTGGGGACAGGCAAGGAAGCGATCCATGCGTGCTCGTTCGACCCGACAACAAGCTGAACTATTCATGGTTTAACCTTGCACAAATAGACTCGTTTGGTGGACATCGGCGTACACAAAAATGAACAACGAAAACTACTCGATCGACGATCTCCAGTGGTTCATCAAGATCGCGGAGGCAGGGAGCCTCTCACGGGCATCTCGCCAACTGGATGTCCCCAAATCAACCTTGTCGCGCCGCCTGGCGCGCATGGAGACGGCAGCAGGGGTCAGTCTCGTCAAGCGCAACACCCGAGCCTTCGCATTGACCGACGCGGGCCAACGCCTGCTGGATGGAACAAGTTCACTGGTCCACAAACTGAACGCCGTCACCCAAGAGCTTTTTTCTCAGGATCAAACGCCAAGTGGTCGCGTTCGTCTTGCTGCGTCAGCGACGTTTGGCAAAGTCGTGCTGCTTCCGCTGGTGACTGAGTACTTGTTCAAACACGAGCATCTGGAACTGGATGTCAAGCTCAGCAACCGCCACGTCAACGTCGTCGAAGAAGGCATTGATCTGGCGGTGCGCATAGGCGAACTTGTCGATTCCAGCCTGAAGGCCCGTGCCGTCGGCACCGTACGCCCGGCCCTGTTTGCAAGCCCCGCCTATGCAAGCCAGTACGGGCTGCCGCAGCATCCAGGTGAACTCAGCACGCATGCCGGCCTTATGCAGTCGAGGGAGGCCGCAGAAATCAAGCTGCATTCGCGAAACAGAACCGCAAAAGGACTGTTGCGTTCACGTTTGGTCATCGGCCCTTCCGACGCCTTGGTTGCCCCTGCCTTGGACGGACTGGGAATCGCCGTACTGCCCGAGTTCCAGGCTGCGCCGCTGGTCGCATCAGGTCAATTGGTCAGGGTGCTGGAAGGCTGGCAAATGTCCCCGCTGAAAGTCCATCTGATCTACCCCATGCAGCGCCATCAATCACCCACAGTTCGGGCACTGATGGCATTTCTTGTGGAGCAGATCCCAAAACGGTTGAAGACACTGTCGATCTGATTTGCTTCGAGCTAACTAGACACTTACTAGCTGTCGGGAGTCAGCGTTTTGGGAGAGCTCCTGCCTCGAAGCAGTCATTCGTCGAGGCCAGCAGGTGGCCGAAATCTGACTGCGAGGCAACCCTGTCGCGGGCAAGGCGCCGTCGTTCTGACTAACGGGAACTATGGTGCATGCGGCCAACGAGTCGATTCCTCAAGCTCCAGCTGGGGACTCCGCGCTGTCGGCACCCGCCTCACGGGCCGACACGAACAGCGCGATGAAGGCCATGGCCAGCAAGCCCATGGCGGTGACGGCCCAGAACGTCGACCGCGAGCCGCAGTGCAGGCCCAGCCATGCGCCGGCCGGCACGCCCAGCAGCGTGGCAACCGTCAGGCGGGTGAACATCGTCGAGATCGTCGACGCCTTGCGGTCCGCCGGCATCACGCTCGTGGCCACGGCACCGCCCACGCTGAAGAAGGTGCCGTGCGCCAGCGATGTGACAACGCGCGCCACCATCAGCACCCAGTAGTCGGTCGCCAGCGCGCAGGCGATGTTGCCCAGCGTGAAGATGGCCATCAGCGCGAGCAGCGCGGTCTTGCGCGGCACGCGGCTCAGCGCGGCCGTCAGCACCGGCGAGCCGACGAACACTCCCAGCGCATAGCCCGAGATCAGCAGCCCGCCCATCGCGACGCTGACCTGCAGGTCGCCGGCCAGCCGCAGCAGCAGGCCCATGATGATGAACTCGGTCGTGCCGATGCCGAAGGTGCTGGCGGTCAGCGCGTACAGCGCCCAGGGGCGCTTGGTAGGTGTGGCTGCGGCGGGCGCAGCGGAGGAGGGCGGGGGCATGGTCGGTCTGTCGAATGCGGCGATGGACGAGGAGATGACCGTCGTGCCGATGCCGAAGGCGCCGGCGGTCATCGCGTACGGCCAGAGGCTCTTGGCGGGTGTGGCTGCGGCGGGCGCAGCGGAGGAGGGGGAATGCATGGCCGGTCTGCCGTATACGGCGATGGAGGAGGAGATGACCGGCAGGTTAAGGATCTGCATTCGATGTAAAAACCACCAGGTCCCGGAATTAGTTTCAACGTTTCATTGAAAGGTGCCTGGCATGAGCAGCCGCGTCGACGATCTGAATCTCTTCCTGCGCGTGTTCGACGCCGGCTCCATCAGCGCGGCGGCGCGCAGCCTAGACCTGTCGGTGGCGGTGGCCAGCCAGCGGCTGCGGTCGCTGGAAACTTCACTGGGCGTGCGCCTGTTTCATCGCACCACGCGCAGCCTCACCCCCACTGACGAAGGGCTGGCGCTGGCTGCTCAGGGCCGCCCGCTGGTGGACGACCTGCAGGCGCTGATGGCCGGGCTGCGCCAAGCCGGCACGGGCGTCAGCGGCACGCTGCGCATGACGACCTCGGCCACGTTCGCGCGGCAGTACGTGTCACCGCTGCTGCCGGAATTCATGCGGCGGCATCCGCAGCTGCGGCTCAGTCTGGATGTGTCCGACCAGGTGCACGACCTCGTGACGGCTGGCTTCGACCTGGCGCTGCGCATCGGCGCGCTGGAAGACTCCAGCCTCGTGGCGCGTCAGCTGGCCGTGAACCGGCGCGTGCTGTGCGCGTCGCCCGACTACCTGCGCCGCCGTGGTCCTCCCGCGCGACCGGAAGAGCTGGTGCAGCATGACTGCCTCATCCTGGTCGGCAGCCAGGGCCGGGCGGATGTCTGGCGCATGAAGGACAAGCGCGGCCGGGAGGTGGCCGTGCGCGTGGACGGGGCGCTGGAAAGCAGCCAGGGCGAAGTGCTGCGAGATGCGGCGGTGGCCGGCATGGGTATCGCTATGCACTCGACCTGGCATGTGGCGGACGACCTGCGCGCCGGGCGGCTGGTGGCTGTGCTACCGGACTGCAAGCTGCCCGAGACCGGCATTCACGCGGTGATGCCGCAGCGCCGGCTGGTGCCGGCCCGCGTGACCGCCTTCGTCGACTTCATGGCCGAGAAGATCGACGGTGTGTCGCCGTGGGGGCGCGACGAGAAGTCGCCGCGCTCCAGGAAGACCAGCCCGGCTGCTTCGTGATGCGCAGGTAGGGCTTTTGGGCCTTCCAACTAGCAGGGAACAGCGTCTTCGCGTCTTCATCGCTGACCGAGCCCGCAATGATCACGTCGTCGCCCTGCTTCCAGTTCACGGGCGTGGCCACCCTGTGATTGGCGGTCAGCTGCATCGAGTCCAGCACGAGCAGGATCTCGTCGAGGTTGCGGCCCGTCGTCATCGGATAGGTTGGCATCAGCCTGATGCGCTTGTCCGGGCCGACGATGAAGACCGAGCGCAAGGTGGCGTTCGTTGGCGTGCGGCCCTCGGACGTGCGTTCGAGGTCAGCCGGCAGCATGTTGTAGAGCTTGGCGACGTTCAGGTCGTGGTCGCCGATCATGGGGTACTTGGGCAGGTGGCCCTATGTCTCCTCGATATCGGCGGCCCAGCGGTGATGGTTGTCCATCGGGTCCACGCTCAGGCCGATGAGCTTGGCGTTGCGCTTTGTAAACTCAGGCTCGATCTTGGCCATGCAGCGCGGCTCGGTCGTGCACACGGGCGTGAAGTCCATGGGGTGCGCGAACAGCACGGCCCACGCGACCGGTTTATGCCAGGCAGCGTGAACTCGGTGGATGCTCGCCGGTGGCGGCAATCGCTGCAAAGCGGTCCGCCGTTCTTGAGTCAGAGATTCTTCCACTGACGATCAGCTCGGCAGTCTGACCTCTACAACCAGGGGACAGTGATCCGACACCGCAAGCAACGGCTCGGGATGTTCCGGTGGACGGGCTGATAGCGATCGACCAAAGTTGCCCAAAGGAATCTTCGTCGCCGTGAGCGGTGTTTTCGACAGGGTATCCGATACGAGCACGTGATCGAGCCCAACCGGGTTGCGACATCCCAGTCCGCTGCGGTCACTCAATGCACGACGTTCCTCGGCAGTGAGCAGGCGTGACTTAGCCGCCTCGCATGCTGCCGTCACAGACTGAGAGCCGCTGCAAGCCGGCGGGACCAGAACAACCTTGGACGACACAGGCTGCGCATCGTTAACTTCCAACAGGAGGTTGCGCGTTAGTGTGGTGCCTGACCTGCTTGAGGCCAGGTCGGTGTTCCCGTCGCTGCGAATGGGCTCTGCGCCAGCTACCTTCGCGGCTTCGTGGTTCAGATTCCGATTGAAGTCGCCGAGGACGACAAAGTGGTCCACTCCCTTGGGGAGGTTCTCGATCGCCGACTCCAGCGGCGCCACCTGCTGCTGCAGGATCGGACACGGATCAGTAGGACCCTTGTTGCCATCAAGCTGCCCGCGGTCCAGCGGAGACACGCAGGAGGATTTCAGATGCAGCGTCAGGAATCGGATGCGTTTGCCGGCGAGCTGTAGCGTGATCGCAAATCCCGGTCGCACCTGATCCTTCTGCGGCAGATGCGGCAGCGACAGCTCATGGATCACCTGACACGTACCGGATGGGCTGCCCAGCGACTTTCGCCAGGCGAAGGCCAGTCGCTGCACTTTGTAGCCCGTGAAAGAGCAAACCTCGTAGTCGGCGGACGCCGCCCCCAATGCGTCGCGGACCGCTGCAACTCCAGAGACCTCCTGGAACGCGATCACATCCGCCTTCACGTCGTCGCGCAGCAGCTTGGCGATCTGCTCGTTGCGTTTTGCCCATGCCGTAGGCGTGACTGCGATACCGGTACGGGCGGGCGAGCGATAGACACCGCAGGGCGGCATCACCGCCAGGTCGACGCCTTCCAGCGTTGCGCGGCTCTCGTCCACCTCCCAGCCGGTCTTGGCTCCGGGCGTCTGGGGCTCAACGACATCCCAGACACCAGTCTGCGGGTTCTTGATGAAGCTCTTGCCGCACTGCGAGATCCAAGAGGCCAGCTCGGCCTGGGAGACGTGCCAGCCCAGGTTCCATGTGGCGACTCGCAGCGACACAGGCTGAGCCGATGCCGAGATAGCAACCGAGCCCATCAGGAAGGTCGCCAAGGTGGAAACGACAGAACTGCACTTGTGCATGAGCATTGGCGAATAGCAAGTCGTCGGTATTGTGAATGGCCATGGCTTATCCAGCGACTGTCGATCAGATTCGCGGCGCTGGGGTCGCTTGGCGCTCACTTGAACAAAGAGGCCTCAGCGAACTGCAAACGCATCTGGGATCGAACCAAGAAGGCGCGGGTGCTATCGTCGCGATGTGAAAAGATCACTCGACAACGTCGAGCAAACTCGATAAGGGGTCCACGCAGTGGCGAAATCTCTCTCCAGCATCATGTCGCAGATCGAACGGCTGCAGAAGCAAGCCGCTGCGATTCAGTCCGAAGTCATCACGCGCATCCGCAAGGACATCGCTCAGTACGGGCTGACCGCTGAACAGCTCTTTGGCACGAGTGCAGTGAAGGCTGCTGGAGCCCGGAAGGCGTCCACGAAACAGGCCAAGACCGAGAGGGCTGCCAAGTACGGGGACGGTGCAGGCAACACGTGGGGCGGCATGGGCAAGCGCCCGGCTTGGCTCCACGAGGCGCTCGCTGCGGGCAAGTCGCTGGAAGATTTCCTGCTTGCCACGCCCGCTGCGGCATCTGCGAAGACAAAAACCGCCAAGGCCTCGGTAAAGCGCAAAGCCGCACCGAAAGCTGCTACGTCGGCGAAGAAGCGCAGCGCCGCTGGCGCTCCGGCCAAGCGCGCGCGACGTGCCAAGCCGGCCGCGGAATCTGACGCCTCTTGATTTCGAGACTGCGCAGCAATCGCGCGGATCTCTTCAGGGCATAGGCGTCGGTAACGCTCATAGCTAACCCAGCATCGGATACTGCGGTCGAACTGGAGTCATGGCATGCAGATCAAAGACGTGAGGCCAGAGCCGTACACCAAGCAGTTGCGCTGCGACCGATGCGGCCTGCTGTCCGACTCTGGTGATTTCGAGTTCCAGGAGTTCGCCAGCATCGACATGAAGGCTGGATATGGATCGATCTTTGGGGACGGTAACGATGTCCAGATCGACCTGTGCCAGCACTGCGTGAAGGCAGTGCTGGGAAGCTGGCTTCGGGTCACCAGTTCCGACGACCGCGCCCGCGAGCAGCAGGAGCTGCTCGATCGCTTTGATACCGAGCGGCACGGCGGTGAGTTTCCAAAGAGCGATGCTGGCGAGCAAATTCGGCGTTAGGGTCTTCTGAAGTAGAAGCTCGTCGTGCCCGACGACGTCTTTGCTCCTCCTCCGGTGGACGTTTTCAAGGGCGGCCAAGCTGAGCCCTGCTATGTCGCAGGTTTCGGCACTGTTGAGCGGCTTGTCCAGTGCCACTTGGTACGCTTTCTCGACAACGTGGGAGCCACGTAGCCGCTGCGGCTCACGATGACGGTTCAAGGCTGGTGTGAGACGTTCGTCGCTGGAGGCCTGAACGGAGGCGACAACGGACAGCGGTCACCCAGAGCCAGCAGCCGCGACCGACTGCTTCAGCGCCGACTTCTGTCACCCGATGATGGGCTGGCGAGCATAGGAGGGTCGGCCGGGCTTCATGTGATTTCACGCGAAAAGTGGCTTAACTCGTCGTCGGCGTTCAGGCAATCTGAAATTTACAAACCACTCTAGGCTTTGACGCCGCAACTCATTTGCAACACAATCGAGGCATGAAGACAGCCATCATCCCGCAGGTGCGCATCGAGCCCCAGCTCCGCGCCGACCTTGACGCCGTCCTGCGCGACGGCGAGACACTGTCCGAATTCGTCGAGTCGACGGTACGCGGCGCTGTGGAGCACCGCCTTGTTCAGAGTGCCTTCGCCGCGCGTGCTGACGAGGCTTGGGCGCGCTTCCAGCGCACTGGCGCCGGCCGGCCGGCTGAAGACGTCATCGCCGACATGCGGACGCGCCTAGAGGCCAGGCGCAAGGAGCTTCAAGGCAAGCGCCGTCCGGCCGACGCATGACCTACCAGGTCATCTTCGAGACCCAGGCGAATGAAGACCTACTGCGACTGCACGAGCACCTCCTCGAGCGCGCCGAGTACGTCGAAGACCTAGAAATCGCCAATCGCGCCATCGACGCCATCCAGACGGTGGTCCTGGCGTTGGCTGTATCGCCGATGCTGTTTCGCAAGCGCAGTGGCGGCGGTCCGCTACGACGCGAGCTCGTCGTTCCGTTCGGGTCGACCGGGTACGTCATCGAGTACGAGGTTGCAGGGCCCGAGCTGGTCGTCGTGCTGGCCATCCGTCACCAGCGCGAGCAGGACCTTCACTGAGCAGGCCCGACGCCGGCCCCACAGAGGGCACCGAACGACCGCTTCGGCAGACCGTGTCGAGCCCGTTGCCGTCGCAGCCTACGCTGTACCGACCGACAGCTAGGTGCCCAAAGCCGAAGTTCGAGATAAGCGCTGAAGGGCGTTTCGCAGTAGCTGCTGTCATCAGTGTGACAGCAGCTGAATTCACAGTACCGGGCACCAGGCAGCTATCCATTCACCCGGTTGGCCGCCGGACTTATTGACCCTTGCGGTCGGCAGCGACCACCAAAAACGCAGAGGCGAAGCCGCCAATTAGCAGGTTGGCCGGTTGCCGATCACTCAACTTGTTCATTAATCAGCGCGGCCTTCGCGGTGATGAACACCCAGGCCTTTTTGCTCGCCTTCGGCGTTTAGAACGTGAAGCCGGCCTGCACGAGCACCCGTGTTTTCGGAAGGGGCTCGCTCGTCGGCGCGCCACCGCTTGTGCGGTGCACGGCCATCAGCTTGGCGAAGCCGCCCCGGCCCATGCTGGCGCCAAGGCTGAGGCCAACGCCGGCGAGGTAGCGGTCGGCATCCATGTTGCCGATCGAACGGGCGATCTCGGCCCAGCCGTGGTCGGTGAAGACGCCGCCATTCCAAGCCAGGCCGGCGACGGTGCCGAGATCGCGGCTCAGCTCAAGGCGCAGCAGCACGGCGCGGTCGCCGCTGAGCTCGCCCGCAGGGTAGGCGGCCACGGCGTGCGCGCCCGACACGCTCATGCGCTCGCTGCCGTCCAGGTTCTTGCCAGCCAGCGAGGTCTGCGCCTTCAACGAAGCGGTGGCCAGCCACTGCTGCGGCAGCACGGACGTGCGCGCAACGCTGAGATTCAGACGCGTCCAGTGGCCTGCGGTGCGCGAGCCGGCGGCGTCGAGAGCCTGGGCCTGCGGGTCGCGTATGGACAGATTGCCGGTCGTGACGGACACGCTGGCGCGCGTCTGCCCGTCCAGGCCTAGCCAAGCATGTTCGCGCCGCAGGCTCAGTTCGGCGCCCAGGCTGACTGAGCGCTTCTTCACGGAGGTTTGTGCCGCTTGCACGTCGTCGGTCAGCTCCCGCATGGCGATCAGCAGTGATGCGTCGAGGCTGTGCGCGCGGGTGCGCTTGACCGGCCGGCTCAGCGTGGCCTCCACCGAGTTGGCCCGGCCCTCGGCGCCCAGGTCGGCATAGCGGTCACCCAGGGTGTACTGCGTGCGCGACAACGCCGCTTCCAGACGCGTGCCGTCGGTGGACACGAGGCTGGAGTAGGCCAGGCGTCCGTTCAACAAGCCGGAGCCGTCAGTGGCGACGCCGGCCAGCGACAGCCGATCGCCCCGGCCGGAAGGGGAGTTCCAGTCGACGCTGCCCGACAGCCGAGTGCGGCCTGTGTAGACGGAGCCGTGGTTGTCCAGCGCGATATAGCCATTGCGGGCAGCGGTGGCCTCGGTGCCGATGGCGAAGTCGCTCGTACCCACCTGCTGGCCGGGCATCACGTCGGCGCGCACGACCCTCACGCCGGGCGTGTCGTTGATGATGAGCATGGCGCGCTCCAGCGTGTCGAGGCTGACGATGTCGTACTTCTTCACGTCGTCGAGCAGGCCCTGCACGATGTCGTCTCGCACGCGGCTCTTGTTGTCCAGCACGAAACGGCCGTAGTTGCCTTCTACGACGCGCAGCGTCAGCCGGCCGCTGGTGATGTCCTGCGCCGGCACGTAGGCACGAGCGACGAAATAGCCTTGAGTGCGGTAGTACAGCGTCAGTCGCGTAGCGAGCTGCTCCAGGCCTTCCACTGTGAAACTCTTGCCTGCGGCGTCCTTCACCAGCTCAAGCAACGGCGCGTTGTCGATCTCGCGGTTGCCGACGACCTCGACGGACTCGATGCGCACCTGCTCGCCGCCGCCCGGCAACTTCTGCAGGGGGGGCGCCAGAGATGCGCCAGAAATCTGTGGCAGCGGCGCTGCCGCGGGCCGCGGCGCGCTGGGCGGCACCTGCTTGAGCACGTCGCCAATGCCTGGGGGCTGTTGCGCGAAGGCGGTCTGCTGGCAGGCCAGCACGGCGATGGCTAGGGCAATGGACTTGAGCTTCATGTCATTCCGTGGTGACGCGCGGGTCGGCTGGCGGCGGCCGGTGCGCGCGGGGGGAAGGGGCTTGGTGAGGCGCGTTCAACGTGTGCCGGCAGGCGGCTGTTGCTGCGAGCCGCGGTCACGCGGCGCCGCACTGCCCGTGGCGTCGCTGCCGCTCTCCGTGCGACCTTGTGCGGTGCTGCTGTTGTCGGCCACGACAAACAGCAGTTGGTCCACACCGCTTGGCAGGCGCACGCCGCCGTTGACGATTTCGGCAAGTGTGTTGCGTCCGACCGGCACGCGCACATCTGGGCTGCCGGCTGCGGCGCCGCCAGGGGCCGCCAGCAGCGAGCGGGCCTGGGTCATACCCACCGCTTGGCTGGGCTCGGTACCACTGGGTGCGGCCACTAGGCGCAGGTTCGACGCGTCGCCCAGGCCCTGCGTCAGCGCCAGCGGCGCTACCACCACATTGGGCGGCGTCGGCAGCAACAGGGACGGCTCGGTTTGACGAGCAGGCAGCTGAATCAGCGCCGCGACGTCTGTGCGCACGGCCTGGGCCACCGCCTCCTGGATCGTGTTGTCGCTGACGTTCAACGTCAGCAGCGTGTTGCCGGTGCTCGCGATGACGTAGTGCGGGTCGCTCGGCGAGAAGGCGGCGCGCACGACGTAGGTGCCGGCGGCACGCACTTCGCTGACCTGCACCCCGTCCTTCCACAGCGTGTAGGTCACTGTCCCGGGCGCTGTGCCGGGCACCGTGTTGGCCCAGCTAAGGGCGACGAAGTTGTCCACCTGCTCGGGCGTCACGAGCACGCGGCCGTCGGCCACGTACACCTTGGTCGGATCGTTCGCGGTTAGGCTGTAGGTCACGGTACGCGCCAGCAGATTGCCTGTCACATTGGTGCCGCTGCCACTGCCGAGGCTGTAGTTGCCCGCGGCAGCACCCGTGAGCGACAGCCCCGTGACCGCCACCGGTTTGCCGTTGGCGGCGTTCTGGTCAGCATAGGCGGCGCTGAAGTTCACGTTCAGCGCATCGCCGGGCACGCGGTTGTCGGTGACCGTCGCGGGCGCCACCAAACTGCCATCGAACACCTTGTCCGCGACACTGAAGCTGAGGTTCAGCGTGCGTGGCGTGATCTGCACGGCACCGATCGGCGCGGCCAGTGTGTAGTTGCCGTTGGACGACGCCAGCGTGCCCAGGCTCACCGCCTGGCTGCCGACGTTGGCGCTGGCAAGCTGTCCGGCAC
>NZ_JBXAGX010000029.1:16947-24507 GCF_058794515.1 Roseateles sp. GW823-FHT07B05
AGCACGCCGGTCAGGCCCAGCAGGCTGGGCGCGGCGGTGGCGGTGGCATCGTAGACGCGGCTGGCGTCGGGCAGCGCGGCCACGGCGAGCGTGCGCGGCGTCACCTGCACGGCGCCGGTCGGCTCCAACAGCATGTAGTTGTCGTTGGACAAAGCCAGCGTGCCCAGGCTCAAGGCCCTGCTGCCAACGTTGACGCTGGCCAACTGGCCCGCGCCGGTCAATGTGACAGTGTCGCCCGTCAGCACGCCGGTCAGCTCTAGCAGGCTGGGCGCGGCGGTGGCGGTGGCGTCGTAGACGCGGCTGGCGTTGGGCAGCGCGGCCACGGCGACCGTACGCGGTGTCACCTGCACGCTGCCGGTCGGAGCGCTGAGGGCGTAGTTGCCGTTGGACGACGCCAGCGTGCCGAGGCTCAACGCCTGGCTGCCGACGTTGGCGCTGGCAAGCTGTCCGGCACCGGTCAGCGTGACGGTGTCGCCCGTCAGCGCGCCGGTCACCTCCAGCAGGCTGGGCGACGCAACGGCCGTGGCGTCGTAGATGCGGCTGGCGTTGGCCACGGCCGCCACGGCCAGCGTGCGCGGCGTGACCTGCACGGCACCGGTGGGCGCGCCAAGGCTGTAGTTGCCGTTGGACGACGCCAGCGTGCCGAGGCTCACCGCCTGGCTGCCGACGTTGGCGCTGGCAAGCAGGCCGGTGCCTGTCAGCGCGACGGTATCGCCCGTCAGCACGCCGGTCAGGCCCAGCAGGCTGGGCGCGGCGGTGGCGGTGGCATCGTAGACGCGGCTGGCGTCGGGCAGCGCGGCCACGGCGAGCGTGCGCGGCGTCACCTGCACGGCGCCGGTCGGCTCCACCAGCATGTAGTTGTCGTTGGACGAAGCCAGCGTGCCCAGGCTCAAGGCCCGGCTGCCAACGTTGGCGCTGGCCAACTGGCCCGCGCCGGTCAACGTGACAGTGTCGCCCGTCAGCACGCCGGTCAGCTCTAGCAGGCTGGGCGCGGCGGTGGCGGTGGCGTCGTAGACGCGGCTGGCGTTGGCCACGGCCGCCACGCCCAGTGTGCGCGGCGTGATGGTGGCTGCGAGCCCGGTGCTGGCTGGCAGCATGTAGTTGGCCGCCAGACCGGTGGCGTCAGCCAGCGTGTACTGCACGCTGACAGTGCGCGCGCCAGCGTTGCGGCTATCAAAGCTGCCCGCACCGGTGACCCCCAGCGTTTCACCACTGACCAACCCGGCCAGGCTGCCGAGGCTGACCTGGGCAGTGGTGTTGCCGTCGTACACCTTATCGGCTGCGGTGGTGCCGTTGATGGCCAACGCGCGCGGTGTGACCTGCGCCGCCAGGTTCTCGCCGGCCAGCGCGTAGTTGGACGCGAGCCCCCCATTGCTGCCGTCGCCCAGCGTATAGCCAACCTGCGCCGTGCGAGCACCTGCGTTGGCGCTGTCCAGCGTGGCCACGCTGGTGACGCCCAGCGTCTGGCTTCCCACCAGTCCTTGCAGGCTGCCCGGCGCGACCGCCGCCGTCGTGGATGCGTCGTAAGCCCGGCTGATGACCTGGCTGCCGGCGATGGTCAGCGACTTGGGTGTGATCGGCACGGCGCCCTGCGACGTGCCGTTGACGAGCGTGTAGTTGCCGTCGGCGTTGTTGATGAGGCTGAGGCCGCCGACGCCGGCCAGCGGGCGCGTGCCGACGTTAGCGTCTGTCAGCTGGCCGGTGCCGGAAATGGCCACCGTGTCGCCGGCCACAGCGTTGCCCACGCTCAGCAGGCTGCCAGCGATGCCGGTGGTGCCGTCATAGGCGCGTGTGGCGCCGGCGGTGGGTTCCACACGCACCCGCAACGGCACGATGTCCAGCGAGCCGCTGAGGCTGGCGCCGATCAGCGTGTAGTTGTCGCTGTTCAGGCTGAGGTTGCCGAAGCCGGTGACAGCCTGAGTGCCGACGTTGCGGCTGGCGATGTCGGCGCCGCCGAGCAGCTGCAGCGTGCCGACGTCGGCCGGCATGACGTTGTTCACGGTGAGGAAGAATGCCGTCGCCTGGGCGGTGCCGTCGTAGCTGCGCAGCGCACCCGGATTGGTGGTGACTCCGACGACGCGCGGCGTGACGGTGGCGGCCAATGTTTCGGTGCCGATGTTGTAGTTGCTCGCCAGGCCGCCATTGCTGCCATTGGCCAGTGTGTAGCTGACGGTCGCCGTGCGGGCACCCGCGTCGGGCAGATCGAGCAGCGCGCTGCCAGCCAGCCCGAGCGTCTCGCTGCCCACCAGCCCTTGCAGGGTGCCCGCCGACACGGCAGCGGACGTGGTGGCGTCGTACACATGACCAGGCACAGTGGAGCCGGTGACGGTGAGCGTGCGCGGCGTGATGCCGACAGTGCCCGTGATGCTGCCGGGCAGCGCGTAGTTCGGATTGCTCGACGCAAGCGAGCCGAGCGAGGCGACCGCTTGACTGCCGACGTTGGCGCCAGCCAGTGCGCCGGTGCCAGTCACGGCCACGGTATCGCCGCTGAGCACGCCGGATACCTGCACCAGGCTTGCGGCGATGTCGACGCTACCATCGTAAGTACGGCTGCCGCTGGCGCTGGCGGTCAATGTGAGCGGCGTGATTGCCACCGTGCCCGTCGGCACGCCGGTCAACTGGTAGTTCGCGTTGTTCAGCGCCAGCGTGCCCGATGCGGTGATCGCCTGGTTGCCGACATCCGCACTGGCCAGCACGCCGCTGCCGGACAGGCCCACGCTGTCCCCGTTGACGACGCGCGAGGTGTCCAGCTGCAGCAGCGAGGCGGCCACGCCGGTCTGTTGGTCATACGCCCGTGTGGCGTTGGAGAGGGCGCTCGCCGTGAGGGTGCGCGGCGTGACACTGACGGTGCCGGCAACGGGCGCGAGCTCCGTGCCACCACTGTAGGTGATGATGAATGATCGGGCTGCGGCGCCACTCACGAAGGTCGGGGCGAAGGCGTTGGGCGTGCTGTAGGCATAGCTGCCAACCGCCAGCGTCGGCGTGAAGTAGCTGCCGAGGTTGATCCCTGCAAACGCGTCCAAGCAGCCTGCCGGGGCCGTGCAGCCCGGCTGGCTGAAAGACGAGATGTTCGTGGTCGTGGTGGTGCCGTATTCCACATTCACGGGGCCAGGAATGTAGACCGTCAGCGGATCGCGGTAGCCGAATACGCGCAGGACCGGATAGGAGTTGTTGAGGCCGTCCCGGCGCGACCAGGTGCCGGTGACCTGAAGGAAGTTCCAAGACGCGTTGGTGAACGTCGTATCCGTCGTCATCTGCGCGGTCGTGCGCGAGGTGCCGATGCCGTTGGCGTTGCCGCCGCCCGCCGTCGTGCTGTCCCAAAAACTGTTGGTGATCGTCGAGCCGCTCTGCGACGCGATGAGCCCCCCCTGGCCGAAAGTGGAGATGCCACCGATCGAGCCGGTGGAGTACACGCGACCGATGTTCGCGTTGATCGCCTCACCGGCAAAGCCGCCGAGATTGCCGGCGAAGCTGGCCGTGTCGGCGCGAACGTTGCCGCGCGCGTAGGCGTTCTGGATGCTGGTGGAATCGACAACCCCGGCGAAGCCGCCGACGCTCAGGGTGCCACCGCGCGCGGCGACGTTGCCGATGGCGAAGCTGCGCGTGACCACGGAGTTCAAGACGCGGCCGAACGCGCCACCGCTGGCGACGGTGTCCGAGCCGGCGTCGATCGCCCCTGCAGCGGCGGAGCGCGTCACATTCGAGTTGGACTCGGCTAAACCAATCAGCCCGCCGGCTTCGCCGTTGATGCCGTTGTACGGCGCACTGCCGTTGTCGTTGTTCAGGTTCACTGCAACACGCGCAGCAGTTTCGGCGACCACCGCGCCCGAGGCCCAGCCGATCAGGCCACCCAGGCGACCATCGCCGCCGACCGAGCCGCCCGAGGCCCAGCTATCGCGCAACGTCGCCGAATTCAGGCGACCCACGAGTGTGCCCGCAGCGTTGCCGCCCACAGACGCATTCGTGACGCCGACGCCCTGGATGACCGTGCCGCTCGCCACGCTGGATGCGTTCTCGACGCGCCCGAAAAGACCGATCGCCTCGCTGCCGCCACGGTTTAGCGTCAGTCCGCTGATGCTGTGACCCAGCCCCTGGAACGAACCGGAGAACGCCGTTGTGTTGTCGCCGATCGGCACGAAGCCCGCGCCCGAATTCCAGCCCGAGGTCGCCGCAGCATTGATGTCATAGGCCAGCGCGAAGTTGCCCGCCAGGTTGCTGCTGTGCGCAAGGCCCTGCAGGTTCAGGTTGCCCGCGCTGGTTTGTGCGCCGGCGCTGCCGAGCGCGCTGATGAGCGTGTAGCCCTGGCCGTTGACGGTCAAAGCACCCGTGCCGGTACGGCCCGTCGTGCCACCCGCAGTGGTGACGAAGTCGATGCGGCCGCTGAAGCTCGGCGTGCCGTTGGCGGCAAGATCCAACTGCATGCGCAGGTAGTTTGCCGCGTTGAACGTCGGCGCGCCGGTGTTGAAGTTGTAGCCCGTCTTAATGTCGAGCGACGATGTGCCGCTGGCGGTCATCACCGAATTGACGTTCACGTCGCCATGCGCTTCGAGTGTGAGCTGGTTGGCGTTCCAGGCGACCGGCGCGTCGACGTGGATGTCGCCAACATCGCTGCCGGTGGCCACTGTCTGGATCGTCACATTGCCGGCTGCTAGCGCAGTCTGTAGCGTGGCGGCACCGATGCCGCTGCCTGTCTGGGGCGCGCTGCCGGCCGAGATCGTGAAGTCGGTCGGGTCGATGAGCCAGGTGCCATTGCGGCCTGCACTGGCCTGCGTGCTTACTCGCGCATCAGCGTGGATGCGCACGTTTGCCGCGCTGGTGTCGATGAAGCCGCCGTTGCCACCGTCCGGCGCACTCGCGTCCAGCGTGCCGCCCACGTCGGCACGGCCACTGCCCATGTCAGACAGCAGCAGGATGCGACCCTCACGGTGCGCCACGGTGCGGGCGCGGAGTTCGCCGGTGTTGTTGACGACGGCATCCACCAGCCCGCTGGCCGCCTTGGCCGTCAGCACGATCTCGCCGCCGTCGGCGCGCAGGGCACCGCCGTTGGCCACCAGGGCGTCCAGCGTGCCACGCTCGACGGCCAAGCCCACCAGACTGTCGCCGTTGAAGTTCAGCGTCACCTGGTCACCGGCCGCGCCTGCGATGCGGCCAAGCCGAGCAGTGACGGTGCCGTCGTTGCGGACCGCGCGGCCCACCAGCGCCACATAGCCACCCTCGGCGGCGTTGATCTGGCCCAGGTTGCTCACCCCGGCGGCACTGCTGCCGCGCAGCGTGCTGCCGCCGGCCATGAAGTCGGTGTCGACGATGTCGCGCGTGGACGCCACCAGACCGCCGACGTCTACCCGAGCATTGCGGCCGAACAGCACGCCGTTCGGGTTGACCAGCCAGACCTGACCGTTGGCGCGGAGCGTACCGTCGATGACGGAACCCTCGGCGCCGGTGACGCGATTGAGCACGACAGCCGACGCATTCGGCTGGTTGAACTGTACGGACGCATCGCGCCCAATGTTGAAACCCTGCCAGTTGATGGCCGTCCGCGGAGAGGTCTGCGTTACCGTCATGACCTGACCCTGCGCGGCAATGCTGGCCTGTCCGGCCGTGACCTGCCCACCGGTGGGTAGCGCGCCGGACGCGACCTGCGCGTGCGCGCCGCTTGCCAGCAGCACGCCCGCGAGCAGCGCACCGCTGATCGCACTGGATTTTCCGCACACTCGCGACGTCTCGGCAACAGCGACGTAAATGCCTAGACGAGCAGACCAAATCGTGCGGTGTATGCGGTTCATAGAAGGTCTCTTCCTGACGTCTCTAGAGGAGGTACTCTAAGCGGGCCGGTGATCTGAGTGAAGTGGCGGCGGAGCGCCAACTGAGCCAAAGCTGTGCGTTGTCGGAGCGAGCGTGATCTGTTCAACGCTCCACAATAAAAGCCTACGCTCGCGACGCGCAGCAGTCGAGCTGGCGAGAGGCTTGCGGACCGTCGCTAACTTCGATACGTGACGGAACTCACTATCACCAGTCCGGCGCGGCGTCGCTATTCATTTCGCGCAAGTCGATGTCCAGGAAGCGCAAACCGTGCGACGCATTCCCGATCGGTGTGCCTAGCTAAAAGTGCCTACGAGGCATGGAGCTTCAACGTCTGAGAGGGGTACTCTCCGAAGCGTTTTTGGTAGGCCCCCGAGAACGCACCCACGTTGACAAATCCGGACTGCAACGCGACCGCAGTCACCGATGTTCCAGGCCCAGGGTGAACGAGCATGTTCCTTGCCAGAAGCAGCCGCTGCTCGCGCACCCATTGCATGGGTGTGCAGCCGTAGCGCTTCATGAACGCGTACTGAAGGCTTCGTCGCGACAGGCCGCTGATTTGCTCCATGTCACTCAAACTGAGCGGTGCACCCAGGCGCGATGAGATGTACTCGCAGACGGGATTGAGTGCGGCGTTGTCAGTCGAGGCCTTCCGTACGACTTCCTTGGCCAGCAGACCGGGGTACATCATCAACGCGATGATGCGGTAGAACTGGTCATCCAGCTTGAGCGCCGAGGCCAGAGCGGCCTGCCCACCAACCGCGTCAATGAGCCCGCACAGGTGCGTCAACGCTGCGGTGAAGTCGACTCCGTCATGGCGGAGAGCCACCTGCCGCTCCTGGTGCAATTGGAAGTCTATGGACTCACCGGGCTGCAGGCCGAGCATGGCGCGCGCCACTTCCTGCAATCGATCAGGCTGGATGCTGAACATCACGACAGACCTGGTATCGCAGAAGCCGCCGCGTCCGACGTTAGGCAGAAACAGGCCGCTCTGACCGGCCTGCCATTGGAGCGGCCTGCGATCAACAAGAGAGGTGCACGTCCCTGCCAAGGGCACCATCAAGGTAAGGTCGGAATTGGCAGCAACCTCAATCTGCACCGGCGTACATACGCCAGCAGAAATCCCAAGCCCGTTTATCGAAATGGTCGCAGACTTTTGTCGGAAGTCTCGAACCGGACCAATCGATGCGTAATGCTGCAGGGTCGTCACGACGCGGGACATCCGATCACTGAAAGTCCGGATATCCGAGTCGATGGCTGCAGTTGCGTCACCAAATGCCAGCTGGGGCAGACCTTCGGCATGCGCGTCTTCAGTCCGGTTGCGCGAACCTGTTGCCTTGTGCTTTGCAGGTGCCATCATGCAAACTCTTTCCTAAGCAGACCCGACTTTTACACCATGCGACTGGCTTTGAAGGAGGTGCGGAACAATATGCAACTTCTATCGAATCCGAGTTCAGACCGCAGCGGTCTGACTCAAGCCGAGGGCATCCACGGCTCCCGGGGCGGTTCAGTGCTTTCTGGGTGGCGGTGTAGTACGTTCGTGTCCGGTGCTTCGTTTGAACACTCCTTCTGCCTGAGCAGTGGTTAGTGTGTTGCGCCGACCGGTTGAATCCGCCGCACATTGCTGCCCTATGGACGCAGGCCGCGAGCGTCAGCAATCGCTGCTTATGGAGAGCTTTCCATAAGCAGCGTTATGCACAGCACGCAGTTATGCACAGTTGGTCCCGCGGCGCGACGGCGCCGCCCTCGCAAGAGGACTGC
>NZ_JBXAGX010000030.1:0-5547 GCF_058794515.1 Roseateles sp. GW823-FHT07B05
GGGTTGGCTTTGAATAATAGCCTGACGATGACCTACTTTCACACGGGAATCCGCACTATCATCGGCGCTGACTCGTTTCACTGTCCTGTTCGGGATGGGAAGGAGTGGGACCAAGTCGCTATGGTCGTCAGGCTTGACTGGTTGGCTTGTTGACGGGGTCAACAAACCCAATTCGTAGAGTCAGCAGAACTTGGTCTGCACATTGCATTTGCATGCAACGGAATCAGTATATTTTGATTGCGTCTTCAGACTTCTGAAGAACAGCATAACTTGAACACTCACCTTGATCTGCAATCATGTTGATTGGGCAGTCAAAGTTATAGGGTCAAGCCTCACGGGCAATTAGTACTGGTTAGCTTAACGCATTACTGCGCTTCCACACCCAGCCTATCAACGTCCTGGTCTCGAACGACCCTTCAGGGGGCTCAAGGCCCCGGCAAGACTCATCTTGAGACGAGTTTCCCGCTTAGATGCTTTCAGCGGTTATCTCTTCCGCACTTAGCTACTCGGCAATGCCACTGGCGTGACAACCGATACACCAGAGGTGCGTCCACTCCGGTCCTCTCGTACTAGGAGCAGGCTCTCTCAATCTTGCAGCGCCCACGGAAGATAGGGACCAAACTGTCTCACGACGTTTTAAACCCAGCTCACGTACCTCTTTAAATGGCGAACAGCCATACCCTTGGGACCGGCTACAGCCCCAGGATGAGATGAGCCGACATCGAGGTGCCAAACACCGCCGTCGATATGAACTCTTGGGCGGTATCAGCCTGTTATCCCCAGAGTACCTTTTATCCGTTGAGCGATGGCCCTTCCATACAGAACCACCGGATCACTTTGTCCTACTTTCGTACCTGCTCGACTTGTCAGTCTCGCAGTCAAGCACGCTTATGCCAATGCACTATCGTCACGATTTCCGACCGTAACTAGCGTACCTTCGAACTCCTCCGTTACACTTTGGGAGGAGACCGCCCCAGTCAAACTGCCCACCATACACTGTCCCCAACCCGGATAACGGGCCAAGGTTAGAACCTCAAACACACCAGGGTGGTATTTCAACGTTGGCTCCATAAGATCTAGCGACCTTACTTCAAAGCCTCCCACCTATCCTACACAGATCTGTTCAAAGTCCAATGTAAAGCTACAGTAAAGGTTCATGGGGTCTTTCCGTCTTTCCGCGGGGAGATTGCATCATCACAAACATTTCAACTTCGCTGAGTCTCTGGAGGAGACAGTGTGGCCATCATTACTCCATTCGTGCAGGTCGGAACTTACCCGACAAGGAATTTCGCTACCTTAGGACCGTTATAGTTACGGCCGCCGTTTACTGGGACTTCAGTCAAGAGCTTGCACCCCATCATTTAATCTTCCAGCACCGGGCAGGAGTCACACCCTATACGTCGACTTTCGTCTTTGCAGAGTGCTGTGTTTTTAATAAACAGTTGCAGCCACCGATTCTCTGCGGCCTCATTGGGCTCCCCTTGTACAGGTTCACCTACTAAAGGCACACCTTCTTCCGAAGTTACGGTGTCAATTTGCCGAGTTCCTTCTCCAGAGTTCTCTCAAGCGCCTTAGAATACTCATCTCGCGCACCAGTGTCGGTTTGCGGTACGGTCGTCAATAGCTGAAGCTTAGTGGCTTTTCCTGGAAGCAGGGTATCACTCACTTCGTCTGCAAGCAGACTCGTTATCACCCCTCATCTAAGCCCGGCGGATTTGCCTACCAGGCACGACTACAGGCTTGAACCGGGACATCCAACACCCGGCTGAGCTAACCTTCTCCGTCCCCACATCGCACTATTGATCGGTACAGGAATATTGACCTGTTTCCCATCAGCTACGCATCTCTGCCTCGCCTTAGGGGCCGACTCACCCTACGCCGATGAACGTTGCGTAGGAAACCTTGCGCTTTCGGCGAGGGGGCTTTTCACCCCCTTTAACGCTACTCATGTCAGCATTCGCACTTCTGATACCTCCAGCAGGCTTCACAACCCACCTTCACAGGCTTACAGAACGCTCTCCTACCACGTGCAATAAATTGCACATCCGCAGCTTCGGTAACTGGCTTAGCCCCGTTACATCTTCCGCGCAGGACGACTCGATCAGTGAGCTATTACGCTTTCTTTAAATGATGGCTGCTTCTAAGCCAACATCCTGACTGTTTTAGCCTTCCCACTTCGTTTCCCACTTAGCCAATTTTAGGGACCTTAGCTGGCGGTCTGGGTTGTTTCCCTCTTGAGTCCGGACGTTAGCACCCGGTGCTCTGTCTCCCAAGCTGTACTCTGCGGTATTCGGAGTTTGCCAAGGTTTGGTAAGTCGCCATGACCCCCTAGCCTAAACAGTGCTCTACCCCCGCAGGTAATACTTGAGGCACTACCTAAATAGTTTTCGGAGAGAACCAGCTATTTCCAAGTTTGTTTAGCCTTTCACCCCTATCCACAGCTCATCCGCTAGTTTTGCAACACTAGTCGGTTCGGACCTCCAGCACCTGTTACGGTACCTTCATCCTGGCCATGGATAGATCACTTGGTTTCGGGTCTACACCCAGCGACTATTCGCCCTATTCGGACTCGATTTCTCTACGGCTTCCCTATTCGGTTAACCTCGCCACTGAATGTAAGTCGCTGACCCATTATACAAAAGGTACGCAGTCACCCTTGCGGGCTCCTACTTTTTGTATGCATGCGGTTTCAGGATCTATTTCACTCCCCTCCCGGGGTTCTTTTCGCCTTTCCCTCACGGTACTTGTTCACTATCGGTCGATTACGAGTATTTAGCCTTGGAGGATGGTCCCCCCATATTCAGACAGGATTTCACGTGTCCCGCCCTACTCTATTCGCGCCTAGTTCCACAATCTGCATTTCTCATACGGGGCTATCACCCGCTGTGGCCGGACTTTCCATTCCGTTCTGATATACAAACTGCTAAAACGCGAGGGCTACTCCGATTTCGCTCGCCACTACTTTCGGAATCTCGGTTGATGTCTTTTCCTCGAGCTACTGAGATGTTTCAGTTCACCCGGTTCGCCACAATGACCTATGTATTCAGTCAGAGTTACTGCTTGCGCAGTGGGTTTCCCCATTCGGAAATCTCCGGATCAAAGCTAATTTGCCAGCTCCCCGAAGCTTATCGCAGGCTATCACGTCCTTCGTCGCCTGTAATCGCCAAGGCATCCACCACATGCACTTAGTCACTTGACCCTATAACTTTGACAGCGCTGACTGCACTGTCGTCAAGGACTCAATTCAGATCCTCAGATCCAAACTGTTTTTGAGTATTCACGCGTTACGCCGTTCTTCATACCTAATCAATTTCTTGCTTAGTTGAAGTCTATGTTTGACGCAATCAAAATCATTGCTAGCGGCACGGTGCATCTGTTGATGCTTTCCGCTAGCAACGCTGATTCGACTCTACAAATTGTTAAAGAACAACAGCCGATCTTTCGATCAAGAGCTGGTAAACCTCAACGAACATTGCTATTCGCTAAGGTTTACCAACTACTGTGAGTGAAACTGGTGGAGGATGACGGGATCGAACCGACGACCCCCTGCTTGCAAAGCAGGTGCTCTCCCAGCTGAGCTAATCCCCCGATTCCTCGTGGTGGGTCTGGCTGGATTCGAACCAGCGACCCCCGCCTTATCAAGACGGTGCTCTAACCGACTGAGCTACAGACCCACGCGAAACTTGTTTGCGTCGCTCTGTATCATCGCCAGGCTTGTTGAGGCCAGCTCCACAGGCACGCGATTTCACTCACTGTTGTATGACAGCCGATAAGTGTGGGCGCTTGAAACTAAGTGCTTGAGCTTTCGCTCTTTAGTTTGATCTTGCTCTGCAAGTCCCGAAGAACCTACGAGGCGCGATCTATCTAGAAAGGAGGTGATCCAGCCGCACCTTCCGATACGGCTACCTTGTTACGACTTCACCCCAGTCACGAACCCTGCCGTGGTAATCGCCCTCCTTGCGGTTAGGCTAACTACTTCTGGCAGAACCCGCTCCCATGGTGTGACGGGCGGTGTGTACAAGACCCGGGAACGTATTCACCGCGGCAAGCTGATCCGCGATTACTAGCGATTCCGACTTCACGCAGTCGAGTTGCAGACTACGATCCGGACTACGACCGGGTTTCTGGGATTAGCTCCCCCTCGCGGGTTGGCAGCCCTCTGTCCCGGCCATTGTATGACGTGTGTAGCCCTACCCATAAGGGCCATGATGACCTGACGTCATCCCCACCTTCCTCCGGTTTGTCACCGGCAGTCTCATTAGAGTGCCCTTTCGTAGCAACTAATGACAAGGGTTGCGCTCGTTGCGGGACTTAACCCAACATCTCACGACACGAGCTGACGACGGCCATGCAGCACCTGTGTTCTGGCTCTCTTTCGAGCACTCCCAAATCTCTTCAGGATTCCAGACATGTCAAGGGTAGGTAAGGTTTTTCGCGTTGCATCGAATTAAACCACATCATCCACCGCTTGTGCGGGTCCCCGTCAATTCCTTTGAGTTTCAACCTTGCGGCCGTACTCCCCAGGCGGTCAACTTCACGCGTTAGCTACGTTACTGAGAAGAAACCCTCCCAACAACCAGTTGACATCGTTTAGGGCGTGGACTACCAGGGTATCTAATCCTGTTTGCTCCCCACGCTTTCGTGCATGAGCGTCAGTACAGGTCCAGGGGATTGCCTTCGCCATCGGTGTTCCTCCGCATATCTACGCATTTCACTGCTACACGCGGAATTCCATCCCCCTCTACCGTACTCTAGCTATGCAGTCACAAAGGCAGTTCCCAGGTTGAGCCCGGGGATTTCACCTCTGTCTTGCATAACCGCCTGCGCACGCTTTACGCCCAGTAATTCCGATTAACGCTTGCACCCTACGTATTACCGCGGCTGCTGGCACGTAGTTAGCCGGTGCTTATTCTTCAGGTACCGTCATGAGGCGTCTTTATTAGAAACACCCTTTTCTTCCCTGACAAAAGCGGTTTACAACCCGAAGGCCTTCTTCCCGCACGCGGCATGGCTGGATCAGACTTGCGTCCATTGTCCAAAATTCCCCACTGCTGCCTCCCGTAGGAGTCTGGGCCGTGTCTCAGTCCCAGTGTGGCTGGTCGTCCTCTCAGACCAGCTACAGATCGTAGGCTTGGTAGGCCTTTACCCCACCAACTACCTAATCTGATATCGGCCGCTCCAATCGCGCGAGGTCTTGCGATCCCCCGCTTTCACCCTCAGGTCGTATGCGGTATTAGCTGCTCTTTCGAGCAGTTATCCCCCACGACTGGGCACGTTCCGATACATTACTCACCCGTTCGCCACTCGTCAGCTTAACCTGTTACCGTTCGACTTGCATGTGTAAGGCATGCCGCCAGCGTTCAATCTGAGCCAGGATCAAACTCTATAGTTCGATCTTGAATTTACTCAACGGAATCGACTTAAACCATTTGCATGATTCAAATCTAATTTCCGTGAGCGTTTAAAGTCCGAAGGACCGTTGCAAGTCACCTTGCAACATCACTTCGCCTCAAACGCCCACGCTTATCGGCTGTTAATTATTAAAGA
>NZ_JBXAGX010000031.1:0-4954 GCF_058794515.1 Roseateles sp. GW823-FHT07B05
GGGCGAGAACTTGTTCGACTTGCTCATGGCTCAATCCTCTCAGAGTGTTGAGCCTCCTCGAAACCCGGGGCGGTTCAATAGGCCTTCCGGCCAAAGTGAGAGCCACCGTCTAGTGGCCTCTGATCATGGCTGGTCTCGTCATACCTTGGAGAAGCGGTAATGACCTTTAACGTTGCTTGCTAAGTAGCCCCCAACGGAGGCTGCCCCGACTAGCGCGTCGTGCACGTGTTGCGGTACATCAAAATACTGATAGACGGCGCCGTTATTGAATTCCACTTCTAAGGTCGAACTGTCTTCGTCATAGCCTACCGAAGCGATATTTGACGAAGAGACTGGTTTTCTATCCATAAATCATTCCCTACTTGACTCTGGAAATTCGTGGATTCTGAGAGCGCCACGTCTCGCTCATTTCCTCGTAGTTGGGGCTCTGTTCTTTGGTGATTCCCCAGCCGCCCGGATGTGGCGAATCTTCAGACGGCAGTTCATCGAACACGATGGGATCTTGACTATCCGGCCTCGCATTCTTGGGTGGCGGCTCCACTATTGTGCGCATCGGCAACTTAACCGCTTCTCCAAGAATAATGGCTTCGCCAGTCCTTAGTATGGGTAGCATACTAGTTAGGCCATCCAAATTATCAGAAAGGGCGGAAGTAATATGCGCTCTGTCTGCGGAATTTGTTAACCTCAGAGCGAAGAAAGTGCCGCACTGAGAAAGAATGGTCGGATTTATCTCAGAAGGGCGCTGACTCACGATCATTGCACCAATGCCGTACTTTCGACCCTCCTTAACGATGCGCTGAACGACCTGCGAAGCCATTCCCTCTTGTTGATCATTTAGGTAGATATGTGCTTCCTCCATGACTATCAAAAGCGGTCGATGCCTGCCTCCTTGCGAGAGGTTTCTTCCCCAAAACAAAGCTTCGTAAAGCAACCGCAACACCGCGCCTATGGTTGTCTGGAGAATGTCTGCAGGAACCCCTGATAAGTCAAGGATGGAAACTGGTTTTTCCCCGCCGATCCAGTCTTCAAGTAACCCGCCTAGATCCCGTGCCACTTCACCGTCAGACGAAGAGGACCAATCTCCTGGCTTAAATATGAAGTTGTATCGCGGTATTCGCAGCCTGGCTCCCAGAAGGAGTAGTTGCTTCCCTAGGTTTAGTTGGCCCGGCAGGTAATTAATCTTTTCGTCGTCGTCCTTGTCATTCTTGACATTTCTGAAAATGGGAGGAAGACCTGACTCGGCGTTGCCTTTTAGCTCACTGCCTTGCGAATCGCGCTCGTATGCTAGGTTCTCGATTGGCTTGCCACCCTTCTTTGCGTAGTAGGTGCCAAAGGTCTCGGTAAAGAGTTCGTGCCAGAGGTCATGCAAGCTAAACGGAATTGGGGTATCGACACTCAAAGTATCTGCAGTTGCCCCTTGTCTTTTGTGTGCGGCAATCGAGCGATCCTTGAATTTATGGATGCGCTCCATAACGATATTTCGATCTTTCTCATTCGAGAATTCCCCGAAGCTTATTGCGCACAACTCATCAAAATTCAACGCCCAAAAAGGTATGTGCAACTCCTTCTCGGTGCCCTTCGAGGATTTGTCGGCATTGATTTTGTAGATGTTGGCCCGATCCTTTAGCGCATGTCCATATTCGCCGTGAAGATCGAGCATCAAAATTCGGGCGGAGGGATAGCGGGCACTGTCCGAAAGTGCATTGATAATACTCGCAACAGTGGTTGATTTCCCAGACCCGGTCGTTCCAACTACGGCAGAATGTCGCGTAACTAGCTTGTTAACATCGACTAAGGCTGGTATCGAATCTGCATTGGAGATGTGGCCTAATCTTACAAAATAAGATTTATCAGGCTGGCCATAAATATTCTTTAGTTCCTTTTCGGAAACCAGATGAACCTCATCGCCGATCGTTGGATACTGGGATAAGCCTCGCGAGAATGTGCCAGTCCGCAGCCCTTCTCCTATAAGTTGGACCTTCATCCATCTGTTTTCTTGTTCATTTTCTATTTCGGCGCCTTCCCCTCGCTTTGGCGCTGCGCTTGCACCTACTTGGCTAACAATTCCATATAGATCAGAAAAACCGATTGGGATTCTTACAAAGCTCCCGATTTGTCCCGCTCGGTAACCTTGTCCATCTATGTAGATGAAGCCGGTAAGCGAGCTAGCAGATAGAGCGATGCTTACTGCGGTTCCGTTGACGTCCTGAACGTCGCCCAGATATGTTTCCCTATTGGCCATTTTTTGCTTGCGGTGCGCTGCCAATAATTGTCTTAAGGAAATTGGAGAAAATTGAAAAGTCTCCGAGCTTCAACTGAGCGTGGGTTCTTGGCGGATCGCTTTTGTCCTGATGCCGCTCTATATACATGCGCAGATCCTCTTCTGCATCTTCGCCGCTTGTACGTGCGGGGTTCCAGGCGCCGACGTTGGTCCCAATAATTGCCTTGTCGAACGTCCAGATGTTCAGGTTATGCTGCTTTTTCGCAAGTCGGTAAGCCTCCGGGTAACATTCCGCGCCGTTTGATTCGCGCGCGTACGGCCCGAATTGCAAACCTAGTGCCATGGCAGTTGGATTTGCTTTGAGTGCATTCACAATGGTGTCATTCAAATGACCGTCGTTGAATGAGTAGCCACACAAAATAAGGAATGAAGATTTTCTTCTGATGAAGCGATTAAGCTGATCAATCAATGCCAAGTAGGGCATCTTCCGACTTTCCTCGTACTTGAGGTGAGAAGGATATATGAGGTGAGAGGCGTCTTGCTTTATCTCTGATGATCGATATACACTTCGCTGATTGTTGGTGGACTCTTGATACCAATTTATAGACCCATGAATCTTCCAGAGTCTGGTCCAGTGTGTAGGTATTAGATTGTCCTCAACGGCGCGAAGATCGAAGAATGGCCTTCTTGAGCCTACGAATCCATCAAAATATGGAACCTCGTTGTCCTCAAGACTTTGCTCTGCAAGCAAATCGTAGTTTGTTGTGAAAATCTCAACTGCACACTTCCGATCAATTGATCTAATCCAATTGCAAAGTCGATGATATGGGGTTTCGGATGAAGGAAGCGTGACATCAATTTTTTTAATGATTTCACTACAAATTCTTTTTTCCAGGGAAATTAATGAATCCTCTGATAACCCTCGAACAGTGCCGCCTTTGGAAACGGACGCAAGGCTCCTCAGGAAGCTCAGAACATCCTCAATGTTTTCGTGATTGCGTTCGGCCTTTACAAGCTCGCTGCTCAGATTTTTGTAATCTGCATCGTCTTTCAGTTTTTCGTTGATGTGCTTTGTTAAATTTAGAACATCAGGAATCAGTGGCCACTCTCCCGCAGGCATGGGAACGGAAAGTGGGCATCCGGCGGACAAGAAGAATCCGATGGATTCATTATCTTGAGCAAGCGATTGGCGAAGATAGCGAAGATGCCGAATTGGGTCGTGAAGAAGTTCCATGGCGAGGCGGCCGATTCTTAGATGGGGTCGTGGTGTAGATGGGTATAACTTAGCTCGCCGTTCTTTATTTTTGCGAGTCTCTCTTTGTCGTGCGTCAGGCCGTCCTTCAACACGTATAGCAGCGACAAAGCGTCCCCTCCGTCGTCGCCTGTATTGAACATTGTTGTTGAGTCGAGAAAATGCGATGAGAACGCGTTCAGAAATTCTGTAAGCGCAGCAAGCGCTGCCTTTACCGATGCACGAGAAGCGGGAGCTAAGGGGTCTGCATGAGCCTCGACCGCGAGTTCTAAATCCCGATGTGCCAGTTTTCGATTGCGCCAATCGCGTGCGAACAATGTCGAATCCATAACTGACGCTTCCAGCACAGTCATCGCAGGACTGATGGAAGTGTTAGCAACAGCTTGCGTGAGCCGTCTGACGGAGAGGTTTTCTTTGCCTACTGACTTGGGCGGGTCGCTGAGTCGGGCCAGGTGCAGAAGCATGGCCTCCCATAGCGCATCTTGAACCGTGCGGAAGAATTGAGGTGCGGCTTCATTCAGCAAATCTATCCGTGAAGGACTTGTGCCGAATAGCGCGACGTACTGTCCCCACCTCTTGTGAATCAGCGCGACTTCTTGCCATAACGCGCTGTAGATCTTTCCGACCTCTTCGCCCATCGCGGCGACGTTATCTGACCGCGTCTGTTCGGCGGTTCGGTACGGCAATGACATGACCTTCTCCCTGAGGTCAGCGTATCAAAACGTTAGCGCTCAGGTGTTCAGGTACAAACCCTACAGAAGCCTCCCGAGCCAGCGAACTGCCCGATCACCAGCCACTCAGGGCAGCCGCGATGGCTGCTATGGCAGCGCCGATGCTCCAGAAGATGACGTGCGCGCGGCTGATCAAAAGTGCGGCAAGCTTGACGAGCGGACCTTCGCGACTGAAGTGTTTCAGTGGGTCCGAGGTTGCTACGGATATCAGTGGGCGGCGTGGCGGAGGTGTGTCCATGCGAAGAATGCTACGGACAACTTTTCGCTAGATGTTCAAATGACGTTCGGCGCGACACCAAAGAAAAAGCCCCACACGCTTTCGCATGTGAGGCTTTGATTTGGCTCCCCGTACAGGGCAGCCTGCGAACCGCTGTGGTCGCTCTGCGCTGGCAGCCGGAGCGGAGGCGTGCGGCGTAGCGCCCTGCAAATGTCATCGCGGTTGCGCCCCAATCCAAGCCGACGTGTGCCCTGTCGGCGAGGAGTGCGGCGATGCCCAAGCAGTTTTTCGAGAACACCACCAAGAGCCCCAAGAGCTACTACGGCGTGACGCTGCAGCCTGGCGAGCAGAAGTGGATCGAGGTTCCGCCGCCGCCGCCGCCGCCTGAGCTGCAGCTGGTCAAACAAGACCCCATCTCCAAGAAGCTCTACGGAGCGAACGGCGAAGAGGTATCCCCGGTGTCAGGGGCTGGGCTGACCTATGTGACAAACGCGGTAGCGCTGAAGCCGGTGGCGGCGGCGATCATGGGCGCG
>NZ_JBXAGX010000032.1:0-3520 GCF_058794515.1 Roseateles sp. GW823-FHT07B05
AGCAGCGTTATGCACAGCACGCAGTTATGCACAGTTGGTCCCGCGGCGCGACGGCGCCGCCCTCGCAAGAGGACTGCGATCGCGCTTTGGATCTGCGCATAGTTACAGCGTTTTGAGGAACTTCAGCAGGTCGTCGTCCGCCCGGAACCTACGTGGGACCACGTTGGGATCCTGAAGCCTGGCCAGCGCCTTTTCCTTCATGGCGAGATCGGCCTCGACGTATTGGTGCGTCGTCGCCGGACTCTCGTGCCCGAGCCACAGGGCAATCACGCTGATGTCCACGCCCGACTGCAGAAGGTGCATGGCCGTCGAGTGCCTCAGGCAGTGCGGAGAGATCGTTCTCCCGATCAGGCTCGGTGTCGTGAGCGCTGCGGCCTTGACGGCCAACGCCAGGCGCTGCGTCACGTTGGATCGCGTCATCGCCTGTCCACCGCGGTTGGGCAGCAGCGCCGACGTGGAAGTCAGGTCTGGGTTGAACCTCAGCCAGGCGCGGATCACCTTGACCGTCGAGCGCCAGAGCGGCACCGACCGCTGCTTGCGTCCTTTTCCATGCAGATGCACGCAGGCCGCCGGGGCCAGCACGACGTCGCCCACCTTCACGCCGATCGCCTCCGACACGCGGGCACCTGTGTTGTACAGCAGCGCCAGCATTAACTTGTCTCGCTGGCTCACCCAATCCGCTCCCGGCGCGCTGATCACGGCCAACATCTCCTCGCGTGTCAGGAACTCGAACATCGGCCGCTCGAAGCGCTTCATCGGCACGCCCAGCGCATGCTCGACGACCTGAAGTGCCGTGACGTCTCGGCGAGCCACGAACTTCAGGAACGAGCGCAGCGCGGCCAGTCGCGCATTGCGGCTGCGGACAGTGTTGTGCCGATCGCGTTCCAGATGATCGAGGAACTCCAGGATCAGCGCGGGCGTCAGGTCGGCGAGCAACAGCGTCGTTGGCGTCTTGTGCAGCCGCGCCTGGGCGAAGTCCAGGAACAGCACGAACGCGTCCCGGTAGGCCGCAACAGTCTGTGGGCTCAACGCGCGCTGCTGCGTAAGGTGCTCTGCGAAGAAGGACTGGACCAGCGCCGCGAAGCTCGGCGCGACTGGCTTGCGGTGGTCAGCGCTACTCATCGTCGCACTCCGCGACGCCGGCGAAGCGTTCGAATCGAGCGCCGGCTAGCGCCATCAGCTCTGGCACGCCGCTCAGGTACCAGTACGTGCTGGAGATGTTGATGTGGCCCATGTACGTGGACAGGGCCAGCATGCGTTGGTCGAGGTTCGCTCCCTGCTGATGCCACAAGATCATCCGCCTCACGGCGAAGCTGTGGCGCAGGTCATGCACCCGCGGTTGGCCATGGCCGCCGCGATCAATCCAGCCCAACTGCTCGCGAAGCTGGCAGAACATCCGATGCACCTGCCGGTCTCCCAACGGCTCACCCCGGCGCACGCCGCGCGAGCCGACGAAGAAGGTCATCTGCGGCTTCGGTTGCACGTGCTGGCGGCGCAGGGCTCGGTAGGCGGCCAGAGGACCGATCACGCTGGGGTGCAGCGGCACCATGCGGGACTTGCCGAACTTGGTCTGCTGGATGGTCAGCACGCCGCAGCCCAGGTCCGCATCCGAGTCGGCCAGCTTGAGCGCTTCAGAGACCCGCAGCCCGGCCGATGCGATCAGGCCGAACAGCGTGGCATAGGTGGCGGCACGAAGGCCATCCGAAGGTCCGAGTCGGCGGGCCGCAACGATCAGTGCAGCGATCTCGGCTTCGCTGTAGATGTGCGGCGCCACGCGGCGCGGGATTGGACCGAAGCTGGAGTCGTCGGGCACTTCGACGGCCGGATCGAACTGCTGCAGCCAGCGCATGAAGGGGCGCAGCGTTGCCAGTCGGCGCGCTGCAGTGTCGACATTGGCGTGGCCGTCCACGAGGTATCGAGGCTGCACCTGGCGCGCCCACCGGACCATCACGTCCACCGTCAACGCGCCGTCGTGAACTTCGCCGGCCATGAAGCGAGTGAAGTGGCGCACGGCGAGATCGGAAGAGCTCGGCTTGAACCCGAGGCGCCGACGTTCGGCCAAGTATTGCTCCACCTTCGCGGCGAGGTCGATGCTTGCCGATGACGGGGCGCTCATGATGCGCTCCCGGGCCAAGGCAGAGCGACCTCGGCAAGCAGTTGCAAGTCGAGCTTGGCATAGATCAGCGAGGTGTCCAGCGATCGATGCCGAAGCACATCGGCAACCTCCTTTATCGAACTGCCGCTGTTGACCAGGCGGCAGGCCAGCGTGTGACGCAACGAGTGGCAACTGCGCGAGATGTCGGCACCTCGCAGGGCTCGCCCGATCGACTGGCTCACTGCGTCGACGCCGATGGGCTTGTCGTGTGGCGCCACCCGACGGACGAACAGCGACGGCAGCATGGTTGCAGGTCGTTCGTGTCTCACGTACTCGGACAGCGCTTGCCCGGTGACCGCCGGCAGCGGCAGGACATCTTGACGCTGGGACTTCGTTCGCTTCAAGGTCACCGTGCCGGCTCGCCAGTCGAAGTCGCTGATGTCCAGCTTGGCGATCTCGCCCACGCGCAGTCCGAGATCCAAGGCCAGGCGCACCATGGCCAGCAGGCGCAGCGGTGCCCGCTTGGCTTGGGCGCAGTGCGCTTCGAGACGCTGGACTTCCTCGGTCGTCAGCGCGCGCGGCAGCGATGCCTGGCTCCATCGCACCGGCGAAGAGATGGCGCCGAGCAGGGCATTCACTGCGTCACCGCAGGTCCCGCGGTATCGGAAGTAGGCGCGCAACGCCGCCGTGACCGCGCTGGCATGCGACGCGCTGCTGACCCGCGTGAGCTCGGACGCGATGAAGCCGCGAACGTCTTCCGGCTGCAACTCGCCGACGGCGATGGCCTTGCCGGCGACTTTGCATTGCAGCAGCTGGCTGACGCGCGCGAGCCGATCCTCTCGGGTGCCAATCGCCAGGCCTCGCGCGTCGCGCATGTGGACGTTGTAACGGTGCAGTTCGTCCGCGACGGGGCCGCTGGGTCCTGGCAGTTCCACGATGACATGCTGCTCCCGCAACAAGGCCAGTAGGTGCCCGAGACTGGCGCTCAGTTCGCTGCGTGTGCGCAGAGCCGCGGGATGGCAGTCGCAGCGCGGCAGATGCGAATCCAGGAACTGCCCGACGAGGGCCTCGTCGATCTGCTCGGCCGACAGCTGGCACTTCGTCATCCAGTGGGCAAAGTGCGACCAGCCACGCAAGGCCGCCGCCGAGCTCCCTTCGGCGTACCGCCCTCGCTCCAGCAACGCCTGGAATGCCTCAACGTATGAGGATAGCGGGCCGTCGAGCAACCAAGCCCTGGCCAACGGGTGCATTGAGTGAATCAAGTCCATGGCAATCTCCAGTTGTGAGATCGCCATCCATGCGCCGGCCTGGAACTTATGTCCAGTTCAATGCCACCCTTGCCGGCAGTCCATCCAGGGAGATCGCGGCCTGCGGCCGGATCAAGCCCGCGAACTGTTCATAACTGCGTGCTGTGCATAACGCTGC
>NZ_JBXAGX010000033.1:0-2635 GCF_058794515.1 Roseateles sp. GW823-FHT07B05
CCATCCAGGGAGATCGCGGCCTGCGGCCGGATCAAGCCCGCGAACTGTTCATAACTGCGTGCTGTGCATAACGCTGCAAAGCTGCCGACCACATCCCGAATGTAGGGTTGGCTGGTGCCGGCAGACAACCGTCCGTCACAGACCCGAATCAGAACTGCGCGTCGATGGCCACGACGCAGTGGTCGGAGTACAGCGCGGCGGCCTTCTTGTGGTCTGTGATCGGTAGCCCGGTTGCCGCGTCCGCATAGGGGATCGTTCGCGCGCTTCGAGGCACCAGCGCGACCTCAGCCCCGCCGCCCAGCACGATGTGTTCGATCGCCGAACCACCGAACTTGGGCTCGAAGCAGCCGGCCGGGTGCTTTAGGCCTGCCGTGCTGACCACCACAGGAGCAGCACCGAAATCCCCGCCATCGATCCAGGCTCCTAGTGACCGCTGCTTGCAGTCGCCCGTTGCCGGGCTGCACGCGAGTTCGGGAGCAGAGGCGAAGCTGCGGTTGAAGTCGCCGAGCACGATGTAGCGCTCGCGGGCAGCCTCCTTCTGTGCAATCCAGGCAGCTAGGTGCGGCGCCTGCTGGGACAGCTGCCGGCAGTGATCGGTGTTGGCGTCCAGGGGTTCCTCGACGCACCGGGACTTCAGGTGCACCGACAGCACCGTCAGCATGCTGCCGTCCTTGAGCTTCATGCTGACTTCCAGACCACCTCGCCGGTCTCGGGGCAGCGCGGTGCCGAGCCCGGCGAACTCACGCACCACGGGTGCGGAGTTCGGATCAAGGATGGAGCGGCGGATCGCGAGCGCGGCCTTCTGCCAACCGCCTTGGGTGTAAGCGGCGAGGAAGTAGCTCCCCTTCTGCACCAAGAGGTCGGAGCCCGGGCCACCGGTTGCCAGTTCCCCGTCGAAGATCTTCTGAACAGCGGGCAGGCCCTGAACCTCCTGGATGCCCACGATGTCGGCGTCCAGTGTCTTGGCGTGCCGGGCCATGCGCTCGTAGTCCGGCAACTGCCTGAAGGGAGCCCCCTTGCGGCATTCCACTGAAGGCCGTTCATCCAGGTTGGGCTTGGCCTTGGCCTCATCCCGACAGTTCTGCGCCTGGGCCGCCGTGAGTGTTGACGCTCGCCGAAAACTGACCCGCCAACCGGGGTGATGCTCGCGCAAAACTGACCCACGCAAACACACTGCCCTGCTCAACGGATGAGCAGGGGAAGCAGGAGTGATCAGCGTGGGCATGTTGGCCAAGATCAGACGGATGCACCTGCGAGATGGACTGTCCATCCGCGAGGTGAGTCGACGCACCGGGTTGTCCCGGAACACCGTTCGGCAGTGGTTGCGCCAAGAAGGCGTGACCGAACCCAAGTACCCCAAGCGAGAAGCCGCCAGCGCGGTGGACGCCTGGGGCGAGCATCTGGCGTCGGCACTCAAGGCCGACCAGCACCGGCCGGGGCGCGACCGGCGCACGGTCAAGATGCTGTTCGAGCAGATACGCGCACTGGGCTACGTCGGCAGCTACGCCCGCGTGACCCGCTGGGTGCGCGCCTGGCGGGCCGAGCAAGACGCCGCACCGCGCCGTGCAGCCTTCGTGCCGATGAGCTTCGAGCTCGGCGACGCCTTCCAGTTCGACTGGAGCTGTGAGTACGTCTTCGTCGGTGGTCTGCGCCGCCGGCTGGAGGTTGCCCACACCAAGCTCGCCAGCAGCCGGGCCTTCTGGCTCACGGCTTACCCGGGCCAGAGCCACGAGATGCTGTTCGACGCCCATGCACGCGCCTTCCAGGCGCTGGGCGGCATCCCCAAGCGGGGCGTGTACGACAACATGAAGACTGCGGTCGACAAGGTCGGAGTGGGCAAGCTGCGCTCGGTCAACGCGCGCTTCCAGGCCATGTGCTCGCACTACCTGTTCGAACCCGAGTTCTGCAACCCGGCCTCGGGGTGGGAGAAGGGCATCGTCGAGAAGAACGTGCAGGACCGCCGGCGCCAAGTCTGGCGCGAAGCCAGCGAACGGCGCTGGCCAGACCTGGCCACGCTCAACGCGTGGCTGGGCGAGCGCTGCCGCTCCTGCTGGGCCGAGACCGCCCACCCCGAGTGGCCGGCGCTGACCGTGGCCGAGGTGCTGCAGGACGAGCAGGCGCGGCTGATGCCCGCGCCGAAGCCCTTCGACGGCTACGTCGAGCGGCCTGTGCGCGTCTCGGCCACGGCGCTGGTGCACTTCCAGCGCAACCGCTACAGCGTGCCGACGCGGCATGTGAATGCCGTGCTCAGCCTGCGCGCCTACCCCGACACCTTGGTGCTCGTGGCGGACGGCGTCGAGGTTGCCCGGCATACCCGCAGCTTCGAGCGCGATCTGACCTTCTACGACTGGCAGCACTACATCCCGCTCGTGCAGACCAAGCCCGGCGCGCTGCGCAACGGCGCGCCGTTCAAGGCCATGCCTGAGGTGCTGCAGACCCTGCAGCGGCACCTGTTGCGCCACTCAGGCGGCGACCGCGTCATGGCGCAGGTGCTGGCGGCCGTCCCGGTTCATGGCCTCGAAGCGGTGCTGGTGGCGGCGGAGATCGCGCTCGAGGCTGGACGGCCCAGCGCCGAGCACGTGCTCAACGTGCTGGCGCGGTTGAAGGACGGCGCCACTGCCATCCGTGAACTGAC
>NZ_JBXAGX010000034.1:0-2570 GCF_058794515.1 Roseateles sp. GW823-FHT07B05
TCGTCCCCGTGAACGCCACCACCGGCCGGGTGCGCCTGGCTCGCGACGTCGTGGGTTCCTTCCTGCAGATCGTGCCGGTGATCACAGACGTCAACAACAACAGCAGCACCTTCGTCGGTGGCAGCGTTTACCTGACGGGCAGCGGCTTCGCCGAAGGTTCCAGCACGGTGCTCTTGGGCGGCGCGCAAGTGGTGGATCGAGGCCGCAGCTACGGCCTGGACGTTTCGGCGAGCAACGCGACGCTGAACTTCAGCGTCCCGCCAGGCGTGCCGTCCGGTCCGATCAGGGTCCGCACCGCGGGCGGGACCAGCGCCATGTTCGGGCTGACGCTGACCGGCATCAGCGTCTCAGCAACTCAGGGCGCACCCGTCGACAGCGCGCAGTCTTCAGCGAATGTCGGCCAAGTTCTGACGCTCAGCGGTCAGTTGTTCGACTCCACCACCGACGTGGTCTTCGAGACCGTCGATCAAGGCGGCAACCGCGGCGAGCTCATCGTGAGTCCGACCGTGGTCAGCGCAGATGGCCGCCAGGCCAAGGTCATCGTGCCCCTGAATGCCGTGAGCGGAAGTGTCCGCGTCGTGGGCGACAGCAACGGCATCAGCCTGCCGTTGCAGATCGTCCCGGTGATCACGGACGTGCAGGTGCAGTCGGTAGCCGGCGACGGCAGCACTGCCGTCGTGGTGATCAAGGGCAGCGGCTTTGTGGAGGGAGGCAACTCCGAGTACCGCTTCGGCAGCGGTGCGTCAGGCGTGCTCATCGTGGATGCCGGCGCCAACAGCGGCCCTGATGTCCAGCAGGTCTACGACCCCGGCCTGGGCCAGTACTTCAACGGCCAGGTGACGCTGACCGTGCCTCTGTCCAGCGGCGTGTTCGGCCCGATCTCCATCAAGACGGCCGGGGGCACCAGCTCTTCCTTCTCGCTGAGCCTCACCAGCATCCAGTCCACTGCGCTGTCCGGCACGCCCGCTGATGCCGCACTGGCCTCAGCCAACCCCGGCCAGGCCGTCACCCTCGTCGGCACGGGTCTCACCACCGACACCGATGTGCTGCTGCGCACTGTCGACTACAACGGTAACCCCAGCATGCGCATCCTGCGCCCGGTGGCCGCCTCCACCGACGGCACCCGCGCCACGCTCATCGTTCCCGACGACGCCAACGGCGCGTTCCAGCTCCAGCTCTTTGGCTCCGCCACCCAGCCGCTGCTGCAGATCGTCCCCGTGCTGCGCCGCATCGACGCCAATGGTGCGCTCTATGGCGCCGGCTTCGTCGAGGGTGCCTCAACGTTCTCGATGCCCGGGGCATCTCTTGCTGACACGGCCATCAACGCTGGCGTCGACATCTCCAACTACTACGACGCCGCGCTGGAGCGCTCTTTCAACAGCGGCCTGGCCACGCTGAACTCGACGCTCCTGCCGCGCTTCGGCATGGGCTCGGCCACCATCACCACGGCCGGTGGCACGTCTGCCCCTCTTGCACTCAACGCATTGCGCGCCGGCTCCGACACGGCCAGCACCGGCCAGCTCGGCGATGTCGCCATCGATCCGGTGTCCGGCGCCCTGTGGGCCAGCGACACCACCAACCCCGGCCACCTGCTGCGCCTGGATCCCGCCACCGGCACGGTCCTGCAGACCCTCACGCTGACCGCCGCCTTCGGCTCACAGTCCGGCAGCAACTACACCGGGCTGCAGATCCTGTCTCAGTCCATGACGCTGGGCGGCACCACCGTGCCCGCCGGCAGCCTGCTGCTCTTCCAGGGCAACTCCAACAGCGTCACCGCCATCGACCTTGCCACCGGCAGCGTCATCAAGCGACAGGCCATCCCCACGGGCTACGCCTTCACGGCTGGCGTCTTCGACGCCGCCACCGGCCATCTCTTCGCGCTCTCGCACAACCTCAACCAGCTCGTCGAGCTCAACCCGGCCAACGGCGTCGAGATCGCCCGCTTCGCCCTGCCCGTCAACGTGCAGAGCTGGGCCGGCATGGCCATCGACCCGACCGACGGCAACTTCTGGATCGGCTCTTCCAGCGCCGCGGCGCAGCTGGTCAAGATCAGCCGCACCGGGGTCGAGCTGCGTCGCGTGGACTTCTCCGCCCAGGGTCTGCCCAACGTCTCGGGCCTGGCGTTCGCTGCCGACGGCACGCTGCGCGCGTCCACCAACCAGGGCCTGATCTACAAGCTCGACCTGGGCGCCGTCGATGTGGGCATCAAGGCCGCTACGCTCACTCAGGTGCTGGCCACGCAGCTGCAGGGCAACGCCGCCAATGCGGCACAGGCCGCTGCCAATGTCGGCCAGGTCATCGAGCTCGTGGGCACCAACTTCGGTGCCAACACGCAGGTGCTGTTCAACACCCGTGACGCCAGCGGCAACACCAGCACCGTCGCCGTGCGACCCAACGTCGTCAACGCCGCCGGTACCCGGCTGCAGGTCACCGTGCCCAATCTTGCGTCGACGGGGGACATCCGTGTCGTCAACACGGGCTCGGACGCCAGCACCGGCATCCGCCTGCAGATCGTGCCCACACTCGCCAGCCTGTCGGCTGCGCCTGGTACAGACGCTGTGTTCACGCTC
>NZ_JBXAGX010000035.1:0-2215 GCF_058794515.1 Roseateles sp. GW823-FHT07B05
GCAGTGTGTTTGCGTGGGTCAGTTTTGCGCGAGCATCACCCCGGTTGGCGGGTCAGTTTTCGGCGAGCGTCAACACCCCGACCTCATCTTCAAGCGCGAAGGTGGAGGCTTCAACCGGTTGGACAAGGTCTTCAACGGCCAACTACAACCCGTGCTCGATGCCTTCAACGACGCGCTGTGGGCCTTGCCGCCCGAATCCGTTAACCGCTGACTTTCCTCTGACTGCTATCCATGTCCAACCACACTGCTGCACTAGACATTGGCGCCAAGCTCTGGTCGCTGTGCCACGTGCTGCGCGATGACGGTGTCACCTACCACCAGTACCTAAGCGAGCTGACCTACCTGCTATTCCTGAAGATGATGAAAGAGACCGGTCAGGAAGACCGGCTGAAGGTCTGGAAGCGCCCCAAGAAGTCTGAGCCGCCTGTCGAACAGCCTGGCACTCGTTGGGACGACTTGCTCAGCGCCTCGGCGCCTGAGCGACTAGACACCTACAAAGAGATGCTTTTGGACTACGGCCTGCACGGCCGAGGCGCCGTGCAAGAGATCTACGCCAACGCCAACACGTTCATCACCAAGCCGGCTACGCTGAGCAAGCTCGTGACGGACATCGACAGCCTGGACTGGTACAGCGTTGATCGGGATGACCTGGGCGACCTCTACGAGGACCTGCTGGAACGCAACGCCGGCGAGAAGAAGAGCGGCGCCGGCCAGTACTTCACGCCCCGGCACCTGATCGACAGCATCGTGGCAGTGATGCAGCCGAAGCTGACCGACGTCATCCAAGACCCAGCAGCCGGCACTTGCGGCTTCCTGATTGCCGCCAACAACTACCTCCGCCAACACAACGACATCTATTCATTGGACGATGCCGCGCAGCGTCGCTACGCGCGCGAGACCTTTTACGGCATGGAGCTGGTGCAAGACACGCATCGCCTGGCGCTGATGAATATGCTGCTGCATGGCATCGAAGGCGGCGTGACCTACGGCGACACGCTGAGCGACGACTACAAGCATCTGCCGCCGGCCACCCTGATCCTCAGCAACCCGCCCTTCGGCACAAAGAAGGGTGGCGGACTGCCTACGCGTGGCGATCTCACCTTCGAGACCAGCAACAAGCAGTTCGCCTTCCTGCAGCACATCTATCGCGCACTGAAACCTGGAGGTCGCGCCGCCGTGGTGCTACCTGACAACGTACTGTTCGAGAGCAACATCGGCACCGAGATCCGCCGCGACCTGATGGAGAAGTGCAACTTGCACACCATCCTGCGTCTGCCCACCGGCATCTTCTACGCCCAGGGCGTGAAAACCAACGTGCTGTTCTTTACCCGCGGCGACGCCGACAAAGGCAACACGAAAGAGGTTTGGGTGTACGACATGCGCACCAACATGCCCGTCTTCGGTAAACGCACGCCCTTCACGCGCGACTACTTCCGCACACCGCAGGACGCTCCGGCCGGCCTGCCGCGCGACAAGTTTGAAGACGTTTTTGGAAGCGATCCGCGTGGCGGACCCGCCGTCATGGCTGCGCGTCGGGACACCGGCGAAGCGGGTCGCTGGCGCCGGTTCACACGCGAACAGATCGCGCAGCGAAGCGACAGCTTGGACATCAGTTGGCTCAAGGAAAGTGGCTCCGCTTCGGCAAATGGATCGTCAGACGAGCCTGCGCTCGTCGCCGCGCTTGCTTTGAACGAACTGAACACTGCAGTCCTAGAGCTGCGCTCGTTGATTGAGGAGCTTGGCGAGGACCCGGATTTGCTGCTAGAAGCAATGGCGGCCGATGAGCAAGGAACGATCGCATGACGGCTTCAACTCCAAAGGCCAGCGATCTTCCAGATGGCTGGTCCATAGCGTCATTCGGCGAACTGAACTCATTCAGGGGCGTGACCGTCAATCCCGCGCTCAGACCGGACGAAGTCTTTGAGCTCTACAGCGTGCCGAGCTTCCCGACGGGGCGGCCTGAGCAGTTGTCTGGGCGCTCGATTGGCTCGACTAAGCAAGCGGTCAGTACAGGCGACGTCCTGGTCTGCAAGATCAACCCTCGTATCAATCGCGTCTGGACCGTCGGCGAAAAGCGCGGTCACGAGCAGATTGCCTCGTCAGAGTGGATCGGGTTTCGATCCAACGCGTTGTTGCCATGAACCGCCCCGGGTTTCGAGGAGGCTCAACACTCTGAGAGGATTGAGCCATGAGCAAGTCGAACAAGTTCTCGCCC
>NZ_JBXAGX010000036.1:0-1609 GCF_058794515.1 Roseateles sp. GW823-FHT07B05
CGAGATGGACTGTCCATCCGCGAGGTGAGTCGACGCACCGGGTTGTCCCGGAACACCGTTCGGCAGTGGTTGCGCCAAGAAGGCGTGACCGAACCCAAGTACCCCAAGCGAGAAGCCGCCAGCGCGGTGGACGCCTGGGCCGAGCATCTGGCGTCGGCGCTCAAGGCCGACCAGCACCGACCGGTGCGTGACCGGCGCACGGTCAAGATGCTGTTCGAGCAGATACGCGCACTGGGCTACGCCGGCAGCTACGCCCGCGTGACCCGCTGGGTGCGCGCCTGGCGGGCCGAGCAAGACGCCGCACCCCGCCGTGCGGCGTTCGTGCCGATGAGCTTCGAGCTCGGCGACGCCTTCCAGTTCGACTGGAGCTGCGAGTACGTCTTCGTCGGCGGCCTACGCCGCCGGCTGGAGGTCGCTCATACCAAGCTCGCCAGCAGCCGGGCCTTCTGGCTCACTGCCTACCCGGGCCAGAGCCACGAGATGCTGTTCGACGCCCATGCCCGGGCCTTCCAGGCGCTGGGCGGCATCCCCAAGCGCGGCGTGTACGACAACATGAAGACTGCCGTCGACAAGGTTGGTGTCGGCAAGCAGCGCTCGGTCAATGCGCGCTTCCAGGCCATGTGCTCGCACTACCTGTTCGAACCCGAGTTCTGCAACCCGGCCTCCGGTTGGGAGAAGGGCATCGTCGAGAAGAACGTGCAGGACCGCCGGCGCCAGGTCTGGCGCGAAGCCAGCGAGCGGCGCTGGCCGGACCTGGCCACGCTCAACGCCTGGCTGGGCGAGCGCTGCCGCGCCTGCTGGGCGGAGACCGCCCACCCCGAGTGGCCGGCGCTGACGGTGGCCGACGTACTGCAGGATGAGCAGGCGCGGTTGATGCCGTGCCCCAAGCCCTTCGACGGCTACGTTGAGCGGCCTGTTCGCGTCTCCGCCACGGCGCTGGTGCACTTCCAGCGCAACCGCTACAGCGTGCCGACGCGGCATGTGAACGCCGTGCTCAGTCTGCGCGTCTACCCCGACGCCTTGGTGCTGGTAGCGGACAGCATTGAGGTCGCTCGCCACACCCGCAGCTTCGAGCGAGACCTGACCTTCTACGACTGGCAGCACTACATCCCGCTGGTGCAGATCAAGCCAGGCGCGCTGCGCAACGGCGCGCCGTTCAAGGCCATGCCCGAGGTGCTGCAGACCCTGCAGCGGCACCTGCTGCGCCACGCGGGCGGCGACCGCGTCATGGCGCAGGTGCTGGCGGCCGTGCCGGTGCATGGCCTCGAAGCGGTGCTGGTGGCCGCGGAGATCGCGCTCGAGGCCGGACGGCCCAGCGCCGAGCACGTGCTCAACGTGCTGGCGCGGTTGAAGGACGGCGCCACTGCCATCCGTGAACTGACACAACCCACACCGGCGCTGAAGGAAGAACCCCGCGCCGACGTGCAGCGCTACGACGCGCTGCGCAACAAGCAGGAGGTCCGCCCATGAGCACGGAGATCGTCACACGGCTGAAGGCGCTCAAGCTGCACGGCATGGCGTCCAACTGGCCCGAGCTGGTAGCGCATTGCCGCCACGCGGCGCTGGAACCCGAGCAGCTGATCGAACAGCTGCTGGACGCCGAAGGGGC
>NZ_JBXAGX010000037.1:0-1572 GCF_058794515.1 Roseateles sp. GW823-FHT07B05
CCGCCACGCCGGCGCTGCACACAACGCAGATCTTCGGAGCGCCGGTCTTCACCTACGGCTACCGTGAAGCAGTGGTGGATGGCTACCTCGTGGACTACGAGCCGCCGATCCAGTTGCACACCTTGCTCTCGGACCAGGGCATCACCTGGAAGGCTGGCGAGGAGGTGAAGGTCTACAACACGGGCCGCCAGCAAATCGATCTGTTCAAGACGCCTGACGACATCAAGCTGAAAGTCGATGAATTCAACCGCAAGGTCATCACGCGGCAGTTCAACGAGGTGGTCTGCAAGTACCTCGCTCAGGAGCTCGACCCGGCCTCCCGCCGCAAGACCTTGATCTTCTGCGTCAGCGACGGTCACGCCGACATGGTGGTGGACCTGCTGAAGAAAGCGCTCGAGGGCCAGTACGGCGCAGTCGAAGACGATGCGGTCATCAAGATCACCGGAGCTGCCGACAAGCCCTTGCAGCTGATTCGTCGGTACAAGAACGAGCGCCTGCCCAATGTCGCGGTCACGGTCGACCTGCTGACCACCGGCGTAGACGTACCGGAGATCTGCAATCTGGTGTTCTTGCGCCAAGTAAACAGCCGCATCCTGTTCGACCAGATGCTCGGCCGGGCGACTCGGCTCTGCGATTTCGGCGGGACGGACGTAAAAGATTCTTTCCGCGTCTTTGACGCTGTCCGCATTTTCGAGTCCATTGGCGACATGACGGCCATGAAGCCCGTGGTCGTGAACCCGAAGATCACCTTCACCCAACTGGCGCAGGAACTAGCCACGCTGAAGGACGAATCGGCGACCGAACTGGCACGCGACCAGTTCTTGGCCAAGCTGCAAGCCAAGAAGCGGCACCTGACCGATAAGAACCGGCAGGACTTCGAAGCCAAGGCGGGCATGCCAGTGCAGGCCTTCGTCCAGCAGTTGAAGGCCATGCCGCTGTCCGATGTGGCCGCCTGGTTTGTGCAGAACCCGGAACTGGGCGAGCTGCTCGACCGGCGCAGTGATGGTCCCGAGCGCGAGATTTTCGTGTCTGAGCACGCTGATGCCTTCGACCGCGCCGAGCGCGGGTACGGCAAGGGCAAGAAGCCCGACGACTACATCCGCGCTTTCAGCGAGTTCATCAAGACGCACGGCAATCAGATCCCGGCGCTGGTTACCGTGCTGACGAGACCCCGCGAGTTGACTCGTGCACAGCTCCGCGAGCTTGTCCTAGCGCTGGATAGTGCAGGCTTCACCGAAACTAACCTCTCGTCAGCATGGCGTGACCTCACCAACCAGGACATCGCGGCCCGCATCGTGGGCTACATCCGCCAAGCGGCCATCGGCGACCCGCTGCTACCCTACGCCGAGCGTGTCGACCGGGCTCTACAGCATCTGCTGGCCCACCCGCCTGCAGGCACGCCCTGGAGCACGCCGCAACGCGATTGGCTCAAGCGCATCGCTGCGCAGACCAAGGCCAACGTGCTGGTGGACCGCTCGGCCATCGACGACCCCGACTGTTGACGCTCGCGACCGACTGACCCAGGGTGCTCGTCCAATACTGACCCACTCCTGAAGGCTACCCGAGGGAGCC
>NZ_JBXAGX010000038.1:0-1504 GCF_058794515.1 Roseateles sp. GW823-FHT07B05
GACGTGGGCGCGACGATGTCGGTGCGCGTGGACGGCGTGGTCACGGACACCGTGGAAGTGCGCGCCGCGGTGCCGACCGACTACCGGCTGGCCACCCCCACGCTCAAGCCCGGCAGCCAGGTCGACCTGGTCTACACCAACGACGCCGCCGTCAACGGCGTGGACCGCAACCTGCGTGTCGTGCAGATGAGCACCGCCGACACGGCCGTCCTCTCCTCCGCAACCATCGTCAGCTTCGACAAGGGCAATGGCGATGCCGCCTTCGACGGTCAGAACGTCGTGGCCGGCACGATGCATGTCAACTCCAACGGCGCCCTGCGTCTGACCTGGCCGGCGGCCAACCTCACCGACCACCTGACCGTACGCGCCAGCGCCACCAGCGCCGCTGGCCAGGGCGCCCAGATGATCGTGCGCGTCGACGGCATCGTCGTCGGCACCTCCGAGGTCACTTCGACCGAGCCGGCCGACTATGTTTTCGCCACGCCAGCGCTGTCCGTGGACAGCCGCATCGACGTCGCCTTCGCCAACGCTGGCACTGCCGACGGCGTGGTGCGCAGCCTGCGCGTGCACTACCTCAAGGCCGGCAACACCGTGCTGCAGCCCAGCGCTGGCGGGTGGAACCTGGACGCCGGGCTCGGCCTGGCCGCCTTCGACGGCGTCAACGCCGCACCCACCACGCAGAACCTGCTCACCGCCAACGGTGCCCTGCGCACCAAGTGGCTCGCCGCCAACATGACCGACTCGTTGACGCTGCGTGCCAGCGTCCGGCTGTCCGGCGACGTCGGCCCCATCGCTCAGGTGCTGGTCGACGGCGTTGTCATTGGGACCGTGGAGTTGCGCTCCACCACCCCGGCCGACATCACCCTGCCCTCGCTGCCGCTCAAGCCCGGCCAGCGCGTGCAAGTGGTCTACACCAACCCCACCAGCGGCCGCGAGCTGCAACTGGCCTACGCCATCTCCGGCAAGACCGTGCTGCGCGCCACCAGCAACACGCTGGACGCCGCCTGGCCCGAGCCCAACCTCACCGACAGCCTGCTCATCCGCGCCCGCGGCACGCTGGCCGACGGCACGGGCCCCGTCATGCAGGTGCTCGTCGACGGCGTCATGGTCGGCAGCGCCGAGGTCAAGTCCACCGACAACGCCGACTACCGCTTTGCCGTGCCGCCCATGAGCGCAGGCCGCAAGCTCGACATCGCCTACGTCAACGACGCCACCATCAACGGCGCGGACCGCAACCTCTTCATCGCCTACGCCACCACCGCCAACACCACCTGGCTGCCCAACGCCTCGGGCACCACCTATGACCGCGGCGCCGGCGCCGCCGCCTTCGACGGGCTCGACGTCGTGGGCCCCAGCGGCAACATGGTCTGGGGTGGCGCGCTGCGCGCCACCTGGCCCCAGCCCAACATCACCAGCACCGTCACCGTGCGCGCCAGCGCCGTACCGGCCGGCGGTGTGGGCGCGCTGATGACGCTGTGGGTCGACGGCATCGCCGTCAGTGCCG
>NZ_JBXAGX010000039.1:0-1315 GCF_058794515.1 Roseateles sp. GW823-FHT07B05
TGAACCGCCCCGGGTTTCGAGGAGGCTCAACACTCTGAGAGGATTGAGCCATGAGCAAGTCGAACAAGTTCTCGCCCGAGGTGCGTGAGCGCGCGGTGAGGATGGTGCAGGAGCACCGGGGGGAGTACGCGTCGCTGTGGGCGGCCATCGAGTCCATCGCGCCCAAGATTGGCTGCGTGCCGCAGACGCTGAACGAGTGGGTCAAGCGCGCGGAGGTCGATGCCGGCGTGCGCGAGGGCGTGACGACCAACGAGGCGCAGCGTGTGAAGGAACTCGAACGCGAGGTGCGCGAACTGCGCAAGGCCAACGAGATCCTGAAGCTGGCCAGTGCGTTTTTCGCCCAGGCGGAGCTCGACCGCCGCATCAAGTCCTGAAGACCTTCGTCGACCGGCATCGCCAGCAGTTCGGGGTCGAGTCGATCTGTCGCGTCTTGCAGATCGCCCCGTCGGCGTACTGGCGCCATGCCGCCTGTCAGCGCAACCCGGCGCTGTGCTCGCGTCGCGCGCAGCGCGATGCGAGCCTCGTGCCTCAGGTCCGGCGCGTATGGCAGGCCAACATGCAGGTCTACGGCGCCGACAAGGTCTGGCGCCAGCTCAACCGCGAAGGCGTGGCGGTAGCGCGCTGCACCGTCGAGAGGTTGATGCGCCAGCAGGGCCTGCAGGGCGTGCGCCGAGGCAAGGCGGTGCGCACCACGCTACCTGACCCGAAGGCGCCATGCCCGCTGGATCGGGTCAACCGACAGTTCCGGGCCGAGCGGCCCAACCAGCTGTGGGTCTCGGACTTCACCTACGTCTCGACCTGGCAGGGCTGGGTCTACGTGGCGTTTGTCGTGGATGTGTTCAGCCGGCGCATCGTGGGCTGGCGCCAGAGCAGTTCGATGCACACCGAGTTCGTGCTCGACGCGCTGGAGCAGGCGCTGTATGACCGCAAGCCGTCCGACGACGGCAGCCTGACGCACCACTCCGACAGGGGGGCGCAATACCTGTCCATTCGCTACAGCGAGCGGCTGGCCGAAGCCGGCATCGAACCGTCAGTGGGCTCGAAGGGCGACAGCTACGACAACGCCCTGGCCGAGACCATCAACGGCCTCTACAAGGCCGAGGTGATCCACAGGCGCGGGCCGTGGAAGACCAAGCAGGCGGTGGAGCTGGCAACGCTGGAATGGGTGGCTTGGTTCAACCACCATCGATTGATGGAGCCGCTGGGCTACATCCCGCCGGCCGAGTTCGAGGCCAACTACCATCGACAACGCGCTGGTCAGGCCGCGACCGTCTGACTTAAACCAACGGGCCTCCGCGGAAGCCGGGGCGATTCA
>NZ_JBXAGX010000040.1:0-1280 GCF_058794515.1 Roseateles sp. GW823-FHT07B05
ACCGGCAGGGGATTGGGATCAGGCTGTCACACTCGCACACAACGGGAGGCGGCGACCATGACCAAGAAGTCGCGGGATGAGTTCAAGTACGTAAAGACGCATAACGAACTGCTGGAGACGCTCGTTCAGAAGTTCGATGCCTTGCAGACCCACGGCGCGTCTTTCGATGCCGGCAAGACTTGGCAGGCTCTCACGCTCGCAGGCGAAGTTCAGATGCTGGTGGGAGATGGGACGAAGCAGTCGCTGCTGAGGCTGCTGGGAATCCAGAAGACCCTTCGGTACCCCGACACGGCCAGGTCGGCCGTGTTTGAACAGGAGGGTTGGATTGGCTCTGGGCCCATGACCGCAATTCTGCTCAACGAAAACCATCCACGCTGCGTGCCCCATTGCTTCTTTACAAGCAAACCGCCTTGGCTCAGGCTTGTCGACTTCCGCATCTGGTGGAAGGGCGATGTGCTGGAGACGAGCCACGGAAAACGCATCAGCCGTGAGCGACTCACGCGCGTGATGCGGAACAAGGAAGGCGGAGGACATGTCGACGGCGAGATTGACGACGCCGACTATCAGGCCGTGAAGACGGACTATGACCCGCAGGTTCGCATATCCTCGCCAGCAGGTCCGAAGCCACTGCAGGAAGTGCACTTCGCCACCATGCGACAGATCGCATGGGAGCTTGAGCAAGCGCTCCAGCCGGTGATTGCTTCGCTTGGCGAGCATTAGCGCGTCAGCAGGGATGGTGACAGCAACGCGTCGGCCACGAGGCGGGCCTCAGCCGTGAAGCCTGCGGCCGTGCGGTGAACAAAGTCAACGTACCAGCCGTAGCCGTTCTGTGTGTTCCAGTCAGCCATTGCGGCCGCCAGGTCCATATAGGCCACGTTGCCGCCTGCCAGGCCCTTCGCCGCTGCCGCGTATTCGGCGTAGAGCCGCGCCTTGTTGTCGGCGGAGGACGTGGCCGGGTCGGTCAGCAGCAGGATTCCCTTCGTCGCCGGGTTCGCCTGAGCCGCCGTGATGAGCGTTTGCAGGTTCGTCGCGAAGGTCTCGGGCGGCATGGAATCCGTGACCTGCCGGTTCCAGTCGTTGTACGAGAACCGGATGATCTGGAGCGCGGACGGCAGCGTCTTGAAGCTGGTGCGAATCTCACGCTCCTGCCGAACGGCCCAGTTCGCTGCCGTCGTGCCGCCAACGCCGAAGCGCGCCGTGCAGATGCCAGCCGCGTTTTTCAGCAGAGCGCCGGGGACCATTGCGCTCGCCGAGATCCAGGAGATAACGACCGTATGAGC
>NZ_JBXAGX010000041.1:0-1242 GCF_058794515.1 Roseateles sp. GW823-FHT07B05
TGACCCTGTCCCAGGTTTCCGTACCGTTCGGTAACAGAATGGACCGGCATGAAGAGGCCCAGGAAGGGGCCAGGAGTTCATGCCATGAGGAAGAGCAAGTTCACCGAGGAGCAGATGGCCTACGCGCTCAAGCAAGCTGAGCTGGGCATCAGCGTCGAGGAGGTTTGCCGCAAGATGGGCATTAGCAGCGCGACCTTCTACAAGTGGCGTCAGAAGTACGCCGGCGTGGGCCCATCGGAGCTGCGACGCATGCGTCAGCTCGAGGAAGAGAACCGCAAGCTCAAGCAGATCGTGGCGGATCTGAGCCTGGACAAGGCCATGCTGCAGCACATCGTCGCAAAAAAAGCCTAGGGCCTTCGCGGCGGCGAGAGCTGGTGCCAGAGCTGATGCGCCTGTTTGGCTGCAGCCAGCGCAATGCCATGCGCGTGGCCAACGTGTCGCCGGGCAGCTTCTTCTACAAGCCGGTCAAGAAGGACGAGACCGCGCTGCGCATGCGCATCAAGGAGATCACCAGCACACGCGTGCACTACGGCTACCGCCGGGTGCACGTGCTCCTGCGCCGCGAAGGCCACCCCGACAACGTCAAGCGCGTGTACCGCCTCTATCGGGATGAAGGGCTGTCACTGCGGCTCAAGCGGCCGAAGAGGAACAAGGCCGCCCAGCTGCGGCAGCCCAAACAGCTAGCCCATGCCATCAACGAAATCTGGAGCATGGATTTTGTCGCCGACAACTTGTTCGACGGCCGCAAGTTGCGCATGCTCACCGTGGTTGACCTGTACACGCGCGAGTGCCTGGCGATCGACGTGGGCCAGAGCTTGAAGGGCGAAGACGTCGTGCGCGTCCTCAGTGGCATCGTCTTGCACCGCGGGCTGCCGCTGACCATCAAGACCGACAACGGCAGCGAGTTCATCTCCAAGGCCATGGACAAATGGGCCTACGAGCGGGGCGTCGAACTGGACTTCAGCCGACCAGGCAAGCCGACGGACAACGCCACAGTCGAGAGCTTCAACGGGCGCCTGCGCCAGGAGTGCCTGAACGAGCATTGGTTCTTGTCACTGGACGATGCGCGCGCCAAGATCGAGGCTTGGCGGCGGGACTACAACGAGAACCGCCCCCACTCGGCGTTGGAATGGTCTACGCCAGCCGAATTCGCCCGCCGCAGCCGCCTGCAGGCGGCTGCGGCGATGTCAGAGGAGCCGGAAAGTTCTACTTCCGAGCGGTACTGAAACGGGGACAGGGTCA
>NZ_JBXAGX010000042.1:0-1181 GCF_058794515.1 Roseateles sp. GW823-FHT07B05
GGCTACGCTGATTAAGGTCTGCCTTCCGGGTTGATCTGGTGGCAAGGCAGCAGCGGCGTCGGGATGATGTTCGGATGAAGCAAGCAACACTCGCAGCGGCTGCCGATCAGGGTGCGGAATTCGAGCGGTTTCGCAGGCCGACCAGGCGCGACGTGTTCCTGCAGACGATGGATTCCATCGTTCCGTGGGCTGAGCTGTGCGGGGTCATCGAGCCCCACTACCCGAAGGCCGGCAAGGGTCGCCCGCCCATCGGCCTGGAGCGCATGCTGCGCATGTACTTCGTGCAGCACTGGTTCAACCTCGCCGACGAGGCCTGCGAGGAAGCGCTCTTGGACAGCACGGCGCTGCGCCGCTTCGTTGGCATCGACCTGGGCCGCGAGCGTGTGCCTGACGGCACCACCTTGCTGAAGTTCCGCCGCCTGCTTGAGGACGACAAACACAAGCTGGGCGCCGCACTGTTCGCCAAGGTCGGTGAAGTGCTGCAGGGCAAGGGCATGAAGGTCGGCACCGGCACCATCGTGGATGCCACCATCATCTCGGCGCCGAGCTCGACCAAGAACGACAAGGGCGAGCGCGACGGCGAAATGCATCAGACCCGAAAGGGCAAGCAGTGGTTCTTCGGCCTGAAGCTGCACATCGGCGTGGACAGCAAGACCGGCCTGGCGCACAGCGCCGTCGTGACGGCGGCCAACGTGCACGACAAGCATGCGATTCCTCAGCTGTTGCACGGGGCCGAGCAAGAGGTCTACGGCGACAGCGCCTACGCCTCGCAGCAGCAACTGATCGCCAGCAAGGCGCCGCAGGCGCGGGACCGGACGAACCGCCGTGTCGGCGCTGCGGGCATTGCCGCCGAGATCGAGCGCATCGCCAACCGCATCAAGTCCAAGGTGCGCTCGCGGGTGGAACACATGTTCGCCGTGGTCAAGCGGCAGTGGGGCTTCAACAAGGTGCGCTACAAGGGCCTGGCCAAGAACGCGACGCGCGCGTTCGTAGCGCTGGGCCTGGCGAACATCTACATGGCGCGCAAGCACTTGGTGGGATGAGTGCGTCCGCTGGGCGCCGGCATGGCGCCTGCGGCGCGGAAAGCGGGTCTGGATCGCCGGATTCACTGCGCAAATCGTCCCCGCGATCAGCCTGCGGAAGCCGTCCCCGAAATCAAAGGCTTATTCAGCGTAGCCCTA
>NZ_JBXAGX010000043.1:0-727 GCF_058794515.1 Roseateles sp. GW823-FHT07B05
TGTTGAGTTCCAGTAGGTTGTTCATGGCCGGGATGCGGCTCATGGGTGGCTGGCGGTTGAGTGCGGAGTGTGGCCGATGCCAGTTGTAGCGGTGCAGGAAGCGCTGCAAGGCTGCCTCGCGTTGGGCTGAGCTTTCGTAGGGCCTGGCGTAGGCCCACTCGCGCAGGCTGGTCTGCACGAAGCGTTCAGCTTTGCCGTTGGTCTTGGGCGTGTACGGCCGCGTTCGCAGGTGACGCACGCCAAGTTCCACACAGACCTGGCGGAAGGCCTTGGAGACGTAGCCGCTGCCGTTGTCGGTCATGACGCGGTCGATGCGCACGCCCAAGCCAGCGTAGTACGCCACCGCCTCGCGCAAGAAATCAGCGCAGCTCTGGCCGCACTCGTCGGTCTTGATGAGCGCGAACGACACGCGCGAGTGATCGTCGATCGCCAGGTGCACCAAGTCCCAGCCGATGCCACGTTTGGCACTGCGGCGGTCACCCGTGATACGGTGCCCCACGCCGTCGATGCGACCGAGCTTCTTGGTGTCCAGGTGAAGCAGTTCGCCAGGTGCTGCTCGCTCGTAGCGCACCACGGGCGCTGGCGGCTCCAACGAGGTCAGCCGTGACAACCCCAGGCGCTTCATGCAACGGCTCACAGTGCCCATCCCACGGCCGGCACGCATGGCGATGCGCCACAGCGGCCATCGCTGGCGACGCAGGGCCTCCAGGCTCGATTGCTCCTCAGC
>NZ_JBXAGX010000044.1:125-678 GCF_058794515.1 Roseateles sp. GW823-FHT07B05
ACTTCCAGCAGGCGGTGAGCGTGACGACCACGGGCGCGGCCAGCGTGCGGGATGCCAACGCGCTGGGCGTGAGCTTCACCAACACCAGCGGCGCCACGGCCCAGGCCGGCGGCGCGCTGACGGCCACGCTGAGCAACAGCGGCGCCACCGACCTCACCGGGGCGGGCGTGACCAGCAGCGGCAGCAGCGGCGCGCTGGGCATCAGCAGCACCGGCGCAACCAGCCTGGGCGCCAGCACGGTGACGGGCGGCCTGACGCTGGGCAGCACGGGCGCGGTGACGCAGAGCGGCGACGTGACGGTGACCGGCACGACGGCCATCAACGCGCAGGCGGCGGCGGTGACGCTGGCCAACGCGGGCAACGACTTCCAGCAGGCGGTGAGCGTGACGACCACGGGCGCGGCCAGCGTGCGGGATGCCAACGCGCTGGGCGTGAGCTTCAACGGCACGGGCGTGACGACGGCGCAGGCCGGCCAGGCGCTGACGGCGACGCTGACCGGGGCGGGCGCCACCAGCCTGACCGGCGCGGGCGTCACCAGCAGCGGCAGCAGCGC
>NZ_JBXAGX010000045.1:0-574 GCF_058794515.1 Roseateles sp. GW823-FHT07B05
CCCTGAGTGCCCATGTCGATGGTCGCGAGGCGATACGCGTCCGCGCCACCTGGGCTGGCAATCTGCGTGGCAGCGCCACCATCAATGGTGTACGCGATGGTGCCGTTGTAGCCGTTGCCGGTGTTGTCCCACAGCATAAGGTCGAGGTAACGACCGTTGACCGTCCATGTGATCGTCTTGCCAGATTCGATCTTCACCGGCCGGCGCTGGACCTGCACGTTGCTGCCGTCGCGATAGGTGATGTACGGACCGTAGTTGGCGACGAGGGTTGGGGCGCCGCCGTTAGCCACGCGGTTATCAGCGGCCGGAGCCGCCTCAGCGGGGCACCACTGGCCACCATCAAACGCCGACAGACCCAGCTTTGAGTTCAGCTCCCGGCGCAGGCAGGCGAGGAAGCCGTACTGCTCGGCCAACTGATCGCTGGACTGGGTGACCGTATCGCCGCCCAGCTGTGTCAGAGAGTCGCCGACGCCAGAAATGAGAACCGGGCCATTCACCGCGCCCATGATCGCCGCCGCCACCGGCTTCAGCGCTACCGCGTTTGTCACATAGGTCAGCCCAGCCCCTGACACCG
>NZ_JBXAGX010000046.1:0-541 GCF_058794515.1 Roseateles sp. GW823-FHT07B05
GTGATCACGGTCTCCACCGCCGGTGGCACCAGCACGCTGCGATCGGCCGCACTGCCGGCGCTCGTCGCATTGCCCGACCTCGCCCCGGCCACCGACGTCGGCGACACCCTGCTGGCTGCCACCGACCTCGCCGTGGGCCTCAACCAGAGCCGACGGGTGAGCTCGGGCATCGACACCGCGCTCGATGTCGATCTCTACCGTCTGGACCTCAACGCCGGCGACCTCGTCAGGCTGGCCGCCAGCACCAGCTACTACGCCCAGATGCGCCTGTTTGACGCCACCGGCAAGGAGTTGGCCAGCAACAGCCTCTTCTACTTCTACAACCCCACCCGGCTGACCTTCGTCGCACCGGCCACCGGTACCTTCTACCTCGGCATCAGCGGCTACGGCAACAGCAACTACAACCCCAGCACCGCCAACTCGGGCACCGCCAGCAGCTACACCTACGGCTACACGCTGGATCTGGAGCGCCAGCTCGCCGGTGTCTCCCACCTCGCCGGCATCACCGCCTCCGCCACCAGCGGCACGCCCACCAACGCCG